>NZ_JCAXEF010000007.1:0-207432 GCF_059758765.1 Pseudarthrobacter sp. GQ63
CGAATCGAATCATGGCTGGCTCCGTTGAACTGGCATGGTGGCTGCCTGGCTTCGGTGGCCGCGGTCCGCGGCCACCGAAGCGGCATCCTGCTTGTTGGTGCTGCCTGCCGGCTGTCTAGCTGGCCGGCGCGTAGTTGTAGATCGACGGGACTGCCTGCTGGATCTGGGGCGTGACCGTGATTTTGTCGTTGTGGTAGTACATCTGGTTGACGCGGAACATCGGCGCAAACCATGCCTGCTCCACGACGTACCGGTTCACGTCCTGGGCCAGCTTGCCCGCATCCTTGCCGCCCCGTTCGACGGCGTCGATCCTGGCCTGCAGTTCAGGACTGGTGTTCATGAACGGGTTGTACAGCGCCTTGGTGGAAACGATCTGGTTGATGGCAACCCACGGTTCCCCCTGGAACAGCGAGAAGTACATGGTGGTGAACTTTTGGGCTGCGACGTCCGACGTAAAGGTATTCGTGATGGCAGAGCCCACGTTCAGGGTGATGCCCACATCAGCCAGCTGCTGCTTGACCACGGCGATCTGGGTTTCCCACCCCGGAACGGACGGCAGCTCAAGGACAACATCGTTTTCATGGCCGGCTTCCTTCAGCAGGGCCTTGGCCTTCGCGGGGTCGTACGGGTACTTGTTTTCGAGTTCTTCAACCCAGGCACCGCTTTCCTTGCCGAAGGGCTGGGACGTGGGCGTGCCCTGTCCCAGCAGCACCTGGTCCAGGATCGTCTTCCTGTCGAACGCGTAGTTGATGGCCTGCCGGACGCGAACGTCCTTCAGTGCGGGGTTCGCAGTGCCGTCACGGTCCAGGAGCAGCAGCCCCTGCCAGTCCACCTGGTTGGAGGCGAGCTTCATTTTGGCGCCTTCAGCCTGTTTGCCGGTCTTGGGGTCAAGCAGTGTGGCGTCAACCTGGCCGGAAACCAGGGCGTTGGTCCGGGCGGTCAGATCCGTCAGCGTCTTGAAGGTGACCTTCCCAAACTTCTGAAGATCCTTGTTCCAGTAGTCCGGCCGGGCGGTGAACACCGACTGCGAGTCCTTGACCGTTGCGGCCTTGTCCATGACGTAGGGGCCGCTGCCCACGGGCTCGGTCTTGATGGCCTCCGTGCCCAGCGCCTTTGGGCTGCCCATGAGGCCTGCTGCCTGGCTGAGGTAGAACTCCAGCGAGGGATCGGGGGTGGCCAGGTTGAGTTCGATGGTGTCTGCGTCCACCACCGCCACCTCGGAGACGGCGGTGAGCTGGGCCATCTGCGGGCCGTTTGCCTTCTTGAAATGGTCCAGGTTGGCTTTGGCAGCTTCGGCGTCGAACGTGGCGCCGTCGCTGAAGGTCACGTCGGTGCGGAGGTCAAGGGTGAGCTTGGTGTTGTCCTCGTTGTACTTCCAGTCGGTGGCCAGCATGGGGCTGAGCGTGCCGTCCGGTTCGCGGAGGAGCAGGGAGTCGTAGGCGGCCTGGTACGGCTGCAGGATATGGCCCACGTGGGCCTGGGCCGGATCCCAGGAGCGTATCTCCTGGACCGTGCCCAGGGTGAGGGCAGTTGTCTTGGGGCCGCTGGGGTTGTTGCCCTGTGCTCCGCCGCCGCAAGCCGAGAGCGCAAGGGCTGCGCTGGTGATGATGGCGGCTGCTGCCGCGCGGGGACCTAACTTCATTGTTGGCTCCTGGATCTGTGGAACATGGGGGTGACGAACCCTGTGGCGTGCACCACACGGGTCTGTGGGAATCACAGTACGCACTGTTGCCATTCTTGGCAACCGGTTGTCAGAAAATGGCAGCTACATGACGTCGGCAGGGCCGTCCGGGTAGCTTTGCCGGTACAACTCCTTGACGATCCGCAGTGATTTCTCCGCCTCGGCGGGGTCTATCCAAAAAGGATCGGGATCGTTGAGCCGGGCATAGAAGTCGGTGATCAGCAGTTCGTGCGAGGCACCCCAGTAGTCCCGCCCGCCGGATGCGGCGGCCCGCTCAGGGACCGTCTCCACGCTCCCGTCCGCATGGGTGACGGTAAGGTCGCCGCGGAGGCTGAGGGTGGCCTTCTCTGCCACGATCTCCAGGGTGACCGGCGCATTGGCTGCGTTGGCGAGCGTGGCATAGAAGGCGCTGCGCGCGCCGCCTTCGTGCTCTGCCACAAACTCCGCGGTGTCCTCGACGTCGATCGTGCCGCCAAGGAACCGCGTGGCAGCATTGCCGCTCAGGGACACCACGTCCCCCACCAGCCACTGCAGCAGGTCGACAGTATGGATTGCCTGGTTCATCATGAGGCCGCCACCGCCGCCCTCCCAGGTACCCCGCCACGGGCGGCTGCGGTAGTAGTCCGCGTTGCGGTGCCACATGACCGTTGCCGAGGCGCCCAGCACGGCGCCCAGTTCCCCCGAGGACAGGAGGGCGTGCATGGCCTGCGCGGTGGAGTTATAGCGGTTCTGGAAACAGACACCTATTTTCGCGGTGCTGTTCCGTGCCGCCCGGACCAGCCGACGGCCTTCTGCAAGCGTGTGCGCCAGGGGCTTTTCGACAATGGCGCTGACTCCGCGTTCCAGGCAGTCCGCTGCCACGGACGCATGCCTGTTGTGAGGCGTGGTGACGTGGACAACGTCCGGACCCACCGCAGCCAGGAGGCTGAGGTGGTCCGGATAACCCGGCACGCCGTAGGCCTGCACGGCTGCCGCAAGCCGGCCGGGATCCGTATCGCAGACGCCCACCAGCCGGACGCCGTCGAGCTTTGCCAATGCCTCGAAATGCACGGCGGAAACGTACCCGCAGCCGATGACAGCGGCCCGGATGCTCATCTCAGCTCAACCCCGTGCTGTGCGGCCAGTCCGGCGAAAGCCCGGGCCGCGGCACCAAATGCCACGGGGCCGGAGAAGCCGCCCAGTTCATGGGCGCTGGCGAGATGGGGCTCCAGTGAAGCAAAGCCGGTGAAGCCATCTGCCGCGAGGGCACGGATGGTGTCATCGAGTTCGCCGTCCCCCTCGCCCGCGGGCACCACTTCGCCAGTGCCCGCAACGGCGTCCTTCACCTGCAGGTACTCAAGGTAGGGGCGCAGCATGGCATACCCCTCCGTGTAGGGCTTGACCCCAACCTGCACGAAGTTCGCGTTGTCCCAGGCAACGCGCAGCGCCGGCGAGTCGACGGTCTCCATGATGTCCAGCACCCGCTGCGGCGTATCGCCATAGATGTCCTTCTCGTTTTCGTGCAGCAGGACGACGCCGGATTCCTCCGCGAGGGCCGCGAGCGCCGTCATGCGGGCCATCACGGCGTCACGGATGTCTTCAGGACGCTGGCCCCCGTCCCGGTAGAAGGAGAAAATCCGGATGTACCTGGAGTCCAGCACCCTGGCGACCGAAATGACCTGCCGCAGCCGGTCCAGTTCGTGGTCAACGGGAAGGGCCGCATCCACCTTGCCGATGGGGCTGGCGATCGCTGAAACCTTGAGGCCCTTGCCATCCAGGATGCCCTTGAGCGTTGCCGCCTGTTCGGCAGAGAATTCGGAAACGTTGGTTCCCCAGGCGCTGCGGACCTCGATATGGCTGGCCCCGAGGGCGAGCAGGACCGACGCCTGGATGGCCGGATCCGGATCCACTTCGTCGCCGAATCCTGAGAGCGGCCACACGGCTGTTGGTTGTTGTGTCATCGGAGTCTCCTTGTTGCACCTCCAGCAGGGCGGGAGTCCGGGCCTGGCGGGGTGACTCAGTTCACGGGCAGTCCGGTCATCGTATGCTTCTTGCCGCGCAATTGACAACCGGTTGCCATAAAATGCAACCTGTGGCATCCTTGGAGCTGTACCGCTGTGTCAGGAGTCACAGGGACCTTCTGTCACTACGCTTAAAGAGGAGCGCCATGGCGATGCCAGCTGCCGGGACAGACCGCCCAGCCACCATCCACGACATCGCCGTGAAGTGCGGAGTGGCGGCGTCCACTGTGTCGCGGGCCCTCTCCACCCCGGACCGGGTCAGCGTCCGCACCCGCGAGCGCATCCAGGCGGCCGCCGCAGCCTTGAACTACATGCCCAATGCCCAGGCCAAGGCCCTGAGCTCGGGACGCACGGGAGCGGTGGGCGTACTCGTTCCGGACATCACCAATCCCTTCTACTTCGACCTGATCCGGGGAACCCAGCTGCAGCTCAAGGCCGCAGGCTACACACAGCTCCTGGTGGACACTGAGGAATCGGACGAGGTGGAGGCCAGCACCCTGGAGCAGCTCCGCAAGACCGCCGACGGAGTCATCGTGGCGGCGTCCAGGCTCAGCGACGAAGCCCTGCTGGCGGCTGCCGCCCGGGCGCCGCTGGTCACAATCAACCGTGACGTTGCCGGCGTCCCGGCCGTCATCATCGACACCCCCTCCGCCACCAGCCAGGCCCTTGACCACCTGGTGTCCCTGGGCCATGCCAGGATTGCCTACGTCGCCGGGCCCCTGACCTCCCAGTCGAGTGAGCGCCGCTGGGCCGCACTCTCCGAGGCAGCGCAGGACCGGGGTGTTGAAGTACGCAGCCTCGGCCCGTTCGCCCCCAAGACGCAGTCCGGTGCGGCCGCCGCGGACGCCGCCGTCCACAGCGGAGTGACAGCCTGCATCGCCTTCAACGACCTCATTGCGATCGGCATGCTGCAGCGGCTGCGCGAACGCGGCATCCGGGTGCCCGAGGACATGAGCATCGTTGGTTGCGACGACATCTTTGGGGCGGATTTCTGCAATCCCCCGTTGACCACCATGGCGTCACCCATCGAACAGGTCGGCCGCTCCGCCGTCTCCATGCTGCTGGCGCAGCTCAGGCCGCCGGCAGGCGGTGGCCTCCGCAACAGGTACGTCATGCCTACCTACCTGACAGT
Organism: Pseudarthrobacter sp. GQ63; assembly: GCF_059758765.1. NCBI lineage: Bacteria > Bacillati > Actinomycetota > Actinomycetes > Micrococcales > Micrococcaceae > Pseudarthrobacter > Pseudarthrobacter sp. GQ63. The sequence continues at coordinate 4,814 of NZ_JCAXEF010000007.1, forward strand.
CCGAGGATCCACGGCCGCGGTGCGCGGCCCTTGAGTTGGACGGCGGGCTGAAAAAGCCGCGCAATTTTTGGGTGAGCTCACATATTTCTGCCATTTCCTGCTGGATACCATGAGTGGACCGGACAGAGCCGTCCGGTGGGATCGATGCAGAAGGACACTCATGGCTGCGGTGACGGTGGACGATATCCTCTCGGATCTCCCCCTGGGGTTCGCCAGCCTGGTCCTGCGGCCGGCGTCGGCCAGCCCGGCGATCGAACGGTTCCTGATCGTGGACGCCGACGATGAAGCGCCCGACGCCGCAGCCGCCTTCGTCCTGCTGATCGGGGTCCGCGGCCGGTCAGCCCTGCCGGCGCTGCGCCGGCTCCTGAAGAAGGACCCTCCGCCCGTAGTGGCCGTGAAGGGAAACCGCGATGAACTGACCGAGGCCGAGGAACTCCTGCGCGATGCCGGCACAGGCCTGCTGCTGGTGGATCCCGGCGCGGACTGGGACCGGCTGCTGTCCATCGCCAAGGACAGGATCCAGCCGCCGAGCTATCAAAGTGAAGTGCTCACGCTGCTGGAGGAGGACCTTTTCGCCATCGCCCAAACCACGGCACGCCTCACGTCCAGCCATGTGGTCATCGAGGACGCGGCCAACAAGGTGCTGGCGTACTCCACCGTCTCCAACGACATCGACGAACTCCGCAAGGCATCCATCCTGGCGCGCCGCGGACCCCGCAAATACGAGCTGCTGCTCAAGGACCTGGGCGCCTACCGCGAGCTGCACGGAACCCGGCTACCTGTCCGGGTCCCGGCCCGGCCGCAGGACGGGCTGCGCGAACGCGTGGCCATCACGCTTTTCGCCGGCGACCGCATCATGGGCTACATCTGGCTCCAGGAGACCGGGGCCGGCTTCGGGCCCGACGTCGACCATGTGCTGAAGGGTTCCGCTGCGCGGACCTCCGCCGAACTGATCCGGTACCGCAACCAGCAGTCGGTGCACATGCGGGAAGACCGCGTGGCACGGATCCTGTCCGGCCCGGCGGAAGCCGCAGCCAGCGCCCACAGTGAAAAGCTCCCGGCGGAGCGCCCGGCTGCCCTGATCCTGATTGGCATGTCTGAGGCCGAAGCGCAGGCCGACGATGCCGCACTCAAGCACGGCGAACTCGCCAACCTGGCGTCCATCCACGCCGCTGCCTACAAGGCGTCCGCCGTCGTGGGCCAGTTCAAGGGGGACACCGCCGTCGTCATTCCAGGCCTGCAGTCTGCCGCGGCCGAACCCGGGCTGCGGAGCCTCGCGGAGTCCATCATCAAGGACGCACGGAAGCACCTGGGCATCAGCCCCTTTGCCGCCGTGGGCCCGGTGGTTCCGGACCTGCTGTCCATCCACTCGGTGACCCGCATGACCGAGGCCCTCCTGGACTGCGTGGGCCGGTCCGTAGATACGTCCGTAGGCACAGTGGACGATTTCGAAGGCGAGATCCTGTTCCGGGAGGCAGTCCGGAACTTCTCCACCTCCACGTTCCGCCACCGCAGCCTTTCACGGCTGCTGCGGGAGGACGGCGAACTGGCCGAAACCCTGCGGGCGTACTTTGACGCCGCGCTTGACGTCGCCGCCTGCGCGCGCCGGATGCAGCTGCACAAGAACACCGTTTACTACCGGATCAGCAAGGCGTCGCGGGTCACCGGCCTGGACTTCAGCAAACCCCGCGACGCGCTGGTGGCCCTCCTCCACGTCCAGGAATTGGCCGGGACCCCTTCCAACGAAACCTCAGGCAGGAAATGACAACAACACTCCAGGCACCGCCTCTGGGACCGCTCCTCGACGACATCGTCCTGCGCCACCGGCCGGAACGGGAATCAGGCAGCATCCCGGGAAACATTCCCCTCCTGGCAGCCGTCCCTTTTAACAGATTCGGCATCGCCGTCGCCACCACGTCCGGAGAAGTGTTCAGCGCCGGCGATGCAGCCGTGCCGTTCTCCATCCAAAGCATCTCCAAGGTGTTCACCCTGGCCATGGCGCTTCGCGGAGACAGCACAGGATCGCTGTGGTCCCGCGTCCTGCGGGAACCCTCCGGCACACCCTTCAACTCCCTGGTCCAGCTCGAGGTGGAGCACGGCATCCCCCGGAACCCGTTCATCAACGCCGGCGCCCTGGTGGTCACGGACCACCTGATGGACAAGGCGCCCGACGCCGCCGCCAGGCTCCTGCAGTTCCTCACCGCGCAGGCATCCAGCAGCGGGCCCGCTATCGATGAGGCAGCGGCAGCCGGCGAACTGGCCAACAGCAGTCGGAACCTGGCGCTGGCCCACTTCCTGAAAAACTTCGGCAACCTGCACCACTCGGCCGAAGCGGTGGTGGAGAACTACGTCCGGCAGTGTTCCATCATGATGACCTGCGCAGACCTGGCCAAAGCCGGGCTGTTCCTGGCCCGGGCCGGGCAGGGAACGCTGGGTACCGTGCTGTCCCCCAGCGATGCAAAACGCGTCGGTTCCATCATGCTGACGTGCGGCATGTACGACGCCGCAGGCGAGTTCGCCTACCGTGTAGGCCTTCCGGGAAAGAGCGGGGTGGGCGGGGGAATCCTGGTCATCGTTCCGGGCGAGTGCGCCATCTGCGTCTGGAGTCCGCGGCTGGACGCCAAAGGCAACTCGCTGGCCGGTACTGCCGCCCTCGCCGACCTTTCCGACCGCACCGGCTGGTCCGTTTTCTGACCCGCGCGCGCCGCAACGCCCACTTCTTTCCCTCCCAGCAGGATCTTCTCCGTATCGAAAGGATCACCCATGCCCATCAACCCCAAAGACGAGGTTGTACAGGACCACAAGGTCGCACCTGACCACGTGATCGACGGTGGTCATGCCCACGCTTCTGAGTCGGCGTTGCATGCCGAGGACCAGGGCTACCACAAGAATTTGAAGCCCCGGCAGATCCAGATGATCGCGATCGGCGGCGCGATCGGTACCGGCCTGTTCCTCGGCGCCGGCGGCCGGCTCAACGCCGCAGGCCCGTCCCTGGTCATCGCCTACGCCGTGTGCGGGTTCTTCGCGTTCCTCATCCTCCGCGCCCTGGGCGAACTGGTCCTCCACCGGCCCTCCTCAGGCTCGTTCGTCTCCTACGCCCGCGAATTCTTCGGCGAAAAAGCCGCGTTCGTCTCCGGCTGGTTCTACTGGATCAACTGGGCCACCACCACCATCGTGGACATCACCGCCGCCGCCCTCTACATGAACTTCTTCGGCAACTACATCCCCTGGATGGCAGCCGTCCCCCAATGGGCCTGGGCCCTGACCGCCCTCATCGTGGTCCTCGCCCTGAACCTCGTCTCGGTCAAGGTCTTCGGCGAAATGGAATTCTGGTTCGCCCTGATCAAAGTCGCCGCCCTGGTCATCTTCCTCATCGTCGGCACCTACTTCGTCATCTTCGGCACCCCCGTCGACGGCCAACAAGTCGGCCTCAGCCTCCTGACGGACAACGGCGGAATCTTCCCCAACGGCCTGCTCCCCATGATCATCCTCATGCAGGGCGTCCTCTTCGCCTACGCCTCCATCGAACTCGTCGGCACCGCCGCCGGCGAAACCGAAAACCCCGAAAAAATCATGCCCAAAGCCATCAACTCCGTCGTGTTCCGCATCGCCGTGTTCTACGTCGGCTCCGTCATCCTCCTGGCCCTGCTGCTGCCCTACACCTCCTACGAAAAAGGCGTCAGCCCCTTCGTGACCTTCTTCGGCTCCATCGGCATCCAGGGCGTGGACGTCATCATGAACCTCGTCGTCCTCACCGCCGCCCTCTCCTCCCTCAACGCCGGGCTCTACTCCACCGGCCGGATCCTGCGCTCCATGTCCGTCAACGGCTCCGCCCCCCGCTTCGCCTCCCGCATGAACAAAGCCGGCGTCCCCTACGGCGGGATCGCCATCACCGCCGGCGTCTCCCTCCTCGGCGTCCCCCTGAACTACCTCGTCCCCGCCCAAGCCTTCGAAATCGTCCTCAACGTCGCCTCCGTCGGCATCATCATGACCTGGGCCACCATCGTCCTCTGCCAGATCCAGCTCCACCGCTGGGCAGACAAAGGCTGGCTGGAACGCCCCTCCTTCCGCATGATCGGCGCCCCCTACACCGGATACCTCTCCCTCCTCTTCCTCGCCGGCGTCCTCACCATGGTCTTCATCGAATCCCCCCTCACCATGCTCGTCACCGCCATCGCCTCCATACTGATGGTGCTCGGCTGGTACGCCTGCCGCGACCGCATCCGCGACATCGCCCAAACCCGCGAAGGCCACACCGGACTCTCCCCCGTCATCGCCAACCCACCAGCAACCACCTTCAGATAAAGACCACTTTCGCCAAACCCGTCCGAACCGCCAAAGAAAGCCCATGACAACGGAAACCGAAGCAACCCCTGCCGCATCCCCTACCCAGCCTGCCGCCGTCGTACCCCCTGCTGACGCCAGCCCGCAGCCGGGCCGGCCGCCCGCACCCCAGGCCACCCCGCCGGCGCTGAAATCAGCCGGGCACGTTATCGTCGATTCGTTGGTGGCGCACGGGGTGGACCGCACCTACGTGGTGCCGGGTGAAAGTTTCCTGGACGTGCTGGACGGCCTGCACAGTTCCAGCATCGAAACCATCGTCTGCCGACACGAGGGCGGCGCCGCCTACATGGCCGAGGCGGACGGAAAAATGAACCAGCGCCCGGGCATCGCCATGGTGACCCGGGGGCCCGGCGCGGCAAACGCGCATGTGGGGCTGCATACCGCCTGGCAGGACTCCACCCCCATGCTGCTGTTCGTGGGCCTGATCCCGTTCGCGCACCGGGACCGGGAGGCATTCCAGGAGTTCGACATCAAGGCCTGGTTCGATACCGGCGCAAAACGCGTTATGGTCCTGGACCACGCGGAGCGGGCGTCGGAGATCGTGGCCGAGGCAATGTTTGCCGCGATGAGCGGACGGCCCGGTCCGGTGGTGGTGGGCCTGCCCGAGGACATCATCCGGCAGCAGATTGACCCGGCGCTGCACCCTGCCATCCCGGTAGCGGCCGGCGGCATGAGCCGCACCGACGCCGCAGCCCTGGAAGCCGCCCTTGCGGCATCCAGCAAGCCGCTCTTCGTCACCGGCGGCAACGACTGGACGCAGGAGGCGGCAGACCAGCTCACCGGCTGGCTGGAACGGCACCACATCCCGGCCGCGGCTGAGTGGCGGACCCAGGGCACCGTGTCCTTCGATTCGCCCTCCTACGTTGGCCCCATCGGCTACGGCCGTCCCCGCCCCACCTACGACCTGCTGGAGGAAACCGACCTCCTGGTGTTTGTGGGAACCGTCCCCGGGGACGTCATCACGGACGGATTCGTCTGCCGGCAGGACTGGACCAAGGAGAACTTCCTGGTGACCATCGACCCCTCCCTCCGCGGCCGGTCCGGGCCGGTGTCCCGGCAGATCCTGGCCAAGCCGGAAGCCTTCGTCCGCGACCTCGCCGGCATCAGCCTGCCGGCCAAGGAGGAGTGGAAGGCCTGGACCGCGAGGATGCGGACCGAGCAGCAACGGTTCGCCGCCCTGCCCCCGGCCTCCCCCGCGCCGGGCCGGGCGCGGATGGACACCCTGCTGGCGAACCTGGTGCCCCGGCTTCCGGAGGATGCGATGGTGACCTTCGGCGCGGGCGAGCACACCAACTGGGCCCACCGCTATTTCCCCACCCGCCGCTACGCCTCCATGATCAGCGCCCGCAACGGCTCCATGGGCTACTCGGTCCCCTCGGCCATCGCGGCATCGCTGGCCGAGCCCGGCCGCCGCGTGGTGACCATCGCCGGAGACGGCGAGTTCCTCATGAACGGGCAGGAGCTGGCCACCGCCGCCCAGTACGGGGCCACGCCGCTGGTGGTGGTGATGGACAACCAGGAATACGGAACCATCCGCACCCACCAGGAACGGCACTACCCGGAACGGGTCTCCGGGACCCAGCTGAAGAACCCCGATTTCGGCCTGATGGCCAGGGCCTTCGGCGGGTTCGGCATCACCGTCACCGAGGACAGGGACGTTCCCGCCGCGCTGGACGCCGCCCTTGCCGCCATTGACCGGGACGGCGTCTTCGCGCTGGTCCACCTCGTGGTGGAACAGCGCGTCAAGGCTTACTGAGCCTGCCGCCCAAGGGGAGCGGACGACGGCGGGAGGTTCCGCCGTCGCCCGCTCCTTCTGTTGGATGCGTGGCCAGGAACGCGCGGCCGGGCAGGCGGCTTGGGCACCAGTTTGGCCAATATTGTTGAACAATCTTTGATTCTCGTGCATCCTAAAGAGACCACTTCAACGAGACGAGAATCACTATGGCCTCCATTGACCTCAACAGCGACGTCGGCGAATCCTTCGGTAACTGGACCATGGGCGACGACGCCGCCATCTTCCGCTCCGTCTCCAGCGCGAACATCGCATGCGGCTTCCATGCCGGCGACCCCTCCACGATTGCCCGGACCTGCCGCGACGCCGTCGCCGCCGGCATCAGCATCGGCGCCCACGTGGGATACCGCGACCTCGCGGGCTTCGGCCGCCGCTTCCTGGACTGCTCCCCCACGGAACTCGCTGATGACGTGCTCTACCAGCTGGGCGCCCTGGAAGGCATTGCCCGCGCAGCCGGCGGCCGGATCGGCTACGTAAAACCGCACGGGGCGCTGTACAACACCATCGTGACCCACCAGGTGCAGGCGCAGGCGGTGGTGGATGCGGTCAAGGCCTTCGGCGGGGACCTGCCGATGCTGCTGCTGCCGGGTTCGGTGGCGCTGGCCGCCGCCGAAGCAGCCGGCCTGCGCGGAGTAGCCGAGGCCTTTGCGGACCGCGCCTACAACCCGGACGGAACCCTGGTGTCCCGCCGCGAACCCGGCGCCGTCCTCCATGACGAGGATGCTGTTGCCGCCAATATGGTGCGGCTGGCCACCGAGGGCACCATCGTTGCCAGGGACGGGTCCACCATCAAAACCTCCGCCGAAAGCATCTGCCTGCACGGCGACACCGCCGGCGCCGTGTCCATGGCGGCCGCGGTCCGCCACGAACTCGAGGCCGCCGGCGTGGACATCAGGAGCTTCGTGTGAGTTCCCCGGAGATACGCTGGGCCGGGCCCCGGGCCCTGCTCCTGGAGCTGGACTCCCTTGACGCAGTGCTGTCCCTGCACTCCCGCCTCAGGGACAACCCGGCCGCGGGACAGGTCGATGTGCTCGCAGCCGCCCGGACCGTTCTGGTTGTCTTCGACTCCCGCGCCAGCGCCCGCGCTGCCCGCGGACCCCTCGCACGGCTCGGCAGCATGCCGGCAGGCGCCGCTGCCGTCCAGGACAAGCCGGTGCACATTGAGGTGGTGTACGACGGCGAAGACCTTGCGGAGGTGGGCGAACTCACCGGCATGGGGCCCGAGGGAGTCGTCGCCGCCCACACCGGCCAGCTGTGGACCGCAGCCTTCGGCGGGTTCGCGCCCGGATTCGCCTACCTCGTGGGGGAAACGGACGCCCTGAACGTTCCCCGGCGCGGCACCCCGCGGACCGCCGTACCCGCCGGATCGGTGGCCCTGGCCGGCAACTTCTCGGCCGTGTATCCGCGGCGGTCACCGGGCGGCTGGCAGCTCATCGGGCATACCGCCACGCGCATGTGGGACCTCCAGCGCGAGCAGCCCGCCCTGGTCCGCCCCGGCACCACCGTCCAGTACGTCGCGGTGCGCGAGCTCATTAAGCTCAGCCGGACGGAGACGGACCAGGCTGACGGGACCCAGGCTGACGCTGCGGATACTGAGACACCTGCCGCCGGCCCCGCCCTGGAGGTCCTTTCGCCCGGGCCGCAGGCACTCATCCAGGACCTCGGACGGCCGGGCCTGGGCGACTTGGGAGTCTCCCCGGCCGGCGCTGCAGATACTGCGAGCGCCCGCCAGGCGAACCGGCTGGTGGGAAACCTGCCCACCGATGCCGTCATCGAAAACGTCATGGGCGGCCTTTCCGTGCAGGCTCGGGGCGAGCTGACGGTTGCGCTCAGCGGGGCGGGCACGGCGGCGGACATCCGGAACGAGGGCGGCAGCAGCAGGCCAGCGCCGATGTACTCCCCCTTCTCCCTGCACGACGGCGAGAGCCTCCACCTCGGCGTCCCGGAGGCCGGCCTGCGCACCTACCTCGCCGTCCGCGGCGGGATCGATGTTCCTCCCGTGCTGGGGAGCCGCTCGACGGACCTGATGTCGGGCATCGGCCCGGCCCCGCTGGCCGCCGGAACAGTGCTGCCCATCGGCGCCGTGGACAGCGCCCGGGCAGTGGGCCACGCCGAACCGCCTGCCCTGCCGGAAGACCTCTCACCAGGCGCCGGCGGCAAGCCCGTGGTGCTGCGCATCACCAGCGGCCCCCGCCACGACTGGTTCACGCCCCGCTCCCTTGAGGCCCTGACCGGGCAGGCGTGGACCGTGACCGCCGAATCGAACCGCATCGGCGTCCGGCTCGGCACCGGGCCGTCCACGCCCGGAGCCGACGCCGGCACCGCGCTGGAGCGGGCGCGCGAGGGGGAACTCCCCAGCGAAGGCGTGGTGGCCGGCTCGCTGCAGGTCCCGCCGTCGGGCCTTCCCGTCCTGTTCCTGGCCGACCATCCCGTCACCGGAGGCTATCCCGTGATCGGCGCCGTTATTCCCGAAGACCTACCTGCCGCAGCGCAGCTTCCTCCGGGCGCCACTGTGCGTTTCGTGGAGGTTGACCCCGAAACACTGCAGCCCCCGGCCCCTCTTCCGAGCACGCGAAAGAAGCAATGATGAAAAAAGTCCTGATCGCCAACCGCGGTGAAATTGCCGTCCGGATTGCCCGCGCCTGCACCGACGCCGGCCTGGTATCCGTGGCCGTGTACTCGGATCCCGATGCGGACGCGCTGCACGTGCGCCTCGGCGACGAGGCCTACGCGCTGGGCGGCTCAGCCAGCTCCGAAACCTACCTGGACATCCCCAAGCTCCTGGCCGTTGCTGCCCGGTCCGGCGCCGACGCCGTCCACCCCGGGTACGGCTTCCTTTCCGAGAACGCCGACTTTGCGCAGGCAGTGCTCGACGCCGGACTCACGTGGGTGGGCCCCTCGCCTGACGCGATCCGCAGCCTGGGCAACAAGGTCACCGCCCGCGAAATTGCCGTCCGTGCGGGTGCGCCCCTGGTCCCCGGTTCCGACGGACCGGTAGCTGACGCCGACGCGGTCCGCGCCTTTGCCGCGGAATTCGGGGTCCCCGTGGCCATCAAGGCGGCTTTCGGCGGCGGCGGCCGTGGCCTCAAGATCGCGCACCGGATGGAAGACATCGACGACGCCTTCGACTCCGCGGTCCGTGAGGCAACCGTGGCGTTCGGCCGCGGCGAATGCTTCGTGGAGCGCTTCCTGGACCGGCCGCGGCACGTGGAGGCCCAGGTCCTGGCCGACACCCACGGGAACGTGGTGGTGGTGGGCACGCGGGACTGTTCCCTGCAGCGCCGCAACCAGAAGCTGGTGGAAGAGGCACCGGCTCCGTTCCTGACCGCGGAACAGCGCACCCGGATCCATGAGTCCGCGCGTGCCATCTGCCGGGAGGCCGGCTACACCGGCGCTGGCACGGTGGAATACCTGGTGGCCCCCGACGGCGTGATTTCGTTCCTGGAAGTGAACACCCGCCTGCAGGTGGAGCACCCCGTCACCGAGGTAACGTCCGGGCTGGACCTGGTGCGGGAGCAGTTCCGGATCGCGGACGGGCTTCCCGTGTCCGTCACCGAGGACCCGGCACCCACCGGCCATGCGTTCGAGTTCCGGCTCAATGCCGAGGACGCCGGCCGGGGCTTCCTGCCGGCCCCCGGACCGGTGGATGTGTTCGAGGCGCCCACGGGGGCCGGAATCCGCGTTGATTCCGGCGTCCGGTCCGGCTCCGTCATACCTGCCGAATACGACTCCCTCATGGCCAAGCTGATTGTCCATGGCGAGGACCGCCAGCAAGCCCTGCGCCGCGCCCGTGCCGCCCTGGACGAGCTGCGGATCGAGGGCGTCCCCACCGTCCTTCCGTTCCACCGCGCCGTGGTGCGGGATCCCGACTTCACCGCACCGGACCGGCTGGGCGTGTTCACCACCTGGATTGAAACGGAGTTCGCCGGCCGCCTGGCCGCCTCCCTGCAGACCGGCGCCCAGGGTCCCCTGGCCCGGCGCGAAACCCTGACTGTCGAAATCGACGGAAAGGCTGTCCAGCTCGGTCTGCCCGCCAAGGTCTTCCACGCCCTGCTCCATGGCGGAGGGGCCGCCGTCGAATCTTCCACGGGCACGGACAGCGCCGACGCTGACGGCGAGGTCACCGCCCCCATGGGCGGGAACCTGGTCAAGTGGGTGGCCGGTGACGGGGCCGGAGTCGGCGCCGGCGAGCCCGTTGCCGTCCTGGAGGCCATGAAGATGGAAACCGTGGTGGTGGCCTCCGCCGCCGGAACCTTCCGGCGCGGCGGGCAGGAACCGGGCGCCGCCGTGGCCCGCGGCGAGGTGCTGGGTACTGTCAGCTAGCATCGTTAGTCGAACGGGAATGGGGGAAACCAATGAACACTCCGGCAGACGGTACAGCGGAACACGCACACACCACGGCCTGGATCGCGTCGGTGCTGCGCACCCGCATTGCCGCGGGTGAACTCACGCCGGGGTCCAAGCTGTCCGAGGAGCCGCTGTGCGCAGCACTGGGCGTTTCACGCAACACCCTGCGCCAGGCGTTCACCACGCTCGTCAGCGAATCCATTGTGACGCGCATACCAAACCGCGGCGTCTTTGTGGCGTCACCGGGCGTGGAGGAAGTGCGCGAAATCTACCGCGTGCGGCGGATGATCGAGCCTGCCGCCGTCCTGTGGGGCGAGCTGACGCCCCAGGTGCTGGAGGGACTGGAAACCATTGTGCAGCGGGCGCAGCAGGCCCGGGACAGCGGGTCTGTGCCCGACATGGCCGATGCCAACCAGGCACTGCACGGGGCCGTGGTTGCCCTGACCGGCAGCGCGTCGCTGCAAGAGCTCATGGACCGGGTGCTGGCCGAAATGCGGCTGGTGTTCCACTCCATGGCTTCGGCACCGGACTTCCACAGCCACTACGTGGACCGCAACGTGGCACTGGTGAAGCACCTGCGCGCGGGTGAGCGCCAGGAGGCTGCAGAGGGGCTGCGCGCCTACCTGGACGAGGCCGAGGCGGAGCTGCTGGTACACCTGGGCACGGAGCAGGACCGCCGTTCGGACATGCGGCAGCGCGCCGGATAGGCACGCAGCCGAAACACACAAGTGTGGGGCAGGAGATTCCTCCTGCCCCACATTTTGTTCTTCTAGGTGTCCGTCCCGCCTGCGGCACCAGTTTGTTATGAGCGGCGCCTACGGCACCTTGTTATCAGCGGCGCCTACGGCACCAGTTGTTGTGAGCGGCGCCTACGGCACCAGGTAGTCGCTGTCCCGTGCGTCCGTGATCAGCATATGGCCGGGCGCATGGCCGATGGCCAGAGGGGGCCGCGACTGCATCACGGCCGCCTGCGGCGTCACTCCGCAGGCCCAGAACACCGGGATGTGGCCGGCCGGAATCTCCACGGCGTCGCCGAAATCGGGCCGGCCCAGATCGGCAATGCCCAGTTCCCCCGGGTTGCCCACGTGGACCGGGGCGCCGTGCACGGCCGGGTACCGCGACGTGATGCGGACCGCGTCCGCAACCTGCGAGGCCGGTACCGGGCGCATGGAAACCACCATCGGACCGGACATCGACCCCGCCGGGTCACAGGCCCGGTTGGTCCGGTACATGGGCACGTTCACGCCCTGGTCGATATGCGCGATCCGGACGCCCCCGTCCTGCAGGGCTGCCTCGAAGGTGAAGGAGCAGCCGATCAGGAACGTCACAAGGTCGTCCTGCCAGTAGCCGGTGATGTCCGTGGGTTCATCCACTTTTTCACCGTTCTTGTAGACGGTGTACTTGGGGACGTCCGTGCGGATGTCCCCGCAGGCCAGTAGCGGCCCGGTGGTGTGGCCCGGTTCGAGGATGCCCAGGATGGGGCACGGCTTGGGGTTGCGCTGGGCGAACAGCATCAGGTCGAAGGCGTGCTCCCGCGGAATCGACAGGACGTTGGCCTGCGCGTAGCCCCGGGACCAGCCCGAGGTAGGCTCCACGAGTCCGGCGCGGAAGGCGGCGCGGGCTTCTGCGGGGAGGATGGACGCGCGGCTGGTCATGACCACAGCTTCGCCAGGCCCAGCACGGAGTTCCAGCCAAGGAACAGCGTGAGCAGCCAGGTGAGAACACCGACAATCAGAAGCCATTTGGGGTACGCGTAGCCGTGCATAAGGTCGCGGCGCCGCCAGGCAACCCAGAGGAGGATCCCGAAGCCGACGGGGAGGATCAGCCCGTTAAAGGCACCGGCGAAGATCAGCAGCTGCTGCGGAGCCTGGCCAAGGAACAGGTAGGCCGTGGCGCAGCCCGCGATGAAAACGACAGTGATGAGGTTGCGCTTACGCTCGGGCGTCCGGGACGAGGTGATGAAGGAAACGGAGGTGAAGGCGGCACCGATGACCGACGTGACCGCGGCGGCCCAGAGCACGATGCCGAACATGCGGGTGCCGATCTCGCCTGCAGCTGCACCGAAGGCTTCCGCAGCCATGTTGTTGCTGCTGAGCACCGTACCGCCGGCCACCACCCCGAGGATGGCCAGGAACAACAGAACGCGCATGATGCCCGTGACGATAATGCCCAGAACCGAGCTGCGGGTGATCTCCTTGACATGCTCAATGCCCGTGGCCCCGGAATCCAGCATCCGGTGCGCGCCGGCGTAGGTGATATAGCCGCCCACGGTTCCACCAACCAGCGTGGTGATGATCAGGAAGTCCACCGTCTCCGGCAGGAAGGTGTTCTTAAGGGCCTCGCCAACGGGCGGGGCGGCAACGATGGCCACGTAGATCATCAGCAGGATCATCACGGCGCCCAGGAGCACCACGATCCGGTCCAGCGCCATCCCTGCCTTCTTGCTCAGGAAGATCAGGATGGCGACGAGCGCGGAAACGGCGCCGCCGATCTTGGGATCAACGCCGAGCATGGCATTGGCTCCGAGTCCGGTTCCGGCAATGTTGCCGATGTTGAAGACGACGCCGCCAAGGAATACCAGGCCGGCCAGGAACCACCCGACGCCGGGAATCACCTTGTTGCCGAGCTCCTGCGCGCGCAGCCCCGAAACGCCGATGACGCGCCAGACGTTCATCTGGACTGCGATGTCGATGAGGATCGATGCCAGGATGGCGAAGGCGAAGGCCGCGCCGATCTGGGCGGTGAAGACCGTGGTCTGGGTGATGAAGCCGGGCCCGATGGCACTGGTGGCCATCAGGAACATGGCTCCCAGGAGGGCCGTGCGCCGAGCCGAGGAGCTCAGGTTCAGTTTTGTGCTGGTTTCTGCCATGGGTCCGTCCAATATTAAGGGTGACTGGAGTCACAGTGGTCGTCCCGACTGACATTACAGGTTGTTGAACAATCGGCGCAAGGTATTGTTCAACAACTTTTTCCCGGCCGTCGGTCTTCCTTAGTGAACGAAAGAAGGCCGGGGCCCCTCGGATCCCAGCCTGGCGGTCGCCGGCCGTTCGCCGGTGGGCTGGACAGCTACAGCCGGTCGGTCCGTTCCTCGCCGCCCCTGTGGCCCGGGCCGCGGAGATTCTCCTGCACCTTGCCGAACAGGTCCTTGATGGTGGACTCGGCGTTGGAGATGACATCCACCAGCAGGTATACCGGGTGGCTGACCGGGAGATCGTATTCATCCTTGAGGTGGGTGCCACCCGAGACGCCGGCAAGGGACAGGTACACCATGGCCTCCGTGCGGGCTATTCCAGCGATCTTCCCGAACACCACGGTGAACTCGTTCGGCTGGAAGCTGACCGTGTGGCCAACATGCCCGCGGTCCAGTTCGCCGGCGGGAACGGCCTTCTCTGACTGGCTTCCGGTGTAGTCCATGAACTTCTCCTCAAGATCGCCTGGCAGTTACGCTCGCAGTCTACGCGGGCCCGAAGTGGCGGTACATAGCTTGGCGGGCGGGCCTGCGGGCGTGCCTGGAACTGCCCGCCCGGAGCGCGCACCAGCCCCTCCCGCCGGTAGAATCTGAACGGCCATCATTTAAAACGGCGCCGCCGTCCGCGGCCCGTTCCGTCATGGGAGGGGGACCATCCGTGCTGGCGCATCGTCCCCGGACGCCCTTCCACCTCCTCCGGGCCACCGCCGTGGCCACCGTCATCCTGGCGCTTGCGGCCGGAGCGCACCTCGCTGCCGGCGGGGAGCTCCCCGCGCCCGCCGTCATGCTGGCCGTGCTGTCCCTGACCGCGCTCGGCAGCACCACCGCAACACGCCTGCGCCTGGGATTCCCTGCCCTGACAGCGCTCCTGGGCGGCGGGCAACTGGCGCTCCATGAGGTCTTCACGGCTTTCAGTTCCTCCGGCGCTGCCGTGGGCTCCGGCACCGTCACACCCCACGGAAGCCACTTCGCCGGAGCCGGCCTCCTCGCCCCGGCGGCGGACCATCTCACGGGAGCCGCGGCAACAGCCGGTCCCCTGATGCTCGGCGCGCACGTCCTGGCGACGCTGGGGTCCGCGCTGCTGCTCGCCAAAGGCGAGGCTGCACTGTGGGCGCTGGCCGCCTGGCTTCGGCCGCTTGCTGCGCTCCCCCAGCCGGTGGCGTGCGACGACGGTACCGCGCCTTTAGCTGCTTTTCCTCCTGCCGCCGCCCCGTTGCGTCCCTGGCGCAATCTCCGGCAGGACAGCCGGCGCGGCCCGCCTTCCGCCGTCGTGCTTTCCTCCTAACCCGCTCCGCGTCCTGCGGCGCCGGGCCCACAAATCTCTTAGCACCCCGGTTCCGGGCGTGCGCCGGAAAGGCAACCCATGCACACCTCCATCCTTCGACGTTCCCTGACAGCGGCAGCAGCAACCGGAGGCGCCGCGGCGCTCCTGCTGGCAGCCGCGGGCGGTGCGGCCGCCCACGTCGGCGTCACGCCGGACAAGACCTCGGCCAACTCCTATGCCCTGCTCACGTTCGCGGTCCCCCACGGCTGCGACGAATCCGGCACCACCAGGGTGGCCATCACGCTGCCTGCGGAGCTGAACGACGCCCAGCCCACGGTCAACCCGAACTGGACCGTGGAGAAGGTGACCGAGCAGCTCCCTGAACCCAAGAAGCTCGCAGACGGCACCTCCATCACCAAGCGGACCAGCCAGATCGTCTACACCGCCAAGGCGCCCCTGGAACACCAGCTCCGGGACACCCTGGTCCTCTCGGCGAAACTTCCTGATGCAGCCGGGACAACGCTGTACTTCCCCACGCTGCAGACCTGCGAAACAGGCCAGACTGACTGGTCCGAAATTCCGGCGGACGGCCAGGACCCCCATTCCCTGAAGGCACCTGCACCGTCGGTAACCGTGACGGAAGCCGCAAGCACTGACGGCCACGGGGCTGCCCCGGCCGCGTCCCACTCCACCGAACACGCCTCGGCGGTCAGCGGCAGCGGGGCAGATGACGGCGGGGCAGGAGCGCGCAGCTGGGCAGGCCTGGCAGCGGGCATCGGCGGGCTGGTACTGGGCGGTACCGCGCTGGTCCGCGGCACGGCACGGCGCAGCCCGGCGGAACCCGCAGCGAAGTAGCGCCGCACCAACACAAAGCCGCACCAAGGGCGGCCCCAGCCGGCAGTGCCACGGCTTTTGATGCCCGGATCATCACGATCCGGGCATCAAAATGCCGGGGCGGCCCGTTGCGGCGTTGACGCGGGCACCTGCTGCGGCGAAGGTGGTGCCATGAGGTCTCAGCGAATTTTCCAGGGGTTGGTCATGTCCACGGCGGCCGCGGCGGCGGCACTGATGCTCAGTGCCTGCGGGCCGGCGCAGCCGCAGTCGCAGCCGACTGCAGCAAGCACCGGCACAGGCACCGGCTCGGCCAGCAGCCCAGCCAGCCCCGAAGCGTCGTCCGCGGCGCCCACGGCGTCTGCGCCGCCGTCGTCCACCGGCACGTCCCCGTCCTCCGCGGCTCCCGCCACGGGCGACCCCGCACTTTGCAAGGCGGCAGGGCTCTCGGCGGCCACCGACGCGTCAGGAGGCGGGGCGGCCGGCAGCGTATACATGAAGCTCAACCTCACCAACACCGGCTCCGATCCGTGCGTCCTCCGCGGCTATCCCGGGGTGTCCCTGACCGCTGATGCTGCCGGTGCTCCCATCGGCGCGCCGGCGGTCCGCGACGAATCCACCGCGGCGGTGGACGTCCTCCTGGCCCCCGGACAAACCGGCTCGGCTGCACTGCGCTACACCCAGGCCGGCAACTACTCCGACTGCGGCATGGTGGATGCGGCCGGCTACCGGATCTACCCGCCCGAAGACACGGAATCCCTGTTCCTGCCCCAGCCCACCAGGGCCTGCAGCAACGGTGCGATCACGCTGCTGGCGATCAGCCCGTTCCAGCCGGCCTGATTTCCTCCGCGGCGGGATTCCACAAAGAAACTGCAGGCGGTCCGGCAAGATGCCGGGCCGCCTGCAGTTTCTTTTTTTGGACTTGTACTGGCCCGTTCGGGGCGTGGTTACCTGGTGGCCGTGGTGGTCCGGCCAGCGCGGGCAGTGCCGCGGGACAGGGCAACACCCAGCCCGACCATGGCGACACCAAGGACGAAGTGCAGCCAGTCATCCGCCGTGTTCACCGGCACGAAGTTTGCGGCGGTGTCCTTGCCGATCAGGAGGCCATAGATCCACAGGACCAGATAGACGGCGCCGCCTCCAATGAGGTAGTTCCGGGACTGGGCGGCGCTGCGCGCCATGGCGATGCCGGCCACGCCAAACAGCAGGTGGACGATGTTGTGCAGGATGGATACCTGGAAGATACCCAGCAGCAGCGCCTCGGACTCATGCCCGGCGAAGCCAAGGGTCTCGTAGTTGGTGGTGACGCCGGGGATGAAGCCCAGGACGCCCACAAGGAGGAAGACAGCTCCCACTGCAAGGGCTGCTTTTTGGATGGTGGTCCGGCCCACTGCGCGGCCGTCGGAACTCATGCTTGTCATGACTTCTCCTGCTGTTTGTCGTTATGTTCACTTCGTGGCTGCCGGGCTGCCACCTGACCATAGACTTAAACCCCGACATCGTAAGTATACTTAGCAAATACGCCATTTATGGGTGGGGTTCATAACGGACCCATCACAAACCGGTCCGTCAGGGCCTGGATAAAAAGGCAGGCTGAGCAGGCATGACGTCGATTTGGCTGGACCGCAGCGAACCGTTCACCTCTGATCCGTTCGAGCCGGGAGGCACCTACGACACCGTGGTGGCCGGCGCGGGGCTCACCGGTCTGGTCACCGCACTGCTGCTGGCACGCTCCGGGCAGAACGTGCTTGTCCTCGAAGCCAGGTACCCCGGCGCCGTGACCACCGGAAACACCACCGCCAAGGTGACCCTGCTGCAAGGGACGTTCCTGGCACAGCTCGCCCGCCAGTATTCCGAGAAGCAGGTGCAGGCGTACGTGGATGCCAACCGCGAGGGCCAGGCCTGGCTCCTGCGGTACCTCGACGAACATGGCGTGCCGTACCAGCGCAGGGACGCCTACACCTACGCAGCCTCCGCGCAGGGGACGGAAAAGCTCCGCGAAGAGGTCAGCGCCGGCACCACCGCCGGGCTGGACCTGGAATACGTGCGCGACGCCGGCCTGCCGTTTCCCGTCCACGGCGCCGTCCGTCTGGCGGACCAGGCGCAGATCCACCCGGTGAAGGTGCTGGAGACGCTGGTGTCCGACATCCGGGGCCGGGGAGGATCGGTGGTGGGCGGCGTGCGGCTGCAGGACGTCACCGGCAGCGGACCCGCCACGGTGCACACCGACCACGGCACCGTCACCGCCAACGAGGTGGTGCTCGCCACCGGCATTCCCGTGCTGGACCGCGGGCTGTACTTCGCCAAACTGAAGCCCAGCCGATCCTACGCGGCAGCCCTGCAGCTGCAGGAGGACCAGGCTCCGCCTCCGGGCATGTACCTCTCCGTGGAGCAGCCCACCCATTCACTGAGGGACTACGACGCGGACGGCCGCCGCCTGCTCCTGGTGGGCGGGCACGGACACCACGTGGGCCGGGCCAGGTCCGAGAAACACCATCTTGGCAGCCTCCTTGACTGGGCCGGCCAGCACTACCCCGGCGCCGTTGCCACCCACACATGGTCCGCGCAGGACTACATGCCCACCAACCTCATGCCCTTCTTTGGCAGGTTCCCGCGCGGCAAAGGCCACATCCACTTTGGCGCCGG
The DNA here is from genome assembly GCF_059758765.1 of Pseudarthrobacter sp. GQ63. NCBI lineage: Bacteria > Bacillati > Actinomycetota > Actinomycetes > Micrococcales > Micrococcaceae > Pseudarthrobacter > Pseudarthrobacter sp. GQ63. Next base: position 23,006 of record NZ_JCAXEF010000007.1, read on the forward strand.
CTACAGCAAGTGGGGCATGACCAACGCGGTGGCGGCCGCCGTCGGCATCTCCGCCGACATCCTGGGCGGGAACGTGCCCTGGGCGGACACCATCCACCGCAGGGTCACCTCGCCCTCGGGAGCCCTCTCCGCCGTCGCCCTCAACGCCGGTGTGGCAGGCAAGCTTGCCTCCGGCTGGGGGCAATTGGCCGCGGAGGGCCTGCGGAAGGACAAGAAGGCGCCGGCCCCCGCGCCTGTGGTTCCGGCCGAAGGCGAGGGCAAGGTGTACAGCCAAGGACCCAAACCGGTGGCCGTCTCCACCGTGGACGGCACCACCTGCAGGCTGTCCGCCGTCTGCACGCACCTGGGCGGAATCCTGCACTGGAATGACAGCGAGCTGACGTGGGACTGCCCGCTGCACGGCTCCCGGTTCAGCAGCGACGGGAAACTCCTGGAGGGGCCGGCCACCAAGGACCTCCCGGCCGCGGGCAAGGCGTGAGCCCGGGCAGGCGGCAGGCATCAGTGTCGGTGCCTTGGGGCATGATGGAGGCATGATCGAGGAAGAGGTCCCCACCAGCGGAAAGGGCACCGGCGCCAGCACCATGGCCCAGTTCAGCAGGCCCACGCGCGACTGGTTCCTCGGTGCCTTCTCAGAGCCGACGCCCGCGCAGGAGGGCGCCTGGCGTGCCATATCCTCGGGTTCGCACGCCCTGGTAGTGGCCCCAACCGGGTCCGGAAAAACCCTCGCCGCCTTCCTCTGGGCGCTGGACCGGCTGCTGGCCTCCGCCGCGGAAGCACCGGAGGCCACAGACGCTGCCGGCGCGGCCACCTCGAAGGGCAAGCGTTCCCGCGCGCCGAAGCGCAAAACGCGGGTCCTCTACATCTCACCCCTGAAGGCCCTGGGTGTGGACGTGGAACGGAACCTCCGCTCACCGCTGATCGGCATCACCCAGACCGCCAAGCGTCTTGGGCTGCCGGCCCCGCTGACCACCGTGGGCGTGCGCTCCGGCGACACCACCACTGCTGACCGCCGTGCCCTGCTGAGCAACCCGCCGGACATCCTCATCACCACCCCGGAATCCCTGTTCCTGATGCTCACGTCCAAGGCGCGGGAAACGCTGACCGAAGTGGACACCATCATCATCGATGAGGTCCACGCCGTGGCCGGGACCAAACGCGGCGCCCATCTGGCCGTCTCCCTCGAGCGGCTGGATGCGCTGCTGCCCAAAGCGGCCCAGCGCATCGGACTGTCCGCAACCGTGGAACCCAAGGAGCTCGTGGCGCAGTTCCTCGCGGGCACAGCGCCGGTGGAGATTGTTGCCCCTCCTGCCAAGAAGAACTGGGACCTCACCGTCTCCGTCCCGGTGGAGGACATGTCCGACCTCCAGGGCGCGGCGGGGGCTTTCGACTCCGGCCCCGCCTCCGGGCTCCAGCCGCAGGCATCGATCTGGCCGCACGTGGAAGAGAAAATCGTGGACCTGGTGCTGGCCAACCAGTCCACCATCGTGTTCGCCAACTCCCGCCGCCTCTCGGAGCGTCTCACGGCCAGGCTCAACGAGATTTACGCGGAGCGGCAGCTGGTGGCGGCCGGCGGCGGCTGGGATGACCCGGCCCAGCAGGCAGCGGCGCCCGGCGTTCCCGCCTCCACCGCCACGCCGGCGCACATGATGGCGCAGGCCGGAAGCTCTGCGGGGGCAGATCCGGTGCTGGCCCGCGCGCACCACGGTTCCGTTTCGAAGGACCAGCGGGCACTCATCGAGGACGACCTGAAATCAGGCCGGCTGCGGTGCGTGGTGGCAACGTCCTCCCTGGAGCTCGGCATCGACATGGGCGCCGTGGACCTGGTAGTGCAGGTGGAATCGCCGCCGTCCGTGGCCAGCGGCCTGCAGCGGGTGGGCCGGGCAGGGCACCAGGTGGGTGAAGTCTCGCAGGGCGTCCTCTTCCCGAAGCACCGGGCGGACCTCGTGCACACCGCCATCACGGTGGAGCGGATGCTCGGCGGGAAGATCGAGCGCCTCAGCATCCCCGCCAACCCGCTGGATATCCTGGCCCAGCAGACCGTTGCCGCCACCGCGTTGGGCAGCATCGACGTCGAGGAATGGTTTGCCACCGTGCGGCGCTCGGCGCCCTTCGCGTCACTCCCCCGCTCAGCGTTCGAAGCCACCCTGGACCTGCTGGCCGGACGCTACCCGTCCGACGAATTCGCCGAACTCCGCCCACGGATCATCTGGGACCGCAACGCGGGCACCATCGAGGGCCGGCCGGGCGCGCAGCGCCTGGCGGTAACCTCCGGCGGGACCATTCCCGACCGCGGGCTTTTCGGTGTGTACCTCATCGGCACGGAGGTTGAAGGATCGGCCTCCCCCTCCACGGACGGCAAACCGGCGCCCGCTCCCAAGGGTGGCCGGCGGGTAGGCGAGCTGGATGAGGAAATGGTGTACGAGTCCCGGGTGGGGGACGTCTTTGCGCTCGGTGCCACCAGCTGGAAGATCGAGGACATCACGCATGACCGCGTGCTGGTCTCGCCCGCCTTCGGCCAGCCGGGCAAACTGCCTTTCTGGAAGGGCGATTCGCTGGGCCGGCCCGTGGACCTGGGCCGTGCCCTGGGTGCGTTCGTCCGCGAACTCTCGGCGTCCGACGCCGGCCCTGCCACCGAGCGGTGCAAAGCCAGCGGCCTGGACGAGTTCGCCGCGAACAACCTGATCCAGTACCTCACCGAGCAGAAGCTGGCCACCGACGTCGTTCCCAGTGACACCACGCTGGTGGTGGAGCGGTTCCACGATGAACTGGGCGACTGGCGAGTCATCCTGCACAGCCCGTTCGGCATGCCGGTGCATGCTCCCTGGGCCCTGGCCGTCGGGCAGCGCCTCCACCAGAGATACGGCCTGGACGGCTCGGCGATGGCTGCCGACGACGGGATTGTGCTCCGCGTGCCCATGATGGAGGACGAACCGCCGGGGGCGGAGCTGTTCCTCTTCGATCCCGAGGAGCTGGAGCAGATCGTCACTGCCGAGGTGGGCGGCAGTGCGCTCTTCGCATCGAGGTTCCGGGAGTGTTCCGCGCGGGCACTGCTGCTGCCCCGGCAGACGCCGGGCAAGCGGCAGCCGCTGTGGCAGCAGCGGCAGCGGTCCGCCCAGCTTCTCGACGTCGCCCGGAAATACCCAACCTTTCCCATCGTGCTGGAAACCGTCCGCGAATGCCTGCAGGACGTCTACGATCTCCCGGCGTTGAAGGACATCGCGGCGTCCGTTGAGCGGCGCGAACTGAGGATCGTCCAGACCACCACGTCCCAGCCGTCCCCGTTCGCCAAGTCCCTCCTGTTCGGGTACGTGGCGCAGTTCCTGTACGAGGGCGACTCTCCTCTCGCGGAGCGCCGTGCCGCCGCGCTTGCCCTTGATTCCACGCTCCTGAACGAGCTGCTGGGGCGCGTTGAGCTGCGCGAACTGCTGGATGCCAAGGTCATTGGAGCCACCGAGCGCGAGCTCCAGCGGCTGGCGCCGGACAGACGGGTGCGGGGCATGGAAGGAGTGGCGGACCTGCTGCGGCTGCTTGGCCCCCTGGCGCCCGAGGAGGTGGCCGCGCGCCTGGAACCGGCCGCACTCGATCAGCCCGCCGGCATCACCGCCGTTGGCGCTGAGGACTCCGTTGGCTCAGAGGACACCGGTCACGTTGAAACCCCGGTGGACGCCGGGCACGCCCAGCCGGCGGAGGCCACCACCCACCTCGTGGCCCTGCAGCGCGCCAACCGTGCCATCAAGGTGAACATCGGCGGCGTGGAACGCTTTGCGGCTGTGGAGGATGCCGCGCGGCTGCGGGACGCCATAGGCGTTCCGCTGCCCATGGGGGTCCCGCTCGCGTTTATCGAACCCGTAGCGGATCCCCTCAGCGACCTTGTTTCGCGGTATGCGCGCACGCACGGACCCTTCACCGCGGCCGAGGCAGCAGCACGGCTTGGCCTGGGCGTGGCAGTGGTCAGCACTGCCCTGAAACGCCTGGCAGCAGACGGTCGCGTGGTGGAGGGCGAGTTCCGGCCGCATGCAGGGCCAGCGGAAACCGCCCCAAACCCTGGTGGCGCAGCCGGAGAAGGCACCGAACCGGAGGAAAGCCAGCCTGCAAGTGGACCACCCGCGCCCAACCTTTCCCCGCACACGGTGGTCAGCGAATGGTGCGACGCCGAGGTCCTGCGCAAGCTCCGCCGTCGTTCGCTGGCAGCCCTCCGCGCGGAAGTGGAACCGGTGGACGCTGCCGCCTACGGGCGCTTCCTGCCCGCCTGGCAGCATGTCAGGACACCCGGCGGGGGGCGCGGCCAGCCGTCGCTGCGGGGGCTGGACGGCATCATCACCGCCGTCGACCAGCTTTCCGGGGTGCCCATTCCGGCCTCGGCCTGGGAACCGCTGGTCCTTGCCGGCAGGGTCTCCAACTACCAGCCCGCCATGCTGGATGAACTGATGGCCGCCGGGGAAGTCCTGTGGTCAGGCGCCGGAGCCCTGCCGGGAAACGACGGCTGGATCAGCCTCCACCTTGCCGACTCCGCCGAACTGACGCTGAACCCTGCCATCGAATACGAACCCGGTGATGCGCAGCAGCGCCTCCTCGAGCACCTTCGCAACAACGGCGGCGGCTACTTCTTCCGGCAACTGACGGACGTCGCCGGCGGCATGGATGCCGTCCTCAGCGACCAGGAGGTGGTGACGGCACTCTGGGACCTCGCATGGGCGGGCCGGATCACCGGGGATACTTTCGCCCCCGTCCGCGCGCTGATCGCCGGTGGCCACACCGCGCACCGGCAGGTGGCCCGCGCACCCCGCGCCAGGGCACCCCGGCTCAGCAGGCTGGGCCGTTCCCACGGGAGCGGGCTCATGGGATCTCCGGGCCTGGCGGGCGGCAGGTACGGTGCGTCGGCCGGAGGTGCGTCAACTCCCCCGATGGCCGCCGGCCGCTGGTCTGCCCTGCCGCAGCCGGAACTGGACGCCACCATCCACGCCCGGGCCACGGCTGAACTCCTGCTGGACCGCTACGGCGTGGTCACCAGGGGGTCCGTGATGGCGGAACAGATCCTGGGCGGCTTCGGCCTCATGTACAAGGTCCTCGCGAGGCTGGAGGAAGCCGGACGCTGCCGGCGGGGCTACTTCATTGAGCATTTGGGGGCGGCCCAGTTCGCCGTTCCGGCCACTGTTGACCGGCTGCGTTCCTACTCGGAGGACACCCAGCTCGCCAGGCCCGAACCGGTCGCCCTGGCGCTGGCGGCGACGGACCCTGCCAACCCGTACGGAGCGGCCCTCCCCTGGCCGGCACTCCAGGACGACGCCGGCACTGGGCACCGTCCCGGGCGGAAGGCAGGTGCCCTGGTGGTGCTGGTGGACGGGGCGTTGGTCCTTTATGTGGAACGGGGCGGCAAGACCCTTCTGGCTTTCAGCGGCGACGAAGCCGTCCTCTCGGCCGCCGGCGCGGCGCTGGTGGGCGTGGTGACCCGGGGAGCCGTGGACAAACTGATCATGGAGAAGGTGAACGGGCACGGCATCCTGGATACCCCTGTCGCTGCCGCGCTGAGCTCGGCCGGCGCCTACTCCACCCCGAAAGGACTGAGGATCCGTGCCTGAGGGCGATTCCGTCTGGCGGGCAGCCAACCAGCTGCACCAGGCCCTGGCAGGACAAAAACTCCTTGCCTCCGATTTCCGCGTGCCCCGCTTTGCAACCCTCAACCTCGCCGGCTGGACCGTGGCTGAGGTGGTGCCCCGCGGCAAGCACCTGCTGATGCGCGTGGTGGGGCCGGACGACAAAAAACTCACCATCCATTCGCACCTGAAAATGGAGGGAACCTGGCAGGTGTACCCGCCCGGCGGAAGGTGGCGGAAACCCGGCTACACCGCCCGGTGCGTGCTGCGCACCGCAGCAGCGGATGCCGTCGGATTTTCCTTAGGGGTTGTTGAGGTCGTTGCCACCGCCAGCGAGGACTCCATCGTGGGTTTCCTGGGTCCGGACCTGCTGGGGCCGGACTGGGACCTGGACGAGGCGGAGCGGCGCGTCCGTTCCGCTCCGGACGTCCCTATCGGCGTGGCGCTGCTGGACCAGCGCAACCTGGCCGGGATCGGCAACATCTACCGCTGCGAAACATGCTTCCTGTCCGGCGTGCACCCCGCCTCCCCGGTCTCGGCGGTCCAGGATGTGCGGACCATGATGACGGACGCCAAGCAGCTCCTGGAGGTCAACCTGGGCCCGGGCCGCCGCGTCACCATCCTCAACGCCCGCGGCATGCCGGTCGGCCGGATGGCGGGGCGGCCCGGCTACTGGGTCTACCGCCGGGAACACCAGCCCTGTCTGAAGTGCGGGACCCCCATCCGGCGCGGCGTGCTGGGCAAACTGAACGGCGACGAGGAACGGGACATCTACTTCTGTCCCCAGTGCCAGCCGCTGCCGGCCCAGGGTTAGGCCACCGTTTGATGCCTCAGCTGTTGCTGGCCAGGGACGCCGGAGCAGGAGTTCCAGGGTTGCGGCCTCCCGGTGAAGCGATGTCTGTGCGGCGTGGCGCCGGCACCATGAACAGCGGGAGCAGCAGCTGGACCAGGGGTCCGATGGCCAGGGCGTAGACAACAGTGCCCACGCCCACCGAGCCGCCCAGGAACCACCCGACAGCCAGGACCACAACCTCGATCAGCGTGCGGGACCACCTGACGGACCAGCCGGTGCGCCTGGCCAGGCCCGTCATCAGACCGTCGCGGGCGCCGGGACCAAACCGGGCACCGATGTAACAGGCTGAAGCGATGCCGTTCAGCAGCACCGCGCCGCCGAGCATGCAGATCTGCCCGCCCAGATGGGTCACGGCCGGAATCAAGGCGAGGCCAATGTCCGCGAACACGCCAACCAGGATGGCGTTGCACAATGTTCCGAAACCGGGCCACTGGCGCAGCGGAATCCACAGCAGAAGCACCAGGAAACTCACGATAATGACCACCACGCCGATACTGAGCCCTGTCCTGCCGGCCACGCCCTGGTGGAAGACGTCCCAAGGGTCCAGGCCCAGTCCTGCGCGGATGAACATGGCCAGCGAGACGCCGTACATGGCAAGGCCGGTAAAGAGCTGGAGGAGTCTGCGGGTTAACATAAAGACGACTCTGGCAGAAAACTGGCCTTGAATTACATAGCCAGTTTGAGATACTGGCCTGATGTCATCCCTCACCGCCTCCGGCCTCTCCCGCCTTCTGGGCGAGTGGAACGCCGGCGCAACGCCCGGCTACCGCGAGCTGGCCGACGTCGTACGCCTGCTGGTGCTCGACGGCCGGGTGGCCCTGGACACTGCGCTGCCCAGCGAGCGCGCCCTGTCCGAAGCCCTGGGCGTCAGCCGGACCATGGTGACTGCCGCCTATGGGCTGCTCCGCGAGCAGGGCTTCCTGACCGGCGGCCAGGGCAGCAGGAGCCGGACGCGGATCCCGCGCCTCACCCCGGCAGGCACCACGCTCTTCACGGGACCGGCGCGGAACGATCCGGCACTGACCGCCCCCGGGCTCGCCGCTCCGGAAGGACTGATCGACCTCGCGTACGCCTCGCTTCCTGCCAGCGGCGAGGTGGTGCACCGTGCGTTCGCCGCCGCCCTCTCCGAGCTGCCTGCCCTGCTCCCCGGCTTCGGCTACGACGCCTTGGGCCTGCTCCCACTCCGCGAGGCAGTGGCGGCGCGGTACACGGCAGCCGGGGCGCCCACTACCGCCAGCCAGATCATGGTGACATCGGGGGCGCAGCACGCCCTGAACATCATCCTCCGCGCCCTGGCCGGCAGGCAGGACCGCATTCTGGTGGAACACCCCAGCTACCCCAACGCCCTCGACGCCATCAGGGCTGCCGGCTGCAGGCCGGTCCCGGTGGCATTCTCCGCCGGTCCCGGGACAGGCACCCGCGGTGCCGGTGCGGACGGCGCCCGTGCCGAGGCTGCACAGGCGTGGGACATGGCCACGCTGCAGGCCGTCTTGCAACAGCAGCGGCCTCGGCTGGCCTACGTGGTGCCCGACTTCCACAATCCGACAGGCCAGCTGATGCCCGACCTCCAGCGCCGCCACCTGGTCCGGGCAGCTGCTGCCGCCGGAACGGTCCTGGTGGTGGACGAGACGCTGCGCGAGCTTAACCTCGACGGCGTTGTGACCGCACCGGTCGCGGCGTTCAGTCCGGCAGTGGTGACCATCGGCTCGCTCAGCAAGTCCCATTGGGGCGGGCTGCGCACCGGCTGGATCAGGGCCTCGGAGGACCTGGTCCAACGGTTTGCCGCGGCCCGGACCTCACTTGATCTCGGCGGCCCCCTCATGGAACAGCTGGCCGCAGCGCACCTGGTCCGGGCCCTTGACGAGCCGCTGCCGGCACGGATTGCCGCCCTCCAGGACAGCCGCGCCGCCCTCCTGGAGCTCCTTGCCGGACACCTGCCGGAGTGGGAGACGGCCTACCCCTCCGGCGGACTGTCCGCATGGTGCCGGCTGCCCGCTCCCATCAGCACTGCCCTGACCGTCATCGCCCCCGACTTCGGGATCCGGCTGGCGGCCGGCCCGCGCTTCGGGATAGGCGGCGCCTTCGAGCGCTACCTCCGGGTGCCCTTTACCCTGCCGCCGGACAAGCTTGAAGCCGCGGTCCTGGCCCTGCGTTCAGCGCAGGACCGGCTCGAGGCCGCCCCGCAGCTCCGCCGGACCCTGAAAAGCGCCCCTGCCGTGGCCATTGCGTGACCGGCGGGAACCCATGCCCCCGGTCACCGTGCCCCGGACTCCTACGCGTAGGCCTTTTCCAGGAAGCCGCCCCAGGCCTTGGCCGTGGCATCCGGGTCCCCGGTGCCGCTGAAATCGTGCACGGTCATCCCCACCGGAGCGCCCCAGGCGTTGCGGCCAAAGAAGCGATACATGGCGTCGGATGTGCGCAGGCCCAGGAAGTGCTCGTTGGAGAAGTCCACTTCCCCCGAAAGCCGGCCCACGCCGTCGAGCTCTAAATCCACCCGGGAACCCTGCCCGGCGGAGTCCACGCCCAGCGCCCTGCGGAGCCGCGCAAAGCCATCCGGAGCCTGGGACGCTGCCGGCGCCTGGATGTCCGTGAACACCACGGGCTGCCCGTCGAAGTACTTCAGGTACTGGCCCAGGGTGTGGAGGTAGAACTCGGTGTGGCGGCTGGCGCCGTCGTACTGCTCGTCCCAGTTGTCCGCGAAGATGCCGCTGTGGACATAGTGCAAGCGGGCGCGGCCGCCGTCGAGCGGTTCCAGCACATGCTCGAGCTGGTTGAACCAGCCGTCTGGGCCCTCTATACGGGAGACCAGGTGGGTGGGATATTCCTGGACGGTCTTGACGTCCGGCCACCCGTCCGTGGGGAACATCCACGCGGGCGTTCCGGTGGTCACAGCCTCCCAAACCCGCTCCGGCGTGCCCGGAAGTTCGGTGTCGTAGACGATTTCGAAGTTGCGGTTGTCAGTCGTTGTCCTGCTCCTTGCCTGAAGGGGTGTCTATAGGGTCTTTCGCCGACTTGGGAGCGGGGTGCAGCGCCACCACCAGCCGGTGCCGGCGCCCGCGGGGGGCGTCGCCGTCGTGGTATTTGTCCACCAGCCGGGTGACCGCCACGCCGAGCTCTTCGGCGAATGCTGCGCGGTCGGCCGCGGTCCGGAACGTGACTTCACCGTCCACAGCGAACGTGGCCAGTTTCTGGCGGGCAGCGGCCGCACCGGCGATCAGCTTTCCCATCTCCTGGACCATGCGGCCCGCAAGCGCCAGCAGCCAGAATGCCGAAAAATGGCTGGAAAACCGGCCCGGGTCCGGGGACACCGAGGCCAGTGCCTGGGGTGAGATCAGGTAGGACGACGCGGTGGCCTGGAGGATGCGTTCGGTCATGTTGCCCTTGCGCCGCTCCTCCACCAGCTCCACCAGGCCGTGCTTTTCCAGGGCCTTGAGGTGGTAGTTGACCTTCTGCCGCGGCAGGCCCACCCGCACCGCGAGCTGGGTTGCCGAGGCCGGCTGCACCAGTTCGCGAAGGATCCGGGTACGGATCGGATCCAGCGACGCCTCGGCCGCGGCGGGATCCTCGATGACGGCTATCTCCAACATGCTTCAAGTATCGCTACCGACAATTTTTATTGTCAAGAACTTTTTTGTGGTCGGTGCCGGGTACGCCGGAACGGTGCACGTTCGCCGGAAGCTTCCGGCGACCCCGCATGGTTCCGGCGAATTCGGCGACCGGGGGCAGCCGCAAGGGGCGGCAGCACCCGCCGGTAGAATGGTCCGGTGATGCAATCCCCCCTTCCCGTGCGCGACGGCGTCAACGCCACCCGGCTGCGCCTCCCCGGAGAGGGCCCCTGGGACACGGCCATGGACTACATGATGCACCGCTGGGGACACATCGACCCCCAGGGCATCGAGGACAGGTTCGACGCCGGCGAGATCGTTGGCGAGGGCGGGGTGCCACTGGACCGCGCCACTCCCCTGCAGGACCACACGTTCATCTGGTACTACCGCAGCCTCCCGCCCGAGACGCGGATTCCGGTGGAGATCTCCATCCTCCACCAGGACGAGCACCTGCTGGTGGTGGACAAGCCGCACTTCCTGCCCACCACCCCCGGCGGCACCTACATCCAGGAGTCGGCGCTGGTCCGGCTGCGCAACCAGCTGGAGCTGCCGGACCTGATCCCCATGCACCGGCTGGACCGCATGACGGCCGGGGTCCTGCTGTTCTCCACCAATCCCCGGACCCGCGGCAGGTACCAGGTCCTCTTCGAGAAGCGGCAGGTCCAGAAGGACTACGAGTGCGTGTCCGCCGCCGACCCCGCGGAGGGCTATCCCGCCGTCGACTTCCCGGTGGTGGTCCGCAACCGGATGACCAAGTCGCGCAGCTACCTGCTTGCCGAAGTCATCGACGGCGAACCGAACGCGGAAACGCGGATCGAGCGGCTGGAAACGTTCGACGGCGGCGCTGCGCCAGGTGCGGACGGCACCTCTGCCGCGGCACCGGACAGTCCCCGGCGGCTGGCCCGGTACCGGCTCGAGCCGCATACCGGAAAGACGCACCAGCTGCGGGTGCACATGGCGTCGCTGGGGCTGGGCATCGTCAACGACGCCTTCTACCCGGACCTGCTGGACAAGGCTCCGGACGACTACACCCGGCCCCTCCAGCTCCTGGCCCGCGGCATCCGGTTCGTGGATCCCATGAGCGGCAAACCCGTGGAGTACCGCAGCGGGCTGGACCTCAGCGAGGCACGCCCGGGCCAGGCCTGATCCGCCGTCGCCCTCGGGATGGCCGGTGCGGACAGGACTATCCTGGGGGGTACCTGGGGCAAGGCAAGGAACCATCATGGACGCGTTGGCCTGGATCCCGGCCGACCGCATCGCCGCCAGGGCCGCCTACGCCGCCGCGGGCCTTGGCGGAGTGGGGGTAGCCACCCTCGACGCCATGTATGCAGTGGAAGTACCCCGCAACGGGCCCTACGTCTTCGGCACCATCAATGACGCAACAGGTGCCCTGTTCAACCTGGCGGCCATCCCCGTGATCCTGCAGGTGCACCGGGGGCTACCCGCGGACGCGGGCCTCGGAGGCCAGCAAATGGGCGGAGCAGCTTCCCCGCTGGGTCCGCTACGGCATCGGCGGAGCAGGAGTCGCGGCCGGAGCAGCCGCCTGGGTCGCCTGGCCCTACTGGTACTTCCGGGCGGGGCAGCACCTCAGCCGATCACCGAACTCGGAACCGTAAGGGCAGGGCCGGCCGGCCGAATCTGCGGTACGTTGTGGCCATGGACTTCGGCAACGCTGAGAGCTGGGGGTCGGCGATCTATTTCTGGATCATCCCCGTGGTCCTCGGCGACGCCATTTTTCCACTGATCCCCTCCGAGATGGTGGTGATCACCGGCGGCGCCCTGTCCGCGGACGGCCGGACCAACGTGTTTTTGGTGGGGTTCCTCTCCGCCCTGGCGTCCTGGGTCGGCGACATGGTGGTTTTCCAGCTCTTCCGGCGCCGGTTGAGCCACGTGCTGGACCGCTGGGCGTGGGGCCGCCGGATTCACCGCGGGATCCATGACGCCATCGCCCGGGCCGGCCGCTCCTCCACGTACGGAACCATCATCGGCGCCAGGTTCATCCCGGGCGGCCGCCTTGCCACCTCTGCCGCGGCAGGCATCGCCAATGTCGCCGTCCGGGGCTTCAGCCTGTGCGCAGGGATAGGGGCGGTGCTCTGGGCCTGCTGGCTGGTGGGCCTTGGCTACTTCACCGGCTCGGCCACAGGGCTTCCGTTCTGGGCCAGCTCCCTCATCGGCGTGGTGCTCGGCCTGGTGGTGGGGGCCGCCGTCGGCGTTATTGCCACGCGCCGGCGCGGAAATCCGTCCCCCGTGGAGGAACCCGGCCCACTGGCTCCCGAAGCCTGAAGCGCCGAATTACACCGGCCGCTAAACCGGCGTCCAGCGTCCGCGGCTGCGGCGCAGCACCGTCAGGGATCCGGTCAGGGCCACGCGTTCGACGGCGTCACGCATCATGGCTGCCGAATCCCGCGCCTGCCGGTTCTCGCCGCTGTATTCTGTGGCGTCAACGAGGAAGCGCAGGTTCAGCTGCGGCACTCCCCCGGCAAGCTGCAGCTGGTGCGCCTCCACATGGTGCCGGGTCCCCAGGGCTTCCACCGCGGTGTCCATGACGGCCTCGGGCGGGTTGCCCGGCCGCAGCCCGGTGATTTTCAGTCGGGTCTGGAAGGAAGGCATGCCCTCCAGCCTATCCCGGCCGCTTCCCTGTCCCCCAAGCCCCTTCAACGCTCTCTCACTTTCTGCAGGGAAACCGCCAACGCTCTCTCACCGGTGATAGAGCGTTGGGGAAAAACCGGCATTAGGTGAGAGAGCGTCGGGGCTAGCCGGTGTTGCGGAGGCCTGCCGCCACACCGTTGACGGTGATGAGCATGGCGCGCTGCAGCCGTTCGTCGATCTCCGCGCCGGTGATGCCGTCTGCTTTTTCAGCGGCTTCGGCAGCTTCAGCCCGGACACGGCGCAGCAGCTCCACCTGGAGGTAGCTGATGGGATCCAGGTACTGGTCCCGTATTTCCAACGAGCGCTTCAGCGTGGGCTGGGCGTCCAGGAGCAGGTTCTCACCCGTGAGGTTCTGCACCTCGGCCACGGTGAGCTCGTATTCCTCGCGGATGGCCCGGAAGATGTGGTGGAGCTCTTCGGGGACCAGGGTGGAGACGTAGTAGCCGGCGATGTCCAGGTCAGTCTTGGCCAGGGTCATTTCCACGTTGGAGAGCACCGACCGGAAGAAGTTCCAGTTCTCCCACATCTCCACCAGCTGCGCGGTGTTGCCTGCCTCGCGGGCGGCCTTGAGGCCGGAGCCAACGCCGAACCAGCCGGGCACGATCTGGCGTGACTGCGTCCAGCCGAACACCCACGGGATGGCGCGCAGCCCGCCGAGTCCCGCGCCGGAGTCCGGGCGCTTGGACGGGCGGGAGCCGATGTTCAGGGAGCCCAGCTGCTCCACCGGAGTGGAGGCCATGAAGTAGGCGGGCAGGTCCGGATGGTCGATCAGCTTGCGGTACCGGTCGAAAGCGGCGTCGGAGATGGTCTCCATGACGTGCCCGTACCGTTCCCGCTGGTCCGCCGAGGTGCGCGGATCGCGGTGCAGGGCCGAGCCCTGCAGCACGGCGGCGAGCGACAGTTCCAGGTTTTCGCGGGCGAGTTCAGGCAGCGAGTACTTGTCCGAGATGACCTCGCCCTGCTCGGTGAACTTGATTTCGCCTTCCAGGACGCCGTTGGGCTGGGCCAGGATGGCGTCGTAGGTGGGTCCGCCGCCGCGGCCCACGGAACCGCCGCGGCCGTGGAACAGGCGCACGCGCACGCCGTGCTTGGCGGCGATGTCGCGCAGCTTGCGCTGGGTCTTGTGGATCTCCCACTGGCTGGTCATCACGCCGGATTCCTTGTTGGAGTCCGAGTAGCCCAGCATGACCTCCTGCACGTCGCCGCGGAGGCGCACGAGTTCCCGGTAGGACGGATCGGACAGCAGCTGGTCCACGATTTCGGCCGAGGCCCGCAGCTCCTCCACGGTCTCCAGCAGCGGCGCGAAGCCGATCTTGGCGTAGGGCTTCTCCCCGAAAAGGTTCACCAGGCCGGCCTCACGGGCCAGGACGGCGGCGGCAAGCACGTCGTCGGCGCCGCGGGTCATGGAGATGATGTAGGTCTCGATGACGTCAGGGCCGTAGGCGCGCAGCGCGCGCCGGATCTCACGGAAGACGTCGTACGTGCCGTCGGCGGCGCCGTCGAGCTTGATGGGGTGTCCGGACAGCGGCCGGCGGGAGGCGAGCTCGGAGCCGAGCACCTCGAGCCGCTGCCCGCGGCTGAGTTCCGCGTACCGCACGCCCGGCCCGCCCAGCCGGTCCATCAGCTGGCCGACGGCGTCATGGTGGTGGTCCGCGTGTTCGCGGATGTCCAGGGTGGCCAGGTGGAGTCCAAAGGAGGCAATGGCGCGGCGGACCCGGGCGAGCGCGCCGTCCGCAGCCAGCGACGCCGAGTGGTTCCGGAGCGAGAGTTCCACGAGTTCAAGGTCCGCTAGGAGTTCGCCGGTTCCGCTGTAGTCGCGGCCGTGCTCGTGGTTGGAGTTTGCGGCCACCCGCTTGCCCGTGTTGATCAGCTTGGCTTTGACGCAGGTGAGCTTCAGCCGGTAGGGCTCCTGGGCATTGAGCTCCAGGACGCGCTTGTCCAGGCCGGGCAGTTTCTTCAGGTCCGCCTCGATGGAGTCCAGCAGCTCCTGGTCCGCGCCGGCGAGCGCGGTGGAATTGGACAGGATGGAGATCAGTTCATCGATCATGCCGATGCTGATCCGGACCGCATGCTGGTTCTGGATCTGCAGGATCTCCCGGGTGACTGCCGCGGTGACGTTGGGGTTGCCGTCGCGGTCGCCGCCGATCCAGGAGCCGAAGCGGATGGGCGCTTCCTGCGAGGCAAGGGTCACGCCGTGCTCGCCGAGCAGTTCCGAGAGTTCGGTGAGCATCTCCGGCATGGCATCCGTCAGGATGCTGCTGAGGTAATAGATGGCGTTGCGGGCCTCGTCCACCGGCGTGGGCCGGACCTGGCGGAGTTCGTCGGTCTGCCACATCTGGTCGATGATCTCGGCCAGCTGCCGGTCCTGGCGGCGCCGGGCGGTGGTGCCCTCGGCGCTGGGCTGGGCCAGGACGTCGGAGAGCTTGCGAATCTTGTCCAGCACCGAACGGCGCGAGGCTTCGGTGGGGTGCGCGGTGAAAATGGGGCGGACGTCCAGCCCGTTGACCACTTCCTGCAGCACACCGGAGCCCGCCTGCTCTGCGATGTCCGCTACGGTCTTGGCCAGCCAGCCGTCTTTTTCAGCGCGGGTCCGCAGGCCGCGCACCCGGTGGACCTGTTCCGCCGCGTTGGCGAGGTGGAAGTAGAAAGCGAAGGCACGGACCAGGTCGGTGGCCTGCTCGATGGGCAGTGAGCCCAGGAGTTCGCGGACTTGGGCGACGACGTCGTGTGCGCTCCACGGGCCGGTGGCATCGGCGCCGCCCCGGGCGGCTTCCTTGGACTCCTTGGTGAGGAGGCGGACCTGCTCCACCAGGTCAAGGAGTTCGGGACCGTGCTGGCGGACGAGCGATTCACCCAGCAGGGTGGACACGCGGCGGACGTCTGCCCTCAGTTCGGAGGCAAGATCGGTTTCGGGATTCGTTGCAGTGTGAGCCATGGAAACTATCTTTCGAGGGTTCGGACTTGGCTCGTACACTGCGCTGGATACTGTGAGCCACGTAACTAGCTAAAGATGCTACCCGCAGTGCGGCGCCGTGGGTGAATCCGTCTCAGATAATGTCGCGCACGGGGTAACCTACATGGCGTTTGACGTGGTCCAGCTCTTTCCGGAGTTGTTCAACTTCAGCCCGGTACGCGGTCAATTCCGCGGTGCGGCGCCGGGCAGCCCTGGCATCGGCCGCCAGGGCCACCAGTGCCAGCGGCACGGAAAGCGCCAGGGCCCAGCCCGCGGCAGCAAAGAACTCCAATGCCACCGGCAGGGCGGAGCGGAAGTCCACGAACTCGTTGACGCCGTCGGCCACGCCGCCCAGCATCCCTTCCAGCGGTTCCAGGAACTGCCCCACCATGGGTGCATCGGAAAGCGGGGGCGGGCTCAGCCGGGACTGCCGGTCACCGCCCCAGCGGCCGTCCCCCAGGTGGTTCAGGACGTAGATCCCGGCGCCCGCGCTGGCGGCCATGAACACCAGTACTGCGGCCAAACCTGCAAGGTGGGGCCGCCGCGGGCGCCACAGGAGGACCGCCAGGCCGGCTGCGGCGGCGGCGATCCAGGTCAGGGCCCTCAGCCACTCGGTGCTTACTCCAGCAAGTATGTCCACGGCACCTATTCAACCGCGCGGACCACCTTGATGTTGAAATTGGGTGTGCCCAGGGCGGAGTAGAGGCGCAGCCAGAGCGGCAGCAGCATCTCGGCGCCGCGGGCCGTGGTGATGTCGCCCAGGTCGATCACATCGCGGTGGCCCAGCTCCTCCAGCAAACCCTTGACCACCGCCTTTGCGTCCGCATCATCCCCTGACAGGAAGACGGAATGGTCCCCGTCCGCAAGCCGGCGCGGGTCCACCATCAGTCCGGCGTTCATCGTGTTGAGGGTCTTCACAACCCGCGCGCCGGGGAAGGCCCGCTGGATCCGCTCGGCGAGGCTGTCCGTGTTCACCGGGTTCAGCACCGGCGGCATGCCCTGGGAGAAATCCAGGGGGTTGGAAACGTCCATCAGCACTTTGCCGGCGAGCCGTGCTGCCCCGGCCGACCCCAGCGCCTCCAGCGCTCCCGCGCCGTTCGTGGCATTAACCACCAGCTCAGCGGCCTCGGCAGCCTCCGCGAACGTCGTCAGCGGGATGTGACGGTTCGCGGCATGCCATTCGCTGAACGCAGGCGCACCCATCCTGTCCGGCCCGGTCCTGGCGGACGTGGCGCCTGGATCCCGGGTTCCGATGTCCGCGTCATGCCCCAGCGCGCTGAACGCACCCGCGAGGGTCCGTCCCACCATTCCTGTGCCAAGCACCGCAATCTTCATGGCCTCCCCCTCTGGAAAGCAGACAGCTTGAAAGTGGTGTGAAAAGCAGGTGCGGGGCCGTGAAGCAACCGGTCCTGCTGGTTCCGAGGGTACTCCCCGGCCCGGACACGGCAAGCGCCGGAATGAACAACGGCGCGGAGCGGTTGTAGCCGGGGCAAACCGAAACGCTTGAAAGGAACCATGGGCACCTTCCCGGCCGCCAAGGTGGAACGCTGGCAGCGCTTCCGCGACAACCGCAACAAGGCCCTCGCCGCCCGCCACGGCTGGCTCACCCTCACCTCGTTCCAGTGGTTGGAGGACTCTCCTGCCGCCGTCGAACTGGCACCCGGCCTCTGGTCAACGGATGGTACGACGGCGTCACTCACCGCGGCGCCCGCGGATGGGCTGTCCCTGGTTGAGTCAGGGGACGCTGTGGCCGGGACCATCACGGCGGCCCTTGCCGATGAGGAGTCCCTGATGTGGGTGCAGTTCGGCGGCCCCGGCGGGGACCAGGTGGTGGTGGAACTGGCCAGGCGGGCCGGGCGCTACGCCATCCGGACCCGGGACGCGGGCTCGCCGGTTCTCACGGAATTCACCGGCGTCCCCACCTACGGATACAAACCGGAGTGGGAGGTGGCGGGCCGATTCGAGCCGTACCCCGAGCCCGTGGATGTTCCCATCGCCACTGCCAACCCCCTGGTGGACGGCGTCCACCGGACCGTGGGTGAGGTGGTGTTCCGTGTTCCCGGCAGCGGGCACGAGTTCCGGCTGCAGGCGGAAGAGGAAAAGCTCGGGGCGCTGACCGTCACGTTCCATGACGAAACCAACGGGGAATCCACGGATGACTGGCGGAAGCTCGCCGTGCCCCGCCCTCGGCCGGACCATTCCGTGGTCCTGGACTTCAACCGCGCCATCAACTATCCCAGCGCGTTCACCCCCTACGGCACGTGCCCCATGCCCGTGAAGAACAACTCGCTGGACGTGCGCGTGGAGGCGGGCGAGAAGCTGCCCGCCTCCGATTGAGCTGATTGGCTGGGTCAGGTGATGGCTGACATTCCGGTAACAGCGCGGCCCGCGATCAAGGTGTTGATCTCGAATGACCCTTCGTACGTGTAGATGGCTTCGGCGTCGGAGAAGATCTTCGCCATCCGGTAGTCGGTGACAATGCCGTTGCCACCCAGGATGGACCGGCCCAGGGCCACCGTCTCCCGCATCCGTGCGCTCACGTACGACTTCGCGAGTGCCACCTGCGGCATGTCCGCGGCGCCTGCGTCCTGCAGCCGGGCAAGCCCGGCCATCATCCCCATACCGGCCACGGCGTTGCCCAGCATGGTCACCAGCTGCTGCTGGATGAGCTGGAACTGGGCCAGCGGCCGGCCGAACTGATGCCGCTCCACGGCGTACTGCCGGGCGACGTCAAAGGCGGCAAGCTGCTGGCCCACGGCCTGCCACGCCACCATGATTCGTGAACCCCGCAGCAGCTCCCTGGTGTCGGCGAAACTGCTGATATTCGCGAACCGGTTTGCCTCGGGCACGTGGACATCCGCCAGGACAATGTCCGCATTCTGCACCGTCCGCAGTGCGATCTTGTTGTCGATCCGGGTCCGGCTGACGCCCGGCAGGGTGGCGTCCACGATAAAACCGCGCACGGACCCGTCAGCCTCGTCGCGGGCCCACACCAGCATGTAGTCGCAGAACGTCCCGTTGCCGATCCAGCGCTTTGCCCCGTTCAGCACCCAGGCGTCGCCGCCGTCGTCCGGCTCTCCGGTGGCCGACGAGATCCGCCGCGCCCGCGTCTCCATCCCGCCGGCAACGTCCGAACCGTGGTTCGGTTCGGTGAGGGCAAAGGCACCGGTGATGCGCAGGCTGGAGGCGTCGGCCAGCAGCCGCCGCTTCTGGTCCTCACTGCCGAAGTCGTGGAGCGACTGGACGAACAGGTCGTGGTGG
Organism: Pseudarthrobacter sp. GQ63; assembly: GCF_059758765.1. Taxonomy (NCBI): domain Bacteria; kingdom Bacillati; phylum Actinomycetota; class Actinomycetes; order Micrococcales; family Micrococcaceae; genus Pseudarthrobacter; species Pseudarthrobacter sp. GQ63. Next base: position 41,921 of record NZ_JCAXEF010000007.1, read on the forward strand.
ACCATAAAAAACGTGGCGATCGACGTATCCACGCGCGTCATCTCGGCGATGACCAGGCCGGCGAACAGATGGCTGTAGCCGCGCTCAGCGGGAGTGCTCAGTTCCAGGGCAGCCAGTTTGGGCAGGATGTGCGCCGGGAACTCGGCCTTGTTCCACCAGTCCCCCGCATAGGGGGCGATCTCCGCCGCGAGGAACTCCCGAAGCTCGGCAAGTTTGTCCCGTTCCGTCCGGTCCAGCAGGGATTCAAAATCAAAGAAGTCCGCTGAGGGCAGGTCCGGCATGCTGTCCCGCGGTGTTTCGGTCCCCGCCCTGTCAGCCCCCATCATTTCGGTCCCATCCGGATGGCCCCGTCAAGGCGGATGGTCTCTCCGTTCAGCATGGCGTTCTCCACGATGTGCGCCACGAGGGCCGCGTACTCGCCGGGTTTGCCGCGCCGGGAGGGATGCGGCACCTGCGCTCCCAGGGAATCCTGGGCTTCCTGCGGCAGCCCGGCCATCATGGGCGTCTCAAAGATGCCGGGCGCGATGGTGACCACGCGCACCAGCGAGCGCGCCAGCTCCCGGGCAATCGGCAGGGTCATGGCTGCCACGGCGCCCTTGGACGCCGCGTAGGCGGGCTGGCCGATCTGCCCCTCAAAGGCGGCAACGGAGGCGGTGTTGACAATCACGCCGCGCTCCGGGCCGCCCAGTTCCGTAACGGCCGGCTGCGTGGCCACCATCGCCGCCGCTGCCAGCCGCAGGACGTTGAAGGTGCCCACCAGGTTCACCTGGATGACGCGGTTGAACGCCTCGAGCGGAAGCACACCATCCCTGCCCAGGACCTTCCCGGGGGTGGCGATCCCGGCGCAGTTCACCACAATGCGCAGCGGCCCCAGGCTGGCGGCGGTGTCGACGGCGGCCTGCACCTGGGCTTCGTTCGTCACGTCTGCGGGGGAAAAGACGGCGGTCCGCCCTTGAGTCCGGGACGCATTGAGCTCTTCTGCCAGGGCGGCGCCGCCGGAGGACGGGAGGTCGACCAGCACCACGGAAGCGCCGTCGCGGAACAGCCGCCGGGCAGTAGCCGCCCCCAAGCCGGAGGCTCCCCCGGTCACCAGTGCAATAGCGCCTTTGACGTCCATACATCCTCCTTGATGCGGGCCCGCAGCGGCTGGCGGCCGCCCGGTGTTAGTTAGTGAATGTTAACTGAAATACCGGTAACCCGCACCAGCGGCCGGCCGGTACCGGCCGGGGAACGCGCGTTAGGGTGGAAAGCATGACCCGCCTGGACCCCGCCCCCGCCCGCCAGGACCCGTTCCGCTGGGACGCTAGAGCCAACCGGGCTGCACAGTCCGTAACCGCGCTCTTCGGGCGGAGGCTGTTCTTCCTGCCGGGCACCCACCTGGGGGCCGTGAAATGGCCTTCCCCCGCATGGCACAAGGACCCCAAGGGAACGGTGGCAGGCCCCTGGCATTACTGGTGGCAGGCACATTATGTTGACTGCCTGGTTGATGCGGGACGGCGGGAACTGGCCAACGGCGCCACGCCGGCCGCCAGGTTCAACGGCCCCGGACACCCCAGTGCCGGTCGCCTGGCTTCCCGGCTGGTTACGGGAATCCGCCTGCGCAACGCCTTCACCTTCGTCAACAGCTATTACGACGACATGGCCTGGCTGGCGCTCGCCACCCACCGGCTCGACACCCTCGCCGGGGAGGCGCGCAGGCGCGGCCGCCGGCGCAACGCCCGCGTCCGCAGGTCCCTTACCCTCCAGTTCGAGGCCGCCTGCACAGGTGACCTGAACGGCGGCGCCTTCTGGAGCAAGAAACGGGATTTCAAGAACACCCCGGCCTCGGCGCCCATAGCGCTCCACTTCGCCCGGACCGGCCACCCGCAGAAAGCCCGGGCGCTGCTGGACTGGCTGGACGCCACCCTTTTCGACCCGGACCAGGGCCTGTACTTGGACGGCGCACGACTTGGCCCGGCCGGGGAAGTGCTGGTGGAACGCACGGTCTACACCTACAACCAGGGCCCCGTGCTGGGCGCCCTCCTGGAAATGGGCGGGGAGGCAGACCTTGCCCGGGCAGCAATGGTGGTGGACGCGGTGGACCGGCTGCTTACAGTCCCATCCCCCACCGGACAGCCACAGGCTCCTTCACCGGCGCATACGGCCGGCGGCGCGCCATCCACCGGTGCCGTGGCCAGCAGCCCCATGACCAGCAGCGGGGGCCGGGTGCTGCGCTGCGAGGGATCGGGCGACGGCGGCCTGTTCACCGGCATCCTGTGCCGCTACCTCGCCCTCGCCGCTGCCGACGGCCGGCTTCCCGCGCAGACCCGCACCACCGCCGCCCGGCTGGTGGCAGAAACGGCTGGGGCCTTCTGGTCCGGAAGGCGCACCGTGCAGGCAGGTGAGGCTGCGGACACGGGCCACGGCGCCATCGTTTTCTCCCAGCACGCCGCGCAACCGGCGGGCGAAACGTACCCGCCGGGGGCCGTCGTCGAACTTTCCACCCAGCTGCAGGCGTGGATGGTCCTGGAGGCCGCGGCAACCCTGCCCGGCAGCGCCGGCGACGCCGGTAATTAGGACACGCAATAGTTCTGTAATTGTTGTGACCCTCGTCACTTAAAGCGCTTTCTGGTTTGTTGCTTAGGTTTGCCTACCCTACAGTTCCAAGCGTGGGCATCCTTCCCCGACGCCCAACAGGACCCCGTCCGCCCGACGTTTCCCCAGAAAGCAGTCCCCCCATGAAGATCCGCAACAGCGCCCTGGCAGGCCTCGCACTCGCCGCCACCGCAGCACTTGGACTGACCGCCTGCGGCGGCAGCACCACCCCCGCAGCCACTGGCTCGTCCGACGCCTCCGCTGGTGCGGGCAACGGCGAAATCACCGTGTACAACGCACAGCACGAGAGCCTGACCAAGGAATGGATCGATGGCTTCACCGCCGAGACCGGCATCAAGGTGACCATGCGCCAGGGCTCGGACACCGAGCTCTCCAACCAGATCATCCAGGAAGGCGCAGCATCCCCGGCTGACGTGTTCCTGACGGAGAACTCCCCGGCCATGACCCAGGTGGAGAACGCCGACCTGTTTGCGGACGTGGACGAAGCCACCATCGCGCAGGTGCCTGAGGAGTTCCGCCCGTCCACCGGCAAGTGGACCGGCATCGCTGCCCGCTCCACCGTCCTGGTCTATGACAAGAACAAGCTGACCGAAGACCAGCTGCCCACGTCCATGCTGGACCTGGCCAACCCGGAGTGGAAGGGCAAGTGGGCCGCTTCCCCGTCCGGCGCCGACTTCCAGGCCATCGTCTCGGCACTCCTGGAGCTCAAGGGCGAGGCCGCCACGGAGGAATGGCTCAAGGGCATGAAGGAAAACTTCACGGCTTACAAGGGCAACAGCACAGCCATGAAGGCCGTCAACGCCGGCGAAGTTGATGCCGCGCTGATCTACCACTACTACTACTACGGCGATCAGGCCAAGACCGGCGAGAACTCCAACAACGTCACCCCGTACTACTTCAAGAACCAGGATCCGGGCGCGTTCGTGTCCGTATCCGGCGGCGGTGTGCTGAAGACCTCCAAGAACCAGGAAGCTGCCCAGGAGTTCCTGAAGTACGTCACCGGCAAAAAGGGCCAGGAAATCCTGAAGGACGGCACCTCCTTCGAGTACGCCATCGCCTCCGACGTTCCCGCGAACGAGAAGCTCGTTCCCATCGCAGAGCTGCAGGCTCCCACCGTGGATCCTGCCAAGCTGAACTCGGAGAAGGTCACCGAACTGATGACCTCGGCAGGACTCCTCTGATTTCGTGACTCCTGATCTATCGGCTCCCCCACGGGGGAGCACGACGACGGCGGGCCGGGGCAACAGCCCCCGCCCGCCTTTCGGCGTTTCTGCGGTGTCCGCCCTGGCGGTGCTGATTGCCCTGTTTTCGGTCGTCCCGCTGGGCTACGTGGTCTACATGACCGTGGCAACGGGCTGGGACACCGCCGTCGAACTCATCTTCCGGCCGCGCGTGGCCGAACTGCTGCTGAACACCGTCCTGCTGATGGTCTTCACCGTCCCGCTGTGCCTGGTCCTGGGGGTCGCAGGCGCCTGGCTCGTGGAACGCACAACGCTGCGGGGCGCGCGGGCGTGGGCCGTGCTGCTGGCTGCGCCGCTGGCCATCCCGGCGTTCGTCAACAGTTACGCCTGGGTTTCCGCCATTCCTTCCCTGGGCGGCCTGGGCTCCGGCGTCCTGATTGCGACCCTGTCCTACTTCCCGCTGGTCTACATTCCCGCCGCCGCCGCCCTCAGCCGGCTGGACCCGGCCATTGAGCAGTCCGCGGCCGCGCTGGGCCTCGGAGCCTGGCGCACCTTCTTCCGGGTGGTCCTCCCCCAGCTCCGCATAGCCATGACCGGCGGCGCGCTCCTGGTTGCCCTGCACCTGCTGGCCGAGTACGGGGCATTCGCCATGATCCGCTTCGATACGTTCACCACGGCGATCATGGTCCAGTACCAGTCGACCTTCAACGGGGCGGCAGGGAACATGCTGGCCAGCGTGCTGGTGTTTTTCTGCCTCCTCCTGCTGCTGGCCGAGGTCCGGAGCCGAGGTACTGCACGGTATGCACGCATCGGCCCCGGAGCGCAGGCCAAGGCGCTGCGCCTGCCGCTGCACGTGTACCAGCTTCCGGCCCAGGCGTTCCTGCTGGCGCTCACGGCACTGGCTTTCGGCCTGCCCCTGTTCTTTGTGCTCCGCTGGGTGGCTTCCGGCGGAACGGCAGCCTGGGCCGCGGACGAGTTCCTTCCAGCGCTGCTCACAACGCTCGGCTACGGCCTGGCGGGCGCCCTTGCCACCACCGTGGTGGCGTTCCCCATGGCCTATCTTGCTGTCCGCCATCCCGGCTGGTTCAGCAAGTCGCTGGAGCTCTCCAACTACATCACCAGCTCACTGCCCGGAATCGTGGTGGGCCTGGCTTTCGTCACGGTGAGCATCCGGGTGGTCCCCGGGATCTACCAGACCGCAGGGGTGCTGGTGGCGGCGTACGTGCTGCTGTTCCTGCCCCGCGCCCTGGTCAACCTCCGGGCCGGCCTGGCACAGGCGCCCAAGGAACTGGACGAGGCGGCGCAGGCACTTGGCAAGCCGCCGCTGGTGTCCTTCATCAGGGTCACCCTGCGGCTTACGGCGCCGGCGGCCGCAGGCGGTGCGGCGCTGGTGTTCCTGGCCATCGCCAATGAACTCACCGCCACCCTGCTGCTGTCCCCCAACGGAACGCGCACTCTGGCCACCGAATTCTGGAGCAAGAGCAGCGAAATCGACTACGCCGGTGCCGCCCCGTATGCGCTGCTGATGATCCTGCTCTCCGCGCCTATGACGTACCTCCTCTTCCAGCAGTCCAAGAAAGTAGCCGGACAGTGACAGAACAAGCCCCTTCCAGGTTGCCGGAGCCGCGGGTGGCACCGTCCGTGGCACCCACCACGAACAGCCACCTGGAGATCACCGACGTCACCAAGAACTTCGGCAACCAGGCCGTCCTGAAGGGCGTCAACCTTTCCGTGGCCAGAGGCGGAACCACAGCCATTGTGGGACCCTCCGGATCGGGCAAGACCACCCTGCTGCGGCTGATTGCCGGGTTTGAGCACCCGGACACGGGCAGCATCGCGCTGAACGGCGCCAAGGTGGCGGGCGACAGCGTGTGGGTGCCGGCCCACAAACGGCACATTGGGTACGTGGCGCAGGACGGCGCCCTGTTCCCTCACCTGAGCGTGGGGAAGAACATCGCGTTCGGGCTGGACCAGGACCGCCTGCCGGGCGGCCGGCGGGCAGTGGCCGAACGGATCAGTGAGTTGCTGGAGATGGTGTCCCTTGACCCGGCCATGGCCAAGCGCCGCCCGCACCAGCTGTCCGGCGGCCAGCAGCAGCGGGTTGCCCTGGCGCGGGCCCTGGCGCGCGAGCCGGAACTGATGCTCCTGGATGAGCCTTTCTCAGCACTCGATGCCGGACTCAGGGTGGCCACCCGCCGTGCCGTAGCCAAGGTCCTGAACGAGGCGGGGGTCACCACAATCCTGGTCACCCACGACCAGGCCGAGGCATTGTCCTTCGCGGACCAGGTGGCCGTGATGCGCGGCGGCAAGCTCGCCCAGATCGGGAACCCGTTCGTGGTGTACACCCGCCCCGCAGACCGTGCCACGGCGGAGTTCCTCGGAGACGCCGTCATCCTCGATGCCTGGCTTGAGGGCTCGCTGGCCACCTGTTCCCTGGGTGCCATCCCCGTCCGCAGGCCGCCGGCGCAGGGCCGCGTGCAGCTGATGCTGAGGCCGGAGCAGATCCGGATCGCCGAGGACGCAGCCATCCGCGGGGTGGTGGTGGACACGGACTACTTTGGTCCGGAAACCACTGTCCGGCTGAAGCTCTCGGTCCCGCCGCAGCTGGCCTCCAGTCCGGACCACCGCTACCCCGGCGGCGGCGAGATCATCACCATCCGGCACTGGAACGCGTCCATCGCCCGCCCGGGCATGGAGCTGTGCCTGCGTGTGGTGGGTGAAGGCGTGGCATTCCCGCTCGATTCCTGAACAGGCTCGATCCCTGAACACGCTCAAATCCTGAACAGCGGGCCTGCGCACAGGCGCAGGCCCACGTTCGCCACGGGACGGCCGGCTCAGCGGATGGCGGCAAGCGGCGTGACGGCGCCGCCCCTGATGCCCACGGCACCACCCGAAGCCGCAAGCCGGACGTCCCTGGCCCCCGCCGGCGGGAAAACCAGCGACGTCAGCGTCTCGCGGCCGCCATCCACGAACACTTCCACGGAGGACCGGTCAATGTAGACGGTCAGCTGAACCGTGTCCGCGTCGGTGTTGGCACTGGCCGAGCTCACCGTCCGGTAGCCCTCCGCCGGGCCGCCGGCAGCCTGCGCCACCGAATCCCCGTCCCGGACCACAAAGGCCTGCCCTGTTCCAAAGTCGTAGCCCACCGTGGCGTAGGCCTTGCCGCCGCTTTGCAGGAGGACGCGCGCTTCACCACTGCCGGATGCAGGCTTTTCCAGTTCCAGGTCCACCTTGAACGCACCGCTGTCGGGAGCCGGCAACGGCTCCCCCGTGCCTTCCTGGACAGTGGCGGCGGGGATCCGTTCCGGGCTTCCCTCCAAGGACTCCAGCGCCGGGGTGGGCGCCGAGGCCAAAACCGGACGCCCGCCGTCGGACACCAGCCGGATGTCACGCACCACGGAGGCCGCCCCGAACCACTCCCCGGTGGGCAATTCCCGGGCGTACGCCCAGTTGTTCATCCAGCCGATGGCGTGCCGCGAAGCCTTCCGCTGGCCGTCCGTCAGGCGCGGATCATCCCAGGTGACGGCGGCGTAGAAGTCCGTCCCGCCGTCGAGCCACTGGTGGTCTCCGTCCGGCGTGAAGCCCTTTCCGTCAAAGCTGCCGGTCCAGTACGCCAGCCCGGTAGTGCGGCCCTCGTCCGCGCCATTGGCACTGGCGGCCAGCACCCACGTCCGTTTGGACGGATCGCCGTCGACGTCGAGCTGGAAGAAGTCCGGGCACTCAAGGATGCCAAGTCCGTCGCGCTCAAAAGCCGAAACATAGGTCCAGGCTTTGAGGTCCGGGGACGTGTAGAAGCCGATTTTGTGGCCTTCGGCCAGCAGCATCAGCCACTGGTTGCTGGCGTCATCACGGACAATGCGGGGATCCCGCCAGTGTTCTTCGCCCGGGTTGTCCATCACCGGATTATCCGCATAGTTCCGGAAGCTGTAGCCGTTGTCCGTGGAGTAGAACAGCGACTGCCGCTGGACGCCTTCATGCTGCTGGGTGAGGACCGCGATCACGGCTCCCTTGCCGAATCCTGCGGTGCCCTCCGTATCCACCACTGCTGTGCCGGTCTCGATATCGCCGAGCCCGTTGCGGAACTTCTCAATAGCCACGCCCTCGTTTTTCCAGTTGACCAGGTCGGTGCTGGTGGCGTGGAACCACTCGGTGCCGTTGCCCTCCGGGTAATCAGCGTTGTACAGGTAGTAATAGTGCCACTGGCCGTCCAGGAAGAAAGGCTTCTGGGGATCGTTCATCCAGCGCTGGTCCGGGGTGAGGTGGTAGGCGGGGCGGTACTCCCCCGCGGGCGGCTCGAAGCGGGCCGCAGCCGGCTCGGGCCACGTCCGGTCCACGCCGAGGTCAGCCAGCAGGGCATCGCGTGCCTCGGCGCTGATGCAGTCAGGAAGGCGCGCCGCAGCAGCATCCTCAACCATGTCCGGGGCCGCGCTGCTTCGCAGGAAAACCTTGCCGTCCACGCGCGTTCCGGCCAGCCAGCCCGCACCGCATTCAATGCTCCGCACATCCTCCGCACCCTCAGCGTCGAGTGCACGCCCACGGTCCACAAGCGTGGAGTCGCCGCCCTCCAGCCACAGCGTCGCGTAGCTGCCCGTGGCATCCCTGGCCGTTGCCTGCGCCGACGCAACACCGTCCAAAACACGGCCGGCAACGGCGGCCGGCCCCGTCCGGACGTTTCCGGCAAGCACCAGGGAAACCACCAGGACCAGGGCAGCGGCCACGGCGGCAACCACCCAGATCAGGGGCCGGCGTTTAAGGGCAGGGAGTACAGGTCCGAGGATTTTTCGGGGCATGGTCTTCGATCCGTCGCTGAACGCACAAGTGCCGCTCCCCAGCAGGGGAACGGCACTTGTGCAAGTGAACCGTCAATTTTACAGGCATGTCCGGCAGGAACCCAACCCGGCACGGATTCCCGGATCCATTGCCCGCGCGGTCAGTTCACGCCGCCGGGCCGCTTCTTCTGCGGGTACAGCGATTCTCCGCGCGCCAGCATCTCCACGAATTCGGCGATCCTCTTCTCGCGGGTGGCAGGCCGGACAGCGGAGTTGACCCGGTAAATCATTGCAAACCGGTTTGTCCCCGTGAGGACATCGAACATCGCCTGGGCGGCGGGAACCGCGGCGATGGCCGCCGCCAGGTCAGCTGGAACTTCAGCCACCGCCTGGCCGCCGTACGCATTGTCCCAGCGGCCGTCGGCCTTCGCCGCGTTCACAGCTGCCCAGCCGGCATCGGTCATCCGGCCTGCCGCGTCCAGCCGGGCCACATGGCCGACGTTCCTGGCAGACCACGGGCTCCGGGACCGGCGCGGTGTCATCCGCTGGAGCGACGTCTGCTCATCACGGCGGCGCGCCTGGCCATCGATCCAGCCAAAGCACAGGGCCTCATCCAGCGCCGCTGCGTAATCCAGTTCCGTGACGTTTCCGCCCTTCTTGTGCAGGACCAGCCACACCCCGGGGCTGGTCCTGTGGTTTGCCTCCAGCCAGCTGCGCCACGCCGCCGCGTCCGGCAGCAGCAGCTCCTCAAGTTCAATGGCCATGCCCCTATTCTGCCCCCGCATCACGGCACCACGGCAGCCCCTCTCCACAGGCGCCGGTGCCGTGGCATCATGGGCCTAGAGGTCCCTGGATACCGAGGAAAAGGAAACCAAGATGCTCCGTGTGCGCCCCCTTCACTTCACGTCCAGGCTGGATTCCTGGGGCAGGCTCCTCACCGCCCTGGGCATGGTCCGGACCGAGAACGACGCCGGCTGGCAGGTTTTCGACGCCGGGCTGGGACGCCTGGCCCTCCACGCCGTCCCCGAGGGGGCCGCGGAAGACGGCAGCACCGCGCTGGCAGTGGAGGTGGGAGACCTCGCAGAGTTCGCCCGGCGCACCAACCTGGCTGCTGCGGAAGACGGGACCTCACCCGCAGAGCTGGTCGCCGCGGACCATGGCGACGCCTGCCGGATCACGGCTCCCGACGGTTTCAGCTTCCTTGCGGACGAAGCCGCCCACGGCGCCCAGTGCGCCGACGCCGATCCTGCCCTGGCCGTCGTCGGGGTCTGGTTCACGGAGGACCCCGCGTCTGCCTCCCGCACCCTGCAGCAGGTAGGCGCGCGGCCGCGCCCGGTTCCGGACCAGGACGACACCGCCGACTTCACCGCCAAGAACGGCGGAGTCCTGATGGTCCGTCCGGCCTCGGGAGCACCGCGTTCCGGCTTGGGTTTTGAGTACGACGGCGGGCTGGAGCCTTTGCGGGAACGCCTCGCCTCGGCGGACATCCAGGCCAGCATCACGGAGGAAGCCTTCGGGCGCACCCTCCACGTTGCCAACCCCGATGCCGGGACCGGGGCAGCTGGGCACGTGCCGGCGACGCTCTGGATCTCCCAGCGTCACGCGTGACAGGACCTCCACGGGAAGGCCGGATGAACCGACGCATTCCGCCGGCAGCTGAGTTCCACCCGTCACGCGGCGTCCCATGGGGTAGAACTTAACCATGAACGTGCGCACCCCTGACCCGAATCCCGGCTGGCTCTCCGAAGAAGACCTCTTTGAGGCACGCGGGCGGCTGCCCATGGTCTATGTGGAGGCTGTGCCGGTCAGGTTGGACCCGCTGGGCTTCGTCAATGAGGTGGGAACCCTGCTCCAGGCCGACGAGGACGGGACCATGGTCCGGTCCCTGGTCTCGGGCCGCGTCATCTACCGCGAGACCATCCGCGCTGCCCTGCTGCGGCATATGGAAAAGGACCTGGGACCCCTGGCGTTCCCTCAGCTCCCCATCAGCCCGGTGCCCTTCACCGTGGCGGAATACTTTCCCGCACCGTCCCAGACCGGTTTCACGGACGAGCGGCAACACGCCGTGGCCCTGGCCTACGTCATCCCGGTCACGGGCGAATGCGAGCCCCGCCAGGACGCCCTGGAACTGACCTGGATGACCCCCGAGGAAGTCCTCAGCCCCGGCGTCCAGATGGAGTTCGTGGGCGGCCGCGGCAGCCTCATCCGCCAGGCGCTGGCCTTTGCCGGCGTTGGCTTCTGACACTCACGCCGGAACCTGGGGGTCCCCGATTTTAGGTGCCCGCCTTTGTAGACTGTAGGGCGGACCGCAAGAGAACTTAAGGACTCCCATGACCGAAACACCAGCCGCCAGGCACCATCTTGAACAGCAGGCTGGATCTCTGACCACCGGCACCCACATCGTCCTGCCCGACGGCGGGCGCACGGCGGAAGTCCGCCAGGTCGAGCTGGAGCGGGACGACTTCGGAGCCCCCGCACTGGTGCTCGCCAGCCTTACCGGCGGCGGAACCCTGCGCATCGCGGTGGGCACCACCGTGACGGTGGTGGACGGAAACCCTGACGCCGTCACCCAGCTTCCGCGGGCAGCCCGCCCTGCGCAGGACTCAGGGCAGAAGGCAGGGCAAGACGCAGTGCAGGAGCAGCCCAGGCAGCTCCGCGAAGAGGCGGCGCCCGCGGCGGCGGCTCCCGCCGTCGTCGTGCCTCCCCTTCCTCCGGTCCCGCCGGCCCTCAGCGGACCCAGCGAAGAGGACCTGGCCCTGATTCCAGCGCCGCAGGGTACCCCGGAGTCCGTTGTGGAAGCTGCCGCGGAGGCCCATCCCGACGCGATGGGCGTCCTGTTGCTGTCCGACCGGCTGGCCAAGGGCGTCAACTTCAAGTCCGGCAGCTGCCTGAAGGACCTGAGCGACCTCGCCCATGAGCTGTTCATCACCCTCAAGGACGCCGATGGCTCACTGGCGGTGGCCGACCTCCTCAACGTCCTTCCCTTCGACGGGAATCCCGGCCGGTGGTCATCCGTGGAAGCATCCCTGGCGCTCTCCAGTTACATCTGCCGCCAGAACGGCCAGTCGGAACGGGCCGAGGTGTACGAGAAGCTGATCCGGACCCCGGAAAACCAGGAGACGGACCCGTTCAAGGCCAGGATGGCCGCCAAGGTACGGCAGCGCTCGCTCAATGAGCCCAACCTGTACGACAAGGAAATTTTCCGCTCCATCGACAACTCGAACCATGACGCCGAACGCGAATGGCGGCTGCTGCGGCTCGAGTCCCTGCTGTTCCTGCGGGCCCACGGCGGCTCCGAAACCATCGGGATGGTCGAGCTGGAGCGGCGCATCAGCAATGAGCTTGAGGCCGTCCGCGCCTGACGTCGGACCCCTCCCGCCGGTACGGTGCCTGGTTGGGTAATTTGCCCCTACCCGGCGCCGTGCCGGAGTTGTACATTCGGGGCTATGACGAACAATCTCAGCGTAGTGATCAACGCCGACGCGCCGCAGGTCTGGACCATGCTGCGTGAACCGTCCAAAGTAGCCCAGTGGCATGGCTGGCAGGCAGAGGACCTGGACTCCGAGATCAAGGAGATCTACTTCTCCGGCGATGTTGAGGAGTCACCGGACCACACAAGCCTGACCGTCCATGGCGGGGACGTCTTCGAGCTGAAACCCGTGCCCAACGGAACGCAGGTCAGCGTGACGCGCGGCGCGCTGGACCACGACTCCGAATGGGCTGCCTGGGACGAGGACATCACCCAGGGCTGGCTCACGTTCCTGCAGCAGCTCCGCTTCGCCCTGGAACGCCATCCGCACGGCAAACGCCACACCCTGTTCCTGCACCTCACCGAGGGGCAGGGCTCCGCGATCGAAAAGCTCGGGCTTTCGGATCTCCCGGCGCCGGGAGAAAACTACCAAGTGAAGCTGGGGACCGGCGAGGAGATCAACGGCAAGGTCTGGTACCGGACCAGCCACCAGGTTGGACTCACTGTCCACAACTATGCCGAGCATGGGGAGGGACTCCTGGTGGTGGCCGACCATCCGGCGATCAAGGACGTGCGCGAGGAAGGTGAAGGCTCCCTGGTCATCGTTTCCACCTACGACCTGGGCGCCGCAAGGCTCGAATCGGTGCGCTCCTCCTGGGATGCCTGGCGGGCTGAGAACTACTCCGCGTCCGAACCGGTCAGCTGACCGCCTCGGTTGCCGGGCCGTTGCCGGTGAGGTTGCGGGGACGGGGCAGAATGCTGGCACACTTGTACGGTGCCAGCCAACCCTGCCCCAGCTCCCTTCCCTGCCGCCGCGGCTGAAACGGCCCTGACGGATGCGGCCCCGCGGACTGCAGCCGGCGCCGCGGCGGACCGGCAGTCGGAATTCTCCTTCCGGGTGGGCACCCGGCTCAGCGAGAACTGCCCGCCGACCGCTGCCCAGGTGGCTTCCAACGGCGGCCAGTTCCTGGGACGGACCGGGACCATCTCCACGCCGCACGGTGAGATCCGGACCCCCGCGTTCATCGCCGTCGGAACCAAAGCCACCGTCAAGGCAGTGCTGCCCGAAGCCGTGGCGGACCTGGGCGCGCAGGCTGTGCTGGCCAACGCCTACCACCTGTACCTGCAGCCCGGCGCGGACATCCTGGACGAGGCAGGCGGCCTTGGCGCGTTCATGAACTGGTCCGGGCCCACGTTCACGGACTCGGGCGGATTCCAGGTGATGAGCCTGGGCTCGGGGTTCAAGAAGGTCATCGACATGAAAGCCGTGGATGCCTCCGGGCCGGACGACGCCGTCGCCCCCGGAAAGGAACGCCTGGCCCACATTGACGACGACGGCGTGTGGTTCAAGAGCCACCTCAATGGCGACAGGCACCGGTTCTCCCCCGAGATCTCCATGCAGGTGCAGCACCAGATCGGCGCGGACATCATGTTCGCCTTCGATGAGCTCACCACCCTGCAGAACTCCCGCAGGTACCAGGAGGAATCCCTCGAGCGCACCCGCCTGTGGGCGTTGCGCTGCATCGAGGAACACTTCCGGCTGACCTCGTCCCGGGCGGGCAAGCCGTACCAGGCCCTGTTCGGCGTGATCCAGGGTGCGCAGTACGAGGACCTGCGCCGCAAGGCGTGCCGGGACCTCGGCGCCATGCCGTTCGACGGATTCGGCATCGGCGGGGCACTTGAGAAGGAGAACCTGGGCACCATCGTCAGGTGGTGCAACGAGGAACTGCCCGAGGACAAGCCGCGCCACCTGCTGGGCATCTCGGAACCGGACGACATCTTCACGGCCATCGAGAACGGCGCCGACACCTTCGACTGCGTCTCCCCCACCCGGGTGGCCCGCAACTCCGCCTTCTACACGCCGCAGGGACGTTTCAACCTCTCCGGCGCCAAGTACAAGCGCGATTTCGGCCCGCTCCAGGACGGCTGCGACTGCTACGCCTGCACCAACTACTCGCGGGCCTACATCCACCACCTCTTCAAGGCAAAGGAGATGCTCTCCGCCACGCTGATCTCCATCCACAACGAACGCTTCGTGGTGAAGATGGTGGATGACGCCCGCCTGGCCATCGAGGACGGGACCTTTTTCGATTTCAAGGCGGAGACCTTGGGGCAGTACTACTCCTGACCTGCCCGACCCTCACAGCCGCCGGGCAGCCGTCGCCGGAATCGCCGGAACGGGATGAGCTCGCCGGTGCATTCCGGCGGGCCTGCAGCTTTCCGGCGATCTCGCCGCATCTGGAAGACACGACGACGGGCGGCGGCTACGCTGCGTTCGTCACCGCTGCCGTCGGGGCCCCGTAGCTCGGTTCGCGCTTCTTCACCCAGCGGATCACCAGCGACGTGACGGGGACCAGGATGAACTCCACCAGGGTCTTGTACACAAAGCCCACCACCACGTAGTTCACAAAGGTTGCGGCGTCGGTGATTCCGATGACCGAGGCGGCGATGCTGCAGAAGATCACCGTGTCCACTAACTCGCCGGCCACCGAGGAGCCCATGATGCGGGCCCACAGGGACTTCTCGCCGGAGCGTGCCTTCATCCGCACCATGATCCAGGAGTTGATGGTCTGCCCGGCCAGGAACGCCAGCAGCGACGCCAGCACGATCTGCGGAACGGGACCGAGGGCGCCTTCCAGGGCTGCCTGCTTGGACGTTCCGAACTCGTCGTCGAATCCGGGCAGGGCGATGATTGCCCAGTAGCAGAGCGATGCGAAGACGGACAGCCCGAAGGTGGTGAGGATGGCTTTGCGTGCCACCTTGAAGCCGTAGACCTCGCTGATGACGTCGCCCAGGATGTACGCCAGCGGGAAAAGAAAGAAGCCGCCGTCGGTGATGATCGGCCCGATGGCCACTCCCTTGGACCCCCCGATGTTGGACAGGATCAGCACCACCGCCATGATCGCCAGCATGATGCCGAAGTACGGGGAGCCGATCGAGGCGAACCGTGGACGGTCCGGAACTGGGGTGTCCTGGGGAAGGGCGTGGTGGCCTGAAACAGGGGTCATGGCGGAGGTCCGTTCGTAGTGGTTCGCTCGGTGCCCGGGGAGCGGGAACACCGGCTGTATTAGCACTGTCCCCCAATTCTCCCACTGCGCGGGAGGCTGCCGTGCGGCAGCGTGATGGCCCCAATCTGAACGCGTTCAAATCTGGGGTATTTTTCTTGAACACATTCAAATCCAAGGGAAGCCCATGACCGCAAAGAGCGAGCAGACGCGCCAGCTGGTGGCCGGCGTCGCCCTGCGGATGTTCCGGGAGATCGGCTTCGCCAAAACCACCATGCGCGCCATCGCAGCGGAGGCGGGCGTCTCGGTGGGGAACGCCTATTACTACTTCGCGTCCAAGGACGATCTGGTCCAGGAGCTGTATCTGCAGGTCCAGGCTGAGCACGCGGCCAGGGCCGCCGAAGCGCTCAAGGACGCTGCCGACCTCACCAGCCGGCTTAGGGCCACCCTTCACACGGGCCTGGACGCCATGGCCCCCTACCACCGGTTCGGCGGCGATTTCATAGCCACCGCCATCCGCCCGACGTCCCCGGTCAATCCCTTCGCCGCAGGGTCAACGGCGGCCCGCGAAGCGTCGCTGGACATCTTCCGCACGGCGGTTGAGGCCGCGAAACCGCCGGCACCGAAAAAGCTCAGGTCCGATCTCCCGGAACTGCTGTGGCTTTTCTACATGGCTGTCACCCTCTTCTGGGTCTACGACACCTCCGACGGGCAGCAGCGGACCAGGCGCCTGGTGGACGGCGCCGTCCCGCTGATCACACGGGGACTCTCATTGGCCAGGGTTCCCGGTGTCGGCAGGATCCTGGACGATTTCCTGAGCCTGAGCCGCAGCATCCGCGGCTGAAGACCGAAACAACACAGTGGGGGGACCATGAGCGGCACCAGAACGGTGGTACTGGCCGGAGCTTCCGGATTCATCGGCAAATATTTCCGGGCCCGGTTCGAGAAGGACGGCTGGAGGGTTCGCACCATTGGCCGCAAAGGCGCCAGGGGGTCGCCGTCGGCCACGTGGGATGACGACGACGCCCACCTGGCCCAGGTGCTGGACGGTGCGGAGCTATTAGTGAACCTCGCCGGACGCTCCGTATCCTGCCGCTACAGCGCCAGGAACAAGGCCGCCATACGGGAGTCCCGCGTTTCCACTACAGCGGCACTTGGCCGTGCCATCGCACTGTGCCGGCAGCCGCCGTCGACCTGGCTCAATGCGAGCACCGGCACCATCTACCGGCATGCCATGGATGGCCCGCAAACCGAACGTGACGGCGAACTGGGCACGGGATTTTCGGTGGATGTTGCCCGCGCGTGGGAGTCCGAACTTGCAGCCGCTGTCACCCCGGGGACGCGCAAGGTCCCGTTGCGGATCTCCATCGTCCTGGGCCCGGGAGGAGGAGCACTGCGGCCCTTCGCCATCCTGGCCCGGCTTGGCCTGGGCGGCCGGATGGGGCCCGGTACGCAGAAATTCAGCTGGATCCACGTGGAAGACCTCTACCGGTGCGTGCGCTTCGTACATGCCCGGAAGGACCTCACCGGCCCCGTGAATGTGGCGTCTCCGGATGTGGTGGACAACCGCGAGCTGATGCGCATGGTCCGCCGGGCCTATCGAGCCAGGTTCGGCATCCCCACTCCGGCCTGGCTGCTGCGGCTGGGTGCCATCCTGATCCGGACTGAGACGGAACTGGTCCTGAAGAGCCGCTGGGTCCAGCCGGAGAAACTGCTGGACGCGGGCTTCGTCTACAGCCAGCCCGAACTGGGCCGAGCGCTTCTGCAGATTGCCAGGGGCGCATGAGCCGGCCGCGCCGAGTGGCTTTTGGCCCCGGCGCGGCCTTGGAACCCTGACCAGCAGCACGGCCACATGCTGTACAGGACCACAAAGCGGGCATTCGACGCCGGATGGCAGGATGGTGCCATGACTTCCGCTTCCCTTGATGTCCAGTCCCCCGCTGACACTCCCGCCGTCGTCCTGACCATCGCCGGTTCCGAAGCCACTGGCGGCGCCGGCGCCCAGGCCGACCTGAAGACGTTCCAGGAGCTCGGCGTCTTTGGCATCGCCAACCTGACCTGCATCGTCTCGTTCAACCCGAACGACGACTGGAACCACCGCTTTGTCCCGGTGGACCAGCAGGTCATCGCGGACCAGCTGGAGGCGACCACGGCGGCCTACGGTCCGGCGCCGGATGGGCAGTCCGTGCCCGGCCGGCCGGTGCTGGACACCGTCAAGATCGGGATGCTGGGAAGCCCCGCCACCATCGCCACGGTGGCCGATGCCCTGGGCGGAAACAGGTTCGGGAACGTTGTCCTTGACCCGGTCCTGATCTGCAAGGGCCAGGAGCCGGGGCATGCCCTTGATACGGACCAGGCCCTCAAGGCGCAGATCCTGCCGCTGGCCACCTTTGTCACGCCCAACCACTTCGAGGCCGAGTCGCTGTCCGGCCTGGAAATCACCGACGTCGAGTCCCTCAAGGCCGCCGCCATCCGCATCCACGATCTCAGCGGCGCAGCCGTGCTCGCAAAGGGTGGCGTGCGGCTGGAAGGCCCGGACGCCGTCGACGTCTTCTACGACGGTGAAACCCTGGAAGTCCTGAGCGCTCCCAAGGTGGGCGAGGTGGCCGTTTCCGGTGCCGGCTGCTCGCTGGCTGCCGCAGTGACTGCCGAACTTGCCAAGGGGGCATCACCGCTCGATGCAGCCCGCACCGCCAAGGAGTTTGTCACCGCGGGGATCCGGAACCGCGTGGCCTCCGGCGCCCCGTTTGATGCGCTGTGGCAGGGCGGCGCCCGCTAGCCCGCCGTCCAACCTCGGACGCTCTCTCACTTAAAGCGCGTTTTTCCGGAACCCTCTTGCACTGTGCGCGAGAGGGTTCCGTCTTTTCCTGCATTAGCTGATGGAGCGTCGTCTGGGAGGGACGGCGGCGGGCCTATCCCACGACGTTCATTCACCTGGGATCGGCCACAGTTCCCATGAACAGTGGCAGGCCAGTTTCGCCGTGAACGATCTGGTAGTGG
The DNA here is from genome assembly GCF_059758765.1 of Pseudarthrobacter sp. GQ63. Lineage (NCBI taxonomy): Bacteria > Bacillati > Actinomycetota > Actinomycetes > Micrococcales > Micrococcaceae > Pseudarthrobacter > Pseudarthrobacter sp. GQ63. Next base: position 59,940 of record NZ_JCAXEF010000007.1, read on the forward strand.
AACGGCCGGTCGAACTCGATGGTCCGCTCGGGCTCCGGTGGAGTGCTGGTGGCCTCTCCGTTGATCTGGGTCACAGCGGCGGCAATGGTGCCCTTTTCGGCCACCGTGATGTTGGCAGCCTGGGCGGCCTGGCTAATCATCATCTGCGGCTGGATATCGTTGAAGTCCTCCGTGGTGCCGAGCATGTTCTCCAGCCCCAGCGCCTCGAAGACCTTGCGGAGATCAAAACTGGACTTGTGGTCCCAGCGGGGCAGCTGGATCTGGACTGACGCGGGCCGGGCGGTATCAAACGTGTCCGCGACTTGCGCAAGTTTCTCCGCGTCGAACGCCACAGGGGCGGCCGTGCCGTCGGGAGCGGATTTCCCTGCGGGCAGGACCAGCCGCATGACGAAACCTTCGGCATAGGGAAGATCCACACCCTGCCAGCCGGTGCCTTCCGCATATTTCATCGTGAGTTCGTTGTGCATGGCTGGCACGTCGATTTCCTCCCCCGAGGCTGTGGTGAAGGGCAGGTCAGAGGTGGCGTTCGGATCGAACGGTGTGCTCCAGGCAGAGGCGAAGTACAACGAGTTGAGCAGGCTGAAAGTGTTGTTGGGGCTGTACTCCGCCGGGGCTTCCTTGATCCTGCCGCCGGTGTTCCTGTTCACCCAGGCATCGATGGCAGGCTTGGTTGCACCCTCATCGCTGAAATCCACGGGATACACGCCGGTTCCATAGTGCCGGGCCAGCGTGTCCAGGAAGGACTGCCGGGTAGGCACGTCCCTATCTACGAACAGCCCGTTGGCCGGGTGCATGACCGGCTTCCGCGGCGGGTTGTCCTCATCCACTGCACCAGGGTCGCCGTCAAACTTTTCGAGCGAGCGGAGGACCGAATTCATGGCCTCATCGCGCTTCTCCGCAGGGAATTGCAGGACGCTGTCCATCTCCTCCGCGGTCTTACCGGTGGCACCTGAACGGAGCATGGCGAGGGCAATCAGGAGGCTCCCGGGCGAGGACACCACATTCCCGTTTGCGCCGTCGCCGCCGTCGGCCAGCAACGCTTCGCCGAGGAAAAGCGCGGAGGCCCGGAAGGAGCGCATTTCGGCAGCGTAGTCTGCCCGGTCCACCGAGACCCGCTCGACGCCTTCGGCCGTGAGGAGTTCCGGGGGCGCCGGCGGCGGGGCTGGCGCCCCACACCCTGCCAGTCCCATCACAGCACCCAACGCAATCATCCGCTGAAAACGAAACACCTCTGTTGCCTCCCGGCATGCCGCGGGCGGGAATCCGCCTCCTCCCAGTGAAACAGCGACGGCGGTGCGGGACGATGCCGGCAGGGTCACGCTTTGCACTCGATTTGGTCTCCCGCCCGCGGGACGCCGCACCGCCGGACGGTCTCTCATTTAACGCAAGAAAACCCGGGACGCCCTATCACAAGGTCGCCCGCAGGGCCCGGCTTCCGGGCTTTCCACATACAGCTTTTATGTTCTGGCGGTGCGGGATGCTGCCTCCCTACGTTTGAGCTAATCAGAAACAGCAAGCGAGATGAGGATCAAGGTGGCAAGAAAGCAGGGAAGGCAGGCGGCACGAACGAATCATGTGCGGAACCAACCAGGTGACCCGTTCAAAGCCTCCGCGCCGCAAGTGGCCACCCCTTCATCGGGCAACGTCCGGGAGTTGGAAACCTTGGCCCCGGCCTTCATCTGCTGGTACGTCCAGCGCCCCTTCAGCACAGACGTGGAAGAGGTGCTGGCGAGCCTCAAGCTCTTCTTCCGCTTCTACCCTGAGTTTGATGAAAAGCGTTCCATCACTGCCCTCGACCCGGCCGAGGTCGCAGCAAGATTGGCGTCCCTCATCATCCATACCGTCTATGAAGGCATCGTGGCCACCTATTCGCTGACGACGTTCCTGCGCTTTCTCCACGATTCCGGCCGGTGGTCCGGCAAGCCGGAATCGTACCGGGCAGTAAACGGCATCCTGACGGACATCATCTGCCTGGACATGCGCTCGGCACCCGGCGGCGCGGAGACGGCTAACGTCGCCACGACTGCCCCCGCTGGCTAGCTCCCCGAGTGCGCCTGAAGGAAGCTGTACACCTCGGTCTCGTCCACACCGGGGAAGGCCCCGGGCGGCATTGCGGCCAGCAGGTGCGAATGGGCACGCGCGGAAGGCCATGCATTACCGGCCCAGTGCGACGCAAGCTCGGCTGGCGGTCGCTTGCAGCAGTTTGGATCCGGGCAGGTGGACTTGGCCCTTGCCGTCGTCTCCCGCCCCCGGAACCATTTCACGTGCTGGTACGGGACCCCGATGCTCAGCGAAAACTCCCCGGTGGCGGAGCGTTCGGTGCGGGCGGTGCACCAGTAAGTCCCCGAGGGCGTGTCGGTGTACTGACTGTAGGCACTGAATTTGTCCGGGACGTCGAACACTGCCCGGGACGTCCACGCCTTGCATGACGGCTGGCCCTCGATGGCGCCGGTGTGGTCCTGGGGGAACGCCACGCCGTCGTTCTCGTAGGCCTTGTAGATGATCCCGCTCTGGTGGGTCTTCTGGAAGTGCGTGGTGATGCCCAGGTGCTGGGTGGCCAGGTTGGTAAACCGGTGGGCGGCCGTTTCGTAGGACACGGCAAAAGCATCGCGGATGTCTTCCACCGCGATCTCCTTGGCGGCCTTGGCCTTGTGCAGGAATTCCATGGTGGCGTGCTCGGGCAGCAGGAGCGCGGCGGCAAAATAGTTCGTTGCCACGCGCTGGGCCAGGAAGTCGCCGTAATTCTTCGGGGTTTCATGGCCCAGGACGTAGTGGCCCAGCGCCTGCAACAGCACCGACCGGGGGTCATGGTCCGTCCGCTGGTTCTGGGTGAGGTAAATTCTGCGGTTCTTCAGGTCGGTCACGGACCGCGTTGAATGCGGCAGGTCACCCACGTGGTGGAGCGTGAATCCAAGATTCTCGGCAATGTCCGCGATGACGTGCTGACTGAGCGGACCGGCGGTGTAGCCCACGGCCTTAAGGACCTTCTGCGCCTCGGCCTCGTACTCCGGGAAATAGTTGCCGCGTTCACGCATCATCGCCCGCAGTTCGCCATTCGCCCGGCGGGCTTCCTCTGGGGTGGCCACCTGCTCGTTCATCTTGCGTTCCAGCTCATGCAGCAGGCCCACCTGGGCCTCCAGCACATCCAGCGGAAGCCGCGAACTGATGCGGATTTTGGGCAGGTTCAGCGTCTCGTACAGCGGGCTGCGCTGGTAGCGTTCCAGCTCGATCTCCAGGGCAGCTCGGCGGCTGGGCGGCTCGGCACCAAGAAGCTGGTCGATGCTGACGTTGAGCGCGGAGGCCAGGTGCTGGAGCAGCCCCAGCTTGGGTTCCCGCTTTCCGTTCTCGATCAGGCTCAGTTGGCTGGGCGCCGTGCCGACGGCGGCGCTGAGGTCATCGAGGGTCAGTCCAGCCTGCTTGCGCAGATGCCTGACCCGCCGGCCGAGGCTGATGACGTCCAGGCCGGCGGACGCGGCGGAGGGTGCTTGCGGCGTGACTTCTCTGTTCCAGCTTCCAGGCGTCATTTCTGAAGGATACGTGAAGAAGTGCATTTCTTTCCATACTTTTTATCTAGAAAGCCGGTTGAAAGTGCTGAAAAGTAGTGATCACGGAAAGAAACACCGCACCGGGAAGCCGGCGGGAACTGCAAAGGCGCAGTTCCCGCCTACCGATTCCGGAGCTCAATCAAGGAGATCAACGATGACTGCAGCATTTGAGCCCACCCAGCAGACGCCCGCAGAGCAGGCCGCCGCCCTGGAGCTCGAGTGGGCCGCCAACCCGCGCTGGGAAGGTGTGACCCGGGACTACAAGGCTTCCGACGTCGTCCGCCTCCGCGGCCGCGTCTCCGAAGAGCACACCCTGGCCCGCCGCGGCTCGGAGAAGCTGTGGAAGCAGCTCACCGAAGAGCACAAGACAGGCGGATACACCAACGCCCTTGGCGCCCTCACCGGCAACCAGGCCGTGCAGCAGGTGAAAGCCGGCCTCCGCGCCATCTACCTCTCCGGCTGGCAGGTCGCCGCGGACGCCAACAACTCCGGCCACACCTACCCGGACCAGTCCCTCTACCCCGCCAACTCGGTCCCCACCGTGGTCCGCCGGATCAACAACGCACTGCTGCGGGCGGACCAGATCGAATTCTCCGAGGGCGTGCAGACCGTCGAGGACTGGATGGTCCCCATTGTTGCCGACGCCGAAGCAGGCTTCGGTGGGCCGCTCAACGCCTACGAGCTCATGAAGTCCATGATCCAGGCCGGCGCCTCAGGCGTTCACTGGGAGGACCAGCTCGCGTCCGAGAAGAAGTGCGGCCACCTCGGCGGCAAGGTGCTCATCCCCACCCAGCAGCACGTCCGCACCCTGAACGCGGCCCGCCTCGCAGCCGACGTCGCCGGCACCCCGTCCGTCGTCATCGCCCGCACCGACGCCGAGGCAGCCACGCTGATCACCTCCGACGTCGACGAGCGCGACCAGGAATTCATCACTGGCGAGCGCACCGCCGAAGGATTCTACAAGGTCCGCAACGGCATCGAACCCTGCATCGCCCGCGCCAAGGCCTACGCCCCGTACTCCGACCTCATCTGGATGGAAACGGGCACCCCGGACCTCGAACTTGCCCGCAAGTTCGCCGAGGCCGTCAAGGCCGAGTTCCCGGACCAGATGCTCTCCTACAACTGCTCGCCGTCGTTCAACTGGCGCAAGCACCTGGACGACGCCACCATCGCCAAGTTCCAGCGTGAACTCGGCGCCATGGGCTTCACGTTCCAGTTCATCACCCTGGCCGGCTTCCACGCCCTGAACTACTCGATGTTCGACCTCGCCCACGGCTACGCCCGTGAAGGCATGAGCGCCTACGTCGAGCTCCAGGAGAAGGAATTCGCCTCCGAATCCCGCGGCTACACCGCAACCAAGCACCAGCGCGAAGTCGGCACCGGCTACTTCGACGACATCGCCACTGCGCTCAACCCGAACGCATCCACCCTCGCACTGGTCGGATCGACCGAAGAGGGCCAGTTCCACTAAATCTTTCCCAAGTAAGTAGCAGTAAGTGTCGTTTTGAAGGCTCAAAACGACACTTACTGCTACCCAGATGGGCCTTGCACCAGGAGACAGAAATGAACACCTTCACAGACAGCTTCACGATCAACGGAATCACACTCACTGCGCAGCCCATTTGCCGGCAGAATGAGGTTCTTACTCCGGATGCGTTGGAGTTTGTCGCAAAACTTCACCGGGCCACCGCGGCGCGGCGGCAGGAACTGCTGCAGGCACGCAGGACGCGGCGGGCGGAGATCGCATCCGGGCAGGACCCGCGGTTCCTCCGCGAAACCGAGGAGATCCGCAACGATCCGTCCTGGCGCGTCGCTCCCCCGGCCCCGGGGCTGGAGGACCGCCGCGTGGAAATCACCGGTCCGGTGGACAAGAAGATGACCATCAACGCCCTGAACTCCGGGGCCAAGGTGTGGCTCGCTGACATGGAGGACTCCTCCACCCCTACGTGGCGGAATGTCATCAAGGGCCAGCTGAACCTCACCGATGCCCTGGAGCGGCGCATCGACTTCACCTCCCCCGAGGGCAAGGAGTACAAGCTCCGCCCCGCAGGTGACCTGCCCACCATCGTGGTCCGCCCCCGCGGCTGGCACCTGCCCGAGAAGCACATGCTGATCGACGGCGAACCCATCGCCGGCGGCATCGTGGACTTCGGCCTGTTCTTCTTCCACAACGCCCGCCGCCTCCTGGCCCAGGGCAAGGGCCCGTACTTCTACCTGCCGAAAATCGAGAACCACCTCGAAGCCCGCCTGTGGAACGACATCTTCATCCTGGCCCAGGACCTGCTCGGCATCCCGCAGGGCACCATCCGCGCCACCGTGCTGATCGAAACCATCACCGCAGCCTTCGAAATGGAAGAGATCCTCTACGAACTGCGGGACCACGCCGCCGGACTTAACGCCGGCCGCTGGGACTACATCTTCTCCCTGATCAAGAACTTCCGCACCCGCGGCCCCCGCTTCGTCCTCCCGGACCGCAGCCAGGTGACCATGACCCAGCCGTTCATGCGCGCCTACACCGAACAGCTGGTCCGTGCCTGCCACAAGCGCGGCGCCATGGCCATTGGCGGCATGGCGGCAGCTGTCCCCAACCGCAAGGACGAAGCCGCCAACGCCAACGCCCTGGAGAAGGTCCGTGCTGACAAGACCCGTGAGGCCAACGACGGTTTCGACGGCTCGTGGGTGGCCCACCCGGACCTGGTGCCGGTGTGCCGCGAAGTTTTCGACAGCATCCTGGGCAACAAGCCCAACCAGCTGGACCGCAGCCGCGAGGACGTGGTCCCGGACGACCGCGCCCTCATCGACGTTGCCGCCACCACCGGCACCATCACCGAGCAGGGCATCCGCAACAATATCGAAGTGGGCATCCGCTACATCGAATCCTGGCTCCGCGGCAACGGCGCAGTGGCCATCCACAACCTCATGGAAGACGCCGCCACCGCGGAAATCTCCCGCTCGCAGCTCTGGCAGTGGATGTTCGCCAGCGCCATCACGGACCGCGGGGAAATCGTCACCCACCACTGGATCGAGGAACTCCTGGACGAGGAATTCGCGCGGCTGGAACGCTTTGACGGCGACCGTTTCGAAGACGCCCGCGACATCTTCGAGGAGGTCACCATGGCCCAGGACTTCCCGTCCTTCCTCACCCTGCCCGCCTATGCGCGGTACCTGACCGAGGCCCGCGAGAAGGCCACGGTCGAGGAACTCGCCGCCGCATAAACCAGAATTCCGTTCGCCGGGCCGGCACGCCCTTCGCAACAGGCACCTCCGAAATCCGGAGGGCCGGCCCGGCGACGGAACATCCCCACCCCCGGACGCTCTCTCACTTAATGCAGGAAATCCCCGATCGCTCTCTCACTTTCCCCAGGAAAGTGAGAGAGCGTTTCTCGTTAAGGTGCGTTAAGTGAGAGAGCGTCCCAAGGCGGGGAAGGATGTACGACGGCGGCGCCTGGCTCAGCGGCCCTTTGGCACCCGCCGCACGGAGAGGGCAGTGCTGGCAAAGAACGTCAGCACGGATGCCAGGATCACCAGCAGTGCCGGGGTCCAGGAGCCCGAGACGTCGTGGATGTAGCCCACCAGCGGCGGGGCGGCTGCTCCGATTGCGTAGCCGGCGCCCTGCACCACGGCGGACATGCGTCCTGCCGACGCCTGGTCCCTGGCCAGCCGGATGATGGCGATGAAGATGACGGTGATGCCGCCGCCCTGGGCGATACCGCCGGCAGTGGACCACAGCCACCACGCCCCGGGAGCGAGCAGCAGCCCGGCGGGCACAGTAATCCACAGGACACCCAAGGTGACCGCCAGGGACGCCATGCTCATGTATTTGGCGGCAAACGGCACTCCAAGACCGCCCACAATGGCGAGGATCTGGAAGATGGAGGAAGCCGCCCCGGCTTCGGTTGCGGACATTCCCAGCTCGTCGTTGAGGTAACTGGGCAGCCAGGCTGTCACCCCGTAATAGGAAAACGCCTGCCCGGCGAAGCCCGCCGTCAGCCCCGCAGTGATCCAGCGCGAGCCCCGGACCGGCGCCAGGCTGGTGTCCGCCGTGCTTTCGGGCGAGACCAGGAATGCGCTTCGCGGACCCACCGCGAAAATCCAGAACGCCACCGCTGCCACCGCCAGGACCGCCACCGATCCCAGCGCGAACCTCCACCCCGCCACGCTGGCCAGTGGTGCCGTGATCACCGACGTCAGGAACGAGCCGATGTTCAGGGCTGCCGTGTAGATGCCCATCGCGGTCCCCTGCCGGGCCGGCGCAAAGTCACGGCGGATAATCAGGGGCACCGCAATGTTGCCCACTGTAATGGCCAGGCCGATCACCACCGTGCCGGCCATCACCAGGACCGGCCCTCCCGAGGAACGGACCAGGACGCCGGCCAGCACTCCAAGGATGGTCAGCGTCACTGCGAACTCGGCGCCGAACTTCCTGGCTGCCAATGATGCCAGGGGTGCGGCAAGGGAGAAGCAGAGGACAGGGATGCTGGTCAGCAGCCCCAACAGCACCGGCGAGAAGTTAAGCTCGGCCTGCATCAGGTCCACCACCGGGGCAACGGCTATGAACGGGCCCCGAAGATTAAGTGCCAGCAGGCCAATGCAGGCCAGCAGGATCCAGCTGTAGGGAATCCGGGCAAGGATTCGGCCGCTCACAGGGCCAGGGACCGGTCTGGGGGTGGTTTCATCACTCCCATTGCTATCACGCCCGGCGGTTCAGCGGTTCCAGGCGTCCCCGCAGGACCCACGGGCTTACGATGAACTTCACGCCAGAGATCCGGGACGAAGGACAACGCCATGCAGCACCGCCTCGCCATCCTTGATGATTACCAGAATGTGGCCCATGGTTTTGCAGACTGGGCAGCCCTGGAAGCGGAGGGGGTAAGCGTTGTCACCTACCGTGAACCTTTCGCCTCATCCGAGTCCCTGGTGGCCGCGCTGGCGGATGCCACCATAGTGGTTGCCATGCGCGAGCGGACTGCTTTTAGACGCGAAGTGCTCGAGAAACTTCCCGGCCTCCAGCTCCTGGTGACCACCGGGATGGCGAATGCCTCCATTGATGTTGCCGCCGCCGCCGAGCAGGGCATCACCGTCTGCGGCACTCCGGGTTCGCCCACCGCCGCTCCCGAGCTGACGTGGGCACTCCTGCTGGCCATCGCCAGGAACCTGACGGCCGAGGAAAACTCCCTGCGCGCCGGCACGTGGCAGACCTCGGTGGGATTCGAGCTGGCAGGAAAAACCCTCGGTGTTGTGGGGCTTGGCAAGATCGGGCGCCGCATTGCGGCCTATGGGCAGGCGTTCGGGATGGAGGTGCTGGCCTGGAGCCAAAACCTGACGGCCGGGGCGGCGGAGGAGGCCGGTGCGCGGCTGGTGTCCAAGGAGGAGCTGTTCCGCCAGTCAGACGTCGCCACACTCCACCTTCGGCTCTCCGCACGTTCGGAAAACATCGTGGGCGAACCGGAGCTGCGCCTGCTGGGACCCGAAGGCATCCTGGTCAACACCGCCCGGGGCCCGCTGGTCAACCAGGACGCACTGCTGAAGGCCCTCAGCGAGGGCTGGATCCGGGGGGCGGCGCTGGACGTGTTCGACCAGGAACCGCTGCTGGCCGGGCATCCGCTCCTCGCCGCGCCCAATACGGTGCTCTCGCCGCACCTCGGCTACGTCACGCGGGAAAGCTACCGCCAGTTCTACGGCGGGGCATTCGAGGACGTCACCGCCTGGCTGGCCGGCGCGCCCGTCCGGACCATCGCACCGTAGCCGGTCTTCAGCCGGCCATGGCGTTTCCGGCAAGGGTTGCCTCGATAACCGCCGGAGAAAGGACATGCTGGGTCACCAGCTGGCTGGCGCCGAGGATGGCGGCCTTGTCCCCCGCGTGGGACAGCCCGATCCGGAGCTGCGATGTGGCAAGGGGCAGCGAGCGCCGGTAGACAACCTCCCGGACGCCGGCCACGAGGTGCTCACCCGAGTCTCCGATGCTTCCTCCGATCACAATGACCGACGGGTTCAGGAGGTTCACCACGGTGGCGAGCACATCGCCCACGTCCCGGCCTGCCTGGCGCAAGGCCTGGATTGCCTGCTGGTTTCCCTGGGCCACCAGGCTGACCACGTCCGCCCCCTTCGCCGCTTCCAGACCCTCACTGCTCAAGGCTGCGGCAATGGCGGGGCCTGAGGCGAGGGCTTCGAGGCAGCCATGGTTTCCGCAGCGGCACAGGACGTCGTCCCCGCGGGGGACACGGACGTGGCCGAGGTCTCCGGCCGTGCCGTTGGCGCCGCGCTGCAGCTCGCCGCTGCTGATGATGCCCGCGCCGATGCCGGTGGCCACTTTCACGAAGATGAAATTGTCCTGGTCCGGCCAGTGTGCGGTTCGTTCGCCCAGCGCCATGATGTTGACGTCGTTGTCCACCAGCACGGGGACCGGCAGCGAGCGCTGGACAAACCGGACCACATCGAACCCGTCCCAGCCGGGCATGATGGGCGGTTTTACGGGGCGGCCTGTGTCATGCTCCACGGGTCCGGGCAGCCCGATCCCCACACCCGCCAGGTCCGCCACGCCCCGCGATGCCGACGCCAGTAATTTCGCCGCCTCGCGGACCACCAGCCCCAGGACCTTCTCGGGCCCGTCCGCCACCTGCTGGTCCACCCGCCGTTCAGCAAGCACAGATCCGCCCAGGTCCGTCACGGCGAGCGCCACGTGCGTGGCTCCGACGTCCACCGCCAGCACCACCCGGGCGGCCGGGTTGAAGGCAAAGCGCGACGGCGGCCTCCCGCCGCTGGAGGTTGCCTCACCTGCCGGGCCAACAAGTCCGGAAGAGATCAGGGCGTCAATCCGGGCGGCAACGGTTGACCTGGCCAGGCCTGTGGTGCCGGCCAGCTCGGCGCGGGTGCGGGCCCTGCCGTCCCGCAGCAGCTGGAAGATGTCGCCTGCGCGTCCCGGCAACGCCTGGGCTTCGGCGGAAGCCTGCCGGCCGGTGGTCTTGTTCATAGGACATGGATAGCAGATCTACTTATTTATGTCACGGCAGCAGCTTTTGCTTGACGTTCGGTAAAAGTACTCCTAGCTTTGCAGGTAGACCTGCATCACACTTGCCGGCACGGCCAAGCAACCAGGAGACACCTTGTCCTACTCAATTCAGCTCTACACCCTGCGCGACGCCATCCAGGCGGATCTGGAGGGAACCATCCGCAGGGTCGCGAACATCGGCTTTACCCAGGTGGAGCCCTACAACTTCGTGGCCACCGCAAAGGAACTGGGGGCCGCCCTGAAAGAGAATGGACTGACGGCACCGTCCGGCCACGCACCGCTGCTCAGCCAGGACCAGGACCAGATCTTCGCGGCGGCCAAAAGCCTGGGCATCACCACGGTGATCGACCCGTTCATCCCCGCCGACCGCTGGCAGACGGCAGAGGACATCCAGGCCACGGCAGCGGCATTGAATGAAGCCGCCAAGAAGGGTGCCGAATACGGCATCCGGGTTGGCTACCACAACCACCAATGGGAGCTGGAGTCCACCATCGAGGGCCGGACCGCCCTGGAGTACTTCGCCGGCCTGCTCGATCCGGAACTGGTCCTTGAAGTGGATACCTACTGGGTGGCTGTCGGCGGGCAGGACCCCGTGGACATCCTCGCCAAGCTCGGCGACCGGGTGAAGCTGATCCACATCAAGGACGGGCCCCTCACTACGGACACCAAGGCGCAGCAGCCTGCAGGCAAGGGCCGGGTTCCGGTCCTGGACGTGATCGCCGCCGCCACTTCCCTGGAGGTGGGCGTGGTGGAATTCGACGACTATGCCGGGGACATCTTCGAGGGCATCGCGGAGAGCCTTGCATTCCTCAATGCCGCCGCAAAGACCGAAGGAGCCCAGGCATGAGCATCCCCTCCACGGCCAAGGGCCCGGTTGGCGTCGGCGTCATCGGCGCGGGCAACATCAGCAAGCAGTACCTGGACAACCTCACCACGTTCCCTGACCTCAAGGTCCACGTCATCGCGGACCTCTTCGAGGAGGCCGCCGAGGCCCGGGCCAAGGAATACGGAATCGCCGAGTGGGGCGGGGTGGAGAAGGCACTGCACCATCCCGACGTCGAAATCATCGTCAACCTGACCATCCCCGCAGCGCACGTCGAGGTGGCCACCGCAGCCGTCAACGCCGGCAAGCACGTCTGGACGGAAAAGCCGTTCTCCCTGGACCGGGAATCCGGGCTGGGCCTGCTCAAGACGGCGGACTCCGCAGGCATCCGCCTGGGCTGCGCCCCCGATACGTTCCTCGGCGCCGGCCTCCAGACCGCGCTGCGCCTCATCCAGCGCGGCGACATCGGCACCCCGCTGACGGCCATGACCACGTTCCAGACGCCCGGACCGGAGTCCTGGCACCCCAACCCGGCTTTCCTGTTCCAGTACGGTGCGGGCCCGCTGTTCGACATGGGCCCGTACTACCTCACCACCCTGGTGCAGGCATTCGGCTCCATCCGCAAGGTGGCCGCCGTCGGTTCTAAATCCAAAGAAGTCCGCGTGATCGGTTCCGGCCCCAAGGCCGGCGAGGAATTCACGGTGGAAGTCCCCACCCACGTCTCAGCGATGGCCCAGTTCGAGAGCGGAGCATCCTCCCACAGCGTCTTCTCCTTCGAATCCCCCCGCCAGCGGATGGGCTTCGTGGAGATCACCGGGACGGAGGCCACCCTTTCCCTGCCAGATCCCAACAACTTCGACGGCGACGTCAGGCTCTGGCGCGCGGGCGACGAGGATTGGACCACCATCCCGGCCACGGGGCCTGCGAACGGCCGCGGTATGGGCGTCCTGGACATGGCGCGCTCGCTCCGCACCGGTGTCCCGCACCGGGCAACCGGCGACCTGGCGTACCACGTGCTGGATGCGATGGTCTCCATCTCGGAGTCCATGGATTCAGGAACGTTCGTGGACGTGGCAAGCTCCGCTCCGGCGTCGGCACCCCTCCCCGAAGACTGGGCACCGGAAACCCTGACCCTAGGAGACTCCGCATGAGCCCGGACGCAGGCACCACCGCGCCGCTGGGCGTGGCCATGATCGGCTACGCGTTTATGGGCAAGGCACACTCCAACGCGTGGCGGAACGTGGCCAGTTACTTCGACGTCCCCGCGTTCGAGCAGAAGGTCCTGGTGGGCCGGGATGCCGAAGCCGCTGCGGAGGCCGCCGCCAAGTACGGGTGGGCAGAAACCGCCACGGACTGGCGGACTGTCCTGGACCGGGACGACATCCACATCATCGATGTCTGCGCACCCGGCTGGATGCACGCGGAAATCGCCATCGCCGCCCTGGATGCCGGCAAGCATGTGCTGCTGGAAAAGCCCCTGGCCAACACCTTGGCCGAGGCCGAAGCCATGACCGCTGCCGCCGGCGCCGCCAGGACCCGGGGCGCGCAGTCGATGGTCGGCTTCAACTACCGCAGGGTCCCGGCCCTCGCACTGGCCAAAGAACTCATCGCCGAGGGCAGGATCGGAACGGTCCGGCACGTCCGCGCCGCCTACCTGCAGGACTGGCTCGCCGATGACCAGGCGCCCATGACCTGGCGGCTGAAGAAGGAAACCGCGGGCTCCGGCGCGCTGGGCGACATCGCCTCCCACGCCATCGACCAGGTCCTGTTCCTGCTCGGTGACCACGTCACCGAAGTTTCGGGCCGGATGCACACCTTCGTGAACCGCCGCCCCGGCACGGGCGGTCCCGCAGGCGGGCTGGAGGACGTAACGGTCGACGACGCCGCCTGGGCAACGCTGTCCCTCGCCTCCGGGGCAATCGCCTCAGTGGAGGCATCCCGGGTGGCCACCGGCCGGAAGAACTCCCTCCAGCTCGAGGTTTTCGGCGACAAGGGAGCCCTCCGGTTCGACCTGGAAAACCTCAACGAACTCCAGTTCCTAGACGCCACCGCACCCGCCCGGGAGCAAGGGTTCCGTCGGATCGTTGTCACGGAGCCGGAGCACCCCTACCTGGATGCGTGGTGGCCGCAGGGACACATCATCGGCTGGGAGCACACCTTCACGCACGAGGTCCGCGACTTCCTGCTGGCCGTCAGCTCCGGGACCGCGCCGTCGCCGTCGTTCGAGGACGGATTGGCAGTACAGCGCATCCTGGACGCCGTGGAGCAATCCGCCGCCTCCAACAGCACCCTGGTCCAGCTCTCCCCCAACGCAACCCCGGCCCCCGGCACAGCCGGTACCACCGAAGGAGCTTGATATGCCCCGCCCGTTTACCCTGTTCACCGGCCAGTGGGCCGACCTGCCCCTGGAGGAAGTCGCCAAACTCGCCTCCGGCTGGGGGTACGACGGCCTGGAAATCGCCGTTTCCGGCGACCACCTGGACGCCTGGCGCTGGGACGAGCCCGGCTACATCGAGTCCAAGCTCGCCCTGCTGGACAAATACAACCTCAAGGTCTGGGCCATCTCCAACCACCTCAAGGGCCAGGCCGTCTGCGATGACCCCATCGACTTCCGCCACCAGGCCATCGTGGGGCCCAAGGTCTGGGGCGACGGCAACCCCGAAGGCGTCCGCCAGCGGGCCGCAGAGGAAATGCAGCACACCGCCCGGCTCGCCAAGGCACTCGGCGTGGACACCGTCGTCGGCTTCACGGGCTCCGCCATCTGGCAGTACGTCGCCATGTTCCCGCCCGTCCCTGAAAAGGTCATCGACGCCGGCTACCAGGACTTCGCCGACCGCTGGAACCCCATCCTGGACGTCTTCGACGAATGCGGCGTCCGGTTCGCCCATGAGGTCCACCCCTCCGAAATCGCCTACGACTACTGGACCACCGTCCGCACCCTCGAAGCGATCGGCCACCGCGAAGCGTTCGGCCTGAACTGGGACCCGTCGCACATGATGTGGCAGGGCATCGATCCCGTCTCCTTCATCTGGGACTTCAAGGACCGGATCTACCACGTGGACTGCAAGGACACCAAGGTCCGCCAGACAGGACGGAACACCGTCATGGGCTCCCACCTCCACTGGGGCGACCCCCGCCGCGGCTGGGACTTCGTCTCCGCCGGACGCGGAGACGTCCCCTGGGAAGCGTCCTTCCGCGCGCTGTCCGCTATCGGCTACGACGGCCCCATCTCGGTCGAATGGGAAGACGCCGGCATGGACCGCCTCCACGGCGCCCCCGAAGCCCTCGCCGCCCTCAAGAAGTTCGACTTCCCGCCGTCGAACACCTCCTTCGACGCCGCCTTCAAGCAGTAACCCCGACGGCAGGGACGTAAAATCCCTGCATGACCTCTTTCATCCGAAAGGCGGCGGCGGACGACGCCGGAGCGCTGGCTGCGCTGGCGGCTGTCACCTTTCCGCTGGCGTGCCCACCGTCGGCGTCACCTGATGACATCGCAGCGCACCTTGCGAACACGCTCAGTGAACGCCACTTTCAGGACTACCTGGCCGATCCGGACACCACCATTTTGGTGATCGACAGCGGCGGGCTGCGTGGCTACAGCCTGCTGGTGAACCGGCCGGCCGAAGACCCGGACGTCCTTTCGGCGCTGGGAATCGTTCCGTCAGTGGAGCTGAGCAAGTGCTACGTGCACCCGGAACACCACGGGCTCGGGGCCGCCGCCGAACTGATGCACGCCAGCCTCCAGGCGGCGGCGGAAGCCGGCGGCCGGGGCGTCTGGCTGGGAGTCAACAGCCAGAACGCCCGGGCCATCCGGTTTTATGAGAAGTCCGGGTTCCGCAAGGTGGGAACCAAGTCGTTCCGGCTGGGCAGCGCGGTTGAACACGACTTCGTGCTTGAGCGGGAGGTTCCCTGATTGGTCCGCACTGCTCCTCTCAGGCGCCCTGGGCCGGATAGACCTGGGCCGGATAGACCTGGGCCGGATAGACCTGGGGCGGGTAGGCCAGGGGCGGACGTGGCTCGGCGAGGAGTTTAAGGCCGGGCGGCAGCCCATCAATGCTGCCGCCCGTTCCGTGGGCCCTGATGGTGATCCGGGAGGTGTCCAGCAGGACGTTGGCGGCCTGGAAGTCGCCCAGGGCCTCCGGCAGGATGGGCGCGAGGTGCACCACTCCGCGGGTGAACACGGGGTCGAACCGGAGGAGCGCGCGGATCAGCTGCACCGGCGCCGCAGCAGCCCAGGCCTGCGGCGAGCATGCGGTTGGGTACGGCACAGGCGCTTCAAACTCGCCGCGGTCAAAGCCGCAGAAGAGTTCGGGCAGCCTGCCATCGAAATATTCGGCGGCGTCGAAGAGACCGGTGGCCAGCTGCCGGGCCTCCTCCACGAACCCGTACCGCATCAGCCCGGTGGCAACCAGGGCGGAATCATGGGGCCACACTGAACCGTTGTGGTAACTGACGGGGTTGTAGGCACCCATGTCGGAACCCAGGGTGCGGATCCCCCAGCCGGTAAACATCTGCGGCGACATCAGGTGCTCCACCACTGATGCCGCTTTATCCTCGTCCACGATGCCCATCCACAGGCAGTGGCCCATATTGGAAGTGCAGGCATCCACCGGGCGCTTGTCCTTATCCAAAGCCACGGCGAAATAGCCTTTGTCCGGCAGCCAGAACTTCTCGTTGAAAGCAGCCTTCAACTCCGCGGCGCGTTCCTCCCAGTGCTGTTCCAGGGCGCGGTCGCCGCTCCAGTGGGCCAGCAGGGACCGGCCCACGTAGGCGCCATAGACGTAGGCCTGGACTTCGCAGAGGGCAATGGGCGCCTCAGCCATGGTGCCATCAGCGAAGTTGATGCCGTCCCAGGAGTCTTTCCACCCCTGGTTGACGAGCCCGTGGTCATTGGGCCGGATGTACTCCACGAACCCATCACCATCGCGGTCGCCGTAATGCTCGATCCACTCCAGTGCACGGTCCACATGGGGAAGCAATGGTTCAACGATGTCCCGTGAGAGGCCCCATCTGCTGAGTTCCCCCACGAGGGCCGCGAACAGCGGGGTTGCATCCGCGGTTCCGTAATAGGCTGTGCCCCCCAACGCCAGGCCTGCGGTGACGCCCAGCCGGACTTCGTGGGGGATGCGCCCCGGTTCCTCCTCTGAATCCTGGTCCACCTTCGTCCCCTGGAGACCGGCCAAAGTCTGCAGCGTCCCTGCCGCCAACGTGGGATCAACCATGAGGCTCATGTAGGAGGCCAGGATGGAGTCACGCCCGAACAGAGCCATGAACCAGGGTGCGCCGGCCGCCACAGCTGCACGCTCGGGGTGGTGCGGATCAAAAATGCGGAGTGAACCCAGGTCGCTCTGGCTGCGGTTCAGGACATTCTGCAGGTTGGCGTCCGCAACGGTGATCACCGGGACCTTCTGCTCCCAGTTGCGGTGCCGGCGGACGCCTTCCCGGTGGTGTGGGAGCCCGTCCTCGGAGAAGGCTCCGGCGGGAGCCTCGCCGTTGATGAGGGGAACCACGATGACGCTGGTGGCCCACTTGCCGCGGGCCGGGACAGTCACATGGAAGCGGAGCCCGTCTGTAGTTACGTCGGCACCGCGGGCGCGGACAGCGGTGCCGCGCCGCTGCCCGTTGCGGGCGCTTTCGATCACAAGCTGGCCGTTGCGGACGGTGCGGACAGAGTCCGGTTGCCCGGAGCTCCGCCCCACCTTGACATCAAAAAGGTCGGACTGGTCTGCGTCCACAAAAAGCTCGACCTCGCACTCCACAGGCTCCGCCGAGTAGTTTTCCAGCGTGATGTCATCCTGCAGGCCAGGGCCGACGTGGCGGTGCTGCCGCACCACCAGGGGGCCATCGAACTGGCGTCGGGACCCTTTTGCCCTGCCGACGAACACAGCTTCGAAGGGTTTGGGCCGCTGCGCGCCCAAAGGCTCGCGGAGGGAGCCATTGATTCTCAGGATCCAGTGGGACACAATGCGCGTGTCCTGGAAAAAGGCTCCGTAGGTACCGCTGTCAGCGCTGATGTCCCCCGTCCCGGAAGAAATGCAAAATGAGGACCCCTCCACCACCGTGACCGAACCTGACTCTGAGGCAGCGGCTTCGGTGTCGGCGTTCCATGCAGTCATGAAGGGGCTCCTTCGGTTAGGGGCGGGCTCCTGCCGGGGATCCGAAGACCGCCCGCCCCTTAAAGATTCTGGTGCAATCCGGCGGCATGCGGAACCCCTGCGGGCATCTTGCCCCCAAGGAGATCCCCGAACAGCCGCAAGTAATCGTTCACCATGCGTTCTTCACTGAACCGTTGCTCCACCGTCCGCCGGCACAGCGCGCGGTCCAGGCCTGCTGCCTTATGGACAACGCCGGCCAGCTGGTCGGTGGGCCCCAGGAATCCGGTCCGCCCGTGA
The DNA here is from genome assembly GCF_059758765.1 of Pseudarthrobacter sp. GQ63. Classification (NCBI taxonomy): domain Bacteria; kingdom Bacillati; phylum Actinomycetota; class Actinomycetes; order Micrococcales; family Micrococcaceae; genus Pseudarthrobacter; species Pseudarthrobacter sp. GQ63. Next base: position 77,709 of record NZ_JCAXEF010000007.1, read on the forward strand.
TCGATGATTTCGGGCGCTGAGCCTGCTGGGGTGCCGATGACCGGCGTGCCGGTGGCCAGTGCCTCGATCATGACCAGGCCGAATGGTTCGGGCCACTGGATCGGGTTCAGGAACGCGATTGCCTCCCCCATCAGCCGGTACTTCGCCGCGTCATCCATTTCCCCCACAAAGTCTTCGTTCGGCCCCAGGATGGGTTCGATGACGTCGCGGAAATAGGTGACCTCATCCTGCTCGCGCACTTTGACCGCGATCCTCAGCGGTATTCCTGCCTCCCGGGCGATCCTGACGGCCTCCAACAGCCCCTTGTCCCGGGAAGCCCTCCCTACGAAGCACAGGTACCCCCCGCTGCCGGACCCTACAGGCACCGAGGCGATATCCATCCCATGATGGATCACCCGGGTCACGGGCACGTCCGGAGCGTGCGAAGCCTGGTCACGGGAAATAGCAATCACCGCGGCCTTGCGGGCAATGGCACCGTAGATGTCAGCCGCGCCGGCGTCGAGCCTGCAATGGATCGTCGTGACCACAGGGATCCCCTCTGGCCTGTGCAGGTACAAGGGTCCGGCCAGTGTGTGGTCATGGATGATGTCCACACCACCCATTCCCGCATAGGCGCGGGCTACCTGGCTGAGTTCGGAGAGTGTCCGGTTCAGCTGGTGCGGGACCGAGGTCCTCATGCCAGGAGCCAGGGGCACCGGGCAGGAGCTGTCCGACGGCGCCGCCAGCAATACCTCGTGCCCGGCAGCGGCAAAGCCCCTGGCCAGGCTGTCCACAACCCGCTCCGTTCCGCCGTACGTAGATGGTGGAACCGGTATCCAGGGTCCGGCAACGAGTCCTATCCGCATCCCTGACCTCCAGGAAAAATGACAGGCCGGGCTCCCCAGTGGGCCGGGCGCCTCCGCGGAACCTGGCCAGGCCGGCGGCGCTGTTGGAGTGCGACACCCCGAGGGCGTCTGCATAACCCACAATCTGACTATTGCCCACGAACTGTACGGGGACAAGGCCTACTGAGAGGTATCTAACACGGGGCCAAGGAATGACCGCAGCCTCGGCGGGGTTGTTGGGACCATGAAGATTGAAATCTGGTCCGACGTCGCGTGCCCGTGGTGCTACATCGGCAAGCGCCGCTTTGAAGCCGCCCTGGCAGCGTTTCCGCACCGGGATGCGGTGGAGGTGACCTGGCGGAGCTACCAGCTCGACCCCGCCCTTCCTGGGCACTACGACGGAACTGAACTGGACTACCTCAGCACCCGCAAGGGCATGCCGCCGCAGCAGGTTTCACAGATGTTCGATCATGTAGCCCGGGAGGCCAGCGGGGAAGGGCTGAACTACCGCTTCGATTCCGTGGTTGTGGCCAACAGCTTCACGGCACACCGCCTGATCCACCTCGCTGCCGCGCACGGCAAGCAGGACGCCGCCAAGGAGCGCCTGCTCAGTGACCACTTCGAGCATGGCAAGGACATCGGCAACCGCGAGTACCTGACGTCACTGGCGGTGGGCCTGGGCATCGGCCAGGCCGAGGTGGACGAGCTGTTCACCACGGACAAGTACGCGGATGACGTCCGCTTCGACGTCGAAGAGGGGCGGTCCCTGGGTATCAGCGGTGTCCCGTTCTTTGTCATCGACCGGAAGTTCGGCCTCTCCGGGGCCCAGCCTACGGAAACGTTCTCGGCAGCCCTGGACCAGGCATGGCAGGACGCCAACCCGCTGGTGCTGGTCAATTCCGCGGAGGGCGGAGCCTGCGGGCCGGACGGCTGCCCCGCCTAAAAGAGCGCCCAGGAAAAGGTCAGGGCGTTTACTGACACATCGCGGTAAAGTGTCTGTATGCCCAGGATTTCAGCGGCCAGCAACGCCGAGCAGCGAGCGGACACCCAGCGCCGTATCCTCACCGCCTTCGGCGAACTCCTCTTTTCCCATGGCCTGCCCGGCCTGACCATGACGGACGTGGCCCGGCATGCGGGCGTGGGCCGGACTGCCGTGTACAACTACTACGCGGACATCGAGGAACTGCTGATCTCCTACGCCCTGGATGAGACCGAGAAGTTCCTCTCGGAACTGCGGGACTCCCTGGGCCAGCTGGACAACCCCGTGGACCGGCTCGCCCTGTACGTCCGCGCCCAGGTGGTCGACCTCAGCCGCCGCCACCTGCCGCCGGGACCCGCCATGGGAGCCGTGCTGTCGCCGTCGTCCTTTGCCAAGCTCGCTGACCATGTCGGCGAGCTCAGCGTGCTGCTGCAGGGCATCCTGCGGGACGGAATGGAGCAGGGCTACCTGCCGGCGGCCGACATCAACCAGCAGGCGCAGCTCATTCTGGGCACATTGTCTTCCAGTGCGGCCAGGGGCAGCGACGAGCCAGCCGAGCTGGAAGCGCGCGTGGCAAGGACCGTCCGCTTCATTCAGCTGGGTGCCGGCGCCAGGTTCGACGACGACGGCCGCCCCATCCGGGTAAGTCCCCTCCCGGCTGTGGCCGGCTGACGTGCACGCGGAAAGTCACGGGGTGGGCGCCGCCGACGGGAAGACCGGCCATTTGTCGTCGTCCGCGATGCGGCGGCTTTCGCGCGGACAGCTGAGGCTTCCCGGCGTCTGGTCAACCAGGTCCGGCGGCGTGAGCGCCGCGTAGTCCTGGGCAAGGATCACGTCCACGCTCCCGTCCGTCCTGCTGTCCTGGAAGTAGTCCGAGCCCGGCAGGTTCCGCTGGACACTGAACGCTGCAGACTGCCCGGCCGCTCCCGAAATCACGGCAGCGGCGCCGCGGTAGCCGGCGTCAACGTTGGACACGGCGCCCACCACGAACTTCCGGGCCAGGAACTCGTCCGCCACTGAACGTGCCAGCCCGGGCCGGCTGGTGGAGTTGTACACGTTCAGGTTGATCTGGTCGTTCGGGGTGTAGTCGAACGTTGCGGCCGGGCAGGTGGAGACGGATTCTTCCGCGGGCGCCGCTGCGGGGATCTTCAGCTGCCCGTTGATGATCGCCAACGCCGTGATGATGGCCGCTGCGATGAGGCCCACAAGCAGGACCAGGACAACCCCGTGCAGCACGCGCCGGCGCACGCGGGCTGTTTCGTCGGCCTGGGCTGCCCCAAAAGTGGCACGCAGTTCCGGGCCGGTGACGACGTGGTGGCCGTGGAGGACGCTGACGTCCTGCTGCTTCTTCCTAGCCATCTATCACCAGGACACGGGCGTGGATTGCGGTGCGCTGGTGCAGGGCGGTGCGGACGGCACGGTGCAGCCCGTCCTCCAGGTAGAGGGTTCCCTGGTACTGCACCACGTGCGGGAACAGGTCACCGAAAAAGGTGGAATCTTCAGCCAGCAGCGCTTCCAGGTCAAGGGTGCGCTTGGTGGTCACCAGCTCGTCCAGCCGGACCGGACGCGGCGGGAGCGACGCCCACTCCTTGGGCGTCGTATAACCATGGTCGGGGTAAGGGCGGCCCTCGCCCACAGCTTTAAATATCACCTTGCCACACTAGGCATCCTGCGCCCCCAGCGAAAGTACCCGGCGGTTCCTCCTGCAGGTTGTGGCCAAACAGTGACCATGGGCGGTCTGCGGCCACCGCCGGTACAGGCTGCCGTGGGCGCTGCGGAAGGTTCAGCTGACAGAATAGAGGCATGACAGCATTCGAGTCCCCCGCCGTGTCCGCACCCGGAATCCACGCGCCTGCCATGCCGCCGCTGGCCCTGCTGCTCGATGTGGACGGGCCGGTGGCCAGCCCGGTGACGCGGGACGTGAAGCGGGAGATCATCGATGACCTGGTTGCCCTCGCGGCGGCGGGAATCCCCGTTGTCTTCAACACAGGGCGCTCCGACGCTTTCATCCGGGAACAGGTAATGGAACCCATGATCGCCGCCGGAATCCCGGCCGGGACCATCATCCACGCCATCTGCGAAAAAGGCGCCGTGTGGTTCAGCTACACCGCGGCCGGACCCGGCCCCATCCACGTGGACCGGGAGCTCGCCGTGCCCACAGCTTACGGGGACGACATCCGGCGGATGGTGGCGGAGGACTATGCCGAGCACATGTTCTTTGATGAGACCAAGCGCGCCATGGTGTCGGTGGAGCAGCACATCGAGGTACCCAACGCCGATTACCTCGCAGAGCAGAAACTCTTCGACGCCGATGCCATGGAACTGATGGCCCGGCACGGGCTTGGCGTGGTCCGGTTGGACCACCACGCCCCCAATTCCGACGACGAGGTGGACTACCGGGTGGACCCCACCATCATCTCCACGGACATCGAATCGGTGCGGCTTGGGAAGGACCTGGGCGCCAGCCGGGCAGTGGAACTGCTCGCCGCGCAGGGCATCACCCCCGCCGCCTGGCGGACAGTGGGCGATTCGCGCACCGACTATGCCATGGCCGACTGGCTCCACCACAACGACCACGCGGTTAAGCACGTGGACGTCCGCCCGGCCGACGGCATCCCGGAGAAACCGTACCCGGTCCTGACGGCCGGGGACCTGGGGCTTGAGGCGTCCGTTATCCACGACGACGCCGGCGGGGCTTTCCTGCGCAGCTGGCGGGAGGCGCTGGGCGCCTAAGCCGGTTCCCCGGCCCCGGGAACCTGCCCGAAACCTGCTGTTTAAGCCGCCCGGCTATCATGCAGGTAGGAACGCTTACTTTGACGAGCACGGAGACGACCATTACAGAAGCACCGGTTCAAGACGAGGTCTACTACGGAGGACAGGCATCCGTAGAGGAACAATTCCACGCGGAGATCACTTCCCCCGAAGCTGAGCAGCGGCTTAACCCCCGCCCTGATGTCATCACGCATAAGGGCCGCATCGCGCTGATCAACCAGACCAGGACCCCCTACCAGGCCATGGTGGAGGACCTCCTGTTCGTGCGCAACGTGCTGGCCAACGCTGACCTTGCGTACCTGCTGGTCAGGGGCAACAACGACCGGCCGGTCATTGCCCTGGACTGGAAGGACCGGAAGAAGCTGCGGGCGGCCCTGGTGGAAGCCTGCCGGGACGAGCCGTTCTACTCCATGACGGTGGATGCCAAGAAGAAGACCTCGCTGCTGGTTGCGGACGGCGAGCTTTCCACCAACCGGCAGGCGCGCATCTTCCGCCTGTACCGGCCCCGCGTGGAACCCAACGGCGGCTTCGAGTTCGGCTCTTCAGCGGGTGTGCAGATTGAGCTGTGGTCCTTCAAGGCCAATGAGATCATCCTGCCGATCGAGAACTCCCTCACGCGCAGGACCCTGCTCCGCCAGGATGCCGTCCGCGGCACCGTGGAGCGGTACGGCCACACCTGGCCCACCATCGAGAACATGTTCGCCGACCACGCCAGCGACATCAGCTTCGACATCGACCTGGTGTTCTCCTGGGTGGACGGCAGCTCCCCCGAGTACATTGCCGCCCGGCGTGCCCAGCAGAAGGACGTTGTCCTGGGCGAGGGCGACGACCACGAGGCCCGTTTCCGGCAAATCAACGAACTCAAATACGCACTCCGGTCCGTGTACATGTTCGCCCCGTGGATCCGCCGCATCTTCATCGCCACGGACTCACCGGCTCCTGAGTGGCTGGCGGACCATCCCTCGGTGACCATTGTCCGCAGTGAAGAGTTCTTCTCGGACCCCTCGGTGCTTCCCACGCATAATTCGCAGGCGGTGGAGTGCCAGCTCCACAACATCGAAGGCCTCTCGGAGCACTTCCTGTATTCGAACGACGACATGTTCTTCGGCCGGCCGGTCAGCCCGGACCTGTTTTTCACGCCCGGCGGCATCACCAAGTTCGTCGAGGCGGAAACCCGGATCGGCCTGGGTGAGAACGCCGTTGAGCGGAGCGGGTTTGAGAACGCAGCCCGCGTTAACCGCAAGCTGCTGTGGAACCGGTTCGGGCGGATCACCACCCGCCACCTGGAGCACTGTGCGGCACCGCTTCGCCGCAGCGTGGTGTCAAAGATGGAGCGCGAGTTCCCGGAAGAGTTCCGGAAGACGGCTGCCAGCCGTTTCCGGGCGGCGGACAACATCTCCGTCACCAACTCGTTCTACCACTACTACGCACTGCTCACCGGCCGGGCGGTAACCCAGACGGCGGCGAAGGTCCGCTACATCGACACCACCATGAAATCGGGGCTGAAGTACCTGCCCAAGCTCCTGGCCAAGCGGAACATGGACTTCTTCTGCCTGAACGACGGCAGTTTCCCGGAAGTGCCGGCCGACGAGCGCGCTGCACTGGTCACCGATTTCCTGGACAAGTACTTCCCCATCAAGGCGCCCTGGGAAAAATAGGGCTTAAAACAAAGGTCCGTGCCGCTGGCGGCACGGACCTTTGTTTATGCTCCTAGCGGCTGGTGGGCTGCCCGAGCTTCGCGTTGCTCCGTTGCTTGGCGCTTTCCGGAATCCGGACCCCGGCGGCGTCCAGGCGCCGCTTTGTCTCTTCCGGGGAGACGTACTCGCCCACCGTCGTCGAACGTCCCATGGGAACCACCGAGTGCACGATTGTGTGCTCGTAGACGTGGACCAGGTTGAAGGACTGGCCGCCGTCCTGCCCCCTGGTGCCCCCGATGGGGACGTTCAGGTCCTGGGTGTAGCAGCTGGCTGAGGCCACGGAAACGGGGATACCGGCAAAGCTCGCCGTCGTCGAGTAATGCAGGTGGCCGGCAAGGATGGTGCGGACATCCGAGTTCCGGACCACAGCCTCCAGCGAGGCCTGGTCCCGCAGCTCCACCAGGACCGAAAGATCCAGGACTGACGGAACGGGCGGGTGGTGCAGCGCCAGGATGGTGCCGTCGGGGGCCGGAGTGTCCAGTTGCCGTGTAAGCCACTCAAGCTGGGAGGAGCTCAGTTCACCGTGGTGGTATCCGGGCACGGTGGTGTCCATTGTGATGACGCGGAGCCCGTTGATGAAGTAGCTCTTGTCCACGGGCCCGTCATCGGCGGGCTCATCCAGCAGGCCCGTCCTGAAGTTGGCACGGTTGTCGTGGTTGCCCATCGCCCAAATGACCTTGGCCCCGAGCTCCTCGCAGGCTGGGTCAACGATGGCCCGGAGCTTGACGTAGGCCTCGGGATCGCCCTTGTCGGCAAGGTCCCCCGTGAAGATGACGGCCTCGGGCCGCGCACCGGAGGCCTTGACCTCTTCGAAGAGCTGAATGAGCCGGGCTTCGCTGTCAACGACGCCGTAAAGGGGGTCCGGACCTCCCATCAAGTGGGGATCGCTCAGGTGGAGAAGGAAGTGGCGTGGCCGGGGATGTTCGGCCTCGATGTGCTCCATTGCTGCCTCTGTGGTCGGTGGGAAACGGCGCTTCCCTTGTACCCTTCAGTAAGGTTTATCCAATCAGACATTTGGCAAACTTTGGGTAAATCGCCGTGGCTGATGTGGAAAAAGTTGAAAGAACTGCGCTTTTGCGTGGCTGCGTTCGGCGCAGCGGCACATTTTTTATCCGAGGGCGTTCTCGACGGCGTCAATCACCTCCGCCGAGTCAGGTTCCACTGTGGGCGCAAAGCGTCCCACCACGTCCCCTTCCCGGCTGACAAGGAACTTCTCGAAGTTCCACTTCACCAACCCGGGCAACAGTCCTGTCTTGAACTTTGTGAGCTCCGTGTACAGCGGGTGCTGGCCCCTGCCGCGGACGTCCGCCTTCACGGTCAGAGGGAATGTCACCCCGAAGTTCCGCTGGCAGAACTCGGCGATCTCGCTGTCACTGCCAGGTTCCTGCCCGGCGAACTGGTTGCACGGGACGCCGAGGATCTCGAACCCGCGGTCCCTGAACTTTTCGTAGAGCGTCTCCAGGCCGGCGTACTGGGGCGTGAACCCACAGTTGGAGGCTACGTTCACCACCATCACCACTTTTCCCTTGAACATGCCGAAGTCGGTGGCGGTGCCGTCGTTCAGGGTCAATGGGATCGGGTACAGGGATGTCACAGGTTGCGTCCTCGGAAAGTTGTTCATGCCTGGAATTCGTTACCGGCGAACCACTGTACTGGTCCGGGCTTGGAGTTTCCTGGGTGAACTTCCGGCTGGATCTTAGGGTTCCGGGGTCGCGTACGTGCCTGTTGGCAGCGGCTCTGGCTCTGGGGGCTCAATCGGTGCCGGAATCGGCTCGGCTGAAAAGGTCGCAGTGGGCGCCGGTGCGGGCTCAATCGGTGCAGGCTGAACCGGCGCGGGTGCGGGCTCAACCGGCGGAGGCTGAACCGGCGTGGGTGCGGGCTCAACCGGCGCGGGCTGAACCGGCGTGGGTGCGGGCTCAACCGGCGCGGGCTGAACCGGCGTGGGTGCGGGCTCAACCGGCGCAGGCGGGGGTTCAACCGGCGCAGGCGGCACCGGCTCCGGCTCAACCGGCGCAGGCGGCGGCTCAACCGGTGTCGGTGTTCCCGTTCCCGGATCCGTCGGGGTCGGTGTGCCCGGATCCGTCGGCGTCGGCGTTGGCGTACCCGTCTCCGACGGCGTCGGCGTTGGCGTACCCGTCTCCGACGGCGTCGGTGTTGGCGTACCCGTCCCAGTCTCAGTCGGGGACGGCGTCGGCGTACCCGTCCCAGTCTCAGTCGCGGACGGCGTCGGCGTACCCGTCCCAGTCTCAGTCGCGGACGGCGTCGGCGTGCCTGTCCCAGTCTCAGTCGCGGACGGCGTCGGCGTTCCATACCCGGCCCACGCAGTCGGCGACGGCGCTCCGGAGTCCGCGGGCCTCAGGGTCGACAGCCAGGATGCTGGCCCCGAAGGAGACCCAGCCGCCGTCGTCGGCGCCTTGACCCAGCGGGGAGCCGGAGGAGGCTCCTTGCCCTGGCCCACCGGGATGGTCCAGCGTATGGGCCCGGTGGACGGTGCGTCGGTGCCCGGCAGGTATGACCGCAGGTCAGCCGGTCCGCCGCCGAAAGCCCGGACCGGGATCAGGCGCCACTTCTGGGGGCTCACGTGGTGCCCGTCGAGGATTGTTTCGAAGTGCAGGTGGCATCCCGTCGACCATCCGGTGGAGCCCACCCGCGCAATGGCTTCCCCGGCGTTGACGGAATCACCGCTGCGGACGGCGATGGACTCCAGGTGGTTGTAGGTGGTGATAAGCCCGTTGCCGTGGTCAATCTCAACCCGGTTGCCGCCGCCCCAGGGATGCCAGCCCGCGGCGCGCACCTTTCCCGAGTCAGCCGCGTAGACCTGGGTGCCGCAGGGAGCTGCATAGTCCTGTCCAAGGTGGAAATCGCCCGCTGTTCCGGACAGCGGACTTACCCGGAGTCCGAACGGCGACGAGGGGGCCAACTGCTTGAGGGGAGCCATAAGGTACCCCGCCGGCGGCCTGCCCACCCCTGTCAGCTCCACGGCCAGGGAAGACGCGGTCTCCTCTCCGTGGCCACTTACCAGCGGACGCGGGAAGGCGATGTCAACATCTGGGTCGCTCAGGATGGCCGCGGTCAGGGGGCCGGCAACAAGGCCGTCCAACGTCGGGGCGCCCGTCTCCGCGCTGCCGTGCCGGTCTGAACTGGTGCCGGTGCTGGAGCCAGCCGGGATCCCCACGGCACCCATGCCTGCGCCGGGACGGATAACGGAGGCCGCAACGGTTCCTGCTTCAGGTGCGGGACCGGAAGGGTTCACGGCCCAGACGGCCATGGCCAGCACCCCGCTGGCCGCCACAGCTCGCACAGCGGGCAGGCACAACCCTTTGGGGCTTGTGGCGTCCTTCCCGGATACCGCGTGATTGCCCATGAGACTGACTCCAGGACGTGACTGGCCGCCCCTGTCTTGACGGTATCTCCCATGGGAACATACGGGCCGGGACCCTGGGAACCCTGCAGCGGGACACTGCGGTTTTTTTGTGGATGACCGCTGTCCGGTTGCTGCCACCGGGTAGTCCGATCACGAACCTGGACAGCCCAGGTTGTGCTTACGATTAGCCCAAGAGCGGGGTTTGCCGCAGGAGGGCGTGCGTAATGAAGAACATCCTGAGTCCCATCAAGAAACGCCTTGTCCACACGTTCAGCAACGGCTCCGAGGGCGTTCCGCAGTGGCAGCTCGATCTCGCGAAGGGGGACGACCCTGGCTACCACCTGCCCGGTTCGGCGGTGTGGGCGGTGCATGGTTCCATGTCGCCCATCGTCGCCGGGATCCGCACACTGCTGATGCAGTCCCTCCACCCCGGAGCTCTTGCCGGCGTCCACGAACATTCAAACTTCCGCGAGGATCCGCTGGGCAGGCTGGCAAACACCATCCGCTGGATCTTCACGGTGACATACGGTTCCACCGAAGCCGCGGAGAACGCCTCACGCCGGGTGCGCCGCCTGCACGAGGCAGTCCAGGGCAGTTACAGCGACAACCTCGGAACGCAGCGCGGCTACAGTGCCAATGACCCGGAACTGGCCAGCTGGATCCACCTTGCTTTCACGGACGCGTTTCTGACAGCCCACAAAATCTGGGGCGGCGCCATACCCGGCGGCCCCGACGCCTATGTCCGCGAGTGGGCCCAAGCGGGCCGACTGATGGGAGTGGAGGACCCGCCGCTGAGCGAGGCCGAGATGCACAGGCAACTGGACCGCTGGTACCAGAGCGGTGAGCTCCGCGTCGACAGCCGGGTAGCGGAGACGGTGGAGTTCGTCCGCAACCCCCCTTTGAACCGGGTGCTCCGGCCGGGCTACCGGATCCTGTTTGCCGGTGCGGTGTACAGCCTGGAGCCAAGGTACCGCCAGATGCTCGGACTAACTGTTCCACGGCTGGGTCCCGTGACGCTGCCGGTGAGGCTCGCAACCAAGCTGGTTCTCGGCGTCGTACGCCTGGCGTTGGGGCGGAGGGGCCCCAGCGAACTGGCCGCCAGGGAGCGCCTTCGCCGGCTGGGCGTGCCGGGCGCTGACGCGTGACCGGCGTCCGCGCCTCCGCCACAAAACTGACAAACGAAAGAACCCGGCTCCGGCGGATGCCGAAGCCGGGTGCTTAACCGGCGGAGAATGGGGGATTTGAACCCCCGAGGGCGTTAACCCAACACGCGTTCCAGGCGTGCGCCATAGGCCGCTAGGCGAATTCTCCAGCTGCTTCTGAATCAAAAGCAGATACTAGATTACCTGATCTTTTCCGCATCGCCCAATTGGCCCCAGGGTGCGCGGCCGGAGGTACAGCCGAAGGCGCTGCCGGCCGGGCGGCTTCACGTCTGCGCGGATGCTCTTTAACCACGAAATGGACGCCCCCAACGCGTCCATTCCCCAGACACCGTTGAGCTGCCGGGTCCGGCCCCGTTCAGCCAGGCCACACAGCTCACAACCTTGAGATTGCCCCAATCGGTGTATATATCCATGATCAAGGGCACAGGCGGGATAAGCAACGGTTTTCGTCCACCTCCCCACCGGGTTCCGGCAGGATGAAGCCATGAACGAGCTCCACGCACTGGTGATCTACGTCCCCCGCACTCACACTCAGCCGGTCCTCGCGGCCATCGGCGGCGCCGGAGCAGGCAGGATCGGCAAGTACTCGCACTGTTCCTTCGTCACGCCGGGGACAGGCCGCTTTACTCCCCTGGACGGCGCAGAACCGTACCTTGGACGGGTTGGCGAGCCTGAAGAAGCCGCCGAGGACAGGATCGAATGCGTGGTTGAAGAGCCTCTGCTGCAGGACGTCATCGCCGCCGTGCGGGCAACGCATCCCTACGAGGAGCCTGCCTTCATGAGCTGGCCGGTGGAAGGCTGGCGCCGGACGGACGGCCGATTCGAGTCGGGCAGCAAGTTCGGGTAAAGTGTCTGACGGCCCCTCATGTGGCGTCATCCTGTTGAACTCCCCCAGGACCGGAAGGTAGCAAGGGTAAATGGGCTCTGGCGGGTGCATGGGGGGTCTTTACTATTCCCCCACAGGGCGGCAGGATGTCGGCCCGGATTGGTAGGGTTTTCTCTGTGACAGTTACTACCGCCCTCTACCGCAGGTACCGTCCGGACTCCTTTGCAGACGTTATCGGGCAGGAACACGTCACCGAGCCGTTGATGACCGCTTTACGGAAAAACCGGGTCAACCACGCCTATCTTTTCTCGGGGCCAAGGGGCTGCGGCAAAACCACCTCCGCACGGATCCTGGCGCGCTGCCTCAACTGCGCCCAGGGCCCCACTGACACCCCTTGCGGGACGTGCCCCAGCTGCGTGGAGCTTGCCCGCGGCGGCTCAGGCTCCCTGGATGTCATCGAGATCGACGCCGCAAGCCACGGTGGCGTGGACGATGCCCGGGACCTCCGCGAGCGCGCTACCTACGCCCCGGTGCGTGACCGCTACAAGATCTTCATCATTGACGAGGCCCACATGGTCACGTCAGCCGGCTTCAACGCCCTGCTGAAGATCGTTGAAGAACCACCGGAACACATCAAGTTCATCTTTGCCACCACGGAACCGGACAAGGTCATCGGGACCATCCGCTCCCGCACCCACCACTACCCTTTCCGGCTGGTGCCGCCGGAACCGCTGATGGCCTACCTTGAGCTGCTGTGCAACCAGGAGAACGTTCCGGTGGCCCCGGGAGTCCTGTCACTGGTGATCCGCGCCGGCGGCGGTTCCGTCCGCGACTCGCTTTCTGTCCTGGACCAGCTGATGGCCGGTGCAGGTCCGAACGGCCTGGATTACGAACTTGCCGTCGCTCTCCTGGGCTACACCCACGCTTCGCTGCTCGATGACGTGGTTGAAGCCGTGGCCGCATCCGATGCCGCCACCGTTTTCCGGGCCGTGGACCGGGTCATCCAAACCGGCCACGATCCCCGCCGCTTCGTGGAGGACCTGCTGGAGCGGTTCCGGGACCTCATTATTGTCCAGGCCATGCCGGAAAGCGCCCAGACCATACTTCGCGGCATGCCCGCGGACCAGATTGCCCGGCTGAAGAACCAGGCCCACAACCTGGGTGCCGCCGAGCTGTCGCGGGCCGCAGACGTCACCAACACGGCACTGACCGAGATGACCGGTGCCACCTCCCCGCGGCTGCACCTCGAGCTGCTGTGCGCCAGGATCCTGCTGCCCAGCTCCGAGCAGAACGAGCGCGGCATGGCCGCACGGATAGACCGTGTGGAACGCCGGCTGAACTACGCCGGGAACGACGTCGGTGCTCCCGCCGCCCCAGGTGCGCCCCGCACCGCGGCGGACGATTCCCCCATGCCTCAAGCGGGGGCACTTCCGGCCCCCGCCCAGGCAGCAGTACCCGTTTCTCCTGCCGGTCCGGCAGCGGCTGGGGGTTCTGGTAGCGGACAAGCTTCTCCTGCCGCTCCGGCAGCGGATGGGGCTTCTGGCGCGCCTGCTGCCCCGCAATCGCCTTCAGTGTCCGCCGCTTCGAGTACGCCTGCGGGCACGTCGGCGGCTTCGCCCTCGACGCCGGTTCCTGCTTCGGCGTCGGCCACTACGCCATTTTCGGCAGCACCAGCCGCTCCGGCAACGCATGCTGCCGGCCCGGCAGAGGATGCCTCCTCCCCCGCTGGCGCACTCCGCGGCCCGCTGACCGCACCGCGTGTCAGCACCGATGACTGGCCCGTAGAGGATCCGGCTCGGAACACTTCATCATCCACCCCTCCGGCTGGCCGCGGCGCCGATGTGCCCCGCGCCAGCACGGCGCAGCAACCGTCCGCTGCGCCCGGTCAGGCACAGGGCGGCAATCCCGGGGCAGCCCCGGGCCCGGTCCAGGGTGCACTGCAGGAGCCGGCGGACCGGCCGGCGCCGGCTTCCGGGCCACAGCCCTCCCCCTCCCCTGCCCCTGCCCCTGCCCCTGCCCCTGCCCAGCAGGATAGGCCTGCCCCGGTGGCTGCCGCAGCGGCTGGGCCCATGGGCGATGTGGAGGTCTTGCGCCGTGCCTGGCCGGATGTCCTGCAAACGCTGTCCAAAATCAAGCGCAGCACGTGGGCGCTCGTCGAACCCAACGCCCAGGTTGCCGCGTTCGACGGCCACCTCCTGACCCTGGCCTTCACCACGCCCGGGCTTGCCGGCGCCTTCGGCCGGGCAGACCATTCAGAGAATTTGCGGCAGGCCATCCACAAAACCGTGGGCATCGACTGCCAGATCACTGCGTCGGCCGGCGGCGGCGCGCAGGCGAGCTCTGACCCAAACCCAAAAGTGCCCGCCACCCGGGTGGCCCAGGCAACGTCGGCTGACGTCGCCTGGGGCCTGGCCCCTGCGCCCGCATCGTCACCCGACGACTCAGTCCGGCAGCCGGAGACCCCAGGCCGCCCCAGTGCTGTGAGCCCGCGGGGCGGTTCGCCAGGTCCGGATGGCGCGAACAGCGCGGCCCCGCAGACCCCTCTGCGGAACGCGCAACAAGAGCCCACGGGCGGCGCGGCTGCGGGGGACAACGCCGGCAGCACCGGCGGAGCCGCACCGGAGCCCGCTGCGGCTCAGGCGGCCGTCCCGGCGAACCCTGTCAACCAGGTTGCGGAGAGCGGAACCGCGCAGTCCGCCCCCCGGCAGGCGCCCGGACACGTCCCCGCGCCCGCAAACGCCTCCCCCGTTCCGGTTCCTGCCGCCCCGGCAGGCGACTACTCCTACTCTGACGACGACTGGGGACCAGCCAGGGACGAGGACGCTCCCCCGCTGGACGAAGAACCTCCCATGGACTGGGACCCTTCCGCCCAGTCCCGGCCGCCGGCGCCATCGGCCGGCACCGGTTCAAGCAGCACCGGTTCAAGCAACGCGGTCTCAGGTAATTCAGGAACGGGTGGCGCTTCAAGCAGGGCCGGTTCCTCACTGGTCGGTTCTGCTCCGGTCGGCTCCGCCGCCGGTACCACCGCCCAGAGCGACGGCCAGCCTGGCGCTGACCCGGCGTCGGCCGCCGGAAGTCCCCACGATCCCTGGACCCGCGCAGTCGAACAGGCACCCGGAGTCTGGGTGGTCGGCGAGGAAAGCAACGTGGGCAAGAGTGCCTCCGCGGAAGGACCCCAAGAGGCACCAGAGCCGCCTGCTCCAACGCCGCACTACGAACCTGCTGCCGCCCAGGTGCCGCCCTCCATCCCGGTCACCAAGGCCGGCTCCAGCCCAGGACCGGACTGGGGCCTGGCGCCTGCTGCCCCTTCTCCCGGCAACGGACAGCACGGAACCGACGAATACGGACAGGCGCCTTCATCACCGGAGCATGTGCGCGCGCCCGAGTACGCCATGGCATCAGCCGCCTCCGCTGCCAAACCCCCCTCCGCGCACGCTGCTCAAGCCCCCACGGCACCATCTCCAGCAGTACCGTCTCTACCGGCATCCTCCCCGGCGCCAGCGTCCCCGGCGGCTTCGGTGACCACTGCTGCTGCTGCGCCGGCTGCTCCTGCGAAGGCGGCCCCGGCAAACTCTCCGCAGGCTGCTTCTGCTGCCGCAGCAGAAGCACGGCAGAGCCTGTACCAGCGCTTGTCCAACAGCCCCGAAGCAGAGGCCGGGCGTGCCAAGGCCCCAGCCAGGGCGGTTGCAGCTGCTGCCACCTACGTCCAGGACATCCCCAGCGCCGACGATGAGACGATCGAAGAGTCCGGAGTGTTCGGTCGCGCCGCCGTGGAGCGTATTCTGGGCGGGAAGCTAATTGAGGAGCGTTCCCCGGACGGAAGCCCCATCGCGCCGCGGTACTGACCGCGGCCCCGGCGAGCCGGGGCGCATCTGCAAGTCATTGCTTTACCCGCAAACCACACCAAGCTGAAGAGGGAAACGTGTACGAAGGTGCTGTCCAGGAGCTGATCGACGAGCTCGGACGCCTTCCGGGGGTGGGCCCCAAGTCCGCCCAACGGCTCGCATTCCACATCCTTGAGGCGGACCCGCAGGACATGAAGCGGCTGGTTGAGGCGATCACCACCGTCAAGGAACGGGTCAAGTTCTGCTCGGTGTGCGGCAACGTCACCGAGCAGGAACTCTGCAATATTTGCCGGGATCCCCGCCGGGATCCGGCCGTGATCTGCGTGGTGGAGGAATCAAAGGATGTGCTGGCCGTGGAGCGGACACGGTCGTTCCGGGGCCGCTACCACGTGCTGGGCGGCGCCATCAATCCCATCGCAGGTGTCGGACCCGAGCAGCTCCGGATCCGCGAGCTGCTGACCCGGCTTAACGACGGCGCCATCCAGGAAGTCATCATCGCCACGGACCCCAATCTTGAGGGCGAGGCCACCGCCACGTACCTGGCACGCATGTTGAAGACGATCGGGATCACGGTGACCCGCCTCGCCTCCGGGCTCCCGGTGGGCGGAGACCTGGAATACGCGGACGAGGTCACTCTGGGACGCGCCTTCGAGGGCCGCCGCAACGCCCTGACCTGACCGGGCGCCACCTGACACGGCGCATCCCGGGCCGGAAAATGGTCACAATTCAACCCCGGGCTGCGGGCGGCGATAAACTGAAGGAAGAAGTCGCGCCATCGATGGCGTTAGTTCCCAGCGTCAGGGCCAGCACAGCGTTACGGCTGTCTGGCCGGACTCCAATTTATCCAGTGAAGGTACGCGCATGAGTACGCCCACTACCGAAGTGCACAACGCAACGCAGCAGCAGGAGCCGCCCGCCGGCCGTGCGGTGACAAAGCAGCTCATCGTGCAGAAGTTCGGCGGATCCTCCGTGGCGGATGCGGACGGTATTAAGCGGGTTGCCAAGCGCGTGGTGGACGCACAGATTGCGGGCAACGAAGTTGTGGTGGTCGTCTCGGCCATGGGTGATACCACTGACGAGCTCCTGGACCTTGCCGGGCAGGTGACGGATTCCGCGCCAGCCCGCGAGATGGACATGTTGCTGTCCGCGGGCGAGCGTATTTCCATGGCACTCCTGGCCATGGCCATCAACAAGCTGGGCGCCTCAGCCCAGTCCTTCACCGGTTCCCAGGCCGGCATGATCACCGATGGTATCCACGGCAAGGCGCGGATCATCGACGTCGACCCCCACCGGATCCGCACCGCCCTGGACAAGGGCAATATCGCTATCGTTGCCGGCTTCCAGGGAATGAGCCGGGCCACCAACGAGATCACCACCCTGGGCCGGGGCGGTTCAGACACCACTGCCGTAGCCCTGGCCGCTGCGCTGGAAGCGGACGTTTGCGAGATCTACACGGACGTGGACGGCATTTACACGGCGGATCCCCGTGTTGTTCCCTCCGCCCAGAAGATCGAGCGGATCTCCAGCGAGGAGATGCTCGAGCTCGCGGCATCCGGAGCCAAGATCCTGCACCTGCGCTGCGTGGAGTACGCCCGCAGGTTCGGCGTCCCCCTGCACGTCCGTTCCTCATTCAGCCAGCACGAAGGCACGTGGGTCATCCCCAGCGCCGAAGACAAGATCACCACACAAGAGGGAGTTGCCTTGGAGCAGCCAATCATCTCCGGCGTTGCGCACGACCGTTCCGAAGCCAAGGTCACCGTTGTTGGCGTTCCGGATATCCCTGGCAAGGCCGCAGCGATCTTCCAGGTCATCGCCGACGCCCACTCGAACATCGACATGATCGTGCAGAACGTCTCCACCCACGGCACGGGGCGGACGGACATTTCCTTCACGCTTCCCATCGTGGAGGGCGCCGACGCGCTGGCAGCCCTTCATGCTGCGCAGGACCAGATCGGGTTCGAGAGCATCGAGTACAACGAGCAGATCGGCAAGCTGTCCCTGATCGGCGCGGGCATGCGCTCCCACCCGGGCGTGTCAGCAACGTTCTTCAAAGCACTGTCCGACGCCGGCATCAACATCAACATGATCTCCACCTCGGAGATCCGCATCTCCGTGGTGACCCACGCGGACCTGCTGGATGAGGCTGTCCGTGTCATCCACAAGGCCTTTGACCTGGACAGCGAAAGCGAAGCCACCGTATACGGCGGCACCGGCCGCTAGCCGGCAACGAAAAGCCGGGCCCCTTTTCCGTCCATTCGGAGAGGGGCCCGGTTTTTTATGTCCTGCTGTCGGGGTGGCCCGAGCGGCCGGGACCGGTTCAGCCCTGCTTCTCGAGGTCTTCGCGGCGTACGGCGTAGTGATGGCCGGCAGCATCGGTCTCCACAACAAAGTGCGACAATTCCTCTTCCGAGGCCTGTTCGAAAGCGTCGTGCCTGTGCATTACCGGCGTATCGGGGTCCAGCCGCGCGGCTGGTCCAAAGAAGAACCGGAGCCTGTCGGTCAGGCCCATGAACCTGTTGACTACATGTGCCACTGTTTCCACCCCCTTCCCGACTATCCGGGGGAAAGAGTCCATGCCTCCATGCTGGAGCCAGTGCCCTTATTTTATGCCTGCGGACCGGAAAAGGCTCCCGCCCGGACCCCAAATTGGCACGCTCAGCGGAGCGACTTGTCTTCCGGGTTCCTGGGTACAACGTAGGTGCTGCCATCGGGCCGGGTAACGGTCTCCCACTGCTGGGTCTCCGCCTCACGCTGGGCCAGCAGCCTGCGGTTTTCCTCCGTCATGTCATGGACAAGTGATGAGCGGTTGGCCGGACCAAAGATGGCCCGCAGCCTTCCTGTGGCCCGCATGAAACGCTGCGAAGCGTTTTCCTTGCCTTCAAAGTTGCCCTTGCCCATGAACCCGGCTCCTTACCTGACATGATTACTACTCGAAGTGTACGCTAATAGTTAGGGCACTAACAATTGGAGGGGCTATGGAGACGGCAACAGGCATCGAGCCGGGGCAGGACGAGGACCTGCTCCTGGAGCACCAGTTGTGCTTCGCGCTGACAGTGGCTGCGCGCAGCGTTGTGGGTGCCTACAAGCCCGTCCTCGAGCGACTGAACCTCACCCACCCGCAGTACCTGGTGATGCTGTGCCTGTGGGAAGCGAGTCCGCGCACGGTCCGGAACATCAGCGATGCCCTTGCCCAGGAACCTGCCACCATCTCACCGCTGCTCCGCCGGCTTGAGGCGGCGGGACTGATCACGCGACGGAGGGTGGACGGCAACGAGCGTGCCCTCGCCGTCGAACTGACCCCAGAAGGCGCCGCGCTGCGCAAGGAGGCCCTCAAGGTCCCTGGAACCATGATGGAACGCCTGGGATTAACCCGCGCCGAGGTCACGGAACTGCACACATCCATGATGGGGCTGATTGCGGCCACCTCCGGCCAGGAGACAGAACCGGAACCGGCAGTAGAATAATGGGATGACGGACAGTCCACGGTCCCTGAGGAAGACGGCGCTCGCCCTGCTGCTGGCGGCAACGCTGCTCCCGGCGTGTTCCCCGGACCAGGGCGGAGGCAGCTCCTCCGGCGAACCTTCCGCAACTCCCACAGCCTCCGCCACCGCGTCGGACAGCCCATCCGCCAGCCCGTCCGCCGACACCGAGACCTCCGTCCCTGCCCCGGCCCCGGAACCGTCAGCGGCACCCTCCGGACCCGGGCAGGGCAATGCCGAACTGTCCATCATCGTGACCACCGCAGAGGGAGAACCCGAGACCAGCTACACCCTGGTGTGCACAGACGGAGTCCCCGCTGCCGAGAGCGTGCATCCCGCCGCGGATGCAGCCTGCTCCGCCTTGAAAGAAAACGCGGGACTGCTGAGCCCCAGCATCCCCGGAACCGCGCAGGCCTGCACGCAGCAGTGGGGCGGTCCCCAGGAAGCCACCGTGACGGGAGTTGTGGACGGTGTCCCCGTAGACGCTTCCTTCTCGCGCACCAACGGCTGTGAGATCGGCAGCTGGGATGCTGCAAGGGATGTTCTTGGTGTTGCCGGTGGAGCCTAGGCTCCTCGCGGCGGACGAATGGCAGGAGCTGGAGAAGGCACACCAACTGCGCGTCAGCCGCTACGCGGACCCCTACCTGGCCCGCAGGTCGGCAGGCAAAAAGCATCCGGTGGAAGACTTCCTCTTCACCTACTACACCCAGAAACCTGGCCAGCTGCGCCGGTGGCACCCCGGTGCAGGGAACGTCCTGCTGGGCCGGGAAGCGGCTGTGCGCCTTGGCTGGAAGCACTACCGGCGGCTCGACGACGGCGAGCTTGCCTTCCTGGGGCTGCCGGAAGGCAGCACCGCGGTCACCTTTGACCGGGACGCCTTTCTTGCCGACCGCAGCGAGGCAATCGCCTTTGCGGGCATCATCCTGCGCGGAACTGCAGCACGCCCCGCCCAGTTTGGCTGCTTCGGGCTGCACGAATGGGCCATGGTGTACCACCAGGACAGGTTCGACCTGCGCCACGAGTACCTGCAGCTGCGGTTGGGGCCGGCCGGCACGGACAAGGTGGTGGAGGACAACCGGATCCGCTGCACCCATTTCGACGCGTTCCGCTTCTACACTCCGGATGCCGTTCCGCTGAATGAGCTGGCGCCGAGCCGCGATACCCAGCGGCACCTCGAACAGCCCGGCTGCCTCCACGCCAACATGGATCTGTACAAGTGGGCGTACAAGCTGCTGCCGGCCCTGCCCAGCGAGCTGGTGATGGACTGTTTTGAGTTGTCATGGCGGATCCGCGCAATGGACATGCAGGCTTCCCCTTACGATCTGGCGGAGTGGGGCTACCCCGCAATTCCCATCGAGACGCCGCAGGGCAAGGCCGAGTATGTGGAGCACCAGCGCTCCTTTGCCGCGGAAGCGGCTGCACTCCGGGAGAAGCTGGCCGTGGAACTGGATGCACTGTCCAGGACGGTTCCGGCGTGATCGACCTGACCGTCAGGCTCCGGGAAGATCCTGCCGCCGTCGAACATGTCTTCCGGCTGGTGGCCGACGGCGGCCGCGCCCAGCCGGCCACCACCCTGCCGGACCCTGATGCGGCCCTGGCCGCGGTGGAAAAGTACGGCGAGGGCATCTTCTTTCCCAAGCCCGGCCCACCCCGGTTGTGCACCCAGCAGTACGGCGGGCCCCAGGTAGCCCTGGTCACGGGCATCTTCCATGGGCGCACCGTTGATTCCGTGTTCACACGCACGGATGGCTGCGAAATCTCGCGCTGGAATGCCATGGCGGCTTTGCTTGGGAGCGGGGGCGGAGCCTAAGGAAGCTCGTAAGGCCGGTTAGACAAACGACAGGACCCCGGGCGGTTGAAACGCCCGGGGTCCTGTCCTCTTCTATAGCGTCAGGCTGCTACGCCGCTGGTACGGCGTCTGCGAACGCCACCTGCGGAGCCCCGGCAGGGGCAGCAGGCGCAGCGCCCACCTGGACGTTGACCCAGGTCCTGATGCCGTTGCCACCCAGGCTGAGGCGGGACAGGTAGGCACCCTCCGAGAGGCCCGTCCAGGACACCGTGGCCGAGGTGGCAGTTCCGTTGGGAGCCACGATCGGGTTCGGTTCCACAGTCAGGTTGCCGGCGTCACCCGCGAAGGTCACGGCCTGGACGGAGGCACTGGCCGGTCCGTTGTCCGGAGTGGAGTACAGGTTGACTGCGAGGTAGTACGTTCCCGCGCGCGGAGACTCCAGGTTCAGGAACTCACTGGCGGAAGCCGTCGCCACCTGGGTGGCTGTGAGTCCACCCGAGCCATTGGGTGCGTAGACCACCATGTCCCAGTCGACGTCGTCCGATTGCGCCTGGACACCCAGCCGGGCGAAGGATGCTCCTTGCGGAACCGTCACCTGGAGGAGCGCGTTGTGGTCATCGTTCCGGGGAGCGTACTCACCGGGTGTCTTGGTGATGGCGGTCTGGCTCAGCGGTGCCAGGCCTTCCACGCCCACATTGATGGGGTTGTCCGAACCTGACACCAGTTCCATCGTGCCGCTCCCGCTGCCCGTGGCTGAGCTAAAGGAGAAGGACGGAGCGATCTGTGCATCAACGGGCCGGATGGCGATGGGCGAGCTGACCGTACGGGGGCCCTTCCAGGTGAGGGTGCCCGTGCTGAACTTGCCTACCGGAGCGCTGGCATTCCGGATGGTCAGGGTGACCTCGCGGGTCTGTCCTGCCTTGGCGAAGTTCAGTGCTTTCGGCTCCACCTGGATGTTGAAGCCGGGCATGTTGACCTCCGGCCGGTACATGCCCGGAACCAGCGCGGTCAGCTGGCGCTTGACCTGCACTTCTCCCACCAGGCTGCCGAGCGCAATGGACGGCAGGTTCAGGTCGCGGGCAGCGATGGTGCCGGCCTGCGGTGCGCCGGTGTCCACACCCTGCCCGTTAAGGAAGCCGAGCCAATCCTTGATGCCCGAGTTGTAGACCAGGCCCGGATCCAGGACGCGGGTTGAGTCGATGTGCCCCGCGCCGCCCTGGAAGGGATCGGCATTGGGCGAACCATCGGCGTTGACCAGCGGGTAGGCGGTGGTCATCATGGCCGACTTGACCGTGGCGGGAGACCAGGTGGGCTGCTTGCCCAGGACCAGCGCAGCGAATCCGGCGATATGCGGGGCAGCCATGGAGGTGCCTGACATGAAGCCGAACTGGTCGCCGTCGTTACCGATGGTGGAGACGCCCGCCAGGACGTTGACGCCCGGTGCTGCGATATCCGGTTTCAGCAGGTCGCCGCCGGCGGCGAGGGTGGGTCCGCGGGAGGAGAAACCGGCGATCTGGGGCGCAGGCGCCGGCGGCAGGCCGGTGAGGTCCCCCTTGACCAGGCTGACCGTCAGGGCGGGGTTTGCCTCCAGCTTTGATTTCAGTTCAAGGCTCTTGGGCGCGTTGACGTGGACGGTGGGCAGCGCGTGGTTGTCAGCATCTTCGGAGCTGCTGGTGAGGTTCACCAGGATCATGCCCACGCCCCCCTTGTCCTGCACCTCCAGGCTCTTGGCGGTCCTGTCCACCACGCCGCGGTCGCAGAGAACAACCTTGCCTGCCACCTTGTCCGCATCCAGGCTGCCGGGGCCGCAAAGGCTGGCGTTGGTTACTCCAGCCGCTGCCGCTGCCGCCGCAACCACCACGGGCTTGTCAGCCACTTCCGACTTCATGATGGAGGCTCCGCGGTACAGCGATCCGTCCGAGACCTTGACGGTGCCCAGCAGGTCGCTGGGAAACGTCGATGCGGCAACCGTGGTCAGCCACGGCGAGGCGTGGTTGACGGTGGACACCGTGGGACCGGAGTTGCCGGCTGAAGCCGAGACGAAGACTCCTGCGGCGGCGGCGTTGAGGAACGCCAGGGCCACGGGGTCGGCGGTGTTGTTGTTATTGCCCGAGATGGAGTAGTTCAGCACGTCCACGCCGTCCTTGATGGCGGCTTCCACTGCCTCGACGGAAGCGGAGGAGTAGCAGCCGCCGGTGTCCGGATTGGTGTCTTCCCAGCAGACTTTGTACACCGAGACCTTGGCTGCGGGGGCAACGCCGGAGCTCTTGCCGAAGCTTGCGCCGTCGATCACCTGCTCCACGTTGGCGTTGCCGGCCGCGGTGGTGGCGGTGTGGGTTCCGTGGCTTCCGACGTCGACAGGCGAGATGAGTTCCTCGGGTGCCCGGTTCTCCGGGGCCACGTACTGCATGAAGGTATCGGCGAAGTACCTGGCCCCGATGACCTTGGAGTTGCACAGGGAGCCGTCGAAGGAGGCCCCCGTACCCTGGCCTTTCTGGCATTCTCCTTCGAAGGTGGTGCCGTCAGCCTTGAGCATGGCGATCCGGCCCTCAGCGGTGCGGTAGGGAACGCCCACCTGGGCAGGACCGGTCAGCGGCCGGACCGGTTCGCCCTGCAGGAACGGGTTGTCCGGGGCATAGCCGGAGTCGATGACTCCCACAACCACACCCTTGCCGGCGTTCGCTTCGCCGCCGAACTGGGTTGCCCAGACCCCATCGGGGCCGGTCAGCTTAAGGAAGTCGGTGGTGGTGTAATCCGGGGCGTTCTCCACGTCCGGGGCCACAACCAGCACGCGGTCGTCTTTGGACAGCTCCATGGCCTGGGCGGCGGTCAGTTCTGCCGTGAAGCCATTGAGGGCAGCGGTGTACTGCTTTCCCGGGGTTACCCCCTGGCTGGCAGCGACCTCCCGCTGCTGCTTGCGGAGATGTGCGTCGTAGGCCCTGTAGTTGGCGTCGCCTGCGTCCAGCTTCCGCCCCTTCTCGGGCTTGGTTGCGCCAAGTCCGGGCGTCTCCCCCTCATAGGCGGCCGCTGCAGCACCCGCCAGGACAACGATGTAGCGTCCATCCTTGAAGTCGGCGGGTGCATTCTCCTTGGCTGTCACTGCCTTGTCCTGCCGGGCCGGCGCCGCGGTGGCGGGAGTGATGGCCATCGAGGTGAGGAGTAGCGGCAAGCCCACGGCAAGCGCCGCTGCCTTCCGGAATCCCCCGCCCCGCATGGGGCTCTTTCCAGTAGATCTCACGTGCAAACCTTTCACGATGTACCGGCCCATCCACGGTTGGGGGCCCGAAAAGACATGGCATGGCACGCGAAGTTACAGATCTTGTCATTTCGTGAGACCAGCCGATCACAGAGTACAGACTGATAGCTGAATATGACATAGGACACAAAACGGAAAATTCCGCCAGTCATACGCCGGCAAGCCGGGGACCTGCCCCAGCAGGAAAGGGCACGAAAAAAGGGCGCCCTGGAGGACGCCCTTGAAACCAGGGGGATACGCTCCGCCGCTACTGGCGCGGCGTACGGACCACGTCGCTGATCCACTGCCGGGTCTTCTCATCTACCGGCCCCGCCACCCTGTTCTCCCGGGCGAAACGGTCGGCCTTAATCTTTTGGAACACCATCCGGCCCAGTCCTGCGAACACTGCTGCGGCGACCACGGGCAACAGCACGGATTTCGAATTTTCAGCCATCCAACAATACTAGTGATGCCGCCCGTCCAACTCCACAGCACCAAGCCGGAAACCGCTGCCACCGCCCGTCCGGCAGGCAGGCTACCCGTGGCCGTCCTGCCCGAACCGGCCGAATACAAGCTGTGGCCCTTCGGCCGGTAGAATGGACGAGCAAGCTCGCGGAGCGCCCGTCCTCATTGTCTGAACTCACGGCCTGACGTCACTGTCTAACATAACGTGCCCCGGACCCGGAACGGCGTGAGACGGCACCACTCCGCTGCGCCCTTACCCAAGCTCACGCACAGGAGTTACCGGATGCCCCGGATCGTTGTTGACGTCATGCCCAAGCCCGAGATTCTGGACCCGCAGGGGAAGGCGATCGTCGGCGCTCTCCCCCGCCTGGGCTTCACCAGCTTCAGCTCTGTCCGCCAGGGCAAGCGTTTCGAACTGACGGTCGACGGCGAGGTGACCGAGGAAATCCTGGCCCAGGCCCGCGACGCCGCGGAAACCCTCCTGTCCAACCCCGTGATCGAGGACGTCGTCAACGTCGAGGTCGTCGAGGCCTGACATGACTGAACTCCCCCTCATCGGAGAAGCCCCCGGCGACGCTTCCGGCGCCGGCAGGCTCACCGGCGCCCGGATCGGCGTCGTCACCTTCCCCGGCACCCTTGATGACCGCGACGCCGCCCGCGCCGTCCGCCTCGCCGGCGGCACCGCCGTCGAGCTCTGGCACGCCGACACCGAACTCGGTGACGTGGACGCCGTCGTTATTCCCGGCGGCTTCTCCTACGGTGACTACCTCCGCGCCGGCGCCATTGCACGCTTCGCGCCGCTGATGTCCAGGATCATCGACGCCGCCAACTCCGACGCTAAGCTGCCGGTGCTCGGTATCTGCAACGGCTTCCAGATCCTCACCGAGTCACACCTGCTGCCCGGCTCGATGATCAAGAACGACCACCTGAAGTTCATGTGCCGCGACCAGGTGCTGCGCGTCGAGAACAGCAACACCGCCTGGACCCTGGACTACGAAGCGGGCCAGGAGATCACCATCCCGCTGAAGAACCAGGACGGCCAGTACATCGCCGACGACAAGACCCTGGACGCCCTCGAGGCCGAGGGCCGCGTGGTGTTCCGCTACGTTGGCTTCAACCCGAACGGCTCCCGCCGGGACATCGCCGGCATTTCCAACGCAGCCGGCAACGTGGTGGGCCTCATGCCGCACCCCGAGCACGCGGTGGAAGTTGGCTTCGGCCCCGAGACTGTTGTGTCCCGTGAGACGGGTATCGCCGGGTCCGACACCGACGGCCTGGGATTCTTCACCTCCGTCCTGAACAAGATTGTGGGAGGCGCCAAGTGACCACGGAAACCACCAAGAAGTTCAACATCGACACAGTCGAAAACGCGGCCAAGACCCCGGACGTCGAACTCCCCTGGGCCGAGCTGGGCCTGAAGCAGAACGAGTTCGACGAGGTCGTCAAGGTCCTGGGCCGCCGCCCCACCGGCGCCGAACTGGCCATGTACTCCGTGATGTGGAGCGAGCACTGCTCCTACAAGTCCTCCAAGAACCACCTGCGCCAGTTCGGCCAGAAGGTCACCGAGGAAATGAAGAAGGACATGCTGGTGGGCATCGGCGAAAACGCCGGCGTGACCAACCTTGGAGACGGCTGGGCCGTGACCTTCAAGATCGAGTCGCACAACTCGCCGTCGTTCGTTGAGCCCTACCAGGGCGCCGCTACCGGCATCGGCGGCATTGTCCGCGACATCATCTCCATGGGCGCCCGCCCCGTTGCCGTGATGGACCCGCTGCGCTTCGGCGCCATCGACCACCCGGACACCGCACGCGTCATGCACGGCGCGGTCGCAGGCATCGGCGGGTACGGCAACTCCCTGGGCCTGCCCAACATCGGCGGCGAAATGGTGTTCGACTCCGTGTACCAGGGCAACCCGCTGGTGAACGCACTGGCTGTCGGCGTCATGCGGCACGAGGACATCCGCCTGGCCAACGCATCCGGCAAGGGCAACAAGGTGGTCCTGTTCGGTGCCCGCACCGGCGGCGACGGCATCGGCGGCGCCTCCGTGCTCGCCTCCGAGTCCTTCGACGACACCAAACCGTCCAAACGCCCCGCGGTGCAGGTGGGCGACCCCTTCGCCGAAAAGGTCCTCATCGAGTGCTGCCTTGAACTGTTCAAGGGTTCCCTCGTCGAAGGCATCCAGGACCTCGGCGCCGCGGGTATTTCCTGCGCCACGTCCGAACTGGCCTCCAACGGCGACGGCGGCATGCAGGTTGAGCTGACCTCGGTCCTGCTCCGCGACCCCACACTGACCCCGGGCGAGATCCTGATGTCCGAGTCGCAGGAACGCATGATGGCCGTGGTGACCCCGGAGAACGTGGAAGCGTTCGAGGCTGTCATGGACAAATGGGCCGTGGAGTACTCCTGGCTCGGCGAAGTGACCGACACCGGCCGCCTTATCATCACCTGGGAAGGCGAGGTGATCGTCGACGTCGATCCCCGCACCGTGGCACACGACGGACCGGTCTACGACCGCCCGTACGCCCGCCCCGAGTGGCAGGACAGCGTGCAGGCTGACACCTTCACCGGATCAGTGCAGGACGCGGGCCGGCCCGCTGCCCCGGCCGAACTGGCCAAGGCCGTGACCGAGCTGGTGGCCTCGCCGAACATGTGCTCCAAGGACTGGATCACCAACCAGTACGACCGCTACGTGGGCGGCAACACGGCCATGGCTTTCCCTGATGACGCCGGCGTGGTCCGCGTCGACGAGGAAACCGGCCTGGGCGTGGCCCTGGCCACCGACGCCAACGGCCGCTACACCTACCTGGACCCGTACCACGGCGCGCAGCTGGCCCTGGCCGAGGCGTACCGCAACGTGGCCACATCGGGCGCCGTGCCCATGGCAGTCAGCGACTGCCTGAACTTCGGTTCCCCCGAGGATCCGGACGTCATGTGGCAGCTCGCCGAGGCCATCCGCGGCCTGTCCGACGCGTGCATGGTGCTGGGCATCCCGGTCACCGGCGGCAACGTCTCCCTGTACAACCAGACGGGCACCACACCCATCCACCCCTCCCCCGTGGTGGCGGTCCTGGGCAAGCTCGACGACGTTGCCCGCCGTACGCCGTCGGGCTGGCGTGAAGACGGCCAGGCCATCTACCTGCTGGGCACCACGGGCGCCGAGCTTGACGGCTCCGAGTGGGCGAACATCCGCGGCCACCTGGGCGGGCAGCCGCCCAAGGTTGATCTTGAGGCCGAACGCTCGCTGGGCGAGATCCTGATCAACGCGTCCCGCGACGGCATGATCGACTCCGCGCACGACCTGTCCGAAGGCGGCCTCGCCGCAGCCCTGGTGGAGTCCTCGCTGCGCTACGGCGTAGGTGCCCGGATTGCCCTGCAGGATGTCCTGGACCGGGACGGCGTGGACTTGTTCACGGCGCTGTTCTCCGAGTCCCAGGGCCGCGCCATTGTTGGCGTTCCCCGCTCCGAGGAAGTCCGCTTCACGGACATGTGCACCGCCCGCGGCTTCGCCCACACGCGCATCGGCGTGGTGGATGCGGCCAGCGGCACCCTGGAGATCAACGGAGTTGAGTCCCTGCCCCTGGACGCCCTCCGCGAAGCCCACGAGGCGACCCTGCCGAAGTACTTCGGCTAGGCCACCCCACCCATCGATTGCTCCGTACCTGTCGTTTTGAACCCTCAGAACGACTGGTGCGGGGGCCCACACCGGCGAGGGACCCGGCCTGAGCTTGCGAAGGCCGGGAGCCGGTGGGGAGCAATCGATTTTTAACCACCCCGCCGCCAGCCGGCCTGGACCAGCGCACTGCGCACCTTCATGACAGCAGACTTGGCGTCGTTGAGCATGTGGCGTTTGGATATCCGGACTTCGGTCCAGCCCTGCCCGGACCAAGGCCAGCCGCAGCAGGGTTTCCTAGGGCGAATCCGAGCCCGCCCGGATGAGCTTCGATGAAGGGCCGCACCCGGACACTTAAGGGGAGTGCCGCCGTCGCGCTTTCCATCCGGATGCCCCGGCCGAAGCGCTCCATGGAACTGTGCCGCCAGCGGCGTGAGGACACTCCGGCCAGCGAGGCATCGACGAGGGTGAATGGGCGGCCGCGGAGCTCCTCCGGCAGGGGGCGTGGGGTCTTCATCGGTCCATGACACCAGAATGGGCCAGACCACGCAGAAGTTATGCACATGCCCCATCGATTGCTGAGCAGGTGTCGTTTTGGCGCCTGAAAACGACAATTACCCAGCAATCGATGGGTGGGAGCGGGGATCAGTCCTCGCTGTGGTGGTCACGTTGCCGCGCACTGAGCAGTTCGAACTCCGGCCTGGCTGCCACAAAGCGTTCGACGGCGTCCAGCACCTCAATGAGGTGGGCGCGGTCGGCCGCGACCAGCCCGGCGCCCACCTGCGAGCGCCGGTACTGGTCTTGGTCCCCCACCTCGGCGACGGAGACGTCGAAGCGCCGCCTGATCTCTGCGAGCAGCGGCCTGATGACCGAGCGCTTTTCCTTGAGGCTTTGGACGTCGCCCAGGAGGATGTCGAATTCGATCCAGCCGATCCACATACCTTCATGCTATCGACTGCTTTCTAACTGCCGTATAGGCGGGCCAAAACGGCAGGTACGGAGCAATCGATGGGCTCAGATGGTGAGTTCGCCCATCCGGTCCCAGCCTTCGCCGTCGAGCTGGCGGCTGATGATCCTGGGGGTTTCGGCCAGGGCCTGCGGCATGTCTGCCATGGCCTGCTTGAAGTGGGGGCTGTTGACGTGGTCGCCGGCGGCGTCGTCCTTGAAGGCTTCCACCAGGACGAACTCGTTGGGGTCGTCCACGCTGCGGGACCAGTCGAACCACAGGTTTCCCGGTTCCTGCCGCGTGGCCCGGGTAAAGTCGGACACCAGGTCGAGCCAGCGCTCCGACCAGTCGGGCTTGACCTTGAACTTAACGACAATGAAGATCACGGGGGCATTCCTTCCGAGGCGAGAGTGCGTGCCCCTTCAATGTACCGGGACGTCACGTGGCGCTGTGCGGCGCGGGTGACCAGTCCGCCGGCAGCGTAGAACCAGTTGGCTGGTTTGCTGAAAGCCCGGATCCGCAGGAACACCTCTCCACGCCCGTTGATCTCCACTTCGAAGGATTCCTCGCCCCGCGCGGGATGCCCGGGCAACGTTCCGTAGCCAAAGCCAGCTGATTGCGGAATCCGCTCCTGCCCAGGTTCCCGAACCCACACCACCTGGCACGGAGCGTTCAGCCGGAAAGGCCCGGCACCGAAGCCGCTGACCACCCGCACCCCCGGTGCCGCCACGGGTGAATCGGCACGGACGCGGAGCCCCGCCCGCCGCTGCAGTTCCCAGCCCAGGATGCCGGCGGCAACCCGCTGGTACACCACCATGCCACAGCCCAGGAAGGCTTCCTCCAGGACACCCGGGTAACCCGCAGGGACGGTGCCGCGCTGGGTGCTGCCAATCCCGGGATAGTTGAGCCCACCCCCGGCCGGCCTTTTCTCAGCCACGTTCCGTACCCGCCGATCCGCTCAGCCGAGCCCACCCCAGCTGCTCCTGCTGTTTCCTGCTCAGCCCTGCCACCACGAGGTCGTAGGAGTCCTCCACCATGTCCCTGACCATGTCGTCAGGAAGCGTTCCATCAAGCCGCACACCGTTCCAGTGGGATTTGTTCATGTGCCAGGCCCCCGTAATTTCAGGGTGCGCGGCGCGGAGCTGTACCGCCAGACCCGGCTCGCACTTGAGGTTCACGTAACCGTCCGTGCTCATCGACGATAAGGCAAAGACCTTGCCCTGTGTGGGGGAACCGCCGGCACTGGAGGCGCGCACCTTGAAGACAGCGGTCTCCGGCCCGAAGGGGTAATCCTCGTAGGCTCCGGGGAATGAGAGGCAAACTTTCCGCAGTGCGTCGGGGTCCATCCAGGAAGCCTATAAAGCCAACGCTTCCGGTGCTAGTCTGCGAGGATGGCACGCGATCAGGGGCTGATACCTGTTCTGGACCTGGCCACGGCACGGCAGGCCGACGGGTCCTTCAGCCCGGATTTCATCGGGCAGCTGCGGTACGCCACCCACAATGTGGGCTTCTTCCAGATCACCGGCTACGGCGCGGTCCCCGGCCAACCGGAACAGCTTCTGGACACCATCAGGCGGTTCTTCAGCCTTCCGCTCGAGGAGCGCCTGAAGCTGGACAACCGGCTATCTCCACACTTCCGCGGCTACACCCGGATGGGCACCGAGGTCACCCAGGGAAGGGCAGACGCGCGGGAGCAGATCGACTACTCGCCGGAGCGGCAGCCTGTTACGGACTATCCGGAGGACCAGCCGTTCTGGCTGCTGCAGGGCCCCAACCTCTGGCCTGATGAATCGTTCCCCGAACTTCGCCCCGTGGCCATGGCCTGGGCTGAACTGATGTCCGCAGTGGGGATGGAGCTTCTCAGGGGGATCGCCGTTTCCCTGCAGCTTCCGGAGGACTATTTCGACGAACCGTTCCAAGGGTCACCGGCATGGATGGGCAAGCTGGTGCACTACGTGGGCGGCGTGGTGGAGGCCGCTGGAGACCAGGGCGTGGGATCGCACGCAGACTACGGATTCGTCACGCTGCTGCTCCAGGACGACGTGGGCGGGCTGGAAGTCCTGCCGCCAGGTGCGGCAGCGTGGGTTCCGGTGGAACCCCTCCCGGGGGCGCTGGTGGTGAACCTCGGCGAAATGCTTGAGGTGGCTACGGAAGGCTACCTGGCGGCCACCATCCACCGGGTACAGGCACCGCCGCCGGGGGTGGACCGGTACTCCGTTCCGTTTTTCTGGTCTCCGCGGCTCGACGCGGTCATCCAGCCGGTGCCGCTGCCGCCGGAGTTGAAGGCTGCAGCGAGGGGAATCACGGATGATCCGGCGAACCCCCTGCTGGCCTCGTTTGGAATGAACATGCTGAAAGGCAGGATGCGGGCGCACCCGGATGTCACGGAGCGGCACTATCCGGAGCTGCTCTAGAGCTAAAGCTGAAGGCCTCTCAGAGATTGAACTTCCACGCCTGCTGCGCGGGACAGCTGTCCATCACAACGTCCAGCCCCGCGTCCTTGGCCCGTTTGGCTGCCGCCTCATCGACGACGCCCAGCTGCATCCACACCGCTTTCGCGCCCACCGCAATCGCCTGGTCCACGACAGCCCCAACTTTCCGGGAGTTCACAAAGCAGTCCACGACGTCGATGGGCTGCTTGGCGGCCGGGACGTCCAGGAGGCTGCGGTACCCGGGTTCGCCGTGGACGGGGTCGCCGGGCAGGTTGACGGGGATGATTTCCATGCCCAGCCGGTCGCGGATGAACAGCGAGGTATCAAACGCGGCCCGCCATTCGTTGGTGCTCAGGCCGACAATGGCCCAGCGTCCTTTGGTGCGCATCAGGCGTTCTATGACTGCAGGATCGTTCGTGTGGCCCATGGGTTCAGCCTACGCGGAGGCAGCGGCGACAAGCGTGCACCCCGCTGCGCAGCGTCCTCAGCCTCTCAGGTCAATACAGCTAGCGGACGAACTTTTCCCGCCACGTGGCCCCGGGCACGGGTTTCTCTCCGTCGGCTGCCTCAGTTCCCCGCCCTGACGGTCCCTGTCCGGCTTTTCCCGGCACACCGGGAGCATCAACCGGCAGTTGCCCTGACGTGTCCGGGGCGTTCCCGTTGCGGTCCCCGGCATCCGGCCCACCGGTTTGCTCCGGCCCTGCTGCTGCATCGTCCTCTGCTGCGTGGCCGTTCTTTTCCGGTTCCTTCGTCCCGTCCTGTCCGCCAGCCGCGGGAACTTCGCCGGGTTCCTCCCAGCCCTGGCCGGGCAGCAGGAAGGCTGTGGCCCGCCCGGACTCCTCCGCGGGCTGCGGCGCCACCGGCGGTTCCCCTCCAGGGGTGGTGCCGCCAGCCAGTCCGCCGTCATCCTGCGCAGCGTCGTCGCTGCCCTCCTGGAGTGGTCCGGGTGCGGCTGCCTGGGGTGTACGGATAGTCCAGGACGGTGACCAGTCCTCGAGCAGCTGCTGCACGGAGGGGCTTCCGGAATGGGCCGGGCCCGGGGAGCTGGCGGCCACGGTGCCAACTCCCATTCCCATGCCTGCCAGCAGCGCCAGCCCGACGACGGTGGGCCGGTGCGCACGCAGCAGGCGGTGCCGCCCGAGTTCGTCGCCCGGGGTTCCCTGGGCCGTATCGCTGCTGCCCTTGGCGTCCTTCCCGGCTGCATCGCAGGTACCGGTGGCCAGCAGGGCAGCCAGCTGTCCCGTGGGAGCCGGCACGGGCAGGTCCGCCAACGAACCTACGGCTAGGAGGGCCCGGCGAAGGTCCGCGTCCTGCCCAAGGCCCGCGTCGAGGAGTATCTCCTCCACAGCGTCCGCTGTGAGGTGCGCTTGTGGTGTCATGGCTTCAGGTATTCCTTAACGTCCGCAAGTTCCCGGAGCTTCAGGAGCGCCCGGCGCTGTAGCTGCTTTACTGCGCCCTCGCTCTTGCCCATGGCTTCCGCGGACTGCTCCACGGTAAGCCCGGCCACGAGGCGGAGGGCCAGTACCTCGCGCTGGTCCTGCGGCAGCGCGTCCAGCAGGCCAAGGACCTCCTGCGGTGCTATCCGCTTCAGCGCTTCTGTTTCTGCCGACGAATCCTCGCGCAGGTCCAGCTCAGGTTCAAACGGGAGCTTGGCGGGAGTACGGCTCTGGCGCCGGTGGTCGTCCACCATGCGGGCATGGGCCACCGAAAAGATGAACGTCCGCAGCCCGGCGGCTCCCCCGTGCACCGAGCCGAGACGCGGCAGGACGGAGAGGAACACTTCCTGCATGGCTGCCTCCGGATCCTCGACTCCCCGGGCCGTCAGATAGCCCAGGACCTGTGATGCATACGTCCGGTAGACAACGCTGAACACTGCTGTCCCGGCGGGGCCGTCCAGGGCCTCGTCTGTCAGGGCATCAGTCACGGACGTGGAGCTTTCGGTCAAAGATGGGGTTGGGTGCGCGGAGAGGCCGCCCGGCTTGCGGAACGCCTTTTCCCCGCCTCACTTTACCGCCCAGTAACCACCGCCCGGGACCGCCACGCGTCTGCTGCCCGTCTGACAAGGCAGCTGCCCCTGCCGTCGGAAAGTGAAAGAGCCGGCCTGGAACGTGATGGGGGACAAGTTCCAGGCCGGCGCTACATAGGGGTAATCGCTGCAGGCACGCAAAGGGTTACGCGCTCACGGAAAAACTTTGAAAAATTTTTGCAGGTCAGCGGGCCGCGGCAGTCCAGCGGGGCCGGGTGCCCTGCCGCCGCATGCCCTTGGCGAAAACGAAGGTGTGCCCTCCGGCGGGGACGCGCTGGTCGTCGCACTCTGTCCGGGGTGCAGCAATGACCGGTTCCTCCGCCGGAGCAGGGACGCGGGCCTGGCGGGTTGCGGCCCCGGCGGAACAAAGATCTGTGACCAGTCCGGTACCGGCGCACTCCCGGACGGCGGCGATGCCGGCAGCAAGGGCGGCCTTGTCCTGGTATGGGCCGGACACGGCCATCACTGCGCCGTCAGGAGCCAGGAGCCGGAACCTGAAAGACGAATCAGAGTCAACAAATGCCTCGAATTTCCCGGCCATGGCAAGTCCTTCCTCGGAGTCACAGGGTGTACAAACGAGTCTCGCGGGCTTCCCGGCAGCCTCACAAGACCAACCACGTTAACCCTGTGTAAATTGCCGCAGGACCTTCCCGCCCGGGCAGACACAAGCGGCGGGACACCTTTGCAAAGGTGCCCCGCCGCCGTCGTAATTTCATGCTTCTACCCGATCACGGACCGGTCAGTCGTTGATGAGGTCGTTCACCACGATGGTTTGGTCCCGGTCCGGGCCCACGCCGATCGCGGAGAAGCGCGTCCCGGACAGCTTCTCGAGCGCCAGGACGTAGTTGCGCGCGTTCTCCGGGAGGTCCGCGAGGGTGCGGGCGCCGGTGATGTCCTCGGTCCAGCCTTCGAAGTACTCGAAAATCGGTACGGCATGGTGGAACTCGGTCTGCGTCATGGGCATTTCGTCGTGCCGGACGCCGTCGACGTCGTAGGCCACGCAGACAGGGATCTGCTCGATGCCGGTGAGGACGTCCAGCTTGGTAACGAAGTAGTCCGTGAAGCCGTTGACCCGCGAAGCGTGGCGCGCCAGGACGGCGTCGTACCAGCCGCAGCGGCGGGGGCGTCCGGTGTTGACGCCGAACTCACCGCCGGTCTTCTGGAGGTACATGCCCATCTCGTCAAAGAGTTCCGTGGGAAACGGCCCGGCACCAACGCGGGTGGTGTAGGCCTTGATGATGCCGATGGAGCGTGAAATGCGCGTGGGCCCGATGCCCGAACCAACGGACGCGCCGCCGGCCGTGGGGTTGGAGGAGGTCACGAAGGGGTAGGTGCCGTGGTCCACGTCCAGGAACGTTGCCTGGCCGCCCTCCATCAGCACCACCTTGCCCTCGTCCAGCGCGGTGTTCAGGACCAGCGTGCTGTCGATGACCAGCGGGCGGAGCCGTTCAGCAAAGGACAGGAAGTAATCCACGATTTCATCCACCACGACGCTGCGGCGGTTGTAGACCTTGACCAGGAGTTCGTTCTTCTGGCGGAGGGAGCCTTCCACCTTCTGCCGGAGGATGGACTCGTCAAAGACGTCCTGCACGCGGATGCCGAGCCTGGCCACTTTGTCCATGTAGGCCGGACCGATGCCGCGGCCGGTGGTGCCGATGGCGCGGCTGCCGAGGAAGCGCTCGGTGACCTTGTCCAGGACCTGGTGGTACGGGGCCACCAGGTGGGCGTTGGCGGAGACGCGGAGCTTTGAGGTGTCGGCGCCGCGGGCCTGCAGGCCGTCGATTTCCTGGAAGAGGGCCTCAAGGTTGACCACGCAGCCGTTGCCGATAATAGGGACCGCGTTGGGGCTGAGAATGCCTGCCGGCAGCAGCTTGAGTTCGTACTTTTCACCGCCTACGACGACGGTGTGCCCGGCGTTGTTGCCGCCGTTCGGCTTGACGACGTAGTCAACACGGCCGCCGAGCAGGTCGGTGGCCTTGCCTTTTCCTTCGTCGCCCCACTGGGCTCCTACGATCACAATTGCTGGCATGGGATCCTCCCCCATTCGTTCGGGCTGCCCGGTTCCGGCCACACTGTGGCGGTCCTGCGCAGCGCCGTTCATGAGAATGCCCCGAATGTACCGGCTGTCACTGGTCCGATGGCGGCACAGCGACGCAAGAGTTCCGGGGCCCTTACCACCCAAGTTTAGCCGATGGGCGACTTTGTCCACTCGTTGGTCCGCCGCGGCCCTTCCCGCAGCGCAGGGGCTGCTGCAGGAAGGGACCGCGGCGGAGCATCAGCAGGTGCTGCTACTCGTCGTCGGCCTCCTCGCCGGGCCGGGAGGTCTGGGTGGCCAGGCTGTCCCAGAAGGAGGTGTCGGCATCGGCGATTGAACCGTCAGCGATCGCAGCGGCGGTGGCGGTCAGCGTGGTGACTGTCTGCTTGATCAGGTAGCCGTTGCTCCGCAACCCCAGGGCGTAGCCGTCGAGGTAGTGGTCGGACATGCCGCGCATCTCGAAGAGCAGCGTCGCGATGCCGTACTCCACGGCGATGCCGTTGCGGCTGATGGTCTCGGCGCTGCCGCCCACGTACTTGCCCAGGTGGCCCCAGCCGGTGGAGTCGACATTGTCAAAGACCACCGCGCCCAGCTGCTTGGACTTCTCCACCACTGCAGGATCGGCGTTGGGCGTGGTGGGGTACAGGATCGAGCCGGAGACCAGCTTTCCGTCGCGTTCACTGCGGGTGCCCTGGTGGTGGAGGTCGATCATGTAGTCCACCTGGTACTTGCGCATCACGTTGTTGTGCAGCGCCTGCGTTTCAGGCTGGACCTTGGCCACGTGGTCCCGGTTGAGGTCCACTTCATTGGCGTTGTAGCGGGTCATGTTGCGGTCGCCCTTGGCGATGTAGTCCTCCAAGGAGAAATTCACGTCACCCATGGCGCCGTCAGCATTAAGCATGGGAACAACGAGGATGTTCACGCCGTCAAGGATGTCCCCTGACTTGCCGGTGCCCAGGTGCTTGACGAATTCCAAGGCGCCCTCGGTGGTGAGCTGTTCGTTGCCGTGCTGCTGCGTCAGGTAGAGGATGGTGGGTTTGGCGGGGTCCGAAATATATTTGACCAGGTGGATGTCCCTGCCCTTGACCGTTTGGCCGATGACTTCCAGTTCCATGGCGGGCTGGCGGGCGTCCTGGTCTTTGAGGAACGCAACCATCTGGTCATAGGTGGCAAGCTTCGATGTGGTGATCTGGCCGTTGCCGTCATAGTTGGGGCCTTCGCCGACGGCGAGGGCCGGTGCCGGGACGGTCACTGCCGCCAGTGCCAGGGCTCCCGTTAGTGCCAGGGTCCTGAAGGTTGCCAGGGTTTTTCTCACGGTGCGGTACCTCTTTCGAGTGCATAGGGTGTGTCCAGCCAGCGGTGATCCCCCCATGTGCAGGCTGTGACAAAAGCCAACCAACCTGAACGAATGCTGTCAATGGACGTGACAGGAATCTGCAGTCAGTTATTACGTTGCGAAACCCTGTGCCCCGCGTTTATTGGTTGCCCTGGACCGGCGTTTCGTTTCGCGGGGCTTGCTAAACTGGGAAAGGCCGACCAGGAATCGGCCCACCCCAACTAACCGCCGTTGATGAGCTGTGCCATCGTGCGCCCATTTTCGCCGGCGGAAGCAACAACAATCCCCGCAGGAGATCAAGCACTACATGACAGCCCTGGCACCCGAATCTTTCCATGAGCAACTCCTGAGCCGCCGCTACGAACCCAACGTCGCGGCCGTCAATGAACTGTGCGATTCCCTGCAGGACGCCAAGCCCGGCACCGTGGTGCCCTACGTCGACCCCATGCACGACGTGGACGAGTGCCGCATCATCAGCCTGTACTCGAACATCGGCGAGGCCGACAAGTCCGGGTTCATCACCCCCGGGGACCACGATGCCGTGACCCGGATGCTCGGCATCCAGTGGAAGCTGGGCCTTCGCCCCGAATTCGTGATGCCGTGGAACGTCCACCCGTGGCACGTCCCGGGAGAGCCCAACGGAAAGTTCACCCCGGACCAGATCTCCGCCGGCCTCAAACCGCTCCTGAAGTTCCTGGCGCTGGTTCCCCGCGCATCGGTGATCGTGGCGCACGGCACCGAGGCCAACCGCCTCGCCAACCTGCTGCTGAAGACCGAAGTTCCGCTGCTGTGGCGCCGCGGACTGAAGACCTACAAGGTGCGTTCCCTCAGCGGCCGCGCGTTCGCCGGTTCGCCGGCCCGCCAGGAGGAGTACCTCGAGGACATGCGCGTCGCCTACACCGATGCCATGGCACGCACCGGCCTGCAAAAGGCCTCATCCGCCCCCTGACCTCGCAGGTCCGCGCCGGCTCCGTGCGGACATGGGCCCATGTCACGAGAATCACCGCTTACGACGGCGGCAGGTCACCTTTTCTCCAAAAGGTGACCTGCCGCCGTCGCGCTTTGTTCAGTGCTTGTTAATTCGCCTCGATGGCAGCCTTCGCCGACGGGTCGGAGTCATTGAGGAACTTCTCGATCCGCTCAGGCTCCTCCGCCTCGCCGATGGCGGCGGAAGCCCGGCCCAGCGAGTACAGGGCCCGCAGGAAGCCCCGGTTGGGCTCATGCTCCCACGGGATGGGCCCCACACCGCGCCAGCCGTTGCGGCGCAGCGAGTCCAGTCCCCGGTGGTAGCCCACCCGGGAGTAGGCATAGGAATCGATGGTGCGCCCCTCCGCCCAGGCCTCCTCGGCCAGCACGGCCCACAACAGTGACGAGGTGGGGTGCTTGGCCACGAGGTCCAGGGCCTCCTGGCCCGCGTCCAGCTGCTCGTAGACCTCGGTCTCGGCAGGCAGGAGCGTGGGTTCCGGGCCCATCAAATTCCGGCGGAACTCGTCCGACATCTAGAAGGTCTTTCCGGCCGAACCGAGCTGCTTGGTGGCTTCCACCACGCGGGCTGCCAGGCCGGCTTCGGCGGAGGCGCCCCAGACGCGCGGATCGTAGGTCTTCTTGTTGCCAACCTCGCCGTCGACCTTCAGGACGCCGTCGTAGTTCTTGAACATGTGGTCCGCAACCGGACGCGTGTAGGCGTACTGGGTGTCGGTGTCGATGTTCATCTTGATGGTGCCGTAGGAGACTGCGTCGGCGATTTCCTGGTCCGAAGAGCCGGAGCCGCCGTGGAAGACGAGGTCGAACGGGCTGTCCTTGCCGATCTTCGCACCCACCTGGGCCTGGATGTCCTTCAGGATCTCCGGACGGAGCTTGACGCCACCGGGCTTGTAGACGCCGTGGACGTTGCCGAAGGTGAGGGCCGTGATGTAGCGGCCGTTCTCGCCGGCGCCCAGTGCCTCGATGGTGGCCAGGGCGTCTTCCACCGTGGTGTAGAGCTTCTCGTTGATCTCGTTCTCAACGCCGTCTTCCTCGCCGCCCACGGTGCCGATCTCGACCTCGAGGATCATCTTGGCGGCAGCGGTGCGCTCCAGCAGTTCACGGGCGATGCGCAGGTTTTCCTGCAGGGTCTCGGCGGAGCCGTCCCACATGTGCGAGTTGAAGATCGGGTTGCGGCCGGCCTTGACCTCAGCCTCGGAGGCGGCGAGCAGGGGCAGGACAAAGCCGTCCAGCTTGTCCTTGGGGCAGTGGTCCGTGTGCAGGGCGATGTTGACGCCGTAGTTCTTGGCGACTTCGCGGGCGAACGCCGCGAAGCCCAGGGAACCGGCAACCATGTCCTTGGTTGAGGCGCCGGACCAGTAGGCCGCACCGCCGGTGGAGACCTGGACGATGCCGTCGGACTCGGCTTCGGCGAAGCCGCGCAGGGCTGCGTTCAGCGTCTGTGAGGATGTCACGTTCACGGCCGGGAATGCGAAGCCGCCCGCCTTTGCGCGGTCGATCATCTCGGAGTAGATCTCTGGGGTTGCAATGGGCATGCTGACTCCTATGCTGAGGTTCGTCTGTGGGCTGGTAACCCTGGAGTACCGCTTACGGCTAGCACCATCCTAGTCATTTACGCCCGAAGAGTGTTCCGGATTACGCCCCACGTGCTGGTGGAACACGTGCCGGCGCACCCAGGCGTGCATGGCGATGGCCGCGGCGGAGGCCGCGTTGATGGACCGGGTGGAGCCGAACTGCTCGATGGACAGGGTGGCCACGGCGGCCTCATGGACCTCCGGCGTCAGCCCGGGTCCTTCCTG
Organism: Pseudarthrobacter sp. GQ63; assembly: GCF_059758765.1. NCBI lineage: Bacteria > Bacillati > Actinomycetota > Actinomycetes > Micrococcales > Micrococcaceae > Pseudarthrobacter > Pseudarthrobacter sp. GQ63. Next base: position 117,315 of record NZ_JCAXEF010000007.1, read on the forward strand.
GCCGAATACCAGGACGCAGTCCTTGGGCAGTTCGTAGGTTTCCAGCGGAACCGAATCGGGGAAGATATCGATCCCGATGATCGCCAGGCCCTCCCCCTCTGCCCAAGCCACGAAGTCCTCCACCGTGGGGTGGTGGCGGACGTGCTGGTAGCGGTCGGTGACCATGGCGCCCCGCCGGTTCCACCGGCGTCGTCCGATGATGTGCACTTCCTTCGCTAGGAACGCGTTGGCGGTGCGCACCACCGTGCCGATGTTCAGGTCGTGCTGCCAGTTCTCGATGGCGACATGGAAGTTGTGGCGCCGCGAGTCGAGTTCCGCCACGATCGCCTCGTGCTTCCAGTACCGGTACTTGTCCAGCACGTTGCGGCGGTCCCCGTCGGCAAGGAGATCGGGGTCCCAGTGGTCCCCTTCCGGGAGTTCACCCTCCCAGGGCCCGACGCCGACCTCCGCCGTGTGCGGGCGGGCCTCCTCAGGTTGGGGGTTGGGTTCGTCTGGGAGGCCGGGCGCTTGGTTCACCCCTCAACACTAGACTGGAGCACTGGAGCATTCATCACCCGTGGAGGTAGACGTGGCAGAAGCAGACCAGGTAGCAGGAAACCCGGCGGTATACCGCAGCGGCCAGGAGATCGAGTGCTGGCTTACGGACATGGACGGTGTCCTGGTGCACGAGAACCAGGCAGTCCCAGGCGCCGCCGAGCTCATCCAGCGCTGGGTGGACACGTCCAAGCGCTTCCTGGTGCTCACCAACAACTCCATCTTCACCCCGCGCGACCTGGCTGCCAGGCTGCGCGCGTCCGGCCTGGAGGTCCCCGAAGAGAACATCTGGACCTCGGCCCTGGCCACCGCCCAGTTCCTGAAGAACCAGGTGGAAGGTTCCGGATCAGGTAACCGCGCCTACACCATCGGTGAGGCAGGACTTACGACGGCGCTGCACGAGGCAGGCTTCATCCTCACCGACCAGGACCCGGACTTCGTCGTGCTCGGCGAAACCCGCACATATTCCTTCGAGGCGATCACCATGGCCATCCGCCTCATCCTGGCCGGCGCCCGCTTCATCGCCACCAACCCGGACGCCACCGGGCCGTCCAAGGACGGCCCCATGCCGGCCACCGGGGCCATCGCAGCACTCATCACCAAGGCAACCGGGCGGGAGCCCTACATTGTGGGCAAGCCCAACCCGATGATGTTCCGCTCGGCCATGAACCAGATCGATGCCCACTCTGAGACCACGGCGATGATCGGGGACCGGATGGACACGGACATCATCGCTGGCATGGAAGCCGGCCTGCACACCGTCCTGGTTCTGACAGGCATCACCCAGCGCGACGAGATCGGTTCATACCCGTTCCGGCCCAACCAGGTCCTGAACTCCGTGGCCGATCTTAAGAACCAGATCTAGCAGGGGCCCTAGAAGACTGTCACCCGGGATCCGCCGCGGGGCAGCGGGAAGTGCTCGTCCAGCAGCTGTTCAAGGACCGGCCGGTACACGTTGGGGTTCCATCCGGGGCTTGCGTGGGCAGGCCTGGCGCCTTCGGTGTGCAGGCTGCTCGAGACCATGTTCGCCTTGAATGCCACGGCCCAGGCCTCCACCGCCGTCTGGTAGCGGACCGTGCGGTCCCGGGGGTTGCCGATGTAGGCCATCTTGGCGGCACCCAGCTTGCCGGCGAACCTGCTGCCGTCAAAGTAGTAGATGTAGGCCGATTCGGACTGGATCAGCAGGCTCGAGGGAGCAATCGGGGACAGCTGTTCGAGGGTCTGGTCAAGGATCTGGCGCCAGCTCCGCTCGTCCTTGTGGATGACCCGCTCACCAAGCTCGTACCCTCCGCGAAGGGTGGACGGGAACCGGAAGCCCCGCTCGTACAGGAACACCACGCCGTCGAACCAGCTCTGGTCCAGGACATCGTGCTTGCTGTAGGGGCTTGAGTCCAGCACGATGAACTGAACCTCCACACCGTGGATTTCCAGGAGCCGTGCAGCAACCTGGGTGGCCACCATTCCGCCGAAACTGTGGCCGTAGAAGAACAGCTTTGTGAGCTTCTGGGCCCGGACATGCTCGATGACGGCAATGACGATGTCGTCTATATCCAGGCCCTGGTTGGAGTACCCCACGGCGGCCAGCCGCGCCCGCTTGTTCAGGGCCCCGCGGAGCGAGTTGAGGATCCACTGCGACTCCTCCCAGCTGGTCTTGTATCCGGGGAACAGGAACCAGCTGGCGTCCGGGTAGTAGGTGTCGGCAAAGTCGTCAGCAACAGTGAGGATCCGGTCCGTGCGGCGCTGGGCCTGCACCTCCCGGGTCAGCAGCATGTCTGCCGCGAGCAGCCCGGCAGCACCGGTGCCTGCCAGGAAGCCACGCCGTGAGAACTGTTTGAGGGCAGCACCTTCTGCCAGCAGCCGGGCCCCTGGGACCACGGGCCGGCCCTGCGGACTTACCTCCCCCTCATACGGCACGCCTCTACCGTAGGCACAATCGAAGACGCTGCCGCAAGAATCCCGGTGTAACCATTGAGTGACACCCGGTCAGCGGGCACCTCTCAACTTGCCGCCTGGCCCTCCGAGGCGGTCAGGGGTACCGCGTCCTCCTGCCGGCGCCGGCGGAACTCCAGGCCAATGTCGTTGTACCGGCCCAGCAGGTCCGGGCCGGCGAAAGCACTGGGGGTGTCCAGCAGGCCGAAAATCCAGTCGCTTGCAGTCAGCAGTTCGGCGTCCGAGTACTCCTCCAGCGGCCGGCCGCACAGCTCTTCCAGGCGTCCGGTCGGCACCAGCGGGTAGCCATCAGCAAAGTCCTCGCCGTCCTCCGTCATGTCGGTGAGGACGTCGATGAGTGCCAGCGGCTGCTGCGTCGGGTCTGGCTGCCCGGCCCATCCGTCCGAGCCTGGGGAAAAGACCAACGACACCCCGCTGCCGTAAATGCCCGGCAGCGTGTCGCTATCGATGGCGTTCAGGTCGCTCCGGAGGCCGGCAAGGGCGGAGGACTCCACCTTCTCGGCTGCCGAGAGGTCAACGCGGATGTGGGAGCGGATTCCCATCCGGCGGACGCGCCGGATAATGTGCACGAGTTCGGGGCGGGAGCTTTGGTTCAGGCTGCCCCTGATATCGATCCGGACGACGTCGGCAGGGACATCAAGGTTAACGAATGCATTTAATGCGCGGTCCATAGGTACTCCAAAAGAGGGTGTCTATGGCCGACGGCTCAACCTCGGTAAGCGTAACCCCCCGCAGAAGCCCGGCACAACCCGTCAGTAACAAGGAAGTGGGCCGGTTGCCGGCTATGCGCTTTGGTCGGCCTGCCGCTTTCCGGGCTCCTGGAAGTGGGTGCGGCTTCCAACGCCTCCCACCGAGTCAACCAAAGACTTGGCAATGTCCCTGAGTTTGGTGTTGGTGTTGCTGGAGGCTTCGGTGAGGATGGCCACTGCGACTTCCTGGCTGCACCTGTTCTGGGCCATCACAATTCCTATGGCGAGGTCGATGATGGTCCGGGACTCCAGGGTGGCGCGGAGATTGGCGGCGCTGTCCGTGTGGAGGGAGAACCGCACGGCCAGGCGGAGCGCCTGGGAGATTTCGCGGGTGAATTCGCGTGCCCTCGCAACGGCACGCTCGTCGAATTTGTGCGGGGCGTCCGAGTACAGGTTGAGCGCGGCCTTCGCCTCCCCGTGGAGGTTGAAGGGCAGGGACAGCACGGACCGCAGCCCATGGGAGGCAACGGCTGCAGCGTAGTCGGGGCCCCAGCGGTTCTCCTCAAACAGGTCCGGAACGTTGACTTCGCGTTCCTCCTTGGCGGCCGTGAGGCAGGGGCCCTGTGCGAGGGAGTACTGGATCTCATCCACTTCCCGGGCCGAGTCGCTGCTCCAGCCGATGGTGGCGGCCTTCCGGTCGCGGAGCAGCGTGATGCCGCACAGGGCGTCGTCGCCGTCGCCGGCCATCTGGTGCGCGGAAAAACGCGCCAGTTCGTTGAGGAAGTCCTCGAAGTCGGCGCTTTCCAAAATGAGGTTCTGGACCTGGTCGGTGGTGCTCAAGGGCTGTTCAGGGGGGAGCATGGTGCACGTTCTCCGTACGGGAAGAGGGGTTATCGCACATGATAGAACAGCCCCGCGTTGCGGTCCAACGGGCCGGCGGCCGCCCAACCGGCCCGTTGGACCTAAGTACCGTGGCGACGAATGCTCAGGACAGGCCGAGCTCGTCCTTGCCGAATGCGAACAGGTAGGGCACACCGGCTTCGGCCTCGATCTTTTCCTTGGCTCCGGTGTCGCGGTCCACGATGACGGCCACGGCCACCACGTTGCCTCCGGCCTTCCGGATGCCTTCCACCGCCGTCAGCGCGGAGCCGCCTGTGGTGGACGTATCCTCCAGTACCAGGACGTTGCGGCCTTCCACGGAGGGGCCCTCAACCTGGCGGCCCATGCCGTAGGACTTCTGCGCCTTGCGGACCACAAACGCGTCGACAGTCCGCCCGGCGTCCACGGCGGCGTGCATCACTGCGGTACCTACCGGGTCCGCGCCCATGGTGAGCCCGCCGGCGCACTCAAAGTCGATGCCGGCGTCGTCCGCCAGGGCCAGCATCACCTGGCCCACCAGCTTGGAGGCCTCGTGGTGCAGCGTGATCCGGCGGAGGTCGATGTAGTAGTCAGCCTCGGCTCCGCTGGACAGGGTTACTTTGCCGCGGACCACGGCGAGTTCCTTGATCAGTTCCAGCAGTCGGGCACGGGCGGCTGCAGTATCCACTGCAGTGTCACTGGGGGAAGTCATGGTCTCCAGTTTAGTGCGGGCGGGCCGGTGTGGATGCTTGAGGCCTGTCGCCGCGGCTGGCTAGTCTGGACCATATGCGCGAACTCCAGGCAAAGATCATTGAGGAAATGGGCGTCCAGCCCCGGATCGACCCCGCCGGGGAGGTGCGCAAGCGCGTCACATTCCTGAAGGACTACCTCAAGGCCACCCACACCAAGGGCTTCGTCCTGGGCATTTCCGGCGGACTTGACTCATCACTGGCCGGGAAGCTGGCCCAGCTGGCGGTGGACGAGCTCGAGGCCGAAGGGGTGGACGCAAACTTCGTGGCGGTACGGCTGCCCTACGGCGTCCAGCACGACGAGGAGGATGCCCAGGCCGCCCTGGACTTCATCCAGCCCAAGACCCAGTGGACGTTCAACATCTCGGCCGCCGTGGACGGGTTCGAGGATGAGTTCGAGAAGACCGTGGGCTCGGAAATATCCGACTTCCACAAGGGCAACACCAAGGCACGCACCCGCATGATCGCCCAGTATGCGCTGGCGGGAGAACACAACTACCTGGTCATCGGCACGGACCACGGCGCAGAGTCCGTCACAGGCTTCTTCACCAAGTACGGCGACGGCGGCGCGGACATCCTTCCGCTTTTCGGCCTGAACAAGCGGCAGAACCGGGCCCTGCTGGCCGAGCTCGGCGCCCCCGCCCGCGTCTGGGAAAAAGTGCCCACGGCGGACCTGCTGGACGACAGGCCGGGCCGCACCGACGAGGACGAGCTCGGCCTGAGCTACGACCAGATCGACGACTACCTCGAAGGCCGGGACGTGCCTGAATCAGCGGCTGCGTCCATCGAAGAGAAGTACCTGCGCACGCGGCACAAGCGCACCGTCCCGGTCACCATCTTTGATACGTGGTGGAGGCACCAGGGCCCCGAGGAGCCACGCGCCGGGCTGTAGGGTTTCAGCGGGCCGGGCGCGCCTTGTCCCCCGCTCCACCCAGCTGCTGGGTAATGCGGTGGGCCTCGGCCATCAGGAGGCTGCCCAGTTCCTCCTGCCGCTCGGGCTTGAAGCGCGGTTCGATGCCGGTCAGGGAGAGCGCCCAGGCGGGCCTGCCCGAGGCATCGAAAACTGCTGCGCCCATTCCCCAGCTCCCTTCCAGGACAAGGCCCGGATTCACCGAGTAGCCTGCCAGGCGGGTCTGGGCAAGGTTGGCCCGAACCCGCTCCAGGGTGTGTGACGCAGCGAAAGCACCCGCGTGCTCCGCCCAGCGGACGAGCAGCTCTTCCTGCTCGGCTTCCGGCAGGAAGGCCATGATCGCGGTGCCGGCCGAGGCAACGCCCAGCGGGAAGCGCACGCCCTCGTGCAGGACGAAGGACCGCACCGGGAAGCTGCCCTCCTCCCGCAGCAGGCACACTGTTTCGGAGCCACGGCGAATGGAAAAGAAGGCGCTCTCGCCGGTGGCTTCGGCCAGCCGGCGGAGGCTGGGCCGGGCGATGTCCTCGAGGGGAAACCGCGCTGATGCCACCGACCCCATCAGGAGGATCTCCGGACCCAGCACCCAGTTGCCGGAAACGGCGTCGTGGTCCAGCAACCCCTCCGAGGCGAGTGAGGAGAGGAGGCGGTGCACGGTGGGCCGGGTGAGGCCGGATTCCTTGACCAGGCCGGTGAGCGCCATGCCCTCCGCGCTCCGGCCCACGAGCCGTAACAGCCCTGCAATCCGGCTCACTACCTGGGCTCCCTGTACCGGTAAAGTGTTCATACCCTCCCCTTCAATGTCCACATTATGGATGGGCAACATCATACCGTCCACAGTGTGAAATGGCTCTAATATCGGGTCAAAGCTGCGTCTTGACACCCCCCTCAATCCCTCATAGTGTCCACTTCCAGACCTCTTGTCCACAAAGTGGATAAGGCCGGATGCTCGATGAGGAGAGTCATGACAAAGCTTCAGTCCACTGCCGCCGCTGCCCTGGGGGACGTCCTGCGGGACGGCATGACACTCGCTGTGGGCGGGTTCGGCCTCAGCGGGATCCCCGCGGATCTGATAGAAGCCGTCCGGGACTCCGGAGTGAAGGACCTGACGGTGGTCTCGAACAACATGGGCGTGGACGGCAAAGGCCTGGGCATCCTGATCGACGCGGGGCAGGTCCGTAAGGTCATCGCCAGCTATGTCGGCGAGAACAAGCTGTTTGCCGAGCAGTACCTGGCCGGCCGGCTGGAGGTGGAGTTCACCCCGCAGGGCACCCTGGCAGAACGGCTCCGCGCCGGCGGAGCAGGCATCCCCGCCTTCTACACCAGGACCGGAGTGGGCACCCTCGTTGCCGAAGGCAAGCCGCACGAGGTGTTCGACGGCGAAACGTACGTCCGCGAGCGCGCCATCCGCGCCGACGTCGCGCTTGTCCATGCGCACACTGCAGACACGGACGGAAACCTTATCTACCGCTACACGGCCCGGAACTTCAATCCGATCGTTGCCACCGCAGGCCTCCTGACCATCGCCGAAGCCGAAGTGATTGTGGAACCGGGCCACCTGGATCCCAACCACATCGTCACCCCCGGCGTGTACGTGCAGCGACTCGTGCAGGCCCGGGACCGGGTCAAGGACATCGAGCAGCGCACGGTGCGTCCGGCTTCACGCCGTGCAGCATCCGAAGCCGTGCCGGCCTGATCCCCTTACCTACCTACCGAAAAGGAGAACCCCATGGCCTGGACCAGGGATGAAATGGCTGCGATTGCGGCCGAAGAATTGAACGACGGCGACTACGTGAACCTGGGCATCGGCATCCCAACGCTGGTGGCCAACAACCTGCCGGACGGCGTCCGCGTGGTCCTGCAAAGCGAGAACGGCCTGCTGGGCATGGGCCCCTTCCCCTACGAGGGCGAGGAGGACGCGGACCTGATCAACGCCGGCAAGCAGACGGTCACCGTGCTCCCGGGCGGCAGCATCTTCGACTCCGCCACCTCGTTCGGCATGATCCGGGGCGGACACGTCAAAGTTGCCATCCTCGGCGCCATGCAGGTCTCCGGCAACGGCGACCTGGCCAACTGGACCATCCCCGGCAAGATGGTCAAGGGCATGGGCGGCGCCATGGACCTCGTGGCCGGAACCCCGCGCGTGGTGGTCCTTACCGAGCACAATGCCAAGGACGGCACGGCCAAGATCGTGACGGAGTGCACCCTGCCCCTCACCGGGCTGGGCTGCGTGGACCGGATCATCAGCGACCTCGCGGTGTTTGACCTCGTCAAGGACGACGACGGCAGGCGGCAGCTCACGCTCACCCGCCTGGCGCAGGGGGTCACCGTGGAGGAGATCCGGGAGAAGACCGGAGCAGGGTTCACCGTGGAACTGGACAACGAGGAAGTGGCGGCATGAGCCTGCAGGAACAGTTCGGAAAGGACGTCCTGCTGACCGGCTGGGGGCACAGCCGGTTCGGCAAGCTGGCGGACGAGACCCTGGAGTCACTGATCGTCCAGGTGGCCACCGAGGCCATTGCCGGCGCGGGTATTGAGCCCGGGCAGATCGACGAAATCTACGTGGGCCAGTTCAACTCCCGCATGATGCCCCTCGCCTTCCCGTCCTCGCTGGCGCTGCAGGTCTCGCCGGACCTGGCCAACGTTCCAGCCACGCGGGTGGAGAATGCGTGCGCCTCAGGCTCCGCCGCGTTCCAGCAGGGCACGAAATCCCTGCTCGCGGGCACGGCGAAGACGGTGCTGGTGATCGGCGCCGAGAAGATGACGCATGCCGGGGCCGAGGTTGTGGGGGCCGGGCTGCTGGGTGCTGACTACGACATGGCCGGCAAAGCATCCACCACCGGCTTCACCGGGCTCTTCGCCGAGGTGGCCAAGCACTACGGGAAGCGGTACGGCGCCGGGAACCTGGGTGACGTCCTGGGCTCCATCGCCGCGAAGAACCACCGCAACGGCGTGGACAACCCCTACGCCCAGCTCCGCAAGGACCTCGGCGAGGACTTCTGCCGCACCGTGTCGGACAAGAACCCCATGGTGGCCGATCCGCTGCGCCGCACGGACTGTTCCCCCGTCTCAGACGGCGCCGCCGCCGTCGTGCTGTCCGTGTCCCCCACGGGAGGTGCCACTGCTCCGGTCCGCCTCGCCGGCTTCGGCCAGGCAAACGACTTCTTCCCGGCAGCCCGCAGGGACCCCACCGCCTTCGCCGCGACCCGCGTGTCCTGGCAGCGCGCCATGGCGATGGCCGGCGTCGAACTGGCGGACCTGGACTTCGCCGAAGTCCATGACTGCTTCACCATCGCGGAACTGCTCATGTACGAGGCCATGGGCCTGACCGAGCCGGGCAAGGGCGCCCGGGCCATCGAAGAAGGGTGGGTCTTCAAAGACGGCAAGCTGCCCGTGAACGTCTCAGGCGGGCTGAAGGCCAAGGGCCACCCGGTGGGCGCCACAGGGGTGTCACAGCACGTCATCTCGGCGATGCAGCTCACCGGAACCGCCGGCGGCATGCAGCTTGCCAAGCCCCGCCGGGCCGCAGTCCAGAACATGGGCGGCGTGGGCATCGCCAACTACGTGAGCATCCTCGAGGCCGTCTAGACCGGGGAGTTTTAGCTGCGGGACCGGATCAGGGCCGCGATCTCCGTGAAACCCAGCCGCTCCGCGTTCTGGAGGGCGGTTCGGCCCTCCGGATCGCGGATGTCCGGGTCGGCACCGGCTTCCAGGAGCAGGCGCACCACCTCCAGCTGCCGCGGGCCGCCATTGTTGAGCAGGATGGCTTCCTGCATTGCCGTCCAGCCCAGGTTGTTGACGTGGTTCACGGGCACCCCGGCCGCGATTAGGATCTGCACCGTCTCCACGTGGCCGTGCTCGCTGGCGGGAATCAGGGCCGTCCCGCCGTAGCGGTTGGTGCTGGCAACATCCGCACCCGCCGCCAGTGTCAGCCGGAGTACCTCGTTGAAGCCTTCGGCTCCGGCATAGAGGAACGCTGAGTCCTGGATGGCGTCCCTGGCGTTGACGTTCCCGCCACGCCCGATCAGCCCGGCAACCAGCGGGGCGTTGTTCGCTTTGGCGGCGGCAATCAATTCCTGGTCAAGCTGGGCCTGTTCCGCGGCGGACAGGGCCAGCGGGGGTGACGTGGCGGGTGCCGACGTGGGGGGCTGTTCGGGAGCGCTCCGGGGGCTGGAGGATGCCGGCGCGGGGCTGGAGGATGCCGCCTGCGGCTCCGCTGGACCGGCCTGGCAGGCGCTGAGCACCAGCCCGCCGGCGGCAAGCATCACGGCCGTCCGGAATCGCCTCATACGCGGAGCCTACCTGGCAGTACCGGCGATGGCATCAGCCCCTGCCGAGGCGCAGGCTTCATCCAGCGCACCGTCCGGAGCACCTCCGACGCCGATGCCTGCCACCGAGGCGCCGTTAACCTTCAGAGGGATGCCGCCGGCCAGGAAAAGGGTGCCGGGGAGGTCTGCGATGGAAGGGCCGGTGCCGTTGATGCGCTTTGCCAGTTCACTGGTGGGGGTTCCAAAAGCGGCAGCTGTGTATGCCTTTTGCCTGGCCGCTTCGATGGTGTGTTCGGCTGCGTTGTCACCGCGGAGCAGCGCCTGGAGGGTGCCGAACCGGTCCACCAGCGCGACCGTGACGAAGGGCAGCTTGTCAGCCTGGCATTTGGCCAAGGCGGCGCTGACTGCTGTGGCCGATGCCCCAACGCTGATGCGGTTCTGCTGCACCACGGTGTCGGGCGCTGGCTGGACGTCGACGGCGGGGACGGCTGCCGGTGCGGGGCTCGTCCCGGCGTTGGCTGCCGCCGTCGCTCCTGCGGTCAGGACGAGGGCGCCGGCAGCGGCGGCGGCAAAAGCTTTGTGCGACTTCTTCATAGTGTCTCCTTGGAGGTCATGGTGGGTACGCACCAATCCTTCCGGGGATGGCCGCACCCGGCATCGGGCCTTCGTCTGCAGAGGCCTCCCCCCAATGGCCAGCTATATCAGCCACATGGCTGAGAGACCAGCATTGGCGGGAGCAATAGCATGGAAGGTAGCGTTTCCCACCAGCCAGAACGGGACATCCCATGCCTACCCGAGCCGCCGGCACTGCCCCGGCCACCGCTGCCGCCCCGGGAACCACACCCCGGCGGAGTGCACCCCGCACCGGCCTGGGCAGCATCGAAACCGCGGTGCACCTGGGCTTCGCCGTGCTGCTGGTGGCCTCGCTGGTCCGCTACGTGATGCGGCACAGCCCGGCCGACAACCTGATGATCCTGGGCCTGGCTGCCGCAGCGAGCCTGCTCTATGCCGCCGTGGCCGTGCTCGCAGCGCGGGGCAGGCCGGGCCTGCCGTGGATGTTCACCCTGGTGGCTGTTTGGGCATTGCTGGTGGTCGCGGCTCCGAGCTTTGCCTGGTGCTCGTTCGCGCTCTTCTTCCTCTGCCGGAGCGCTTTGGCCGGAACCGCCGCGTATCTGGCGGCAGGCACGACTACGGCAGCCACCGCAGCAGGGCTGTTCCGGATGAGTGACGGCACGGACCTCGCCATGCTTCTTGGCCCGCTGGCCGTGGGCGCCATGCTGACTCTCATCTATGACCGGATCCAGCACGACGCCGAGGAGCAGCGCCGCCTGCACGCCGAGGTGTCCGCGGCCCAGGAACAGCTGGCAGCCAGCGAACGCCGCGCGGGCACCATTGCAGAGCGGGAACGGGTCTCCCGGGAAATCCATGACACCGTCACCCAGGGGTTGGCCAGCAGCCTGCTCCTGCTCGAGGCCGCGGGGCGGGCCTGGCCACGTGATGCGGCGCGGGACGAACTCCGGCACGCTGCCGGGCTCCTGCGCACCAGCCTGTCCGAAACCCGCAGCCTCGTCCACGAATTGGCTTCCCCCGGGCTGGACGGATCGCCGCTGCCCGAAGCCCTCCTCGTCGCGGCGAGGCAGTATGTGCCCCAGGCCCGGCTTATGGTGACCGGCGAACCGCGGCCCGTGCCCGGAGAGGTGCGCCATGCCCTGCTCCGTGTCGTGCAAAGCGCCGCATCCAACATCAAGCTCCACGCGTCAGCCACTGCCGCCACCGTGACCCTGGGATTTCTTCCCGAGGCCGTCACCCTGGACGTTTACGACGACGGCACCGGCTTTGATCCGGCGGCGGCAGCACCGCCGTCGGACGCGGGAGGGTACGGGCTGAGGGCCATGCGCCAGCGGGTGGAACAGCTGGGCGGCACCTTGTCCGTGGAAAGCTCGCCCGGGGAAGGGACCATCGTTGCCGCCCAGTTGCCTTTGCCCTCCACCGGACAGGTCACTTCGGGGGAACCGGCATGAGCGCAATCACCGTCCTGCTGGTGGATGACCACCTCGTGGTGAGGAGCGGGCTGCGGGCCCTCCTGGGAACGCAGCCCGACCTGGAGGTCATCGGAGAGGCAGCATCCGGAGAAGAAGCGCTCGAGCGGGTGCGGGAGCATTCCCCTGGCGTGGTGGTCATGGACCTCGCCATGGGTAGCGGAATGGACGGGATCGAAGCAATCCGGAAGATCCGCGAGCGCAACAGCGGCCAGGCGGTCCTCGTCTTCACCACCTACGACTCCGATGCCGATATTGTGCGGGCCGTGGACGCCGGCGCCATGGGGTATTTGTTGAAGGATGCCACGCCGGAAGAAATTTTCACTGCCATCCGGGGTGCCGTCCAGGGCAAGAGCGTCATGAGCCCGCCTGTGGCATCGCGGCTGTTCCAGCAGCTGCGCAACCCTGAAGAAATCCTCACTCCGCGCGAAGCCGAACTGCTGAGCCTCCTGACAGAAGGGCTGAGCAACCGTGAACTTGGCCGGCGCCTCTTTATCTCCGAAGCCACGGTGAAAACGCATCTTGCCCACATCTACACCAAGCTTGGGGTGGACAGCCGGGCGGCCGCGATTGCCACCGCTATCCGCCGCGAAGGGATGCGCTGACCTCGCCAAATGTTGCACAACCCTTGCAAGCGCGGCCTGCGCCCCGTACGTTGGGGACTGCGGGGGACGTTCTCCTCGCACTCCGGGCCGATGGCACGGGGAGAGAATCAGAGTCACACGAAGGAATGCAGCCATGGCAACAGGCACAGTTAAATGGTTCAACGCCGAAAAGGGTTTTGGCTTCATTGCCCCCGATGACGGGTCCGCTGACGTTTTCGCCCACTACTCGGCAATCGCCAGCAGCGGATACCGCTCACTCGATGAGAACCAGAAGGTTGAATTCGATGTGACCCAGGGCCCCAAGGGTCCGCAGGCGGAGAACATCCGCCCGCTCTAAGGTTTAGGTGACCGCCGGCAATGCCGGCGGAACCCGGTATCCTGCAGCGGCTTCTCCAGCATTTTGCTGGAGGGGCCGCTGTTTTGCTCCCCCGCCTGCTGGCCGCCGCTTCACCATCACCCTTCGCATCCTGAAATTTGGGACAATCGGAGGGTGACGGGACAGGACCAGGACCCTTGGGAAGAGTTCGACCAACTGGGCCCCGCTGCGCCCGACCGCGTTCCCGGGCACCCCGGCGGTGAACCCCTGGGCTTCGGGTTCCGGACCGGCGTCCGCAGCGCGCGCGTCGCGGTCGGGTTCGCCATTTACACGCTGGCGCTGGGAACTGTCCTGGCGCTGACCGGATGCATTGTCTTCGCCGCCCGGGGGCAGTGGCTGCTCGTGGGCCTGATGCTGGCCATCGAGGCAGTCTTTGTTTTCGCCTTCAGCCGCCTCGTTGCGCAGGCCCGGAACCGGTCCGGCCGCCGCCGTCCGCGCGGTCATGGTTTCCCGGAAAAGCCTGCTTGACCTTGACGCGGCGTCAACCCCTACGTTCAGACCATGGACGCAACGGATGCCAAGGCGGGACCTGACTGGTCCATCCAGGACGTGGCACGGCTCGCCGGCACCACAAGCCGTACGCTGCGGCACTACGACGAGATTGGACTACTGAAGCCCAGCCGGGTGGGAAGCAACGGCTACCGCTATTACGACGGCGCCGCCCTCCTGCAGCTGCAACGGATCCTCCTGCTGCGGGAACTTGGCCTCGGACTGCCGGCCATTGCCGAGGTCTTCCACCAGCAGGCAGATCCCGTCAAGGCCCTGGACCGGCACCTGGAATGGCTGGCACAGGAACAGGAGCGGCTCGCGCGGCAGATGGCGTCCGTCCGGCAAACGATCGAAACAGTGAAAGGCGGAGGAGACATGGTGGCGGAAAAGATGTTCGACGGGTTCGACCACACGCAGTACAAGGACGAGGTGGAAGAGCGCTGGGGCAAGGACTCCTACGCGAAAAGCGACGCCTGGTGGCGTGGAATGGGCGCGGCAGAACAGCGGGAGTGGAAGTCCCGCGCCACGAAGCTGGGCAGTGACTGGATAGCTGCTGCAGGTTCAGGGCTTTCCCCTGCCGGTCCCGAAGCGCAGGACCTGGCGCGGCGGCACGTTGCGTGGCTGACGTCCATCCCGGGCACCCCGGCCGCGGAGGACGGCGGAGACGTCAAGGGCTATGTTGTGGGCCTGGCGGAGATGTATGTTGCCGATGCCCGATTCGCGGCCAATTATGGCGGCGAGCAAGGAGCAGGCTTCGTGCGGGACGCGCTGCTGGCTTACGCAGAGAAGCACCTCTAGGCGAACGCCGATTTCCCGGTCACGGCCCGCCCCACGATGAGGGAGTTGATCTCGTAGCTGCCTTCGTAGGTGTACAGGATTTCTGCATCGCCGAACAGCTTGCCCATTTCGAAGTCGGCACTGATACCGTTGCCACCCAGCAGGGACCGCCCCATGGCCACTGAGGCCCGGGCAAGCCTGGTGGTGGTGGCTTTGGCCATGGCTGCCTGCGCCATCTCCAGCTTCCCCTCCTCCTGGATCCGTGCCAGCTGCACCATCAGCGCGAGCGAGGCCGTGGCGTTTCCCAGGATGTCCGCAAGCTGCTGCTGGACCAGCTGGAACTGTGCCAGCTCCTTGCCGAACTGACGGCGCGCCAGTGAGTAGGAGCGGGCTATGTCGAACGCGGCGAGCTGGATTCCCGCGGCCTGCCAGCCCACCCAGGCCCGGGAGTCCCGCAGTAAGTCGTTGGCCTTGGCGAAGGATGTGGCCCCGGGCAGCAGGTTGCCCGCAGGAATCCGCACGTCATGCAGCGTGATGTCCGCGTTCTGCATGATCCGCAGGCCGATCTTGTTGCAGATCTTGGCAGCCGTGTAGCCGGGCCGGTCCGTCTCCACCAGGAACGCCTTGACCTGGTGGTCCTCCACGTCGCGTGCCCAGACCAGGGCGAAGTCGGCGATGGTGCCGGCCCCGATCCAGCGCTTGGCGCCGTTCAGGACCCATTCGGCGCCGTCCAGCCTGGCTGAGGTCTCGAGCCCGCCGGAGATGTCGGACCCATGGTCCGGTTCCGTCAGCGCGAACGCCCCAAGGCTGCTGAAGGCTTCCAGGCCCGGCAGCCAGCGGAGCTTCTGTTCCTCGGATCCCAGCTCCTTGATGGTGCCCACGATCAGCTCATTGTGGATGCCCGTGAGGGCGGAGAGGGACACGTCCGCCCTGGCCAGCTCCACGTACATCAGGCCCTTGAGGAGGATGGAGCTGCCGTCCACCTGGAGGGCACCCAGTCCGTATTCGCCCATTTCCGCCAGGAGGCCGAAAGGGAACTCTTCGCGGTTCCAGTACGGAATGGAGGGCCGGCGCACGTGATCCTGCAGGAATTCACGGACGCGGAGGTACCGCTCCCGCTCGGGCCCTGCCAGGAGGTCCGCGACGTACATGAGGTCGGCGTCGGGAAAGGGGGGCGCTTCGCCGCGTCCTTCCGGCCCCACCGGCATCCCCCTCCGCTTCGCCCAACCATTGGATGTCCTAGTATATTCACATCGCTGATAAAAGAGTGATGCGCGTCACCCGGACGAAAGGTGTTCGATGGGTACCCCATTGTCCCGCGATCCCATTGCCGAAGCCCGGCGGAACTGGGAGGACCATGGCTGGGCGGACGTCGCGGCTCCCATGGCTGCCATCACCGCCATCATGCGGACCCAGCAGATCCTGCTGGCCAGGATCGAGTCCACGCTCAAACCGTTCGGGCTGACGTTTGCCCGCTATGAACTCCTGGCCCTGCTGAGTTTTGCCCGGAAGGGCTCACTGCCCATGAATAAGGCGAGCGCACTGCTTCAGGTCCACCCCACGTCCATCACCAATGCGGTGGACCGGCTTGAGCGGGCGGGCCTGGTGGACCGGTCCCCGCATCCCACCGACGGCAGGACCACGCTGATTGAGCTCACCACCGCGGGGCGCACCCTGGCGAAGCGCTCGACGGCGGCTCTCAACGCCGAGGTGTTCAGCGCCCCGGGGTTTGATCCCGGCGACGTGGACCACCTGATCCGCATCCTGGGAGCCTTCCGCCGGAACGCCGGCGACTTCGAGGAGTGACGCTTGGCCTGGGGCATGACGCGGCCTTCGGGATGGGCCCGTCAGCGGCGGACTTTTTCCCGCTTGAGCCGCCGCACCACGAGCAGGACTACCGTCACGCCCAGCGCGGCGTAGACCGCGTAATTCAGGAACCTGGAGTACTGCTCGATCAACTGGTATTGGGTGCCCAGCAGGTACCCGAGGCCGATCAAGGCCCCGTTCCAGAGTCCACTGCCCGCCAGGGTGTACACGCTGAAGGTGGCCAGCGGCATCCCGGATGCTCCGGCCGGGAGGGAAATCAGGCTGCGGACACCGGGGAGCAGCCGGCCGAAAAAGATCGAGGACCTGCCGTGGCGGCGGAACCATCCAGCTGCTTTCTCAAAGTCCTCCCGGTCCACCAGGGGGAGCCTGGACAGCCCTCGGATGGACCGTTGAAGGCCCAGCTTCGCGCCCAGCCAGTAGAGCAACAGCGCACCGAGGTAGGCCCCCAGGGTACTGGTGACAAAGACGAGGATCAGCTGCAGGGAACCCTGTTTAGCGAGGTAGCCGGCCAGGGGAAGGATCACCTCGCTGGGGATAGGCGGAACCACCGTTTCGGCGAGGGTAAAAGCACCGACGCCCCACTCGCCCATGTGCTCTATGGTCCGGGCAGCAACGCCCACCAGGCCGGTCAAATTGTCAGTTGAGCCGCCAGCGCCTGCCGCCATTCCCCACATAGAACTCCCCATCTGCTTCCGGCCGTCCCGTCCTGTCTACCTTAAGCAGCTGGGAAAAAGCTGGACCAAAGTCAGGACGGCCGGGAACGGACATGCATCCGCTCCCCCTGGGTGCCGAAAAGGCTGAGGAACTCAACCGGTTTTCCATCCGCCCGGCCGAACCAGTGCGGGACGCGGGTATCGAACTCGGCCGCCTCCCCCGCCCCCAGGACGAGGTCCTGGCTGCCCAGCACCATACGGAGCTTTCCGTTGAGGACGTACAGCCACTCGTAGCCTTCGTGCACCTGCGGGTTGGGCTGGTCCAGCGGCCCGGCCGGCAGGATGTGCTTGTAGGCCTGGATGCCGCCCGGCTTCCGGGTAAGCGGAATGATGGTCATCCCCCGCGCTGTGATGGGCCGCAGGTGCACCCGGGGATCCCCCGTTGCGGGTGCACCCACCAGTTCATCAAGCGGGACGTGATAAGCCTTCGCCAGGGGCAGCAGCAACTCGAGGTTTGGGCGGCGCTGGCCGGACTCCAGCCTGGAGAGCGTGCTCACCGAGATGCCGGTGGCGTCTGCCACTGCTGACAGGGTGATGTCCCGGGCCAGGCGGAGCGCCCTGAGGCGCGGTCCAACCGCCGCAAGCACAGCGTCCGTTCCCGAGCCCGTGCCGCTTTCTGCTTCCATATTCATGGCACCATGTTGCCATTCCGGCAAAATACTTTGCCAGTCCAAACAGGAACGCAGCAGCATGGGAGCCATGACTGAAAACATCGAAACACTCCATGACGTCCTGATTGTTGGCGGCGGCGCTGCCGGACTGAGCGCGGCCCAGATGCTGGGCCGCAGCCGCCGTTCCGTGGCCGTGGTGGACAGCGGGGAACCGCGCAACGCCCCTGCCGCAGGTGTCCACGGCTTCCTGTCACGCGACGGGATCAGCCCCGGTGAGCTCCTGGCTGTCGCCCGCACGGAGGCTAAGGGCTACGGGGCCGCCGTGGTCCACGGCAGGGTCGTGGCTGCCGGAGGCGGCCTGGCGCAGGGCTTCCATGTAACGCTCGACGACGGCACGCAGCTGCGCGGCCGGCGCCTGCTGATTGCCACCGGGCTCACGGATGAGCTGCCCGCCGTCGACGGGCTGCGTGAGCGCTGGGGCAGGGACGTGCTGCACTGCCCGTTCTGCCACGGCTGGGAAGTGCGGGACCAGGCCATCGGCATCCTGGGGAACGGCCCGTGGTCAGTGCACCAGGCCCTGCTCTTCCGGCAGTGGAGCAGCAACATCACGCTCTTCCTGAACAACAGGGTTGCCCCGTCCGACGCCGAAACCGAACAGCTGGCGGCGCGCGGGATCCGGGTGGTGGACGGGGTTGCCGAGGCCGTCCGGGTTGAACGTGACCGGCTGCGCGGAGTCGCCCTGGCCGGAGGTCCGGAGATTGCCGTGGAGGCGCTGGTGGTGGGCCCGCGCGCCCATGCCCGGCTGGACGCCTTTGCCGGCCTTGGCCTGGCCCCGTCCGAACATCCGTCAGGAGCGGGAACCTACCTTGAAACGGATGCCGACGGCGGCACGCCCGTCCCCGGCGTCTGGGCGGCAGGCAATGTCACGGACCTGAAGGCGCAGGTGCTGGCCTCTGCGGCCACTGCCGCCTGGACCGCCGTCGTCATTAACAACCACCTCATGGCGGAGGAGCTGGCAGCGGACGTCGACGCCTACCGAAGGGCGCTGGCCCCTACCGGTGCCTGAACTCCGGCTGGCGCTTCTCCGTGAACGCCGCCATGCCTTCCTTCTGGTCCTCGGTGGCGAAAAGGGAGTGGAACAGCCGGCGCTCGAACAGGACCCCCTGGGCCAGCCCGGTCTCGAAGGCGGCGTTCACGGCTTCCTTGGCAACCATGGCCACCGGCCTGGACTTGGAGGCGATCACCTCTGCGGCCTTCAAGGCCTCGTCCACCACATCCTCGGCGGGGACCACCCGGGACACCAGGCCGCAGCGGTCGGCTTCCTCCGCCCCGATGAAGCGCCCCGTAAGGATCAGGTCCATGGCCTTGGCTTTGCCCACGGCGCGGGTCAGCCGCTGTGAACCGCCCATGCCGGGCAGGACGCCCAGGTTGATTTCCGGCTGCCCGAACTTCGCGTTGTCTCCGGCGATGACCAGATCGCACATCATGGCCAGTTCACAGCCCCCGCCCAGGGCGAATCCCGAGACGGCCGCAATGGTGGGGATGCGCAGCCGGGTGAAGTCCTCCCAGCCGCGGAACCAGTCGGCGGCGTACATGTCCATATAGCCCTGCGCCGCCATCTCCTTGATGTCGGCGCCGGCTGCGAAGGCCTTGCCGGAGCCGGTGATAACAACCGCCCCCACCCCGGGATCGGCATCCATGGCCTTGACCGCGGCCACCAGTTCCTCCATGGTGGCCTTGTTCAGGGCGTTCAGTGCCTGCGGGCGGTTCAATGTCACCAGGCCCACCCGGCCCCGCTGCTCCACAAGGATGTTCGCGTATTCCGTCACTCCGGGCTCCCGTCGTCCTGCGCTGCGCCCTGTGGCGCACTGCCTGCTGAGTTCTCTGGTCCGCCGCCCGCCGGGCGGCCGGACATATCGCGGATGTCGGTGATGATGCCGGAAAAGTCCCTTCCCGCGCCCTCCCCTGCCGCAAACGTACCGTAGATTTCCGCGGCGAGCGGGCCCATCCGGGCTGCCACCCCGGTGCTGTTGAGGGCATTGACGGCCAATGAGAGGTCCTTGGCCATCAGGGCCCCGGCAAAACCTGGCTGGTAGTCACGGTTGGCCGGGCTGGTGGGGACGGGACCGGGCACCGGGCAGTTGGTAGTGAGGGCCCAGCATTGTCCAGATGCCGCGGAGGCCACATCGAACAGCGCCTGGTGGCTCAGCCCCAGCTTCTCCCCCAGGACAAACGCCTCGCTGACGGCGATCATGGAGACGCCAAGGATCAGGTTGTTGCAGATCTTCGCGGCCTGGCCTGCGCCATGGGCACCGCAATGGACAACGCGCCTGCCCATCACGTCCAGCAGCGGCCGCACCGCCTCAAAGTCCGCGGCGTCCCCGCCCACCATGAAGGTGAGGGTGCCTGCTTCGGCCCCCACTACGCCGCCGGAGACCGGGGCATCCACGGAGCGGTGGCCGGCCTCGATGGCGAGGGATGCTGCTTCCCTGGCCTCGTCCACGTTGATGGTGGAACAGTCCAGGAACATGGTCCCGGGCACCGCCGCCGCCAGCAGTCCGGGTTGCCCCGCCTGGCCGCGATAGGCCTCCAGGACATGCCGGCCGCTGGGGAACATGGTGAGGACCACGTCCGCTCCGGAGACTGCCTCGGCGGCGCCGGCTGCAACCGGGACGCCGCTGGCCTTGGCGGCTTCGAGGGCTGCCGGCACCACATCGAAGCCGGCCACGGAATAGCCTGCCTTGACCAGGTTCACAGCCATCGGACCGCCCATGTGTCCGAGGCCCAGGAAGGCGACAGTGTATTTTTCAGTCATGGTCAGGCTCCTTTAGCTGCGGGTCCACGCCCCGAAGGTCCAGTTCCCGGCTCCCCAGGGGCTCAAAAAAGCGCTCCACCTGCTCCGGCGCCACGTCCGCCAGGGTGGCCGGGTTCCATCGGGGGTTCCGGTCCTTGTCCACAACCTGCGCCCGGATGCCCTCCCGGAAATCCGGCGCTTCCAGGAACCGCAGGCCCGTCCGGTACTCCTGCGCCAGGGCCTCATCGAGGGTGTGGCCTTTCGCGCGGCGCAGGGCGGCCAGCGTGACCTTCACCGACGTGGGCGATTTCGCCTCGATGGCGTCTGCCGCCTGAGCGGCCTCGTCGCTGCCCACGCCCTCGTAGCCCCGCAGGCGCCGGACGATGTCCCCGGCGTCATCCGCGGAGTAGCAGGCGTCAATCCATTGACGCTGTCCCTGCAGCGCCGAGGGCGGCGCTTCCGTGCTGTAACGCCCGACGGCGGCTTCCGCTGTTTCGTGTTCCAGCGCCGCCACCAGGGCGGGCAGTTTTTCGGACGGCAGGAAGTGGCTGGCCAGGCCAAGGTACAGCGCATCCGCTCCGTCCAGGTGTGCGCCGGTCAGGCCTGCGTGGGTTCCTGTTTCACCGGGGGCGCGGGACAGCAGGAACGTCCCTCCCACGTCGGGTGCAAAGCCGATGGTGGTTTCCGGCATTCCCGTGCGGGTGCGTTCGGTGACCACCCGGACGGACCCGTGGGCGGAAATTCCGACGCCGCCGCCCAGCACCAGCCCGTCCATCAGAGCCACATAGGGTTTGGGATAGCGGGCGATCAGGGAGTTGACCCGGTACTCGGTGGCCCAGAAATGCGCGGTCCGTTCCCCACCTTCCAGCATGTCCCGGTAGATGGCCACAATGTCGCCGCCGGCGCAGAGGCCCCGGTCTCCGGCGCCTTGCACCAGCACCGTGGCAACGCCGTCGTCCTCCGCCCAGGCGGTGAGCTGTTCCAGAAGCTGCCCAACCATGCCGGCCGTGAGAGCGTTGACCGCCCTGGGCCTGTTGAGGGTAATGACGCCCAGCCGGCCGCGGCGCTCAAACAGCACCTCCCTGCCGTCCACTGAAACGCCTGTATCAGCCGTGCCCTGCGGTGCGCTGTGCGTCATCAACTTCCTTCCGGCATCACGAAGCTGGCTCCGTGCCGTATTCCCGAGGGCCACCGCGTGGTCACCGTTTTGGTCTTGGTATAGAAGCGGAAAGCGTCCGCGCCGTGCTGGTTCAAATCGCCGAAACCCGAGGCCTTCCAGCCGCCGAACGTGTAGTAGGCGATGGGGACGGGGATGGGGACGTTGATCCCCACCATGCCCACGTCCACCCGGGTGGCGAAATCGCGGGCGGCATCACCGTCCCGGGTGAAGATGGCCACGCCGTTGCCGAACTCGTTCCTGGTGCAGAGCTCGAGCGCTTCGTCGTAGTCTGCCGCCCGGACCACGCACAGGACAGGGCCGAAGATCTCGTTGCGGTAGATCGCCATGTCCGTGGTGACGTGGTCGAAAAGCGTGGGCCCTACCCAGAAGCCGTCCTCATGGCCCGGCACACTGAGTCCCCGGCCGTCCGCCAAGAGCGTGGCCCCGGCGTCAGCCCCTGCCTGGATGTAGCCCTCGATGCGTTCCCTGGCGTCGGCCGACACCACCGGGCCAAAGTCGGACGCCTGGTCAAGGCTGTGGCCCACCTTGAGGGCTGAGACGCGGTCCTGGAGTTTGGCCACCAGCCGGTCCGCTGTTTCCTGCCCTACGGGCACAGCAACGGAAATGGCCATGCAGCGCTCCCCGGCGGAGCCGTAGCCGGCGCCGATGAGGGCGTCCGCTGCCTGGTCCAGGTCGGCGTCGGGCATGATCACCATGTGGTTCTTGGCCCCGCCGAAGCACTGGGCCCGCTTTCCGTGGGCCGCGGCCGTGGCGTAAATGTACTGGGCAATCGGGGTGGAACCCACAAAGCCCACCGCCTTGACGCGCGGATCCTCCAGCAGCGCGTCCACGGCCTCCTTGTCGCCATTGACCACGTTGAACACCCCGTCCGGGACGCCCGCTTCGGTATACAGCTCGGCCAGGCGCAGCGGTACCGAGGGGTCCCGTTCGGAGGGTTTCAGGATGAAGGCGTTGCCGGCGGCCAGGGCAGGGCCGGACTTCCACAACGGGATCATGGCCGGAAAGTTGAACGGGGTGATGCCGGCCACGACGCCCAGGGGCTGGCGCAGCGAGTGGATGTCTATCCCCGGTCCGGCGTCGCTGGAGAACTCTCCCTTAAGCAGGTGCGGCGCCCCGGCGGCGAACTCCACCACCTCCAGGCCCCGCTGGATGTCGCCTTTCGAGTCGGCCAGTGTCTTCCCGTGTTCGGAGGACAGCAGCCGGGCGAGCGCGTCCAGGTCCCGGTTGACCAGGTCCACGAAACGCAGCAGGATTCTCCCCCGGCGCTGGGGGTTCATGGCCGCCCACTCCACCTGCGCCTTCTCCGCGACGGCAACAGCGTTCTGCACCTCATCCAGGCCGGCAAGCGGCACGCGCGCCTGGACCTGGCCGTTGCAGGGGTCGAAGACGTCGCTAAAGCGGCCCGACAGGCCTGCCGCATGCTGGCCGTTGATGTAGTGGGAGAGTTCACGGACCATGACTGCACGCTCCTTCGCATGTGATCCAGGTCATTTCTGGTTGCGAATATACTCGGACTTCCTACTAACTTCCACCGGAGCTTGCGCGTCTTGTTCCGCTGTCCCAGCCACATGACGGGCACGCCGGGCTGGGGCACATTGGCGCCTGTTCCTGGCGAGTGCAGCTGCATGCCTGGGCGTGTCCGCGCCGTTGTGCCCCGTTTCGGCGGCACTTCCAGATCCGCATTTCCGGCGCTCAAGGTAGGTTAGGAACTGTGAAGATAGCTACCTGGAATGTGAACTCGCTCCGTGCCCGCGCCGACCGCGTTGAAGCCTGGCTTCAGCGCAGCGACTGCGACGTCCTGGCCATCCAGGAGACCAAATGCAAGGACGACAACTTCCCGTGGGAGCTCTTTGAACGGATGGGCTACGAGGTGGCCCACTTCGGCGTGAACCAGTGGAACGGGGTTGCCATCGCCTCCCGTGTGGGGCTGGAGGACGTTGAGCGGACGTTCCTGGACCAGCCCTCCTTCGGCAAAGCAGGCAAGGACCCGGTCCAGGAGGCCCGCGCCATGGCTGCAACCTGCGCCGGAGTCCGCATCTGGAGCCTCTATGTCCCCAACGGCCGTTCCCTGGACGACGAACACATGCCCTACAAGCTCAAGTGGCTGGAAAGCCTGAAGACCCACGCCCAGGAGCTCGTCACGCAGGACCCGCGTGCCCAGGTGGCCCTGATGGGTGACTGGAACATTGCGCCCTTCGACGAGGACGTGTGGGACATCGACCTCTTCGTCAACAACCGGTACACGCACGTCAGCCCGCCGGAACGCGCCGCCTTCCATGCCTTCGAGTCGGCCGGCTTCACCGATGTGGTGCGTCCCTACACGCCGGGTCCGGGCGTGTACACCTACTGGGACTACACCCAGCTGCGCTTCCCCAAGAAGGAAGGCATGCGGATCGACTTCGTGCTGGCCTCCCCGGCTTTGGCAGCGCGCGTCACCGGCGCTTCGATTGACCGCGAGGAACGTAAAGGCAAGGGCGCGTCGGACCACGCACCCGTGCTGGTGGAACTGGCGGACTGATGACTGTGACCTGGACCCACGCAAGGAGGCCGTCGTGACCGGAAACCTCTACCGGGGCCAGGCCGGCCTGCCGTTCTCGTCAACCCTGCGCGTCTACGAACCGCTGGACGCCTTCCCCGAAGAGCAACGGCAGACGATCCAGGAGGCAGGGGCGCGTGCTGCCTCCCGCGCCGCCGTCGAAAACGCCGAACTGCTTGCCTCGCTGGGGCGCATCACGCGCTCCGGAGGCGATCCCTTCCCCACCGGACGCACAGACCTTGTACGCGTCACCACCGCCCCGGCACCTGCCGGCGGGAGTGACAGCGAACCATCCGCCGACGGAGCCGGCGCCGAGCCTGTGCTGCTGTACTGTCCCAGCCAGCTGGTGCTGCGCGCCGGCCTGGCCGCCAACGCCCTGATGGAGGGCATCCACGGCCCGCTGGCGGAACTGCTGATCCCCGAGGAACAGCGGGACAAGCACCAGGAACGGATTGACCAGGTGAAGGCCCGCGATGGCTCAACCCGCGTGCACACCCGGGCATCCACATGGGGAATCCCGTTCAGCTGGTTCTCGCTGTTCATGGAATCGGACCACAAGGACGTTGTGGAGTCCGGGGGGCGGATCGTCACAGTACGGGTGTGGGCGCCCATCACCGAGGCTTTGGAGCGTGCCCGCTACGCGGTGGCCAACCTGGCCCTGGCGGCGCCGGACCTGGACATGCTGGA
Source organism: Pseudarthrobacter sp. GQ63 (assembly GCF_059758765.1). Lineage (NCBI taxonomy): Bacteria > Bacillati > Actinomycetota > Actinomycetes > Micrococcales > Micrococcaceae > Pseudarthrobacter > Pseudarthrobacter sp. GQ63. The sequence continues at coordinate 141,904 of NZ_JCAXEF010000007.1, forward strand.
CGATCTTGCCCAGCTCACCGAGTGGCTTGAGATGTTCCACGTGGAATCGATGGTGGAGCTCGACTACGGTGCTGTCGCGGACAAGGTGTATCCGGACGAATCCCCCATGGACATCAGGCTGGGCATCGAGTGCCTCGCGGAGGGCGACATGACCGGCGCTGCTGCAGCCTACCGACGCCTGGCGTCCCGCTGGATTCCCATCCGGCAGTTGGCGCGCGCCTCCTAGGCTGGTCCTTGGAGCGGCGCCTACCCGAGCCGTCCCCTGACCGGGGCGGCGCTAGGACTGGGGCGGCGCCGTCGTCCGTCTGACAATCAGCTCATGGGGCGCGACGGCGGACTGGACCGATCCAACCTGCCCGTCCAGTTCATCAAGGAGCATCTTGGTGGCCAGCTCGGCCTGCTCGTCGGGCCGCTGGCCCACCGTTGTCAGGCCCACGGCATCAGCGAAATCGTGGTTGTCGATTCCCACGACGGACAGGTCTTCCGGCACCCGGACCCCGAGGCGGGAGGCTTCGAAGATCACGCCCATGGCCATCTCGTCCGAGGCACAGAAGATGGCGGTGGGCTTGGCCCCCGGCTTGGACCAGAGCCGGCGGAAAGCCGCCTGTCCGCTGCGCACCGTGAAGTCGCCCCACTCGTCCCATTCGGGCCGGGTGGGAAGCCCGGCCGCCGTCATCACGTCCTTGAACGCCAGGATGCGGACGCGGGGAACGTCGAAGTTCAGGTCCGTCTCGTCGTCGCCGTGCAGCAGTGCAATATCCCGGTGGCCCAGGTCGATCAGGTGGCGGACGGCCGTGGACGCAGCGGCGTAGTCGTCTATCCCGATGTAGGCGCACTCCTCGACATGGCCGCCCACCACCACCAGGGGTATGTCGATTTTCTGGAGGTGCTCGAGTTCCTCGTGGGTCAGGGCCATACACAGGACCAGCAATGCATCGATCTGCTTGTAGACCATGGTCTTGCTGAAGAGCCGTTCCCGGTTGCTGCCGTGCCCGCCCAGGTTGAACAGGGACAGGTTGTAGTTGCGGGCATGCAGCTCCCGGTCCGCGCCCTCGATGGCTTTGGAAAAGAACCACCGGCTCACAAAAGGCGCCAACACCCCGATGGTCTTGGTCCGGCCTGTGGCAAGGCCCGAGGCCGAGCTGGAGGCCACATAGCCCAGGTCTCCTGCGACCTCCAGGATCTTTTGCCGCGTTGCCGGTGACACCCGGGGCAGTCCCCGGACCGCCCGGGACACGGTGGCGGTGGACACGCCCGCGGCGGCCGCTACGTCTTCAATGCTGACCCCACTGTGGCCGCCCCGTTGAGACCTTTCACTTGTGCGTGCCACGGTGTCCCCTCATATACTCCCTGCAGGCATGCGCCCTGCTCCTGTGCGATGCCCCCTGCAATGGTATTTCGGGCACCGGCTTGCATCGCAGTGTTACCTGCCGACCGGAGGTAGCACTCCCGGCCGTACTGCCGGGAGTGCTACCTCCGATCGGGCAGGCGTCGCCGCAGCCGCACCATGCCGTACAGCGCCAGCAGAGTTGCCAGCAGGCCCAAGGCCCAGCCGAGTGCAGGTTGGGCCGTCACCTCCATCCAGAGGGTGACCACGAACAGGACCAGGGCCCAGAAGCCGAGGAACCCAATAATGATGTCAAAATCCTCGCCGGACCTGGCCCGACGGCGGTCGCTTCCCGCCCCCGTGGGGCGGGAGCGGGAAGCGTCACCCGTCACTTGACCGCACCCGCCGTAAGGCCGGCCACGATCTTGCGCTGGAAGACGAGCACCAGGATCACCAACGGAATGGTGACAATGGTGCCCGCGGCCATGATGGCCGTGTAGGGGATTTGGTTCGGCTGGGCACCGGCGAAGCTGGCGATGGCCACCGTGACCGGCTGCGTGGCGTCATTCGACAACTGGCTGGCGATCAGGAACTCGTTCCAGGAGGAAATGAACGCCAGGATCGCCGTGGTGAAGATCGCCGGAGCTGCCAGGGGCATGATCACTTTCCGGAACGCCTGGCCCTGCGTGCAGCCGTCAACACGGGCTGATTCCTCCAGCTCCCACGGCATTTCGCGGAAGAAGGACGTCAGTGTGTAGACGGTCAGCGGCAGGACGAAGGAGATGTTCGGGATGATCAGCGCCTGGTACGTTCCCATCCAACCGATGTTGGTGAACAGCTGGAACAGCGGGGTGATCAGGGCAACGCCGGGGAACATGGATGCGCCCAGGATGAAGCCCAGCACCAGGAACTTGAACCGGAAGTTCAAACGGGCCAGGGCGTACGCGGCGAAGACGCCGATCAGCAGCGAGATGGCCGTAACGGTCACGCCGATAAAGACGCTGTTGATCAGTGCTTGGCCAAACCGGTTGCCGAACGAGGTGTCGAAGGCCGTGGCGAAGTTGTCCAGGGTGACGTGGGTGGGCAGCAGCGAGGTGTCGTAGGTGAAACCCACCTCGCGGAACGCCGTCACCACCATCCAGTAAGCCGGCGCAAGGCACCAGATCAGGATGACGGCGGCGCTGATGTACGTGCGTGCCTGCGCCCATTTCTCCTTGTTCTGGGCGGCCTTGCGGCCCTTGTCCTGCCGTGCGCGCAGTTCCGTGGAGGCAGTTGTGGATGTCATTTCTTCCCCTTACCGGTGGCTCCGCTTTGCTCCACGACGTTCGCACCAAGGAACCGAACGAAGATGAATGCGACCAGGAAGATGATGATGAACGTAATGGTGGACAAGGCGGCCGCTGAGTTGAACCCTTGCCTGATCTGGTTGATCACCAGGATGGACAGCGTGGTGGTGTTGTTGGCACCGCCGGTGAGGATGTACGGAAGGTCGAACATGCGCAGGGCGTCCAGGGTACGGAACAGGATAGCCACCATCAGCGCCGGCTTCACCAGCGGAAGCGTGATGAGCCGGAAGCGCTGCCAGGCAGTAGCCCCATCCACCTTGGCGGCCTCGTAAACGTCCGCCGGAATCATCTGCAGGCCCGCAAGGATCAGCAGCGCCATGAACGGCGTGGTCTTCCACGTGTCCGCGATGATCACGGCCCACTTGGCCGGCCACTCGCTGCCGGTCCACAGGATGGAGGCGTTGAACAGCTTGTTGGCGATGCCCTCGAAGGCGAAGATGAAGAGCCACAGCTGGGCGGTGACGGCGGTGGGGATGGCCCACGGAACCAGCACTGCCGCACGGACGAGTCCGCGGCCCTTGAAGGTCCGCGCCATGATCATGGCCATCCAGAAGCCAAGGATTGTTTCAAAGGTGACGGTGATGACCGTGAAAAGGAAGGTTGTTCCGGTGGCTGACCAGAACTGGCCGCCCAGGGTGCCGGGCGGGCAGGCGACGGTGCCGCCGCCGGGGGCGGCACACTGCTGGCCAAGCCAGTTGACGTAGTTCTGGATGCCGGCGGGACCGCCGGCGGTGAAGAGCCCGGTTGCCGGGTCAAGCCCGGCGTCCTTCTGGAACGACATAACGATGGCGCTGATGATCGGGTAAACGATCACAATGCCCAGCGCAATGACGGTCGGAGCAAGAAGCCATGCAGCCCACTTACCCTGGCTGAGGATCTTGTTGTCTTCCCCTACACCCTTGGGTCCGTGGTGGACCGGGGTCCCGCCCGACGCCGGCCCTTTTACCGGCGTCGGGCCCAATTCGGTTGCCATGATGGAGCTACGATCCTGCGCCGGCGGACTCGATGGACTTCTGCATGTCGGCCAGGGCCTGTTCAGCAGACTTCTCGCCCTTCAGTGCAGCGTAGGAGTTCTCCTGGATGGCCTGGGTGACCGCCGGGTAGAACGGGCTGACGGGGCGCGGCACGGCGTTCTCGATGGAGGTCTTCAGAACCGGCAGGTACGGAAGCTTGGCAACGAGTTCCTGGTCTTCGTAGAGGTCACCAAGGACGGGAGCCAGTGAACCCTGGGTGGCGAAGAACTTCTGCTGCTCTTCCTCGATGAGGAACTTTACGAAGTCAAGGGCCGTGGCCTTGTTCTTGGAGTAGACGCTGATGGCGGCATTGTGTCCGCCAAGTGAAGACGCACCCGGGCCATCCTTGCCCGGGAGTGCGGCCATACCCAGAACATCCTTCACCTGTGAGGAACCTTCAGTGGTGGCCAGGTTGTAGACGTACGGCCAGTTGCGCAGGAAGAGCAGCTTGCCTTCCTGGAACGCACGGCGGCTTTCCTCTTCCTGGTAGGTGATGGCCTCAGCCGGGATGTTCCCGTTCTTGAAGGCGTCAACCAGGTTGTTCAGGCCTTCCTCGGCCTCGGGGGTGGTCAGGTTGGGCTTGCCGTCCTCGCCGAGCACGGAGCCGCCCGCCGAGTTGATGGCCTCTGAAGCGTTAACCGTCAGGCCTTCGTACTGCTTGAACTGGCCCGCGTAGCAGCCGATGTTGTTTTCCTTGGCGATGGAGCACATGCCCATCATCTCGTCCCAGGTCTTGGGAGCTTCAGGAACAAGGTCCTTGCGGTAGTAGAGGATGCCGCCGTCGGATGAAACGGGCGCGGTGTACAGCTTGTCCTGGTAGGAGCCTGCCTCGATGGTGGGCTCCAGCATGCCGTCCGTCTCAATGGCCATGTTGCCTTCGAGCGGCTGCAGCCACCCGCGGGCAGCGAATTCGGCGGTCCAGACAACGTCAACACTGACAACGTCGTAGTTTTCGTTCTTGGCCTGGAAGTTCTGGACCAGGTCATCGTGCTGCTGGTCCGCCTGGTCAGTCTGCTCCTTGAACGTCACCTGCTCATCAGGGTGCGCAGCATTCCACTTGTCGAGGAGGGGACGGACCACGTTGCTGTTGTCCTTGCCCTGGACATACGTGATGGGGCCGCGGCCCTCGAGGTTGGCTTCCGCGTCGCTGCCGCCTCCCGTGGTTCCGCCACCTCCCCCGCCGCAGGCGGTGAGGGTCAGGGCCAGGACGCCGGCGGTGGCAGCCGGAAGTAGGAATTTAGGGGTTTTCATTAGCTTGAAGCTCCTCGCTGAGTGACAAGTAAGTCGACAGTGCGGTTGTTTGGTGAGGTTGTTGTGGTGACCATCACACTAGTAAGGTTGCTGTCGGCAATGCAAGCGTTTACATCAAAAAGTTATCTGAGAGGAACCTAATGTCCAAGCCGAGCGTTCCTGCCTCTGACCAAACCGGCGAATGGTGGGCCGGCGCCGTTGTCTACCAGATCTACCCCCGATCCTTTGCCGACGGCAATGGCGACGGCATGGGGGACCTGCGCGGGGTCCTGGACCGCTTGCCCTACCTGGAACGGCTGGGCGTGGATGCCATCTGGCTTTCCCCGTTCTACAAATCGCCCCAGGCCGACGGCGGCTATGACGTGGCTGATTACCGGCAGGTGGACCCCCTCTTCGGCTCCCTTGAGGACTTCGACGCCATGTTGCAGGAAGCTCACCGGCGCGGACTGAAGGTCATCGTGGACCTTGTCCCCAACCACACCTCGGACGAGCACGCCTGGTTCCGGGCAGCACTCAGCACCCCGCCCGGGTCCCCCGAACGGGACCGTTACATGTTCCGCCCGGGAAAGGACGAGGTGCCGGGTTCCGGTGACGGCAACCGGCCACCCAACAACTGGAAGTCAATCTTCGGCGGCTCGGCGTGGACCCGGGTCACCGAAGCCGGCGGTTCAGCCGGGGAGTGGTACCTGCACCTTTTCGACACCAAGCAGCCGGACCTGAACTGGGAAAACCAGGAAGTGCGGGAGGAAATGCGCTCTGTCCTCCGCTTCTGGCTGGACCGCGGTGTTGACGGTTTCCGTGTGGACGTAGCCCACGGGATGGTCAAGGAGCAGGGCCTTCCCGACTGGGACGGGGTGGCCGCCATGGTGGAGGGCACCTCTGAGGTTCGAAGGGAACCGTCCCCTCCCGGCGATGCACCCGGCGCCCACACTGATTCCGAGGAACCCCACCGTGCGGTGTCCCCGGTGTATCCGCCCTCGCCCTTCTTCGACCAGGACGGCGTCCACGACATTTACCGGGACTGGCACCGTGTCCTGTCCGAGTACGGCAGCGACCGGATGATGGTGGCCGAGGCCTGGGTGGAACCGGCCGAACGGCTGGCGCTCTACGTCCGGCCGGATGAGATGCAGCAGGCCTTTAACTTCGATTTCCTGATGGCCGGCTGGGACGCCGAGCGCATGGCAGAGGCGATCGACGCGTCGCTCAAGGCGGCCCAAGCCGTGGGTGCCCCCTGCACCTGGGTGCTGAGCAACCACGATACCGTCCGCCATTCCACCCGCTTCGGGCTCACGGATCCCACCACGTTCCCCAAGGGCATCGCCGCGGACGATGAGCAGCCGGACACGGCCCTGGGCCTGGCCCGGGCGCGGGCGGCAACCATGGTTGAGCTGGCACTGCCGGGCTCTGCCTACCTGTACCAGGGCGAAGAACTGGGACTCCCTGAGCACACCAGGCTTCCGGCCGAGGCACGGCAGGATCCCACGTTCTTCCGTACCCAGGGCGCAGAAACCGGACGGGACGGCTGCCGGGTACCGCTTCCGTGGGCTGCGGACAAGCCCGGTTACGGCTTCGCGGATTCGTTCCAGGGTGAACCTGCGTCCCCCTGGCTTCCCCAGCCTGCGGAATTTGGGCCGCTTGCCGCCGACCAGCAGGAGGGCGAGGAAGGCTCCACGCTGGAGCTTTACCGCGCCGCGCTCGCTCTGCGGTCCGCCCGGCGCCTCAGCACCGGCTCCCTGGCGTGGGCGGAGGTCCATGCACCGGAAAGCGGCCTGCTGGCCTTCCACAACCGGGATGTCCTGGTCCTCGCCAACATGGGCTTCGCATCCGCGCCCATACCCGACGGCTGGTCCGTGGCGCTCTCCAGCGGACCGGAGCCTGCCGCGGAGTGGGAACTGCTGCAGGAGGTTCCTGTGGACTGCGCCGTGTACCTGACAAGGAACTAAAGACGGTTAGCGGACGCGCTCTGCCCTGCGGAAGCGCGTCCGCGCTCCGGCTCCGATATGGATCAGCACGGGAATGTTCTTTCCCACCGCCTGTTCCAGGGCTGACACCAGCACCGACACCTCGTTTGCGAGCAGGTGCGGGGCCACGCCCTGGCGCGGAAGGAGCCGGACCTTCAACGCGGGTGCGCCTTTGACATCGTAGGTGGTCACCGTGGCTCCGGCGAGGTCGGGACGGTGCGCGAGGGCATGTTTCAGCGCCTGCTCAGCCACTCCCCCGCCAATCCGCACGTCACCCGGAACCTCACCGGGATCGTACTCGACGGCCACCACATCGGCCCGCCCTTTGCCCTGCTGGGCAACCCAGGCCACCATGAGGCCAATCAGCACCAGCAGGGCCAGCGCCACCAGGATCCACAGCCAGCTTTCGGGCCGCCCCGGAAAGCGGGTGGCGTTGAACGCCGCGTTGATTCCGCTCCAAGCGTCCGCGGACCAGGACCGCCACCAGGTGGCCACGGCGGGCACGGCGGCCAGCAACATCAGGAGGCCGCCCGTTCCAAGCAGCAGCAGTCCCAGGGCCGCGACCAGGATCCGGTTGAGAAGGGTAGGGGTGCTGTTCATGCGCCGATCACTCCGGATGTCGCCACGTTCACGCGCACCTCGGGCGAGGGATCCAGTGCCATGGCATCCACTTCGCTCCGGACTGCCTCGAGGACCGCGTCTTGGTTCACAGGAACACCGGAGGTGGGCCGGACGCTCACCACCACCTGCCGCCGGGAGACCACCACCATGACCTGTTCCGGCGTGACGTTCGCTGCAAGCCGGGCGCGCCGGGCCAGCGAGGAAGCGATGACTTCATCATCCACCACAACGGCCGGGCCCGCGGCGTCCCGGCCAACACCCATAAGGTGGCGGGCGCGGCGTCCAGGCAGAACCCCGTTGAGGAGGAAGACCAGGCCGGCCATTGCCAGCACAGCACCGATGGCTCCCAGCAACAACGGAGGGATCCCCGCCGGCAGGGCAACCAAACGCTCCGCGGCCACCTGCGGTTCAATCAACCAGGCCGGTTGCCCTACTGCGTGGACGCCTGCTTCGAGGAGCCCATAGGCTGCCAGCACAATGACCAGGACGGCCGCTGCGGTGGCCACCGCAGCACGCGTTGACCGGGTCTCACGGCGCAGGATCCGGTCCATATCCGGGCTTTGGCCTTCACCATTGCGGTTCATCGCACCCGCCCCCCTTCACTGATCTTTGCCCCCGTAATCCTGATGTCCACCCGGCTCAGCCCGGAACCGCTGAGCTCCGCCACCGCCGCCAGGATGCCGGCCTTTGCCCTCACGGTCCGGTCCCAAATGGAACCACCGGACCCCTCAACGCGCGAGGGATCCTGGACCACCGCACTCAACGGGGGCATGCTGATGGGTGCGACAAGGGACAGGGCCAGCAGGCCGTCGTCGTCCGTCCAGTCAGCGCGGACGTCCTCGGCTTCCACACCGAGGAATTGGGCTGCTGCGGCCTTGGCGAGGCTTGTCAGGGCCTGGGTACTGATGCGGTTGTGGCCGCTCAGCTCTTGGCCCCGGACGGCCGGGGCTGTGGAGCTCATGAGGACGAGCGCCGGCCGATGATGGCGTCCAGGACCCTGCGAAGGTCCAGTTTCCCTTCGGCGGCCCGGCCCAGGAGTGCCCCGATGGCCATAAAGAGGAGGGAAACCAGGAAGCCCCATAACCCGAACTGCAGGGACATGAAGGCGACGAACGCGCCCATTGCTGCGCCGGCCACGGTGAGGTTCACAGCAGCGCCTCCCTTCCGGCCGTGCCGGAAACGTCAGTCGGTCCGGAAACGGCGGGTTTGACCGGAGGCGGAATGTAGACGTCGGTGACTTCCACGTTTACCTCGATCACCTGCAGCCCCACGAGCTCCTCCACCGCCCGGTAGACGGCGGCGCGGACCTGGTTGGCGAGCGAGTGGAGCGGTGTCCCGTAGCTCGCCACGAGGCTGATGTCCACGGCAACCTGAGTTTCACCAACTTCGGCCCGCACACCGGCGGCATGGTCGGAACTGCCGACGGCGTCGCGGATGGCGCCGAGTGCGCGTGACGGGACAGAGCCCAGGGAATAGACACCGGGGACGGAGCGGGCTGCTATGCCCGCCACCTTGGCGACGGCTGTCTCGGAAATAACGGTCCGGCCGGAGCCGGGTACGGGAACCGGCGCGGCACGCTGTTGTAGCCCCTGGCTGGGTTGTGGGTTCTGGTATTCCATCAGGCACTCCCCCTTCTGTTGATCCCCACCCTATCCCCGGCGGTGCCTTAACGGCAGCAGGCAGGGGCGCCCTGATCCGGACGTCCCTGCCTGTACCTAAACTGCTTTTAGGGGGCAGTCGGTTTTACTTGTAGTGGCCCTCGCCGCCAACGCGGAGGTTGGTGGGCAGGTAGCCGAACGGGCCAAGGCCGTCCTGGCCGAAGCTGCGGTCCACCTGCGAGATGCCGTCCCGGAAGTTGATCTTCACGGTGGGTGACAGCGAGCCGCCGCGTACGCCGTTCACGTTGTCGATGAACGACTGGACCAGCCCGCCGGGCTGCACGTAGTGGGAGTACGCCTGGAACTGGCGGCCGTTCTGGTTCGGAGTGGGTGCCTCCGGGGACTCCGACGGCAGGTTCAGGTCCGTGGGCGAGCCCAGGGCCAGGCCGCTGTTGTTCATCGGCTGGTAGTCCGAGCGGACGCCGTCGCCAACGAAGCCGTAGACGCCGTCCGGGCCGCGCATGCCGGCGGCGTAGGTGAACTGGTGGCTGATGGTGAACAGGTAGTACTTGTTCTTGCCGCCCTCATTCTGGATGAAGATCTGCGGACGCTCGGTCTGGTCGTTCACGCAGTTGGCTGAGAGGATCGGCGGCAGGAAGGACCACTTGGTCAGGTCCTTGTTGTCTGCCACTGCCAGGCCCACGTTCGCTGTCTGGTAGTAGGCTCCGCTGCTGTTGACCTCATCAACGGACTCGGCATTGGCATCGCCGGGGCGGTACCCGAGGTCTTCGGGCTTGCACTCGTACTCGCCGCGCGTGCCGCCGGTGTTGCCTTCGAAGACCATGAAGGTCTTGCCGGGGTGGGCCGGGTCGGCAAAGGTGTAGGGGTCGCGGAAGGCGAAGCCCGGGTTCTGTTCCTTGGTCTGGTACATCTCTCCATCAGGCTCAAGCAGGTTGGTGTGCTTGAACCCGTCGAAGGTGACGCCATTCTCGTCTGCATGGATCTTGCCCAAGGCCTTGGCGATGGACGCATCCGGGGCGATGCCGCCGCCGCCTGCGTTCCGCTCGGCGATGTCGTAGAACGTGGTGGCCGTGTAGAACACGTTCACCTGGTTGCCCTGCATCAGGCGGGTGGAGCCGGACCATTCGGTGTTGCCGATGGAGGCGCCGTCAGCGAAGACGTGGCCGCCGTAGTTCCACTTGTCCTTGGCCGGATCCGCGTTGGTCTTGCGGAAGAAGTAGCCGATGCGCGCGTTCCAGTGGCGCTGGTCGAAGCCGTAGCCGGCGTGCCGGTCTGCCACGAGCGAGAAGATGACGTCCCAGCCCTTGTAGCTGATCTGGTTCGCGTTTTCGTCGGTGAGTGACCAGGTGTCCCAGACCCACACGTCCTCGTTCATGGTGGGGAAATCCTCGGGGATTTCCGGCATGGTGACGTCCGGGCTCATGGAATTCTCACCGGGGGCAACAGTGGGGTCGCTCTGCGCCATGATCTGCTTGGCGTCCGCGCGGGTCCACTTGGAGGTGAAGTCCGACGCCGGGTCGAAGGCTTCCTGCGTGTGTTCCGTGGGGAGGGGGAATCCGGGGGTGGGCGCCGGCATCTGCTCGGCGGCCGGCGGATCGGCCGGCTCGTTGGCCTGCGCCGAGGGGACGGCCAGGAAGGCCGAGGCAGCGACGGCTGTGGCCAGTGCTGCGGCGGCTGGGCGCCACCGCAGCATCCGGGGTGATTGGGGGTGCTTGTGCATTGTTGCTCTTCTCGCGGAGTTGAAACTGTTCGTGGAAGACGGGCGGATGCCCATGCCCTTCGAACTCCGGCGGCCCCGGCGACACGGCAGGCGTCATCGGGGACGCCGTTGTATCAAGGGGGAACGGGGTTGGGTGGTCCCCGTAGAAGAGGCCCGGACTGTGGTGCTTTCCTGGCCGTGTTTCCACCGTAGACAGGCTCCAAGGGAGAGATCAAACCAGGTTTCATCTCCCATTTCCGGGACGGGGCCGATTTTGCGCAAGCGCTTACACGTAATCCCTGACGCGCGCGTGCCACAACCTTCCGCCAAGATCAAGTATTGCCTTTGAGGCCGTGGAAAGGTGAGAAATGCCACCCCTTGCGCGGCCCCGCTCCGTGGTGCCGGCACGGAAAAGGGAGGCACCTGTCCAGCTGGACAGGTGCCTCCCTCAGAAGCCGAAAACCGCGCGTCAGGCGGCCCGACTACGCCTTGGGTGTTTGCGCAGCCGTGGCGTCTGCAGCCTCGCCCGCAGCCAGTCGTTCGGTCAGATGGGCCTCCACAGCTTCGCTGACCTGGTCCTGGACCTGATCCGCCAGGTGCTCCTGGTAGTGCTCCTGGACGGAGTCGTGGATCTGTTCCGCGACGTGCTCCTGGTAGTGCTCCTGGACAGAGTCATGCATGGAGTCCTGGACCTGCTCCGTGACATGGGCGGCCATCTGGTCGCGGGCCAGCTTACGCTGTGCGCGCATCAGGGTCTCATGCTCCCGGTGGAAGGCCTTGGCCGTGGAGATACACATCAGGATGATGACCACGCTGAAGGGCACCGCGGTGAGGATGGCCGCGGTCTGGATCGCCTGCAGTCCATTGGCCAGGAGCAGGGCGATGGCAACAGCGGCGGCGGCCAGTGCCCAGAAGATGCGCAGCCAGTTCCTGGGCTCCACGTCTCCGCCGGTGGAGATCATGCCCATGACCAGGGCACCGGAGTCAGCCGACGTGATGAAGAAGATGGCGATCAGGAGAATCGCGCCGGCGGTGAGAACAACTCCGCCGGGGAGGCTGCCGAGCAGGTTGAACAGGGCGCCCTCGGTATCCACGGTGCCGTCGTCGCCGATGAGCCCGCCGCTGCCGAACAGTTCGCGGTGGATGGCGGCGCCGCCCAGGATGGAGAACCACAGGAAGCCCATGGCGGTGGGCACCAGGAGCACGCCGGCCACGAACTGCCGGACGGTGCGGCCCTTGGAAATACGGGCGATGAAGATGCCCACGAACGGCGCCCAGGAGATCCACCAGCCCCAGTAGAAGGTGGTCCAGGCGGCCTGCCATGCCTCGCCTTCTGCACCGGAAAATGCCAGCGTGTTGAACGTAAGGCCTACAACGTTCTGGAGGTAGTGCCCGATCGACTGCACGAACTCACGCAGCAGGAACAGCGTGGGGCCGGTAAAAAGCACCACCAGCATCAACAGCGCGGCCAGGACCAGGTTGGTGTTGGAGAGCCACTTCATGCCCTTGCCCACACCGGACACCACCGAGATGATGGTCAGCGTGATGATGCAGAGGATCAACCCGATCTGCGTCATGGTGGTGGCCTGGACAATGTTGGCCTGCTCAAGCCCTGCGGAGATCTGCAGGACGCCCAGGCCCAGGGAGGTGGCAACACCGAACAGCGTGCCTACGAGGGCCACGACGTCGATCAGGTTGCCCCACCCGCCGGAAACGCGCTTACGGCCCAGGAGCGGCTCAAGCGTCCAGCGGATAGAGATGGGGCGGTTCCTGCGGTGGACTGCGTAGGCAATGGATACGCCCACCACAACGTAGATGGCCCAGGCATGGAGGCCCCAGTGAAGGTAGGTCTGCGTCATCGCCTGCTGGGCGAGCACCAGGGGGGATCCTTCAACACCGGGCCGGGGAGCGGCAAAGTGGTTCAGCGGCTCTGCCACACCGAAGAAGACAAGTCCGATGCCCATGCCGGCTGCGAAGAGCAGGGCGAACCAGGACATGACGGAGAACTCCGGCTCATCCTCGTCCTTGCCCAGTTTGATGTCGCCATAGTGGCTAAGGCCGATCCAGAGGGAGAACGCCACGAAGAGTGCAACGGCGGCAACGTAATACCAGCCGAACCAGTTGATGACGTTGCCTTGGATGGTGGTGAAGATCTCTGTGGCAGCCGCAGGGAAAATCGTAGCGAAGAGGACAAAAACAATGATGGTTCCGGCTGCGGGCCAGAAGACCCATCTGGCGAGTTGCTGACCACCGGTTCCGGGCGGCCGGTCCGCCGCTTTCTTATGGGCGGGCGGTGTTTCTCCCGGTGGTTGGCTGATGGTCCTGGTGCCAGGTGTGGCGGACATTCCCAGTTTCTCCTTATGCGCTGTGCGCGCTCAGACTGCGTTGTGCAGGTTCGTCTCGTGTACGTTCGTCTGTTCGTGCGTGTTCTCTTATGCCGCTGCCGCGTGTCCGCGGCTGTGCAGCCAGCAAGTTTACGGAACCCGAAAAGCCGCGGGTCGGGAAATTGGCCGGCCCCGGGGGTATTGATGCCGGATCGAGACGTGCTCCATGCGGGCCCATTAACTGTAGGCCCAGGAAATAAGAAAAGCACCAGTTCCGAAGAACTGATGCTTCCCAGTGGTGGCTCCGACCGGCGTCGATCCGGTGACCTTTCGATTTTCAGTCGAACGCTCTACCAACTGAGCTACAGAGCCTAGGTGACTAGTCACCATGACAGCCGGAATCTCTTCCAACAATCAGAGCGACCCTGACGGGACTTGAACCCGCGACCTCCGCCGTGACAGGGCGGCGCGCTAACCAACTGCGCTACAGGGCCTTGCGTTTCTTGCTTCCGCAGTATCTCTACCGCTTTTTTCAAGGCTTCCAGCCTACCAGACATTTTCTGCCTGCTTGACCAGTTCCTTGCGTACCCCCAACGGGATTCGAACCCGTGCCGCCGCCGTGAAAGGGCGGTGTCCTAGGCCGCTAGACGATGGGGGCCAGAACCCGTTCGGAACAAAATAAAAGGCGTCAAGCTGGGCTTTCCGTCTCTGTCCTTTGCGTTTCTCCGAACTGGACTCTAAAACTATAGGGCCTAGGCAGGAATTATCCAAAATCGGCGAAAAACACCGCCACGGAGCGGGCGGGACGGGTGAAGATGGACGGATGGATGCCGTAGCAGCACTCAATGAGATCGCCTTCTGGCTGGAGCGTGGACGCGCTGCCACGTTCAAGGTCCAGGCATTCCGTAAGGCAGCGGCGGCCATCAGCGCGCTGCCGCCGGAGGAAGTGGCCGCCCGCGCCGAAAACGGCCGGCTGAAGTCCATGAAGGGCATCGGCGACCGGACCTACCAGGTGATCCGCCAGTCGGTGGAAGGCCAGGTTCCCGAGTACCTGGCAGATCTCAGGGACAAGGGTGCCAAGCCGCTGGCGTCCGGAGGGGCCGGGCTCCGGGAGATGCTGCGGGGAGACCTGCACAGCCACAGTGAATGGTCCGACGGCGGATCCCCCATTGAGCTGATGGTGGCTGCCGCCGGGGTACTGGGAAGGGAATACCTCGCACTGACAGACCACTCCCCCAACCTCACCATTGCGAACGGACTTTCCGCCGAACGCCTGCTCCGTCAGCTGGACGTGGTGGAGTCGATCAATGCCGGCCCCGTTCCAGGTGACGGCGGCCAGCCGGGCAGGCCGGTCCGGCTGCTCGCCGGAATCGAGGTGGACATCCTGGAATCGGGGGAACTGGACCAGGACCCGGAACTGCTTGACCGCCTGGACATTGTGGTTGCCAGCGTCCATTCAAAGCTGCGCGCGGACAGCAGGACCATGACCCGCCGCATGCTCGGCGGCATCCAGGACCCGCACACCAACGTCCTGGGCCACTGCACCGGGCGCCTCGTGGAGGGGCAGCGCGGTACCCGGCCACCGTCCGAATTCGATGCAGAAGCGGTGTTCGCGGCGTGCGCGGAACACAACGTGGCCGTGGAGATCAACTCTCGACCGGAACGCCAGGACCCGCCGGATCCACTGATCCAGCTCGCCCTCGACGCCGGCTGCCTGTTCTCGATCGACAGCGATGCCCATGCACCCGGCCAGCTCGACTTCCTGCAGTACGGTGCCGAGCGCGCGGAAAAGAACGGCGTCCCCGCGGACCGGATCATCACCACGTGGCCCGTGGAACGCCTGCTGGAGTGGGCGGCGCCGCAATAGCCTCCGGACCGACTTTGGCAGGAAGTTGCGCAGACGTGGCCGATTTCCGCCAGTCAGCTGCCCTTGCGCCCGGATAGATTTGCTGCATGCCTGCAACCAGCCCCGCCCACCGGACTGCCCCCGCACCTCCCCACACCGCCGCAACCCCGGTCAAGGCACTCGGGGTGGCTGCCATGGTGGTCACCGTGGTCCTCTGGGCGTCCGCCTTCGTGGGGATCCGGGCCATCGGCCCCCACTTCTCCCCCGGCTCCCTGACGCTCGGCAGGCTGGCGATTGCCGCCGTCGTCCTCTCCCTGCTGGTGCTGCCCCAAATGGTGAAGACCCGGCTCCTCCCGAAGGGCCGGGAGTGGTGGCCGATCCTGGCCTACGGGGTGATGTGGTTCGGCGGGTACAACGTGGCACTGAACGCCGCCGAACACGTGCTTGATGCGGGCACCAGTGCCCTGCTGATCAACGTGAACCCCATCCTGGTGGCAATCATGGCCGGCATCTTCCTCAAGGAGGGCTTCCCGCGGTGGCTCATCATCGGAAGCCTGGTTGCGTTCGCCGGCGTGGCGCTGATCGCCTTCGGATCAGCCCAGTCCTCCGCGCCCGGGGAAGGGGCGACGACGGACGTGTCAGGTGTACTGCTGTGCCTCCTTGCCGCCGTGCTCGCCGCCGTCAGCGTCATCATTCAGAAGCCTGTACTGCGGAAATTTCCGGCCGCGCAGGCCACCTGGTTCGGGATTCTGGTGGGTGCGCTGTGTTGCCTGCCCTTCGCAGGCCAGCTGGTCAGCGAAGTGCAGGCGGCCCCGCCGCAGGCAACATGGGGGCTCGTCTATCTGGGGATCTTCCCCACGGCTATTGCCTTCACCACCTGGGCGTACGCGCTCTCGCTGGTGGACGCCAGCAAGCTGGCCGCCACCACCTACCTGGTGCCCGGCACCACCATCCTGATTTCCTGGCTCCTGCTGGGCGAGGTTCCTGCCTTGCTGGGCCTGGTGGGCGGGCTGGTCTGCCTGGTGGGCGTGGCGCTGACCCGGCGGAGGAGCCGGAATCAGCGGGGAGCCGGGGCGGCCGGTTCCCGCTAGAGTCGGAGTATGCCAGCCAGCCTGCCGCCGGGCCTGCCCACCGCCCCTGGGGGCCCCAGCGAACCGCTCCGCTTCACCATGTCCGAGGACGAATTCGAGGCCGCTGTCCAGGACGCCCTGGACAGCATCCCGGACAAGCTCGCCCGCGCCATGGACAACGTTGCGGTGTTCATTGAGGACGACTATGTTCCGAAGCCCGGGGAGGACCCGGACACTGTCCTGCTGGGACTCTATGAGGGCGTGCCGTTGACCGAGCGGGATTCCTGGTGGGACGCCGGGTCCCTGCCGGACAGGATCACCATCTTCCGGGAGCCCATCCTGGACCTTTGCGTGTCGCGGGAGGACGTCATCCACGAAGTGGCCGTGACGGTGGTGCACGAGATTGCCCACCACTTTGGGATTGATGACGACCGGCTGCACGAGCTCGGCTGGGGCTAGCCTTGTAGGCATGGGACACGACCACAGCCACACCCACGGCATCACCGCAACAGGCCGGCACCGGAAGCGGCTTATTGCCGTCCTTGCCATCACGCTGGCCGTGGTCCTGGTCCAGGTTATCGGCGCGGTCCTCTCGGGCTCGTTGTCCCTGCTTGCCGACGCCGGCCACATGCTCTCCGACGCTGCTGGGGTGACGATCGCCCTGCTGGCTGCCTGGATTGCAGGGCGGCCCGCCAGCGACCAAAGGACCTACGGCTACCAGCGGGCCGAGGTGCTGGCTGCGCTGGCAAATGCCCTGATCCTGATCGTGATCTCGGTGGTCATCTTCAGCGAGGCGATCCGCAGGATCGGCGCGGCGCCGGACGTGCAGACGGACATCATGCTGTTCGCCGCCGTCCTGGGCGCCGCCGCAAACGTGGCGTCCCTGGTGATCCTGCGCGGAGCGCACAAGGAGAGCCTCAACGTCCGGGGCGCCTACCTGGAGGTCCTGGGTGACCTGCTGGGTTCCTTCGCCGTCATCGCTGCGGCTGTGGTGATCATGGTGACCGGGTTCCAGGCGGCGGATACCATCGCGTCCGTCGTGATCGCCCTGATGATCCTGCCCCGGGCCTGGAGCCTGCTCCGCGACGTGGTGGATGTGCTGCTGGAGGCCAGTCCCAAGGGCGTGGAAGTGCAGATGATCCGCGAGCATATCCTCTCCGTGGAGGGCGTTACGGACGTGCACGACATCCACATCTGGACCATCACCTCCGGCGTCCCGGTCTTCTCGGCGCACGTGGTGGTGGAGGACGGGGTGCTCAACGCCCGCGGCGCCGACCAGTTGCTGGACAAGCTGATCACCTGCCTGGGCTCGCACTTCGATACCGACCATTGCACGTTCCAGCTGGAACCCGCGAGCCATTCAGAACATGAGGCGCACCAGCACGCCTGAGGACGCGTTGCCGCCCGGGCTTCCCGCCTCCGTTCAGCTCAGGACATCCTTGGTGACGAACCGGCCGTAGGCGAGCGCACCGAACACGGCCACGTACCCCGCCTGCAGCAGCGCATTGCTGGCGAACGAGTCCCACAGCACGGGCTGGCGGAGCAGGTCCCCGAAGCCCAGCCAGTAGTGGCTGAACAGCCACGGGTGCAGCCACTCGAGCTGCGGCAGCTGGTCGAGGACCTGGGATACCACCGAGAGCACCACCGTGGCTGCCATGGCACCCACCGGAACCACGGTCAGCGTGGACAGGAACAGGCCTATGGCGGACAGCCCGGCCAGGGAAACGGCCAGGTACGCCGAGATCAGGAGGAGCCGGAGCACGGCCTCCGGCGGCTCGATGACATCCCCGGACAGCAAGGTCACGGGGCCCACGGGGAAAAGGGCGGCACCGATGGCGGCACCGGCGAGGGCAACTGTCAGGGGTGCAGCGAGGCAGAACGCCAGGGCGCCGGCATATTTCACCAGCAGCAGCCGGACCCGGCCCGCCGGCGCAACAAGCAAATACCGCAGCGTTCCCAGATTGGCCTCGCCTGCGATGGTATCCCCCGCCACCACACCCACCGTGAGCGGCAGGAACAGCGGGACGGACACCAGCATGGCAGTGAACGCCACGAACAGGCCGTTCTGCGTGATCCGGTCCAGGAAGGCCGGGCCGCGCCCGGGAGGAACCGCCGAGGAGACCCTCACGGCCACGGCAATCAGCACCGGAATGGCGGCCAGCGCGAGCAGCAGGGCCCAGGTTCGGCGCCGCCGGAACAGGACCGCGATTTCGGACAGCAGGAGGGACATGCCGGCTCCCCGCGGCCCCGCCACGGCCGTCACAACCTCTGCCTCCGCCGGCACGCTACTGGGCAACGTCGAACCCCTCCCCCGTCAGTTCAACAAACCGGTCCTCAAGGCTCTCCCGTTCCACCGCGAAACCGCGGACACGAACGCCTGCCTTGACGAGCTCCGCAACAATGTCCTCCGGGGCGGGATGCCCCGCCCCCGACTCCGAGGGCAATCCCGGCTTTGCCAGGGCAGCCAGCACCACGTCCCCATCCGGCTGGCCCGCCCCTGTTTCCGGGGACAGCCCCAGCGTGGCCAGGACCGACGACGCCGGGCCCGCGTCCGGGGTCACCAGGCGCAGGCGGGAGCTGCCGGACCGGCGCAGTTCGGCCAGCGGCCCCTGCGCCACCAGGCGGCCCGCGCTCATGATGGCCGCGTGCGTGCAGATCTGTTCAACTTCGGCGAGCAGGTGGCTGGAGACGAAAACGGTGGTCCCGTCTGCTGCCAGGGACCGGACCAGGTTCCGCACTTCACGGGTGCCCTGCGGGTCCAGGCCGTTCGTGGGTTCGTCCAGCACCAGCAGCTCGCGGGGGGACAGGAGGGCGTTGGCGATGCCCAGCCGTTGCTTCATGCCGAGCGAGTACGCGTGAACCCGCTTGCCGGCGGCGTGGCCAAGCCCTACCCGTTCCAGGGCCAGGCCCACCCGTTCCCGGCGGGTGGCCGGATCCGCGTGCCGGCCGGCGGCGTCCAGCCGGTGGAGGTTCGCGGTCCCCGAAAGGAACGGATAAAAGGCGGGCCCCTCCACCAGCGCCCCCACCCGTGGCAGGACATCCTGGAAGCTGCCCGGCATCTCCTTTCCCAGCAGCCTGACCGTCCCTGCGGACGCCGCGGCGAGGCCCAGCAGCATCCGGATGGTGGTGGTCTTTCCCGAGCCATTGGGGCCCAGGAAGCCGAAGACTGCCCCTGACGGCACCGCGAGATCCAGGCTGTCCACGGCCACCTGCTGCCCGAAGCGCTTGGTCAGGCCCTGCGTCTCGATGGTCAGGCCGTACGTCCGCCGTCCCGGAACCCCTGCGGGTCCCGTCACGGGGCGGAGGATGCGGCTTGCAGCCTGTCAGCCGGGACCATGCCCGCAAAGACGCGGCCGTCGTCGGTCAGCAGCACGTTGAAGAGTGCGCTGGAGAGCAGCCGCCCGCCAGGAACGACGACGGCTGCCTGGCTGAGCAGCGGATTCTGCGCCAGCGCGGTGCCGAGCTTTGCGCCGGCTCCGCTGTCCGCCGGAAGTTCCACAACCGTTTCCCAGCCGGTCCCGGTCAGGTGGGAGCCGGCCTTGTCTTTGATGCCGGACGCAAGCTGGTCCGGGTCGGTGTGCGTGCCCGGGTAACCGGGTGCCCCTGGGCCGGCGGGCGGGTGCGCAGGATGCTGGATCTGCAGCTCTTCAACCGTGCTGCCCGGCGGTGGCACGAAGTTGAACAATGCGGCATCCGGAGCATCAAGCGACAGGCTGGTGAAGCCCGTCCTGAAGGCAGGCTCTCCTGCCCCGCGTGCCGTAACCTCCACGGAAAGCGGCATGCCGGTTTGTCCATCCACGGCGATGGCGATCATCCCCACAAGCGTGCCGCTGGTGCGTGGCTCGAGGAGCAGGTTATAGGCAGGGCGCCCGGCAACCTGGACGTCAGGGCCCACAGACACGGCAGTTGTGCTGTCTGCCGCGGCGAGGAACTTCGCGGCGAGCTCCTGGGGCGTCGGCGGGACCATGGTGCTTTCAGGGCCGGTGCTGTCCGGGCTGGTGCCAGGCAATGCCGGGTCTTCCAGCGGGAGGTCGCGGGCATGGGCCGGCAGCGTCAGGTGCGCTGTTGAGTTGTCCTTGGACGAGTAGAACCACACATCGTTGTCTCGCCGGATGATGTTCCGCTCGGCGAAGCGGTCCACCACCTGGATACGGACTTTGGCCTTGCCGTCCATGAAGACCCTCGCCGTATGCTCACCGGTGAGCATCTCGATCGCGGAGGCGGCGGGGTCATCCGAGGCAGGACCCGAACTTGGACCCGTTGCAGGCAGTTCCGGCAACCCGAGCTCGGAGGCCTGTTCAATCGTGCCCGAGAACGTGTGGGTCTTGTGGCCGGCGAGCAGGGCAAGCACGTCGGCCGGGGCCTTGTCCGCCAGGGCGTCGCCGGCGCGTGCCGGGATGGACCCCACCAGCACTCCGGCGGCGATCACCGCGGGTGCAGCCACGGCGGGAACCCACCGCAGCCACGCACGGCTACGGCGCTGTTTTACGGCCCTGGTGATGATCGGGTCGCCCATATTCCGCTGGTTCATAGCTCGGCCGTCTCCTTGATGGGAGTCTATAGCTCAAGGGTACGCCTCGGCACGGCTCCCCACACCTGCCAGCGGGAGCCGTGCCGGGGCAGTGCCTGGGCAGTGCGGGAGCAGTGCCGGGGCAGGGCGGGGAACCCGAGGGCCTATTCGGGCACGATGGTTCCAGCGCCGCCGTCGACCGTTATTCTTTGTCCCGTGGCAAGCCGGACGGTGGCCTCCGGCACCCCCACCACGGCCGGAATGCCGTACTCCCGGGCTACCACGGCGCCATGCGAGTTGGGCCCGCCCATCTCCATCACCAGGCCGCCGGCGGTCAGGAACAACGGCGTCCACCCCGGATCGGTGGACGGAGCCACCAGGATCTCGCCGGGTTCGAGGTGGGCACCTACGGGGTCCAGGATGACGCGGGCCCGGGCGGTGACGGATCCCGCTGAGGCCGGGCTGCCGGACAATGTGGCGCTGCCCGCCGCACCACGTGCGGCGGCGTACAGTACCTCGGGTTCGGTGCCGTCCGAGAGCAGGGCCCTGGGGATGTGGCGCCTGCCCAGCTCGCTGGCGTAAGCGGCCCGCCGGTCCACCACGAGTTCACGCAGATTCCGGGACCCTTGGGCCTCCGGGCCCTGGAGCGCCAGCCTGGCCTCCCCGAAATCGAGGAAGAAGATGTCCTCCGGGCTGTCCAGCCTGCCATCGGCCGCAAGCCCGGCTCCCACCAGGGCCACCTGCTTCCGCACTTCCGCCAGCCCCAGGACAAGCTGGTATTTGGGCATTTCCCGCAGCCCCGCGAACATCCTGGCCCGCCGGAAGGCAGCGCCTACCAGCAGTGCGCGGGCCCGTCCACGGCGGCGCGCCCCGGCAACCAGCTGCTGCACGACTGCCTCGGCCTCGGCCTGGGCCCGGCTGAACTGGACGTCCGGTGCCATGGCGGGATCCGTGAGGCGCAGGTAGTTGGCCAGGACGCCCAGGATGTGGGTGGGATCGTCGGTCCACCGGGGCATGCCCACATCGATTTCGGCCACGGCCCGCTGCCCGTAGCGTTCGAGGAACCGCACCAGGCCTGCGTGCAGGACAGGGGGCAGGGTGCCGGTTTTATATTCCGCTGCGAGCGCGGATGGTTCCTGCGACTCCAGGGCCGCCCGTGAGTCCCTGTCGTCCTTTGCTGCCGAGGCGATCCGCCACAGCTCGAGGTCCATCTCGGTTGTCACGTTGCGGGGCAGGCCGCGGAGCACTTTTTCCAGGTCCTGCCGGCGGTCCGGTCCTCCGAGCAGCCTTCCCGCCAGCCACAGCATGGCGAATCCCACCGCCGGCAGGGGCAAAACCGCGGGCACGATCGCAAAGAGCCTGCTTCCCAGTAGCCGCTCCGCGTGGTCAAGCCGTTCAAGGGGACCTGCTCCTGCCCCAAGCTCCAGGTCTTCGGCGTAGCGCCGGGTGAAGGAGTCCAGGCGGCGGAGCGCCGCCCTGGGCCGGAACAGTCCCCGGAGCGCCGTCTCCGGCACGCGGGCCCGCGCCGCGGCCGGCAGGACGTGGCGCAGGAATCCGAACGGTGTCCTGCGGGTCACCGAAAACTCCGGGTCGCCGAAAACCTGCCTGACCACCATGGCGGACCTGGCCTCCATGATGTCGAAGACCCGGGCAAGGATGCGGCGGCCCACGCTGCTCCGGACCGGCGTGGTGAGGTCGACGTAGATGCGCTGGGCTGCCTCCGCATAGGGCGGCGGGCCCTGCCGGGGATCGGGAACGGGAAACCCGGCGGCCAACGCCACCGAGGAAGCAATGAGCCGCAGTGACGCCAGCCCCATGGGTGTGAGCGGGCGGGTGAGGCCCTGGGCCAGGCTGAAGCACATGTACAGCCGGGGTCCGGCGCCTGCTGACCGGCTCTGCGGTATGGGGTAAAGCGTAGTGATGGGCCTGGACTGCGTCAGCCAGAGGGTACCGCCGGCGTCGATGGCCCATTCGGTATCCTGTGGCGAGCCGAAGTGCCGCTCGGCCTGCAGGCCAAGGGCAGCAAGCCCAACGGCCTGTTCATCCGTGAGGCTGGAGGAGTCCGCCCGTCCGGGGACCTCCCGGGACTCCGTTCCACCACCAGGAAGGGGCCGGACCACAACGCGCTTGTCACCAAGCTTTCGCTCAACGACCCGGGCTTTGCCCGTGTCCACCACGAAGTGGTCCGGATTGACGGCGCCGGAAACCACAGCCTCGCCGAGTCCGGGGGCGGCATCTATGACCGCCTCGCGGCGCCTGCCGGTCAGGGGATTCGCCGTGAACATCACCCCTGCCGCCTCGGCGTCCACCATCCGCTGGACCACGACGGCGAGGGCCACCTGGTCCGGTGCAATCCCCAGCGCTGCCCGGTAGGCCACTGCGCGGTCTGTCCAGAGGGAGGCCCAGCAGTTGCGGACGGCGTCCAGGACGGCCTTGATGCCCGCCACGTTCAGGTACGTGTCCTGCTGGCCCGCGAAGCTCGCGGACGGAAGGTCTTCGGCGGTGGCCGAAGACCTCACGGCCACGGGGGTCATTCCGCCCATTGCCGCATACGCCTGCTCCACGGCAGCTGCGGTCCGCGGTGGAACCGGGAGGGCGCGGATGGCCTCCCGTACGTTCCCGGCCACTGTGGCGAGCTGGGCGGACCTGCCTGGATCGGAAGGATGCAGTGCGGCCTGGAGCCGGGCGAGCTCCGCAAGCACACCGTCCTGGACAGTCCGGACAGCCTCCCGGTAGGCCACCGTGGTCAGGCAGAACCCGTCAGGAACGGGCAGTCCCGCTGCCATCAGCCCACCGAGGTTGGCGGCTTTGCCTCCCACAAGCGGAAGCATGCTGCCATCGACCTGGCTGAGGCGCAGGACCAGGACGGGGGCGGCGTTGCCGTCCGGTGGGCGGGACTCCCGCCTGCCGTTTCCTGTGCTTTCCGGGCGGTCAACTGCCATCGTGGCACTCCCCTGCGGCGGGGTCCGGTCAGGCTGTCCCGAGCACCGGCCCAAACCGGGCGCGGTCCGCCAGGCGGGGGTCCTCACGGTCCGGAACCACCATGACGGGGCCCTTGGCGTGGTGGAGCACCCCGTCCGAGGTTGAGCCAAGGAGCATCCCGGTGAACCCGCCACGGCCGCGGGTACCCACCACCACAAGTTCCACGTGGCGGCTGGCGTCCACCAGGACGTCTACAGGAGAGCCGTCCCTCAGCTCGGATTCAGTGGGCAGATTCGGGAAGTGGCTCCGCAGCCACGCCATTCCGGCGTCCAGGGTCACCTGGATGTCGTCGAACAGCGCCTTGCGGTCCATGGGGGCGGGAACCCACGCCAGGGAACCGCTGTACTGCGGCACCGCGCAGACCACGCGCAGGGTGGCGCCGAGCCGCTCAGCCTGGGCTGCCGCCTCCAGCACAGCCACCCGTGCCTGCTCCGACCCGTCCACGCCCACCACCACCAGGTTCTCCACGCGCTGGTGGCCGGCCTTGGCCTGCTCCGCCTTGATGTGCCGGTCCTCGGTTGTCTCGCCAAGCCGGTCGGAACAGATCAGCGGCACCGTCACCGTGGGGCATTTCGCATGGGCCGGGAGTGCACTGCTCACCGAACCGAGGAGCCTGCCCACAAAGCCCCCGCGGCCGCGGGTACCGAACACCAGGAGCTCAGCGGTTTCGGACATCTCCAGCAGGACGCCGGAGGCATCGCCGTTCTCCACTGACGCGGTGGCATCGATGTCGTAGGTGGCCACCTTCTCCAGGGCCTGCTTGACAATCGCCTCCGCGCCTTCGCGAATAACGGAGTCGTCCACGGTGGCGTATCCGCCGTCCAGGCCGGAAGCCGCGAAGATCGGGACGGAGTAGGCGGTGACGATGTGCAGCGGACGACGCCGGCGCTGGGCCTCGCGCGCTGCCCACACCAGCGCGCACTGGCCGTGGTCCGAACCGTCCACGCCGACTACGATCCCCTCGGGGGCGGCAGGAGCGCCGCCGTCCTGCGGGTCCGGATGCAACTCTTGTGCGCCCATTGGGCCGCCTCCTCGCGATACTGCCTGATGTTGCGGCTATTCTGCCAGAAGCGGACCGTTCCGCGTGCACCCGAACCCCCGCCTGAGCTGGGAAGAAAGGCTCGCTTCCGCTTCCCACTATTCTCCGCAGGCCTTGGCATAGCAAGCCTCTTGGGGCCAGGAAACGGGGGTTATCCACAGGTGGTGGGCGATCTCCGGGAAAGCGCCTTCACCCCGACAAAATTGTTTCGGGATTGGGCTATCCCTGGCCGCCAATCTTCTGTAGTCTTCAGGACATTGTTGGTCCGGGACGCCTACTGCCTTACTCCGTCAGAGTTGCCCGGAACGCACTGCGGCCGGGCTTTGGGGGTAACGGGACGCGAGCGGGCGAGGACGCCCGCACCTGCCGAAACTTTCGAAGGAGGGAAACTGTAGTGTCAAGCATGCCTGGGAATGCCGGGACCGAACAGACCACCACTGTGATCATTGGCACCGGCCTGTCCGGCCTGGCCGTGGCTGCAGAGCTGTGCCGCCGCGGCGTGGACTCGATAGTGGTGGACGGACTGGACCTCCTTGGCGCCGCACAGCCGGCCAACACAGCTTCCCTCCAACGGTGCGACGCGGCGGACTCCGTGAACCTTCGCGAACGCAACGAGATCCTGCGGCACCTGCGGAACTACGCTGCCAGCCACGACGTCGACGTGCGCAACACCACCCGCGCCGTCCAGCTGACCATGGTGAACGGCGGGTCGCCGCTTTCTTCAGCCCCGCAGTGGGAGGTGCATACGCCCACGGGAATCCTGGTGGCGGACCACATTGTCCTGACCCGTTGCGCCCACAGCCAGCTCCGGCGCATGATCAACGACTTCGGCATGGCGGTGGGCCGAAACCTCACCGCAGCCATGCGGGCCATCGGCATCTACCTGGTGGGCGTTGGGGAACTCATCACGCCCTCCCCCAAGGAAGTCCTGCGGCAAGCCAAGACGGTGGGCCAGGCAATCTCCGCCAGAGTGCACCCGGACACTGTGGCCTACCCGGCCACCGGGAGCTTTGCGGCCCTAACCGGCTAGGCCCTGACCTGCTAAGGCCGCCCGGCGCCCCTGCCCGCGGCGGGCCCCCAACCCGCCATCATTCGTCGTCCGTGCCTGCTGTGAGCCGGCGCCGGGCCAGGATGGCAAGCGTGGCCAGCAGCCCCACTGCGACGAGGGCAAAGATGACGATGCTCCACTGGAACGGCTCCCCTGAGCCCACCTGTTCAGGCTCGCCCGTCGTCCCCGGCCGGGCCGTCCCCATGGCGGGGGCAGTACTTGCCCCGGCGCCGGTGGCTGGGACTGTAGCCGCCGCCGTCGGACTTCCTCCCTCAGTTGGACTTGCTGCCGGTGCGGCGCCCTGCCCGGCAGAGGCGGCCGTAAAGGAGAACGTCCCCTCGATGGGATGCGAATCCGAGCTGACCACCCGCCAGGCCACGGTGTACTCCCCCGCCGGGCCTCCGGCCCTCAGCTTCTGGGATGCCACGTTGTCCACGATGTCCACCGGCCCCTCCGCCCACTCGGTACCGGAGGCGTCTTTGACGGAGAACGCGGCGCCAATGCCCAGCGGCTTGTTGTTGAAGGCCACCGAGACCTGTTCGGGCGGCGCCGGCAACGACGCGCCGGCCGCCGGGGTGCTGGATTCGGCGGCATCATGGGCCGCTGCGGGCCCGGCGAGGCCCAGCACACCGGCGGCAAAAACGAGGAGCACGAGCCCCAGGGTCAGGATCTGGCGGATGGGACGCATGCGGCGGCGGCTCCTTGTGTGTTGGCTTCCTTACAGACTAGGCGAAAATGCCTGCCGCCCTGCCGCCGCCACCATAGGATGCAGGTATCCCCACAGACTCCCCCGGAGGACTAATGCTTAAGCAAGGCTCTGCCCTGGACCGGTACTTCAAGATCACCGAGCGCGGTTCCAACCTTTCCCGCGAGATCCGAGGCGGCTTCGCCACGTTCTTTGCCATGAGCTACATCGTGGTGCTGAACCCCCTGATCCTCTCGGGCCCTGACTCCAGCGGCACAACGCTGGGGTTCACCGCCGTAGCCGCCGTAACAGCCTTCGTGGCAGGCATCCTGACCATCCTTATGGGCGCCTGGGCAAAGCACCCCTTCGCGCTCGCCACGGGCCTGGGCGTCAATGCGTTCGTGGCCGTCACCGTGGCCACCAATCCGGGGCTGACCTGGCCGGACATGATGGGCCTGGTGGTGCTCTCCGGCGTCACCATGCTGATCCTTGTCCTCACCGGGTTCCGCACCGCCGTCTTCAAGGCCGTCCCGGACGGGCTCAAGACGGCCATCGTGGTGGGCATCGGCCTGTTCATCGCGCTGATCGGGCTGGTCAACGCGGGCTTCGTCCGCCGCATCCCAGATGTCGCCGGCACCACCGTGCCCGTTGGCCTTGGCTACGACGGCAAGCTCCTTGGCTGGCCCACCGCGGTGTTCATCTTTGGCCTGATCCTGACCATCGCCCTGGTGGTGCGCAAGGTCAAGGGCGCCATCCTGATCGGCATCATCACCTCCACCCTCATCTCGGTGCTCCTGGAGATGACCCTGCACATCGGACCGAGCTTCGACGGGCAAACCTCCAACCCGCAGGGCTGGTCCCTGGTGGCGCCCACCTTCACCGGCTGGGCCGCCCCGGACCTGTCCCTGATCGGCAAGGCAAACCCGTTCGGCGCCTTCGAGCACCTGGGCTTCGTTGCCGCAACCCTGCTCGCCTTCGTCATCCTCCTCAGCATCTTCTTCGATGCCATGGGGACCATGGTGGGCCTGGCCAACGAGGCCGGGACAGTTGACGAACACGGCAACATCCCGGACGTCGACCGCGTGCTCCAGGTGGACGCCCTCGGCGCGATCGTGGGCGGCGGGGCGTCGGTTTCCTCCAACCAGATCTATGTGGAAGCCGGCGCCGGAATCGGCGAAGGCGCGCGCACAGGCGTGGCCTCGATCGTCACCGGGCTGCTGTTCCTGGTGGCCATGTTCTTCACCCCGCTCATCAACCTGGTGCCCTTCGAAGCGGTTGCCCCCGCCCTGGTGGTGGTGGGCTTCATGATGGTGTCCCAGGTGGGCAGGATCGACTGGCAGGACTGGGGCATTGCCATCCCCGCGTTCCTGACCTTCACCCTGATGCCGTTTACGTACTCCATCGCCAACGGCCTGGGCGCGGGCTTCATCGCCTTTGTCCTGATCCGCACCGTCCAGGGCAGGGTCAAGGAGATCCACCCGCTCATGTGGGCCGTCGCCGGCGCGTTCCTGCTCTTCTTCGCGGTAGGTCCCATCGAGGCGGCACTGAGCATGTAGCCCCCGGCCCGGGAGCAAGGCCCGGCGCCCGGCACGGAACCAAGGCCTGGTTGCCCTACACGGGAGTGTTGGGCGCCAGGCCTTCGTCGCCTGTCAACGCCCGGGCTTTCTTTTCCCGGAGCTTGTCCAGCCGGTTCATGAGTGGCGAGGTGGTGGCGCCATGGATCACGATGGACAGTGCCACCACCAGCCCCACGAAAGACCACAGCCACTCCGCCTGGCCGGCGAACTCGCCCTTGCCCAGCGCATAGGAGAGGTAGTACAGCGAGCCGATCCCCCGGATCCCGAAGAACGAGAGGGCGATCCGCTCCCGCGGTCCGGTTTTGCCGCCGAGCAGACCGAGCCAGCCTGCCAGTGGCCTGACCAGCAGCAGGAAGGCCAGCGCCACCAGCACCTCGGCCCAGCCGATCCCCGCAAGCAGTCCGCGGGCAATCGCGCCGCCCAGCAGGACCAGGATCACCACGGTCAGGAGCCGCTCCAGCTGCTCCACGTAGGAGTGCAGCACACGGTGGTAGCCATGCGTGTGCTCGGCGGAACGGATGGTCACCGCGCAGACAAACACGGCAATGAAGCCGTAGCCCTCGATCATCTCGGTGACGCCGTAGGCGAGGAAGGTTGCGGCCAGCGCCACGAAGCCTTCCGAGTGGTTGGACAGCCGGAGGCTTTCAGCGCCGGCAGAGAAAAACAGCCGTGCCAGGAGCTTTCCGGTGAGGAACCCCAGCAGCACTCCGATGGCCAGCCGCCACAGGACGTCCACCGCAAACCATTCGGGAAACCAAGCCAGCGGCGATGAGCCCACAATGCTGATGGCGATGGCGAGGTAGACAAAGGGAAACGCCAGCCCGTCGTTGAGGCCGGCTTCGGAAGTGAGGCCAAAGCGGACCTCATCTTCTTTGTCCGCGCCCTCCTCCTCGTCCGCGGGCTCACCCACCTGCACTTCGGAGGCCAGGACGGGGTCCGTGGGCGCCAGGGCGGAGGCCACCAGCAGGGCAGCGCCGAGGCCCAGGCCCAGGAACCACAGGCCCATCAGGGTCAGCGCGACGATGCACAACGGCATGGCGATTCCCAGGAGCCGCCACGTGGTGGCCCAGCGCTTGCGGCCCACAGGGCGGTCCAGGGCAAGCCCGGCGCCCATCAGCGAGATGATGACGCAGATCTCCGTCAGGTGCACAACAAAATCGCTGTGCACCATGGGATCCGGGTCCGGAAGCGTGGGAATCAGGGCGAAAGCCGCCATGCCTGCGCCCAGGAAAACCATGGGCATGGAGAACGGCATGTTGCGCAGGAGCTTGGGAAGGACAGCTGCGGTAAACACGGCCGCGCCTGCGGCAGCAAAGAGGACGCTGGGGGCTTCAAACACGGGGCTGTTCTCCGGCCTGGCTATGGTGCGCCGTCCGGCGCAAAAAGTGATGGGGTCCCCGGGGGAAGGGATTGCTCCACAATAGCCCCTGCTGCCCCCAGGCGCCGACGATCTTGGATTCCAGACATGGCGACGGCGGCGCTGCTGGTTTTCGGCGTCGCCATGCGGTGAGCTTGGAGCATGGCCCCCCTGATACCTGACGTTGACCTCCCGCCCCGGCCCTGGGAAGGGAGGCTCGACGGTGATGACGCCGCCCACCGCCGCTGGTGGCAGGCAGTTACTGCGTACGACGGCGGGACGGCAGGCACCCGCGCCGAAGGCGCTCCGGGTGCTCAGGGCACCTTGGGTAATGCGGGTGCTGCGGGTGGGGATGATGCCAGGCCCGCCACCCTGCTGGGCTTCGCCAGCGACGAGGGCGTGCGCCGAAACAAGGGCCGCACCGGCGCGGCGGCCGCACCGGCGGCCATCCGCAAGGTCCTGGGCCCCCTGGCGTTCCATCTGGACCGGGCCGTGTACGACGCCGGGGACGTCGTGGTGTCAGGCGGTGACCTTGAGGCCGGCCAGGAACGCGCCGGCCGTGCCGTCAAAAAACTGCTCGACGCCGGGCAGGTGACCGCAGTCCTGGGCGGCGGCCACGAAACCGCCTTCGCGAGCTACCTGGGGGTGGCCGCCTCTGCGGCGGTCCGGGGCGGGAAGCGGCTGGGCGTCCTGAACCTTGACGCCCATTTCGACCTGCGGGACGAGCCGCTGGCAACGTCCGGGACGCCGTTCCTGCAGATGGCCCGCGCGGAAGCGGCCGCTGGGCGTGACTTCCGCTATGCCGTCGTCGGAATTTCCGAGCCCAACAACACGCGTGCTCTCTTCGACACAGCGCGGACGCTGGGCGTGCACTACCTGCTGGACGAGGACTGCGAGGCGGAACGCGTCCGCACCTTCGTGGCAGACTTCCTTGACGGGATCGACGTGCTCTACCTGACCATCGACCTTGACGTACTGCCGGCCGCGGTGGCGCCGGGGGTGAGTGCCCCGGCCGCGTACGGCGTGCCCCTCCCGGTTATCGCCGCCGTGTGCCGGCAGGTGGCCTGGAGCGGGAAGCTGCTGCACCTGGACATCGCCGAACTGAACCCGGCGCTGGACGTGGACAGCCGGACTGCGCGCGTTGCCGCGCGGCTGCTGGACACGCTGCTGCGCTGATCCGGCAGACTCCTGTCAGGCTTCGGGCTGCGCTGCCTGCCCGTAAACGCGCTACTGGCCCTTGAGGACGTAGCGCCGCTCCGGACGCCCCACCCCGTACTTGAGCCTCACGTCCAGGGTTCCTTCGTCGTGCAGGTACTCCAGGTACCGCCGCGCGCTGACCCGGGACGTTCCCAGCTGCTCGGCTACCTCGGCCGCGGAAAGATCGCCGTCGGCGGCATTCAGGGTGGCCTCCACGAGCTTCAGGGTCTCGATGCTGCAGCCTTTGGGAAGCGGACGCTCGGTCCGGTCCAGGCCGAACACCCGGTTGACGTCCGACTGCTCGGCCACGTCCTTGGCTGAATCCAGTCCCTGGTATGCACTGCGGTAGTGCTCCAGGCGCTCCTGCAGGTCCGACTGCGAAAACGGCTTGATCAGGTAGTGCACAATCCCGCCGCGGAGGGCCTTGCGCACGGTCTCCACCTCCCGGGCGGCACTGATCACCAGCACGTCCAGCTCCGGGGCGACGTCCCGCAGCCGCTGCATGAGGTCCAGCCCATTGATGTCCGGAAGGTGGATGTCCAGCAGCACCAGGTCAGGCCGCAGCCGTTCCGTCTCGATCACAGCCTGGGCGCCGGTGTGGGCCACGCCCACCACAGCGAAGCCGGGCGTCCGCTGGATGAACCCGGCGTGGACCTTGGCCACCATGAAGTCGTCGTCGACGATCAGCACCTTGATCATGGCTGCGTTGCACCTCTTTTGAATCGTGCGGTGAAGACTGCTCCGTTGTCATTGGCCACGGTGAGGTCCCCGCCGGAACGCCGGCAGACCACCCGGGAAAGCGCCAGGCCGAAGCCGCGGCCGTCCGCCGGGCCGGCCTCCTTGGTGGAGAACCCCTGGCGGAAGATGTCCTCCACGGCGTCGTCCGGGACGCCGGGGCCGGTGTCCCGGACCGTAACGGTGACATGGTCCGTGCCGTCCTCCACGAGCACCCGGACGGCTGCCCCGGGAAGCCCCGTGACGGCGTCGAACGCGTTGTCCACCAGGTTCCCCACAACGGTGGTGAGGTCCCGGGACAAATCGTCGCTGACCGGGCGCAGGGCGGATACGGGGTCAAGCTGCAGTGCCACGCCGCGCTCGGTGGCGAGGCTGGACTTGGCAATCAGCAATGCGGCGAGCGCTGGATCCTGGATCCGGCTGGTCACTTCATCATTGAGCCTGGTCCGGTCCACCGTGGCGCCGTTGACGAACTGGACCACGGAATCGTACTCGCCGATCTGAATCAGGCCGGAAATGACGTGCAGCTGGTTGGCGAACTCGTGGGCCTGCGCGCGCAGCGTGTCCGTGGCGGTCCGGGTGGCCCCCAGCTCACGCTCCAGGGAGGACAGCTCTGTCCGGTCCCTCAGGGTTGTCACCGAGCCAATGTTGCGGCCGCGGGAGCGGATGGGAACACGGTTCAGCACCACCAGCCGTTCCCCTACGAGCACCAGCTGGTCCGGGTCCGGCTGGTCGCGGGTCAGGACCACTTTGAGGGCCGGATCCACAGGAAGGGACGCGAGTTTCCTGCCCACGCAGTCCGGCGGCAGCCCCAGCAGTTCCCGGGCACTGTCGTTCGCTACGGTGACGCGCTCGTGGGGGTCCAGCGCCACCACGCCTTCCTTCAGGCCGTGCAGCATAGCCTCCCGGTTTTCCACCAGGCCGGTGATCTCGCTTGGCTCCATCCCGAGGGTCTGGCGTTTGACCCGCCGGGACAGCAGCAGGGACCCCGCCACGCCCAGGACGCTGGCCACACCGAGATAGGTCAGGAGGTTGGGGACGGCGTCCCCCAGCCGTTCAAGGGTGGACGGGTAGTTGCGGCTGATGGCTGCGATGCCGATCATCTTTCCCGCATCATCGAGCACCGGGACATGGGCGGAGAGGACGGTGGTTCCGCCTTCGTCCAACACCCCGGTCCAGGCCCGGCCTTCCATCACCCTGCTGGGGCCGAGCTCCAGGGGCTTGCCCAGCAGGCCCGGATCGGAAGCGGCAACCACCGTCCGGTCCACTTTTGCGAGTGCAACGTGCGACGATCCCGAAACGGTCCGGACGGACTCGGCCACCGCGGGAAGCGCTGAACCAACACGCGGCTCTGCCTCCGGCAGCAAGGCACGTACTGCCGGGTTGTTACCGAGCGCCTCAGCGGCGGAGAGCGCCCTCCTGCCCTCGGTGCGTTCGAAGGCGGCAGCGGACTGGGCAAGGGAAATGGCCACCACGGCCACGAGTACTGCCAGGACGATCAGCAACTGGAGCACAAGGTACTGCCCGGCGAGGGACATTCCTCTTCGTCGCGTCACTGCGTGGATTCCTTTAGTGGTGGTTCAGATGTCTGGCCGCAGGCACGCGGAGCGCAGGCACCCAAGGGCGCGCCGCCCGCCCCTCCCGGCGTACCGGAACTATACCGCAGCCAGGCGGCCAGTCAGCGGGGACCGCCGTCGTGCTCTTCCCCGCTGGCCCTCCGGGCGGTGCCGGCGGACGGATTCCGGCCGGCGCGGTGCAGCAGCACCAGCCGGGTTGCGTGGAACGCGATGAACCCGGCCCCGGCCAGGATGTACAGCGCCTCCAACCAGCCCGGTCGTCCATCGACAACCCTCACGACTGCCGGCACCAGCGCCAGCAGAACCACCGCCATGCCGATCCATGCCGCCGGTTTGGTTCCGTAACGCCCGCTTCGCTCCGCCATATCCGTCCCCCGCCCTGTAAGCAGCTTCCAGCCTAAAGGGCGACACAAACCGGGGCGTGGTGGGGTGCCGGAAACGTGAACGCAATGAACTTAACTTTCTCTGCGTACACAAGAGTGATCGCCGTCACTGCCGGGCCTAGCATCGAAGCACAGATCAGGTCCGCTGATCATCCTGTAGAGAATTGCATTACTGAGAAGAGGAACACCATGCGCCAGATCCGCGCATTGCGAGTCGCCGCCGTCGCCGCCGGCATCGCCCTGATGGCCACCGGTTGCGGTGCCACCGGCAGCAGCTCCACCGGCCCGGAAAGCTCCGGCGCCGCAGCCGGCCCGGTGACCGGCCTCCAGATCATGGTCCCCAACACCCCGGGTGGCGGATATGACACCACAGCCCGCGTTGCGGCCAAGGTTCTCGATGACGAGAAGGTCGCCACCAACACCGAGGTCTTCAACCTTGCAGGCGCCGGCGGCACTGTTGGCCTGGCGCGCATCGTCAACGAAAAGGGCAATGGCGACCTCACCATGCTCATGGGCCTGGGCGTGGTAGGCGCGAGCTACACCAACAAGTCCGAGTCCAAACTGACGGACACCACCCCGCTGGCCCGGCTCATCGAAGAGCCCGGCGCAATCATGGTCAACAAAGACTCGCCCTACAAGACCATCGATGACCTGGTCACCGCGTGGAAGGCCGACCCGGGTTCCATCGCCGTAGGCGGCGGCTCATCGCCCGGCGGCCCGGACCACCTGCTCCCGATGCAGCTTGCAGGAGCCGTAGGAATTGACGCCACCAAGGTGAACTTTGTGTCGTACGACGGCGGTGGAGACCTCCTCCCGGCCATCCTCGGCAACAAGGTGGGCTTTGCCGCATCCGGCGCCGGAGAGTACTTGCAGCAGATCGAATCGGGAGACGTCCGTGTCCTGGCAACCAGCGGTGAAGAGCGCCTGGAAGGTGTGGACGCACCCACGCTGAAGGAATCCAACATCGACCTGGTGTTCACCAACTGGCGCGGCATCGTGGCCCCTCCCGGAATCAGCGACGAGGACAAGGCCAAGCTGATCGCCACCCTCGAGAAGATGCACGGCACTGACGCCTGGAAGGAAGCCCTGGTCAAGAACAGCTGGACTGACGCCTTCATCACCGGCGACGAGTTCGAAACCTTCCTGACCGAGCAGGACACTCGGGTGGCGGACGTGCTCACGAAGCTTGGCCTGGCGTGAGCTCCTCACCAACTTTGACTTCCAGGCTCAAAGGCCGCTCCGAGCTGGGGGTCGCCCTCCTGCTCGGAGCGGCGGGCGTCCTCGTCCTGGTGGATGCCATCGCCCTGGTAACCCCGTATTCGCAGTCAGATCCGGTGGGACCCAAGACGCTGCCGTACATCGTCTCCGGCCTGCTCCTGGTCTGCGCCGTCCTGCTCGCCATCAATGTGCTTCGTGGCGGACAGGGCGAAGCCGAAGGCGGTGAGGACGTGGATCTCTCACATCCCGCCGACTGGAAGACCATCCTGCCGCTGGTAGGAGCTTTCGTGGCCAACATCCTGCTGATCGATTGGGCCGGCTGGGTGATCTCGGGAACCGTCCTGTTTTGGGGCAGCGCCTGGGCCCTGGGCAGCCGGCACAATGTCCGTGACGGCCTCATTTCCGTGGGACTCGCAGTGCTCACTTTTTACGGTTTCTACCTTGGCCTCGGCATCCCGCTGCCCGCCGGTCTTCTGGAAGGGATTCTCTGATGGATGTCTTTTCCTCCCTCATGGACGGTTTCGCCACCGCCCTCACCCCCATGAACCTCCTCTACGCCGTCATCGGCGTGATCCTGGGTTCCGCCGTTGGCGTGCTCCCGGGCCTTGGCCCAGCCATGACCATTGCCCTGCTGCTCCCGGTCACCTATGTCCTGGAACCCACCAGCGCCTTCATCATGTTCGCCGGCATCTACTACGGCGGCATGTACGGCGGCTCCACCACCTCGATCCTGCTGAATACACCCGGTGAATCGTCCTCGGTGGTGACGGCGATCGAGGGCAACAAGATGGCCAAAGCGGGGCGGGCCGCACAGGCCCTTGCGACGGCGGCCATCGGTTCATTCGTCGCCGGCACCATCGGCACCGCGCTCCTGGCCGTCTTCGCACCGATCGTGGTGGAATTCGCCGTCAGCCTGGGCTCGCCAAGCTACTTCGCCATCATGGTCCTCGCGCTTGTGGCAGTGACCGCCGTCCTTGGATCATCCCGCCTCAGGGGCTTTGCCTCGCTGGGCCTCGGGCTGGCGATCGGCCTGGTGGGCATGGACTCCGTCACAGGCCAGCGCCGCCTCACCTTCGGCCAGCCCCTGCTGGCCGATGGCCTGGACATTGTGGTGGTGGCAGTGGCCATCTTTGCCGTGGGCGAAGCTTTGTGGGTTGCCGCGCACATGCGCCGCACTCCTTTGCAGGTCATCCCGGTCGGCCGCCCCTGGATGGGCAAACAGGACTGGAAGCGGTCCTGGAAGCCCTGGCTCCGCGGAACGGCGTTCGGTTTCCCCTTTGGTGCACTGCCGGCCGGTGGAGCCGAGATCCCCACGTTCCTCTCCTACGTCACGGAGAAGCGGCTTAGCAAGCATCCCGAGGAATTCGGCAAGGGTGCCATCGAAGGTGTTGCCGGCCCGGAAGCTGCCAATAACGCGGCCGCTGCCGGCACCATGACCCCCCTGCTGGCACTGGGGTTGCCCACCAACGCCACGGCTGCCGTCATGCTCGCAGCGTTCGTCCAGTTCGGCATTCAACCGGGGCCCCTGCTGTTCGCCAATGAGGGACCCCTGGTGTGGGCCTTGATTGCGAGCCTCTTCATCGGCAACTTCCTGCTCCTGCTCATCAACCTGCCCCTGGCACCGATGTGGGCGAAGATCCTCCAGCTTCCACGGCCGTACCTCTACGCAGGCATTTTGTTCTTCGCCACACTGGGTGCCTACTCGGTGAACCTGCAGGCGTTCGACCTGGTCCTCCTACTGGTGCTGGGCGCATTGGGATTCATGATGCGCCGCTTCGGACTGCCGGTACTGCCGCTTATCCTGGGCGTTATCCTTGGGCCGCGGATCGAAGGACAGCTTCGCAAGAGCCTCCAGCTGAGTGCGGGCGACCCCGCCGGCCTCCTGGGCGAGCCCATCGCCGTCAGCATCTACATCATCCTGGCGCTGATCCTGGCGTGGCCGCTGATCTTCAAACTGATCCGGCGCAACCGCCCGGCTGCGGCCGGACCGGCGCCGGCCACGGAAGCGGCTCCGGCAGCCCCATCAGGCAGCTCCGTGCACGCAGATCTGCCTGTCCACCCGGACGGTGCAGCCCACCAGGGCAATGCACCCTCAGACAGCAGCGTCCACCCAGACAAGAAGGAGACACCATGACCATCGTGGTGGGATACGTCCCGACCCCCGAGGGCGAAGCAGCCCTGACCCAAGCCATCCACGAAGCCCGGAAGAGCAATACCAAACTGTTGGTCATCAACTCGTCCAAGGGGGACGCGCTGGTGGACAACCGCTACGCCCAGGAGCCGGAGATCCAGAGCATTGAGGACCGACTGGCCACCCAGGGCATCGACCACGTGATCAAGCAGCCGGTCCGTGGCCACGATGCCGCCGCGGAGGTGCTGGATGCCGCGGAGGAGCACAACGCTGAACTGATTGTGATCGGCCTGCGCCGGCGGACACCGGTGGGCAAGCTCATCATGGGCAGCGTCTCCCAGCGGATCCTGCTGGAAGCCGACTGCCCGGTCCTGGCAGTAAAAGCAGGCTAGCCGGACTCTCCAGCGCGGAACAGCTCAAGGCGTTGGCGCCCCAGCCCCACAACCTCTACCTCCACCACGTCACCCGGCTGGAGGTAGGGGAAGCGGCCGCTGAGCGCCACGCCTTCGGGCGTTCCGGTGAGGATGACGTCCCCGGGCTCCAGGCGCATGTACTGGCTGCAGTGGTGGACAAGGGTGGCGGCATCGAAGATGAGCTCCGACGTGCAGGAGTCCTGGCGCGGCTCCCCGTTGACCCAGCTCCGCAACGGCAGGTTCCCGCCGTCGATCTCGCCGGCCGGAACCAGCCACGGGCCCAGCGGTGTGGAGCCCGGGAGGGACTTCCCCTTGGTCCACTGGCCGGCTGCCCCGGGGAGCTGGTACTCACGCTCGGAAAGGTCATTGGCGGTGACATAGCCTGCGATGCATTCCTTCGCCTGGCTGGGAGAATCCAGGTAACTGGCCTCCCTGCCGATGACGATACCCAGCTCCACTTCCCAGTCGTAGCTGATGGAGTTCGGCGGAACGGGGGCGGGATCGAACGGCCCCGCAACAGTATTGGCCGGTTTGAGGAACACCACCGGAATCTCCGGGAGCGCGGACCCTGACTCGGCGGCGTGCGCGGCGTAATTCATCCCGATTCCCACCACCGAGCCGGGCCTGGCAACCGGGGGGCCAATTCTGAGCGTCTCTGCTCCGTCCAGTTCCGGCAGGGACCCGGCTTCCAGCGCGTGCCGGATCCTGTCCACTCCTCCGGATGCCAGGAACGCACCGTCCACGTCCTGAGTCAGCGGCAGGAGGCTGTAGCACCGGCCGGACGGCACCATAACGGCCGGTTGCTCCTTGCCCTTTGCACCCAGGCGCATGATTTTCATCCAGATCTCCTTCGAGCTGACGTTGCACGTTTGTACCCATCGTTGCTGATGCGCTGACGCGCCGCCAACGCGCCCTATTGTGACTGGTGGCGCACCTGCCCTGCCGTTTTCTGGTGGCGTTCGACACTCCAAAAACAGCAGTCATCTGACATTTGCCGGGACTAGCAGGTAGGATAGGACGGCCCTCAGGCATGAAACACAGAAAGTTCACACATGACTACAGCAACTATGGAACGCATCCCCACCGTTTCCTCCCCCACCGACGCGCCGGCCGTCCGGTCGATCGACCTGGAGTTCTCCACCGCGAGCGACGTCCACACGGGCCTGGAAGAAGCAGTTGCCGAACTCATTGAGGTTGCAGCCCAGGACGCGGACTGCGGCATCCTGGTGACCAGGCTGCACCCCGGCCGCTACACCGTGGCCCTGGACGAATCGGTCCCCTTCGGCGAGACATACGAGGCCATCGCCGCCTGACAGCCTGCGACGGACCCCTCTTTCGCGCACAGACAAAAGTCCCCGCCGCTGCATACGCAGTGGCGGGGACTTTTTCTGTCGGCGGTTGCCGGCGTTGTCAGGCCCGGCGGACCTGTACGCCGTCGGACTTCAAAAAGAGCTGTTTTTCGGACGGACCAGCCGGCACAAGCCACAGAACATTTCCGCTCTGGGACACCTCTTCCACCTCACCGGTGGCCACCACATGCGCCTGCTTGATGATCTCGACGCGCTCCCCGGCCTGGAGGCCCCTCCAGTCGGAAATAACGGCGGAATGGGCATTGCGCCTCGATAGGACTGCCCCACGTGCTTTCATTTGAACTTCTACCCCTTTGTATATGTTCCGTGCCACAGCCTCTTTGATGTGACTTTCACTACACCTTCAGTTCTACTACACTCTGCGTCCGCCCGATGTCCGCGTCGCTGGAAATTTCACCAGGTGGACGCCTTGTGCCGATGTGCTGAAGATTGTTCGCTCTTATGCCAGAGGACCTACGGCAGATTCGACTGCCCGGCGCACCTCCCCTGCTGCGACCAGGTTGTCCGCCGCCTCCAGCTCCGGGGAAAGGAAACGGTCCGGCCCCGGCCCGTCCACCACGCTCCGCAGTGCAGTGACGACGGCGGCGCCCGCCGGTCCCGGGGTCAGCACACCACCGGAGAGCTGGGTCCGGATGTCCAGTGCCCGGGCTGATGTCACCAGCTCGATCGCCAGGACGCGCCGCAGGTTCTCCACTGCCTTCCGGAGTTTGCGGGCTGCGTGCCAGCCCATGGAGACGTGGTCTTCCTGCATGGCAGAACTCGGGATGGAGTCCACCGATGCAGGCACGGCGAGCCGTTTGTTGTCCGAGACCAGCCCGGCCTGGGTGTACTGGGCGATCATGAGCCCGGAATCGACGCCGGGATCGGCTGCGAGGAAGGCAGGAAGGCCGTGGGACCGCGCGGGGTCCAGCATCCTGTCCGTCCGCCGCTCCGCGATGGAGCTGAGGTCCGCCACGGCGATGGCCAGGAAGTCCAGGACATACGCCACAGGAGCGCCGTGGAAATTGCCGTTGGAGCTGACCCGCCCGTCCGGCAGCACCACCGGGTTGTCGATGGCCGCGGCCAGTTCGCGGGACGCCACCAGGTCCGCGTGGTCCAGCGTGTCCCTCACCGCACCGGTGACCTGCGGGGCGCAGCGGAGCGAATAGGCGTCCTGCACGCGGGAATCGCCGACTTTATGGGAGGCCACGATCGGCGAACCGGAGAGCACGCGCAGCATGTTGTCAGCGCTGGCGGCCTGCCCCGGGTGGGGGCGCAGTGCGGCGTGCAGCTCCGGCAGGAACACCTGGTCGGTGCCCAGCAGCGCCTCGACGCTCATCGCCGCGGTGATGTCCGCCGTCGTCAGCAGCTGCCGAAGGTCCGCGATGGCCATCAGCAGCATGCCCAGCATGCCCTCGGTGCCGTTGACCAGGGCAAGGCCCTCCTTCTCGGCGAGGATGACCGGCTCGATGCCGTGCGCGGCAAGGAGTTCCGCGACGGCGGGACGGCCGGCGGTGCCGTACAGCTGGCCGTCCCGCCCGGCGGCTTCACCCTCGCCCATCAGGACCAGGGCGCAGTGCGACAGGGGCGCCAGGTCGCCGGAACAGCCCAGCGACCCGAATTCGCGGACCACAGGGGTGATGCCGGCATTGAGGACGTCCACCATGGTCTGCAGGACCACGGGACGGACGCCGGTGCGGCCGGAGGCCAGGGTCTTGGCACGGAGGAACATGATGCCGCGGACCACTTCACGCTCCACGGCCGGACCCATGCCGGCGGCGTGGCTGCGGATCAGGCTCTTTTGCAGCTGGGTGCGCAGTTCGTTGGGAATGTGCCGGTTGGCAAGGGCGCCGAAACCGGTGGAGATTCCGTATGCCGGGGTGTCGCTGGCGGCAAGGTCGTCGATGTGCGCACGCACTTTTGCAACGGTTGCGAGGGCTTCCGGGGAAAGGGTGACCTTCGCGTTGTGGCGCGCGACGGCGACGACGTCCTCCGGTGTGACACCGCTGGTGCCGAGGGTGACGGTCAGCGGTTCGTGGGTAATCGTAGTCATGGTGTTCCTGCTTCTGTGGATCGATTGCTCCGTAGCTGTCGTTTTCGGGGCTCTAAGCGACAGTTACGGAGCAATCGATGTGGATGTGGGGCTGGTCAGCGGGCTTCGGACGCTGCCTCTTGCATGGGGATGCGGACCCCGCGTTCCGTGGCGACCTCGAGTGCGCGGTCATAGCCGGCGTCTGCGTGGCGGATGACGCCCATGCCGGGGTCGTTGGTGAGGAGGCGCTCGAGTTTCCGGGCGGCGAGGTCGGTGCCGTCCGCGACGGAGACCTGGCCGGCGTGGATGGAGCGGCCGATGCCGACGCCCCCGCCGTGGTGCAGCGACACCCAGGTGGCGCCCGAGGCGGTGTTCAGCAGGGCGTTGAGCATGGGCCAGTCAGCAATCGCGTCAGAACCGTCCTGCATTGCCTCGGTTTCGCGGTACGGGGAGGCGACGGAGCCTGAATCCAGGTGGTCGCGGCCGATCACGATGGGCGCCTTGACCTTGCCGTCCTTCACGAGCTGGTTGAACAGCAGTCCGGCCTTGGCGCGTTCGCCGTAGCCGAGCCAGCAGATCCGTGCCGGGAGGCCCTCGAACTCGACCCGCTCCTGGGCGGCGTCGATCCACCGGTGCAGGTGCTTGTTCTCCGGGAACAATTCCTTGATGGCCTCATCGGTGACGCGGATGTCCTCGGGGTCACCGGAGAGGGCCACCCAGCGGAACGGGCCCAGGCCCTCGCAGAACAGCGGGCGGATGTAGGCCGGAACGAAACCGGGAAATTCGAATGCCCGGGTGTACCCGCCCTTGCGTGCCTCATCACGGATCGAGTTGCCGTAATCGAACACTTCAGCGCCCGCGTCCTGGAACTCCACCATCGCCTGCACGTGCCGGGCCATCGACGCCTGGGCCTTCTTGGTGAAGCCTTCCGGGTCGGCTTCTGATTCGCGGTGCCATTCCGCCACCGAGATGCCTTCGGGCAGGTAGGACAGAGGATCGTGCGCGCTCGTCTGGTCGGTGACGATGTCCACGGTGAGCTCACCGGCATTGTGGCGGCGCAGGATCTCCGGGAAGACCTCGGCGGCGTTGCCGACGTAGCCCACGGACCAGCCGCGGCGCTCTTCCTTGGCCTTGAGAACCTTGGCGATCGCGGCGTCAAGATCGGTTTCCACCTCATCGAGGTAGCGCTTGCCGGCGCGGCGGCGCAGGCGGGTCTCGTCGACGTCGACAATCAGGCACGCGCCGTCATTCAGGGTGACGGCAAGCGGCTGGGCACCGCCCAT
Organism: Pseudarthrobacter sp. GQ63; assembly: GCF_059758765.1. Classification (NCBI taxonomy): domain Bacteria; kingdom Bacillati; phylum Actinomycetota; class Actinomycetes; order Micrococcales; family Micrococcaceae; genus Pseudarthrobacter; species Pseudarthrobacter sp. GQ63. Next base: position 183,497 of record NZ_JCAXEF010000007.1, read on the forward strand.
GCCGCCGCACCCGCCAGTGAGCGTCAGGGTACCGGCGAGGGTGCCGTCCTCATCCCCGGAGAGCTTGCGGGCGATCGCGGCGAAGGTCTCAAACGTGCCCTGCAGGATCCCCTGGGTACCGATGTAGATCCAGGAGCCGGCGGTCATCTGGCCGTACATCATCAGGCCCTCGGCCTCAAGCCGGCGGAATTCGGGCCAGTTGGCCCAGTCCCCCACCAGGTTGGAGTTGGCGAGCAGCACCCGCGGGGCCCATTCGTTGGTGCGGAACACGCCCACCGGCTTGCCGGACTGCACCAGGAGGGTTTCGTCCTTCTCCATGGTTTCCAGGGTGCGGGTGATCGCGTCAAAAGCGGCCCAGGACCGGACAGCGCGGCCCGTGCCGCCGTACACCACCAGGTCATCCGGGCGCTCCGCGACCTCGGGGTCCAGGTTGTTCATGAGCATGCGCAACGGCGCTTCCGTCTGCCAGGACTTGGCGGTGAGCTCGGTGCCGCGGGCTGCTTTGACCGGGCGGGCACCGGTGGTGAAATCGGCGGGTGCCATGGTGGCTCCTTCATGTAGTGGTTTTGCTGGAAGTTCTGTATCTACTAAAGCCCGTCCGCAATGGCAGAAACAGGGCCTTCGGAGCGGTGCTGTCCGGGATACCGGACGGGCCTACCTGGCGGGGCGGCCGTGGAGGCGAACCGAGAGCTCATCAGCCACCTTCTGGACGCGCGCGGCGAGCGACGGCCATTGCTCTGCCGGCAGTTTGTCCTCGAGGAAAGTGACGGCGACGGCCGCCGTCGGCCATCCCAGGTGATCCGTCACGGCGGCGGCGATGGAGCCAAAGCCTGGCGTGACCTCGCCGTGTTCGGTGGCGTAACCGCGCTGCCTTACCTGGTCCAGGTGGGAGGACAGCGCGGAGTACTTCATGATGGCGCCCGCCACCTCGTGCCGGGCAGTGAAAGCAGCTGCGTTCGGATAGAGCGCACGGACCTGGGACTTGGGCAGGGCCGCAAGGATGGCACGCCCGCTGGCGGTGAGGTGGCTGGGAAGCCGGACGCCGACGTCGGTCACCAGGGACGGGCGGTTTTTGGCGCGCTCCTCAACGATGTAGAGCACGTCGCGCCCATGCAGGACCGCCAGGTGTGCGCTCTCGCCGAGCGCATCCACGAGGGAGGCCAGCAACGGGCGGCCCAGCCGGGAGAGCGGCTCCTGCCTGGAGTAAGCGGAGCTGAGCTCGAACGCGCCGATGCCGAGCCCGTACCGCTGCTCCTCGTGGAGGTGGAGGACAAATCCGTTGGCTTCCATCACCCCCAGCAGGTGGTAGACGCTGGAGCGCGGCAGGCCCAGGGTGGAAGCAATTTGCGACGCCGCCATGGGGCCTCGCCGGGATGCCAGCAGTTTGAGGATGCGCAGGGTGTTTTCGGCAGCGGGGACTTTGGATGTCCCCTTCGACGCCACCTGGATTTCGCCACCGGTTCCATGCCTGGCTTCAGTATCCAACACCGCATTCCCTCCATCGCTGCTCTACGGACCTCGCAGCCCTGTCCGATATCCCGTACTTAACCATGCGCCCTGGTCGGAGCCTTGGACGCTATTAAAGCCCACCCGGTGTCTGGAATCCCAGACGTACCGGGGTAACGGAATCCCGGTCCGGCTCCGAGCACGGTTCGGGTGCCAGGCTGCGCAGTGGGGTGGACACTGTTTTGCCCTCCGGGCACACTGAAATACCCAGGCACTGAAAGGAACATCACCGGGAGAGGACCCCGATGGAGCACCTCAGCCGATTCAGCAATGAATTCCTCAAGGCGCTCAAAAACCTGCTGCCCATCGTGGCGGTAGTTTTTATGTTTCAGCTGCTGGTGTTCCGTTCGGTGCCCGACGATCCTTTGAGCCTGGTGGCCGGGCTCCTGATCGTGGCCGGGGGCATTGCCCTGTTCCTGCACGGCCTGGACCTCAGCATTTTTCCAGTGGGCAAGAACCTTGCAAATCAATTCGTAAGGCGCGGCGCATTGGTGTTGCTGCTGCCTTTTGGATTTGCTGTCGGTTTTGCCGCCTCCGTTGCGGAGCCGGCGGTAATCGCGGTCGCCGAGCAGGCCCAGCTCGTCAGCGGAGGTCGGATCAACGGGCTGGTGCTGCGTTTTGTCATCGCCCTGTCCGTTGGCCTGGTCCTGGTCCTTGGGGTAATGCGTGTTCTGCGCGGCTGGGCTGTGTACAAACTCCTGATTGCCGGTTATGCAGTGGTGCTGGGACTGACGTACATCGCCCCGCCCGAGATTGTTGGACTTGCCTACGACTCAGGCGGTGTCACCACCAACATCGTCAGCGTGCCGCTCATCACTGCTATAGGCCTTGGCCTGGCCAATTCAATCCGCGGACGCAGCGTCCTCGCCGACGGCTTCGGCCTCGTTGCACTGTGCGTGATGGTGCCGATGATCGGCGTCCAGCTCTATGGCACCTGGGTCTACTCATTTGGCGGCGCTGGGGCGGCACCCCCCGCGGCCGGATCCGGCGAGGACGCCGCTGACTGGGTGGTGGGCATGATCCTGGGCTTGGGGTCAATGCTCCGGGAGGTACTGCCAATTGTGGGCGTCGTCCTGTTCTTCCAGTACGTGGCACTGCGGCGCAGGCTGGCGCACCCGCTGCGTGTCGTCGTCGGCTTCCTGATGGTCCTGGTGGGACTGTACGCATTCGTGGTGGGACTCAAAATAGGTCTCTTTCCCATCGGGAAACTGATGGCTGAGCAGCTCATAGCACAGGGCGCGCCGGCCCTGATCCTGCTCTTCGCACTGCTGATCGGCTTCGCCACTACTATGGCTGAACCCGCCCTGGTGGCCATCGGTGAACAGGCGCAGGAGGCGTCGCCTGGACGCATCAGCGGCTTCGCCGTGCGGGTCATTGTCGCCCTGGGCGTCGCCGTCGGCATCGCCTTTGGCGTCTACCGGATCCTCGCGGGAGGCCCGTTCCACTACTTCATCATGGCCGCCTACGCGGTGGCGATGGTGTTGGTCTTCTTTGCACCGAAGTACATCATCGCCCTGGCCTTCGACCTCGGGGGCGTCACAACCTCGGAGGTCACCGTGCCTTTGGTGACGGCCCTCGGCATTGGGTTGGCAGCGGCTGTAGAGGGAAGGGATGTGCTGATCGACGGTTTCGGCCTGATCGCCTTCGCCTCAATCTTCCCTGTCATATCCGTCATGGTGTATGCCATGGTGATGGAGAAGATTCCGCGGCTGAGGAGTGAACCTGCATGAAATTCACCGCCATTGTCGTCATCGCACCGGACGACCTTGAAGACAGGATCATCGAACACGCCCAGGGGGCCGGCGCTACGGGGGTCACCATCCTTCCGGGCAAGGGAATTGGTGGTGAAGCCAGGAAGACGTTCTTCGGCCTGACCTTCGAAGGCACCCAGTCCGTGTTGCTGATGGTGGTTGGTTCGCATTTGGGCGCACCAATCCTGAAGGAGCTCCATTCGATCCTGGTGAAGGGAACTGAGTCGCGCGGGCTTGCTTTCGCTGTTCCGATCGAGCATCTGACGGGGATCGATATGAGGCAGGTCGTGAGGTTTGAGGAGCATCTGCGCCGCGAGGGCGCCTGAGCAGGCCCAGCAAATTTGAGGAGGAAGAAGTTGCTTATCGTCAATGACGTGATGGTCTCCCAGGTCGTCACCATCTCCCCCTACAGCACACTGCGTGAAGCCCTGTCCGTGATGAAGGAACGCCAGGTCAAGAGCCTCGTGGTGGACCGGCAGCATGCCCACGACGCCTACGGCATGCTGAGCTACCGGGAACTCCTGGACACCGTGGTTGCCCAGGAAGGAGATGTGGACCTCCTGAACGTCTACGACGCCGCCACCATCCCGGCCATCACCATTCAGAGGGAACTGTCCGTGCGGCAGGCGGCAGCCCTGATGAGCCGCTACCACCTCAGCCGGCTTGTGGTGGTGGAAGGCAACCAGCTCGTGGGCCTCCTGGCCATGAACGACATCCTGGCACGGCGCATGGAGGAACTGGCCTGACCTTCCCGACCACTCAAGGGGGACGCCTGACTGAGATGCCAGGAACATTTCCCCGTCCGGGGAAAGGGCCCTTCGGCATCAGATGGATCAGATCCTGACCACCACTTTCCCGAGACTCCGGCCCTCCCTGAGATACCTGACGGCGGCCGGTGCTTCGGCAAGCGGGAAGACCTTGTCCAGGGCGGGTTTGACGCTCCCGGCTTCGATCAGGGATGCCAGGGCCTCGAGGTCAAGGTGAGTCTCCCTCGACACCAGGCCTTTGAACTTTTGCCGGGAGAAGAGTGACAGCAAGGGTGCCGCGAGTGACCTTTCGAAGCCGCCGGTCAGTTTTCCGCCACGCTCGCCGCCCACCAGCACCAGTGTGCCCCGCGGGGCGAGTGCGCGTTTAAGGACGGAGAGCGGACGGTTGCCGGCGGTGTCCAGGATGACGTCGTACAGCGCTCCGGCGGCAGCAAAATCTTCCCGTGTGTAGTCGATGACGGCGTCGGCGCCGAGGGACCGGACCAGTTCCACTTTTCCCGTGCTGCAGACTCCGGTCACGTCCGCCCCAAAAGCCTTGGCTATCTGCACCGCGAAGGACCCCACTCCCCCGCCCGCCCCGATGACCAGAACTTTCTGGCCCACGGTGACCTGGCCGGCGTCCCTTACAGCCTGCAAGGCTGTCACGCCGGAGATGGGTGCCGCTGCCGCTTCCTCGAAGGAAAGGTCCCGGGGTTTCCCGGCCAGCCTGCCCTCCTTGGCGCAGACGTATTCCGCAAAAGAACCCTCTGACGTGCCGAAGACTTCGTCACCCGCCTTGAAGCGAGTCACGCCGGCGCCTACGGACTCCACAACGCCGGCCACCTCCCGGCCCCGCACGGGAACTTTGGGCTTCTTCAACCCGTAGCCAAAGAGCCGGACCAGATAGGGCAGTCCGGTCATCAGGTGCCACACGCCCTGCTCCACTCCGGCGGCCCGCACGCTGACCAGGACCTCGCCGTGGCCCGCTGCGGGCCGGGCAATATCCCGCAGCGCAAGCACGTCCGCGGTCCCATAGACGTCCTGCACGATAGCTTTCATGCTCGATCTCCTTTGGGCCGCCGCTGGCAGCAAGCCCCCAACGTAAGGAAAAGCCGTCACCGAGTCAAGGGGGGCGGACGACGGCGGGACCACCTTGTGGGCGGACCCCGCCGCTGTCCGTGGTCATCCCGGCCCGCACACGCCCAGTGCAAACGCAGGCGGTACGGCCGCTATACGGCGGCAGCGGCAGCCCGCACAGCCTCAGCCAGCGAGGTGGCAGGCCGTCCGATCAGCCTGCGCAGGTCCCCGCTGCTTACCAGGAGGTCCCCGCGGGCGATGCCCAGATCGGAGTCCGCCAGGATCTCCGCGAACGCCTCCGGCACTCCGGCGCCGGTCAGCAAGCCGGCGTATTCCTGTGCGGGCAAGTCGTTGTACGTGATGGTCCTGCCGGTGGCCGAGCTGATTTCGGCTGCGAGGTCCGCCATGCTGAAGGCCTCGTCACCGCCCAGTTCGTACACCTTGCCCGCCTGGCCCTCCGCCACGAGCACGGCAGCAGCGGCATGGGCATAGTCAGCACGCGCGGCGCCGCTGACCTGTCCGTCCCCTGCGCTGCCGGCGAGGGCGCCCTGGGCCAGGGTCCCGGGCAGCTGGTCCGTGTAGTTCTCGAGGTACCAGCCATTGCGCAGGAGGACGAAGGGCACCCCTGATTCCCGCAGGATGGCCTCCGTGGCCCGGTGCTCGGCTGCCAGCTTCATCCCCGTGCTGTCGGCGTTGGCGATGCTGGTGTAGGCCAACAGCTCCACACCTTCCGCCTTCGCGGCTTCGATCACGGTGCGGTGCTGCTCCACCCGCTGGCCCACCTCGCTGCCGGAAATGAGGAGCAGCTTCCGGGCACCCTTCAGTGCCGCGGCCACGGAGGACGCGTCCGCGTAGTCCAGTGCTTTGACCTGCACGCCGCTCCCGGCAAGGCCTGCCAGCTTTTCCACGGAGCGTCCCGTGGCCACAATTTCCCCGGCAGGGACGTTGCGCTCCAGCAGGGCCTCGACGACGTGGCGGCCCAGCTGGCCGGTTGCTCCGGTGATGACGATGCTCATGAAATTCCTTCCGTAGGGTGTCTGACATGAAGCACAACCACACGCATTCCTGATTACTTCCTAAAAGAGAGTACGCACTTTCAGGTAAGGTACTCACATGGAAGTTAGTGCCAACAGCCATGCGGTCCAAGCGGCTCCCCTTCCGGTTGACCTTGCCGACGGCGTGTTCCCGGCCGGTTGCCCCAGCCGGACTGTGCTGGACCACGTCACCAGCAAGTGGGGCGTCCTTATCCTGCTTGCGCTTTCGGAAGGCGAGCAGCGGTGGAGCGACCTGCGTCGCCGGGCTGAGGGAATCAGTGAAAAGATGCTGGCGCAGACCCTCAAGACTTTGGAACGGGATGGCCTGGTCCGCCGGGATGCGCAGACGGTTATTCCGCCCCGCGTGGATTACAGCCTTACCGAACGCGGCTACGAGCTGAGCGCACTGCTGGTTCCGCTGGTGGCATGGGCCTTCGAGAACGCAGAGGACATCGTCAACGGCAAGCGCTGAGCGCTGAGCACCAGGTAAGTACCGGGTCCGTAAAAAGCGAGTACTTGTTACTGGTGTGACTGGTGTGATTAGCGCATAGCTTTGACGTAAGGTGCCAGCCGGAATGTGGAGGGCCGCCCTCTGCTGGGAACATTCCGGTTAACCTGCACCGCGAGTGAGCGGCCTGCGCCGCTTCCGAGGAGTTGGTACACATGGCCAAAGCCGTTGTCCGGGACCCATCAAGCATGGGCCGGCCCGTCAGCCTGACCAAGGTTGCAGCCCAAACATGGAACCGCATGCTGAAGCCCTTCGCCCCGCGGTCACCCTACAAAATCGGCGACGCCGTGGTGGCGGATGATCCGTTCAAGGGCCGTCGCGAGGGATTGGTGGTTTTTCAGCAGGGAACATCAGTGGGCGTGGATACCGTCCACGGCGTGTTCTTCTACGACCACCGGCAAATCAAACAGCTGGATTGAGTTTTTGTCCAGATATGCAGGCTGAAGGCCGGAAGCCGGCACATCTGGAAAAAAACTCCCGCACCGGGAGGCTAGCGGGCCGACCAGCCGCCATCCATCGTGTAGCTGGCGCCGGTCACCATGCCCGCGTGGTCCGACGCGAGCCAGGCCACAAGAGAGGCCACTTCCTCCGGCTCCACCAAGCGTTTCACGGCGGATTCCGTGAGCATGATTTTCGCCAGGACTTCCGATTCCGGGATTCCGTGGACCTTGGCCTGGTCCGCGATCTGCGACTCCACCAGCGGCGTGCGCACATATCCGGGGTTGATGCAGTTGGAGGTTACGCCGTGCTCCCCGCCCTCAAGCGCCGTCACCTTGCTCAGCCCTTCCAGGCCGTGCTTGGCGGATACATACGCGCTTTTGAACGGGGAGGCCCGGATCCCGTGCACCGAGGAGAGGTTGATGATCCGGCCGAAATTGTTCGCATACATGTGCGGCAGCGCGGCCCGGATCAACAGGAACGGCGCCTCCAGCATGAGGGTGAGCAGCCGGCGGAAATCGGCTGGCTCGAAGTCCTCGATGGGACTGATGCGCTGGATCCCGGCGTTGTTCACCAGGATGTCGCAGTCAAGGCTCAGGGTGGCGAGCGATTCCACGTCCAACAGATCAACGGCCCAGGTGGTGCCTCCCACTTCATCCGCAAGTGCTTCCGCCGCGGCCGCGTCCACGTCCGCGATCACCACCTTGGCACCCCGCGCGGCGAGGGCCCGCGCGCTGGCGGCGCCGATCCCGCCCGCTCCCCCGGTAATCAGTGCCTTGCGGCCGTTCAACGTGTTTTCCATGGCAGTCCCCTCGGGCTTTCTAACAGATTTTCCGGTCGCTCATGCAGCGCAGCGTCTACCGGGGCAGGTCCGGCAGCACTCTCTGCCGGGCGCTGTTCAGCGCTCATGGGTTTCTCCTCCGTGTCCACGGCGACACGCGCTGTGATCTCCAGCACTAATGGCTCCACTGAGTCTTACTGCACGGACATGCGCCTTCAATAACCAAAGCAGCACGCACTGTGTGCAGAATTGCAGATATGAACGTCAATCCGGATGACCTGCTGGTACTCCTGGCGGTATCCCGCACCGCCAAATTCACGGCCGCCGCGCAGGCACTGGGCCTGAACCACACCACCGTCTCACGCCGGATCGCCTCCTTGGAGAAGGCACTCGGCGGTAGGGTCCTGGCCCGCGCCCCCGGAGGCTGGGAGCTGACCGACCTCGGAGCGCAGGCCGTCCAGGCCGCTGAGCAGGTCGAAGCGGTGGTGGGCGCCCTGGGACCCGCCGGACGGGCACCCGACCCAATTACCGGCGTCGTACGCATGACTGCAACGGACGGCTTCAGTGCCTACATCGCCGCACCCGCGGTGGCGCGGCTGCGCCGGGACCATCCCGGGCTCAGCGTTGAGGTGGTGACCATGACGCGGCGGGCGCTGCAGCAGCGCTCGGGCCTGGACATCGAAGTGGTGGTGGGCGAACCGCAGGTGCACCGGGCCGAGGCCATGCGGCTGGGCGAATACATGCTGGGGATGTACGCCTCGCGCGCCTACCTGGCCGAGCATGGCACGCCAGCCACGGTGGCCGAGCTCAATGACCACCCGCTGGTCTATTTCGTGGATTCGATGCTGCAGGTGGATGACCTGGACGCACCCCGCCGGCTGGTGCCCGCCATGCGCGACGGCCTCACCTCAACCAACGTCTTTGTCCACGTGGAGGCAACCCGCGCCGGAGCGGGGATCGGTTTCCTGCCCTGTTTCATGGGCGACCTCCACCCTGACCTGGTCCGCCTGCTGCCGGCCGAGATCGCCGAACTGCTGCCGTACTGGATGGTGCTCCGGCCGGATTCGCTGCGGCGCCCGGCGGTGGCGGCGGTGGTCCAGGCGCTGCGGGAACAGATGGCCGGACACCGGGAATGGCTGCTGGGCCGTGGCAAAACCTCTTCGGCTGCTCCGTAACTGTCGTTGTCGGGGGTGAGAACGACAGTTACGGAGCAATCGATGGGGTTGCGGGCGGATCGTGCCGCACCGGTGACCCTGCCGCGAAAGCCCGGACCTGGGCGTCGTCCCACAGGTGGGCCGGGACCGCGCCGCCCAGGAGCCGCCGGTGGAGTTTCGGGTCGTCGCCGAACGGGGTGTCGCTGCCCGCCATCACCATGTTTCCGTAGCGCCGGCCCTTCAGCATGGCAGGGTCCGCGATGATCACGGTGTGCTTGAAGGAGGCCGCAATGGTGGCGGCATCCTCCCGGGCGTTCTTCAGGTCCGGCGCGTCACCGGAGTTCACGACGTAAATCCCCCCGGGTGCAAGGACGCGCTTGGCGTGCCGGGTGAATTCCGCGGTGGTGAGGGGCCGCGGGGTGAGGGCTCCGGCGAACACGTCCCTGATGATGAAGTCGCGGGTGTCCGCCGTCAGGGCCTCGGTAACCTCGCGGGCCTCCCCCACGCGGAGCCGCAGCAGGGGCGCCTTGGGCAGGTCGAACCAGCCGCGGACGTATTCGGCCAGCTTGCCGTCCAGTTCCACCACCACCTGCCGCGCATCCGGGTAGGCGGCATGGAAGTACCGCGCCAGCGAGCAGGCTCCGCCGCCCAGGTGCAGCCCGCGGAGCTTCGGCCCGGAGGACGCTTCCGACGGCGGCCAGCGGGACTCGATGAGCGCCGCCATCCACCGCATGTACTCAAAGTCCAGGAACAGCGGGTCGGCGAGGTCGATATGGGAGCTCATGACGCCGTTGATCTTCAGGAGCCAGCCGGTGGAGTTGTCCTGGTCCGCGATCAGCTCGCAGTCTCCGGTATCGATGTAGTAGACGCCCTCAACCGGGCCGTCCGGCCGGGTTCCTTTGGGAACCTCCACCACGCCGGCCGTGGCACGGCTGCCGCGGCCCCCCGACTTCCCGCGTTTCGCCATTACCCGTGCCCCGCTTCATTCAGCCCAACCAGTCCAGCTCTCAACCCTAGTTGGTCCGCACGGCCCCTTCGCCGTCCCGGATCTTGTTGACCACAGCCGTCGTGGAACGGTCGGCCACGTAGTCCAGGATGGCCACGCGGCCGCCGTACTCCTCCACGGCCGGGGTCTCTGCCAGCATCTCCGGGGTGTAGTCCCCGCCCTTGGCGTAGACCTCGGGACGCAGCTGCCGGATCAACGGAGCTGCGGTGGGGGTGTCGAAGACCGTCACGTAATCCACGCAGCTCAGCGCCGCCACCACGGCCGCCCGGTCCGCCACCGCATTGATGGGACGGCCTTCACCTTTGAGCCGCCGCACGGAGTCGTCGCTGTTGAGCGCCACCACCAGGATGTCCCCCAGCTGTTTGGCCTGGTTGAGGTAGCGGGTGTGGCCGCTGTGCAGGACGTCGAAGCAGCCGTTGGTCAGCACGATGCGCTGGTCCTGGGCGCGGTGCAGCTCCAGCTGCCGTTCAAGCTCGCCGGCGTCCAGCGCGGTGTCCGCGAACGCTTTCAGGTAGCGGCTGAGCTGCGCCGTGCTGCAGACCGACGTGCCCGGCTGGTGCACCACGACGTCGGCCGCCGACTGCGCCAGGTCCAGGCTGGCCGTGAGGGGCAGGCCTGCAGACCGCGCAAGTGTCAGGGCGGCCACGAAGGTGTCACCGGCTCCCGACGCCTGTTTCTCGGCAGCCGGGCGTGCCCACGTCCGGTGCGTCACGCCGTCGGGCCTCAGCAGCACGGTTCCGTCACGGTCCAGGGTGACCACCACGGCCCCCGCACCCGTTGCCTCCAGCAGTGCCTCGGCGTGCCTGCCCACCTCCGCCACCCTCTCCTGTCCGTCCGGGAGCCGTACCTCCAACATCCGCGCAGTTTCCTGCGCGTTGGGGGTTACCAGGTCCGGGTGGAGCGGCGCCCACGGGCGGGGGTCGTGGGAGTCAACCACCAGCAGCGGGCGGGCAGCGGACTCCGCGCCGTGCCTGCCGGCCAGCGCGTCCGTCAGGGCGCGCCGCACGGGGTCGGCCAGGACGCCGGTGCCGTAGTCGCAGACCATCACCGCCTGCTGGTGTTCGACGGCGGACCGCACCAACGCCGCGAGTTCGGCCAGCGCTTCGGCGGGCACGGAGCTGGCGGAGTCATCGATGCGAAGCATTACCTGGCCGCCACTGCTGATCCGGATCTTGGTGGTGGTGACCATGTCCGGGTGGTCGAGCAGGTGCGTGACATCGATCCCGGCTGCCACGAGCTGGTTGCGGAGGTCCACGCCGGCGTCGTCGGTGCCGATGATGCCCGCCACCGAGACACGGGCCCCCAGGGCAGCCAAATTCATGGCTGTATTGGCCGCTCCGCCGGGCACCGACTCGCGGCTCTGCACGTCCACCACCGGGGCGGGGGCCTCCCGGCACAGCCGCTCGATGCTGCCGTTCCACCAGCCGTCCAGCATGACGTCGCCCAGCACCAGGATGGCCGGCCGTTCCGCAGCGATCCGTCCCGGCAGCCACTCCGCGAGGGCGCGCTGCTGCGAAAGATCCGCCGTTTCCGGCGCCGTGGTCACGGCTGGTCCCTTGCCATGGCAGCCGCCGGCGGCGCCGCAATGTGCACCACTTTCACCCGGCTGAACTCATCCAGGAGTTCGGGACCGTACCCGAAGCCGGCACCGCTGATGCCCCGCGGCTGGGCAGCCCCGCCGGGGGCCCCGCCGAAGACCTCGTTGATTTTCACGGTGCCAACGGGGAGGGTGGCCACTGCCTGCTGGATGTGGGCGATGTTGGCGGACAGCACCGTGGCGGCGAGGCCGTACTTGCCGCTGCACGCCAGCCGCAGGCCGTCGTCGAACGATGTCACCACCTGGACCGGGGCAACGGGTCCGAACGTCTCCTCCGTCATGACCTCCATCCGCTCCGTGCATCCGGTCAGCACCGTCGCCGGGTAGAAGGAGCCCGGACCGTCCGGGAGCGTCCCGCCTTCCACCGCATGCGCTCCCTGCTGCAGCGCCTCAGCCACGTGGGCGTGGACCGCGTCCCGCATCCGCCCGTCCACCAGCGGGGCCACCGTGCCATTGCCGTTCCGGAGTGCTGCCTCTGCCTCCAGCGCGGCGCAAAACTCCGCGGCGATGGCTTCATGGACATAGATACGTTCAACCGCCACACAGATCTGGCCGCTGTTGCTGAAGGCGCCCATGGCGGCCTGTTCTGCCGCCCATACGGGATCGACGTCACGGTCCACCAGCAGGGGATCGTTTCCTCCGTTTTCCCGGATGACGTGTGCACCGGACTGTGCCCCTGCACGGGCAAGATGGGCACCGGCAGCACTGGATCCGACGTGGGCGATGACGTCCAGGCCAGACTGTGCCAGAAGCGCGCCGACGCCCGCTCCACCGGTGATTGTCTGGAACACCCCGGGCGGGAACGCCGGGGCCAGGACCTCCCCCAGCGCCTCGCCGAGGCGCGGGCAGCGCTCGCTGGGCTTGTGGACCACCGTGTTGCCGGTGACCAGTGCGGCACCGATCAGTCCGCAGGCCACAGCGACGGGATCGTTCCATGGGGTCAGGAGCGCTGCCACTCCCCGGGGCTCCGCCACGGTGTAGTCCGACGCGAGCTGGCTTCCCCGCAGGCTGAGGCCGCGGTGGACAGGGCCAAGCTCGGCATACTGCTCCAGCGTGGACACACCGGCCGCGATCCCAGCCAGCGATTCGTCCACCGGCCGACCCGTTTCGCTGGCGTTGAGCCCGGCCAGTTCCCGGGCGGCGGCATCGAGTGCCCGCGCGGCGGTCCGGAGCGCGGCGCCCCGCTCCGACGGAGCGGTGGAGGCCCAGTCCGGAGCTGCGCTCCGGGCAACGTCCACGGCGCGGGCCACGGTCTCCGGTCCGGCCTCCGGCACGGTCCACAGGACGTCGCCGGTGCGCGGGTTGCGGATGGTGATCCCGGCTCGTTCTGCTGATTCGGTGCCTGTGGTTGTTTCGACTGCAGTGGTAGGCATGGTGTTCCTCCCGTCGGTTTCCGGTCTGGTGGTCTGTTGGATTTAGGGCCAGGAGCCCTCTTCCTCATGGCAGATCAGCATCTCGCGGACCTCGCATCCCGTGGGCTGTGACAGGGCGAAGAGGATTGCCTGCGCCGTATTGGCGGGGTCGTTGAGGCGCGAATCGTCCTGCGGCTTGTACTGCTCCGTGCGGTCATCGAAGAAGCGGGTCTTCATGCCCCCGGGGATCATGGTGGTCACACCGATTTCCCCGCCCGTTTCTGCTGCCAGCGCGTGGCTGAATCCCACCACGCCAAACTTGGAGGCGCAGTAGGCGGTGGCATCGGCAACGGCCCGCTTCCCCAGGGTGGAGGCGACAGTCACCACCCGGCCGTGGCTGGCCTTGAGGTAAGGCAGGGCAGCCCGGACCACCGAGACCGTGCCCATGAGGTTCACTCCGATGACCTTTTCCCACTCCGTGGCTTCGACGTCCGCCAGTTTGCCGCAGCGGTCGATTCCGGCCGCGGTGACCACGGCTTCCAGTCCCCCCAGCGACTCGGCGGCTTCCTTCACTGCCGCTTCCACGGCCGCGCGGTCCGAGACGTCCACTTCGAAGGCCTTCACGGCGGAAACGCTGCTGATATCGCGGTCCAGCACCACCGGGGTGCCGCCTGCCTTGAGGACGGCGTCGACGACGGCAGCCCCCAGTCCGGAGGCACCTCCGGTAACGAGCACGCGGCCGGGGGTGTTGGTTGCGGGCGCATTCACTTCTGCAGTCATGGTGTTCCTTTCAATGGGGAATACGAAAAACATGGGGCGGAGCGGCGGTCAGCCCACCTTGGCGAGGGCGTCGGCGAGGCCCGTGGTGGAACGGGCAGGGTGGAACGGCACGGTCAGGCAGCGGCCGCCCCACTGCTCCACGAGGTCGGCCTCCGGCAGGCGGGCGCCCTTGTAGTCCCCGCCTTTGACCCAGATGTCCGGGCGGAGGCGCTCCAGGACGGCGACCGGTGTGTCGTCGTCGAAGACCATCACCGCGTCCACGCATTCCAAGGCCAGCAGAAGCTCGGCCCTGTCCTGCTGGCCGATGATGGGACGGTCCGGCCCCTTGAGCCGGCGGACGGATTCGTCGGAATTGAGGCAGACGATCAGGCAGTCGCCCAGTTCGCGGGCTGCGGCGAGGGACCGGACGTGGCCGGCGTGCAGCAGGTCGAAGCAGCCGCCGGTGGCCACCACTGTCCCGCCGGCCTCCCGCACCGTGCGGGCCAGCAGCAGTGGTTCGCGGGTGCGGCGCCTCGGCGCTGCCTGGTTGTGGGGCGCGGAGTGGTTCCGGGGATCCTGGGCGGGCGCACTGGAGGACGCGTGGTCCGGGAGTGCGGACACTCCCCCGTTGGCGAGGAAATCTGCCGCGTCATGGACTGCCAGCCCCGCAGCCTCACCGAGGTCGCGGCCGGCCAGGAGGTGGACCGCCAGGCTGGCTGCAAGCCGGTCTCCGGCCCCGCAGGGATCACCCGCTTCCACCCGGGGCGCCGGCACCGCTTGCGGGGAGCCGCTGCCCTTCCGCAGCAGGACCGCTCCCTGTTCGCCCTTGGTCACCAGGACGGCGCGGCTCTGCCACTGTTCCAGCAGGATCCGGCCGGCCTGGACTGCGGGATCCTGCGGCGCTGGATCCTGCGTCGCCGGGTCCTGGGAGCCGGCATAAGCCTGCGCGGCCTTGCCCGCCTCGGCGGCGTTCGGCGTCACCACGGCCACTCCCGGGACGGGGTCCGGCCCGGAAGGATGCGGGTCCCAGATGATGGGCACCCTGCCGGCCAGCCGGGCCAGGAGGTCCCTGAGCTGCGGATTTGCCGCCAGCCCCCTGCCATAGTCGGCCACGATGATCACGCCTGCCTGCTCGACCGCGCGGAGCATGGCGGGGCTGGCATCCGGAATGGGAGCATTGCCGCAGCCCTCGTCAAAGCGCACCACCGGGTGCGATCCCGCCCTGACCCGGGTCTTGACCGGCGAGGCGTGGCCGCTGGGGCCGGACACAAGCCGCACCCCGGCGAGGTGCGCTTCAAGCTGGCGCCCGGCGTCGTCGTCGCCCAGGACAGTCACCAGGGTGACGGGCCAGCCGTCCTCCGCGAGCATCCGCGCCACCAGGCCGGCGCCGCCGGCCCGCCGCTTCACCCCGGAGACGTCCACCACCGGAACGGGCGCGTCGGGGCTGAGCCGGGTGGCCTCCCCGGACAGGTCCACGTCCAGCATCACGTCGCCCACCACCACGATCCTCATGACCGGCCCCGTCCCTGGAGCCCGGCGTCGGGAGTGCTGCGCCGCCCCACTTCCAGGTCGAAGGCACGGCACATGGCATGCAGGGCGATCAGGTGCCCTTCCTGCGCATTGGCGTTAAGGGCGTCAATCATCACTGCCTCGTCACACGCGTCGGATAAGGGGTTGGGGCCGGCCCCCGTGAGCGCCCAGGTGGTGATGTTGAGCCGGGACGCGACCTCCGCGGCCCGCAGCAGGTTGGGGCTCTTGCCGCTGGTGGACAGCAGCATCAGCACGTCGCCGGAGCGGCCGTGGGCACGCACCTGGCGCGCGAAGACGTCGTCGTACCCATAGTCGTTGGCGATCGCCGTGACGGCCGAGGACTCGGCATGCAGGGAGATCGCGGAGAACGGGACACGCTCGCCGTCGAACCTGCCCACCAGCTCGGCAGTCAGGTGCTGCGCCTCCGCGGCTGAACCGCCGTTGCCTGCGGCCAGGAGGCGCTGCCCGCGCAGCAGTCGGTGCGCCAGGTCCACTCCCCATGCGGCTAGGCGGAAGGACTGGCGCCGCAGCGAATCCAGCGCCGGCAGGACGTTGTCCAGGTGGGCCTGGACAACGTCCGCGGTGACCGGGTCAACATAGCCGGAGCCGGGCAGGACGGCCGGCAGCGCCTGAGGGGCGGCCAGGGTCCTCAGGCCGGCATCACGCAAGGACCAGTCCGGAGTCACAGCGCCGCTCCTTCCATCGGGGCAACACCGGCAGGAGCTCCTGCCACCGCCAGCTGGTAGGCCTTTTCGGTTTCGGCGGCCACCCGGTCCCAGGAATACCGGGTGCGGGCGCGGACCTTTCCCGCATTGCCCAGCTCCGTCCGCAGCGACGGATTGCTTAGCAGCATGGCCAGGGCGGAAGCGATGGCTTCCGGATCGCGGGGCGGCACGTGCAGCCCCGTTCCATGGTCCACCACGGTGTCACGGAGACCGCCGACGGCGGCAGCCACCACAGGGACGCCGCAGGCCATGGCTTCCAGCGGAACGATGCCGAAGGGCTCGTACCAGGGGGCGCAGACCACGGCGTCCGCGCTGCGGAAAATCCCGGGCATCTCGCCGCGGGACACCTGGCCCTGCAGCCGCACCTGGTCCGCCACACCGAGTTCGGCGGCAAGGCCCAGCAGGCGGCGCACCTCCGGATCCGCGTCAAGCACGCCGGAGTCCCCGCCGCCGCCCACGATCAGGAGCTCAACGTCGTCGAACCCTGACTCACGCAGGTAGGGAAGCGACCGGATCACCAGGTCAACTCCCTTGCGCGGCACCAGGCGGCCCACGGAGAGGATACGGTGGCTTGCAGTCCGTGCAGCCGTGGGACCGTCGGCGGAAAAGAAGTCCAGGTCCACGCCGCAGGGGGCGATGGAGATCTTGCTGGTGTCGATGCCCATGGCCTTGAGCTCGAACACCTCGTCCGAGCAGGTGGCGATGATCCGGTCCGCGGACCGGCCCACGCCCGGTTCGAGCCAGCGGCGTTCCTGCGGACTGGTGTCCTCTGCGCCCTGGTGCCGGCGCTTGACAGTTCCCAGCGCGTGGAAGGTCTGGATGACGGGGATCCGGTATCCGGGGGCGGGGCGCCTGGCGGCGTCCAGGGCAGCCAGGCCCGACATCCAGAAGTGGCCGTGCACCACATCCGGGGGCCGCTGGGTCCAGTCCCTGGCCACACCGTCAGCGAGTTCACCCATGAAGGGCAGCAGCCCGTCCTTCGGAACGTGGCGTGCCGGTCCGGCCTCCACGTGGACCACTTCCAGGCGGAGCCCCACCCGGACCCGGGCGGGAAGCTCCGTTGCGTCCCTGCGGGTGTAGACGGTGACGTGGTGGCCGCGCCTGGCCAGCGCTTCGGACAGTGCCGCGACGTGCACGTTCTGCCCGCCGGCGTCCACTCCGCCCAAAGCCGCCAAAGGGCTGGCATGTTCTGAAATCATCGAGATTCTCATGGCGTCTTCCTCTCTCGCGCCGGAACAAGGATCCGCTCGTCCGGGCCGTTATTGCCGGCGGCCAGCGGGCGCCGGGGATGGCCGGCCAGGTCCCCCAGGAGCTCGTCCCAGCGTTGCTGGAACCTGGCCAGGCCATAGCGTTCGAGTGCCGCCTCGCGCGCGGCGACGCCACGTCGTCGTGCTTCCTCCGGATTGGACACCAGCCGCCGCGCACACCGGAGCAGCTCGTCGATGTCGGCGGACACGGCGCCCGCTTCCGGCGGCACCGCCCGCGGTGCTTCGGTGGTTGCCAGGGCAACCACGGGCATTCCCAGGTGCATGGCTTCCAGGAGGGACAGCCCCAGAGAGGTCCAGCGCATCGGGTGCATGTAGACCCGGCATCGTGCCAGTTCGCGGTGCAGCTCCAGCGTCTTCAGGTCGCCCCGGGAGGTCAGCCGGGACGCGTCGATCCCGGTGGCGGCGGCGAGGCCGTCGGTCTTCATACCGAAGACCTGCAGGGGTGCCACCGAGGCGAAGGCGGGCAGCAGGTCCGTCCCCGTCACGCGGCCGCGCCGGATGGGTTCATTGACCACCACGCCGAGCTCTGCCAGCTCGCCCGTGTAGAGCTGCCCGGGGTCCGGTATTCCGTGCTCGATCACCGTTGACACCGCAGACCCGTTGTCCCAGGCGAGCCGGTTGAAGTGCGTTACGTGGACCAGCGGGATGCCGCGCTGGTCCGCGAGCGGGTGCCTTGTGAAGGGGAAGTCGCCCTTGGGGGTGTTGTGCTCCACGTACACTGCCGGCAGGTCCGCGCCGGGCCGGCGGCCCAGGACCCGCGCAACTTCGTCGATCTCCTCCGGGCGTTGCAGGACGACGGCGTCCACGGCTTCGGCGTCCAGCGACGCCAGCTCCACCTCCCGCACTGATTTGGGCCAGTCCCTGCGGGCACGGCCAAGCCCCCACGGCCCACCGCCGGGCAGGACAGGGAGAAGATACTCGTGACGGCCGCGCACAAAGGCGTCCGTCCAGGAACCGTGGACATGCCAGAGCAGGATTCTCATCTGTTGCGGGCCTTTCTCCGGGTACTGACGTGGGTACTGAAAGAGCTCACTCCACCCATCAGCCGTTCCACTGCTGCCACCACTTCCTCGGGCGACACGGAGTCCAGGCAGGGATGTCCCGGAACCGGGCAGACGCGGGCGCGGGTCATCCGGCAGGCAGCGTTCTGGTCCCCCAGGAGTTCCAGCGGAACCCCGTACGGTGCCCAGCGGATGGCCGGCACCACCGGGGAGAAAAGGCAGGCAACGGGAGTGCCGACGGCGGCCGCGAGGTGTGCGGGACCGGTGTTGCCGGTGATGACTGCCCCGGCTCCCGCCATGACGCCCGCCAGCGAGGTGAGGTCCGTCCGGCCGCCCAGGTCCAGCGCCGAGGGACCCGCCACTGTGGCGGTCAGGGACGTTTCGCCGGGACCTCCGGTGACCACTACGCGGTGCCCCGCGCCCTGGAGGAGTTCGACGGCGGCCGCGTGGTGCAGCGGCGGCCAGGCCCTTGCGGGGACGGCCGCGCCGGGATGGACCACCACGTATGGGCCGTGCCCCACAAGGTCCGCGACATCGGGCACGGAGGCGAGGCGGAGCTTGCCGTCGTCGCCCGCCGGGAGCCTGAACCCTGCCGCCTCCGCGATGCCCAGGGCGCGTTCGGCCTCAGGCTGGTCTTCGGAAAAGTCCTCCCCCGGCTTCAGCCGGACATCAAGGAGGGACCCGGCGTAATCGGTGGACGCCCCGGTAATGCGCTCAACACCCGCCAGCCGCAGCAGCAGCGCCAGCGGAAGGGGCGACTGGTGGAAGGACGTGAGGATGACGGCTTCGGTGATCCTGGAGTTCCGGACATAGTCGATGAGCCTGTCCGCGTGCGGGCCGGTCATTGCCGGTGCCGGGTTCATGATCCACGGGCTGTCCCAGCTGTACACCTCCGCGGCCCCCGGCAGCATGGCTGCGGCAGCTTCCCCCTGCCTGCCGCAGAGCATCACAACGTGGTTGGGCCTGCTGCCGTCCGGAATCCGGCCGTTGGCCACGGCCCTGACTGCAGGACCGGCCAGCAGGACATCGCCCATGCTGTCCAGGCGCGCCACCAGGACGCGGCCCGTCACCGCCCCTCCTGCAGCAGGCGCACGGCGCCGGCCAGGTCCTGCGCCACCAGCGGCGCTTCAGCCACTTCCGCGGCAAGAGTTACGGGGGTGGGGACCAGGACGCCCGTGGCACCGGCTGCTTCCGCAGCCCTGACGTCAGCGCCGATGTCGCCGATCAGGGCAGCCCCGGACTCCGGTATGCCGAGCTTCCGGCACGCGCTGTGGACCATGCCCGGCGCCGGTTTGCGGCACAGGCAACCGTCCTGTTCAGCGTGGGGACACACTTCCCATACGTCGAAGGGGCCAAGCAGTTCCTCCACCCTGGCATTCACCCGGGCGACGTCGTCGGCGGAGATCATGCCCCGGGCGATGCCGGACTGGTTGCTGACCACCCCGGTGGCTATGCCTGCGGAACGCAAGGCGTCAAGCACGTCTTTGGCGCCGGGCATCGGCCGGACAAGGTCCGGATTCCCGTTGTACGGCACATCGACCACCAGGGTTCCGTCCCGGTCGAACAGGACAGCCCTGAGCCTGGATGTTTCGGTGCTTACCATGTCCTCCCTGTTCCCCTCTGCCGATGTCCCTAAACAGGGCCGCACGGTTTTCTCAACTGTCGTTTGTTATTCGTCCCTGGGCGCTGAACAGGCAAGATAGGGCCGTGGTGCCTGTGCTTGGTACGGGGGTCTTCCTGCGGTTTTCCCAGCGGGGTGCGGTATGCCGGATTTCGGTTGGACGGTGTCCGGGATCTGGATGCCGTGGCGCAGGAATCCTGTGCTGCGGATCCCGAGCCCTGCGGATGCCGTCCAAACGAGCCGGGCGGCTAGCCCGTCCGGGTCCGGGAAGTCTTTCCGTGCGAAGTGTTTCCGCGTGCTTCGTCCCCTGGTAGCGGGAGCGCACTGCCTTCCAGCCTGCGCTGGAGGGCCACCAGCACCCGGGCAAGCCGGCGCGAGACCTGCATCTGGGACATGCCCAGCCGCTTTCCCAGCTGCACCTGGGTTTCCTCGCAGAAGTAGCGGCGGTACAGGAGTTCCCTGTCCGCGGGATCCAGGTCCTGGATGGCATCACGCAGGCACGCAAGCTCCTCCAGGCGCTCCAGCGGCGTCTCGGGGCAGGCCAGCACCTCGCCGATGGACGGCGCGTCGGAGTACGGGTTGACGGCGTCCAGCGAGTCCGGGTGCATGCTGCTCGAGGCCGAGATGGCTTCCTGCACGGCGGCGGCATCTTCGTCCAGCGCCCCTGCCAGTTCGGCCACGCTGGGATTCCTTCCCAGCGACTGGGTGAGCTCCGGCTCGGCCCGGAACATCCGGGTGCGCAGGTCCTGGATGTGCCGTGGCGGGCGGACCACCCACGTGCGGTCACGCAGGTACCGCTTTAGCTCACCCGTGATGGTGGGGGCTGCATAGGCGGGAAAGCTGTCTCCCTTGGACTGGTCAAAACCGCGGGCAGCCTTCACGAGCCCAAGGTAGGCCACCTGGTTCAGGTCCGCGCGCTCGCGTCCGCGGGCCTCAAACCGGGCGGCCAGCGCTTCAGCCAGGTCCAGGTAGCGGAGGACTAAGTCGTTTTCGAAGGTCTGGTGCAGCCGCCCCGCTCTGATGCCGGACGGGCTTGTTTCCGCGAGTTCTGGCTGGTGCTGGTGGACGGGCATCGTATCCACGGCAAGTGCGGGAAAGTATTCGGGCATTGTCGTTGGTTCCCTCGGGTAGGGGTCCGAAAGCCTGCGGCAAGACTTAGAAGTAGGAAATCATAAGGTTGCTTATAAAACAATGGTTCCCGGATATAGGCTCGGTATGTCAGCCGTACCGAGAGGCCACGCCGAGGAGTCCTTGCCATGCACATCGCCATCACGGGTGCCAGCGGAAACGCCGGAACAGCACTCCTCCGCAGGCTGCAGTCCCAGTTGTCTGAAAAGCCGGGAAGCCTGAAACTGACGGGCATCAGCAGGCGCCGCCCAGACACCGGCCGGGAACCCTTCTCCGGCGTTGAATGGCACACCCTGGACATCGGCCTGGATGGTGACCGCGCCCAGCTTGATGCCGCCCTGGAAGGTGTGGATTCCGTTGTCCACCTGGCCTGGCAGATCCAGCCCAACCGGGATTTGGAGAAGCTGTACCGCACCAATGTGACGGGCACCAGGAACGTGCTCGCGGCAGCGTCCAGGGCCGGGGTGAAACAGGTGGTGTGCGCCTCTTCCGTTGGTGCCTACAGCAAGGCGCCCAAAGATCAGCGACGCGACGAATCCTGGCCGGTCAACGGCATGGCGGGCTCGCACTACAGCCGGCACAAGGCGGAGCAGGAAGCAGCCCTGGACGCGTTCATGGCAGCGGAGCCGGGCATCTCGGTGGCAAGGCTCCGGCCAGGGCTGATTTTCCAGTCCGATGCCGGAAGTGAAATCGGCAGGTATTTTCTCGGCCGGCTCCTGCCGCGTCTCCTGCCGGGGAAACTTCGGATTCCGCTGCTGCCCGCCCCGGACAACCTGGTCTTCCAGGCGGTGCACGCTGATGACGTGGCGGATGCCTACTGGCGTGTGATCGACCAGCGCGCATCCGGGGCCTTCAACATTGCGGCGGAGCCGGTACTGACGCCGCAGGAGCTCGCCCGCATTGTAGGCGCCCGCAGGATCCTCCCCATTCCCATGGGACTGCTTCACAAGATCGTCGGCCTGACGTGGCGGCTGCGGCTCCAACCCACAGACTCCGGATGGGTGGAGATGGCTGCCGGCGCCCCCATCATGGACACGGGCCGGGCCCGCCGGATTCTTTGCTGGGAGCCAACGATACCGGCCACCGATGCGGTCAGGGCCGTGCTCCGGGGCATGGGAACGGGGGAAGGAGTAACTCCCTCCCCCGTGCTCAAGCCAAGGAAACCGGTACCGCCCGTGGACTAGATACCCGAGGGGGGTTCCTCCCGGTCACGGCGGCTGCTCCGGTCACGGTTAGGACCCTGGCCGGGGCGGTCATTCTGCACCCCGTCGTCCCGGACGCCGTCATGGGCCACCTCGTCCCGGACGCCGTCACGGGGCTCGGCCCCGCGGACGCCCCGGTCATCAGCGCCGCGGGCCGCGTCAGTGGTGCCATCCCCCACGCCCTCGTGGCCGGCTCGCTCGCGGTTGCTGCGGTCCCGGCGGTCCGGGTTCACATCACCGCGGCGGTCGCCGTGGACATCGGGGTCGAGCTCGTCCGCTTTCCGCGCCCGTTCATTCACATCGTCGCGGAGTGCCTTGGCCTCCATTGCCTGCTGGTCAGCCTGCTGGCGCAGCCTGGCTGCGTCCACCTGGGCCTGCTCTGCATCCGCTTTGGCACGCGTCGCTTTCGCTTCACGCTCCCGGGCGTCAAGTTCCTTCGCCTCGGCCTCGCGGCGGATTTCCGCAGCCTTCTCCCGGTGTTCGTCGTCACGCTTTTGCTGGATCGCCTTCCGGCGCCTTCCGCTGGCCAGCAACAGCAGCACTATCAGCACCACCACAACTACGGCAACGACTACCCAAACCCATGGAGCTGTTTCCACACTACCCACCACTTTCCACTTGACGTGACCGGACCGGCCTGCGCCCTTCCGGCTGACTCTGTTGGATCCGTTTAGAACTCGCTTAGCAAGGGTACTTACCTTTTATTAGTAATCATGCTTATTATTTTACGGCCAGTACTGCTGGTTCTTGATCAACAACCGGCCTTCTTGGAAAGAGAGAGCGAAGATGACAGAGAACCAATGGCCCGAGGATCCCGCTACCACGGCTCCACCGGCCTCTACAGGAATTCCGGGTGAGCGGTCCGCCGCCACTTTCCCGTCAGCCGCCACTCCCCAGTACGGTGCAGGCCAGGCCGGCGACAGCACGGGGACCTCCCGCAAGGATGCGGCCAAGGAAGAAGCGGCTGACGTCGCCCGCACGGCGAAGGGCTCGGCCCAGAACGTTGCCCAGACCGCCAAGGAAGAAGCCGCGCACGTTGCGTCCGAGGCGAAGCACAGCGCGCAGGATCTTCTGCACCAGGCGAAGTCGGGCCTGACAAGCCAGGCTGGGACCCAGCAGCAGAAGGCCGCAGAAGGCATGCGCAATATCTCCAGCCAGCTGCACAGCATGGCCACCGCTCCGAACCAGCAGGGCATGGCCAGCGACCTGGTCCGGCAGGCTGCGGAGCGCACCTCTTCCATGGCGTCCTGGCTGGAGAACAAGCAGCCGGGCGACATTCTCGGCGAGGTCCAGCGGTTCGCCCGCAACAACCCCGGAACTTTCCTGCTGCTTGCAGCGGGTGCGGGCGTCCTGGCCGGCCGGCTCACCCGCGGCCTGACAGCCGGGGCACCGGAGTCTTCGCCCACCAGCGGCACCACTGGCACGGCGGGGCTCTACTCCGGCACGCCGTACGGTGACCGGTACACCGAGTCCTATGTGCCCGCGGGCGGCACCGTACCGCCCCCTCCGGTGCAACTTCCCGGCCCGGCCACCACAACGGCAGGATACGACGGCGGCGCGCCAGGCAGCAGCTACTCCGACCCCACGCGACCCGCCAGTCCCTTGGACAGCCCGCAGCTGGTCGAAGAACCGTGGTCCGGCAACCGGATTGCCGATGATCCGCTGGGCGACCGCGACCTTGCCGACGATCCCATGGCAGGCGATCCCCTCACCCGGGACCGTTCCAGGGATGGCCAGTCTGGCGGGCTGTGA
>NZ_JCAXEF010000008.1:0-187699 GCF_059758765.1 Pseudarthrobacter sp. GQ63
CTCACCAGTCCAGCCGACGCGCCTAAACCAGCGGATATTTCAGCAGTCTCCTAGGGCCCAGCGCCCCTATCAGCAGCAGGTTCCGGAGAATTGTCCTAGAGCTTCGGAATCAGGACCGGGGTGTTTTTCTTGTATTCCTCGTACTCGCGCTCGCCGCCCCACTTCTTGTCCGCCTTCTTCTCCAGGAGCGGGATGCCGCTGCCCTTGATCAGCAGCAGCGCCACGAAGACCGGGGACAGCAGGGCCACCCACTGCCACCCCTCCAGTACCGGCACGGCGATCAGGAGCACGCCGATCCAGAGCACAATCTCGCCGAAGTAGTTGGGGTGCCGGGACTTGGACCACAGGCCCGTGGAGATGAACCTGCCCTCATTGGCCGGGTCCGCCTTGAACCGGCCCTTCTGGCTGTCCGCCACAGCCTCGATGCCGAAGCCAACAGCCCACACCAGGAAGCCCGCCAATGCCCACCAGTCCAGGCCCACCCGAGTGGCGGAAGTGATCGCGATCCAGGCCGCGGCCGCGGTAAGGACCACCCACAGCCCCTGCACGGTCCAGGTGTTCAGGAAGCGGAGGAAGGACGGCTTGATCTCGTCGAAGCGGTCGTCCTTGCCGTGCTTGCTGACGCGCCGGAACAGGAAGCTTCCCAACCGCCCCGCCCACACCACCACCATGGCAGCGAGCAGCAGCCCCCGCGCATCAACGCCGGGAGTCAGCAGGACCAGGAGGACGGTGATGGAGATGTAGGTCAGGGCGCCGGTGAGGTCGTAGTACTTTTCGGTCTGCGCCTTGAACGCGGGGATAAAGGCCAGCCACTGGATGAGGAACGCCGCCGCCACCCCCAGGCCGAACAACGGGAAGCCGCCCACGGTGGCACCACCCTGGCTGCCGGCGACGGCAACGAGAGCCCCCACCAGCACCGCAACCACAAAAATGATGAGCGCCTTACGGTCCGAATCCTTCATAAGGATGTTCCTTTCCCACGCCGCGCCGGGAGCCGCAAGAGGCACCGGCACAATCGCCTCTTCAAACTGATTTGATTACAAGCTTATCTAATTACTATATAGACTAGCGAAGGAGAGGAGGAACCATGGGCACACCTACGTACCATCCGGCCGCCGTCGCCCTTCAGGCCGTGCTGGCACTGGCCAACGAAACCGAACGCGAAGTGGCAGGCAGGCTGGGGTTGAACCTCACCGATTACCGCGCCCTCTCCGCCCTGTCCCAGTCCGGACCCATGACGGTGGGAACTCTCGCTGTGAAGCTGGGCGCCACGGCCGCCACAACCACTGCGATCGTCAACCGGCTGCAAACCCGGGGCTACGCCGAACGCCTCCGCAGCGAAGGCGACCGCCGCCATGTCCACGTCAGCGCCACGGCCGCGGCATCCCGGGACATCATGCACCTGATGCGGCCCCTCATGGACGCCACCAACCGGCACATCGAATCGCTGCCGGCCGCCCAGCAGGACGCCGTGGCCGGGTTCCTCCACACCGCCCAGCGCCTCATGCAGGACCACCTGCACACACTTACACCAAAGGACACCGCTTGAGAGAGTTCTCCACCCCGCTGCTGGTTGAACCGTCCAGCCACCGGAACGCCACGGAGCTGCTGATGCAGCGGTTCAGGACGTCCCCGAACCACGTTGCCTTCGAGGTGCGCGCCCCGGAAGGCGCCATCACGGATCCGTGGCGCCAGGTGACCACCCGGCAGTTCGTCGAGGAGGTGCGCGCCCTGGCCAAAGGCCTCATCGCCGCCGGACTGCAGCCCGGCGAATCCCTCGCCATCATGTCCCCCACCCGGTACGAGTGGGCGGTGGCGGACATGGCTGCGTGGTTCGCCGCCGCCGTCGTGGTCCCCGTCTACGAAACCTCTGCCCTGCCCCAGGTGGCCGCGGTCCTCGACGACGCCGCCGTCCGCCTTGCCATCGCCGGCACCGCCGGGCATGCCCTCCTGCTGGAACAGGGCTTTGAACAGGCCGGGCGGACCAACCTGGGCGTCTGGACCATGGACGCACGTCCCGGTGCGGACCTCGCCGAGCTGACGCAGCGCGGCGCCGCCGTCCCGGACAGCGCCGTTGAGGAGCGGCGCCTGCTGCCGGACCTGGACTCGGTCGCCACCATCGTCTATACCTCCGGTACCACCGCAGCCCCCAAGGGCGCCCTGATCACCCACGGCAACTTCGTGGGCCAGGTGCTCAACGTGGGCGCCGCCTATACGGGCGTGGTCCGTGAAGGCGGCAACACCGTCATTTTCCTGCCCATGGCCCATGTGCTGGCCCGCGGCCTGCAGCTGATCTGCCTGGCCAACGGCATGCGCATCGCCCACCTCTCCGATCCCAAGGACGTGGTGCCCGCCCTCGGCGTCCTGAAGCCCACGTTCCTGGTGGTGGTCCCCCGCGTGCTCCAAAAGATCCAGGCGTCCGCTGCCGCCGCCGCGGCCCGGAAACACCTTGGGCGGGTGTGGGCTGCGGCGCAGCAGGCCGCTGTGGAGTGGGGCCGGTTCGCCGAAGCGCACGACGCCGACCCCTCCGTCCGCGTCCCGCTTAGCCTGCGTGCCAGGCACGCCGTGTTCGACCGCCTCTTCTACGCCCGTCTCCGCGCGCTGGTGGGCGGCCGCCTGGACTACCTGCTTTCCGGTGCCGCCGCGCTGGATGCCGAGCTGTCCCTGTTCTTCCGCGGCCTGGGCCTGGCCGTCATCGAGGGCTACGGCCTCACGGAAACTACCGCGCCGCTCACCGGGAACATGCCGGACGCCATCAGCGCCGGAACGGTGGGCGTCCCGATGCCCGGAACCGCCGTGCGCATCTCTGACCGCGGCGAGGTCCTGGCCCGCGGCGTGGGCGTGTTCGCCGGCTACCGCAGGCCGGCGGACAACCAGGGCGCGTTCACGGACGGGTACTTCCACACAGGGGACCTCGGAGAGCTCGACGAGCTGGGACGGCTCACCCTCAAGGGCCGGATCAAGGACGTGATCGTCACCGCCGGCGGCAAGACCATCACCCCGGCCATCTGGGAAGGCTATGTGGAGGGCGATCCGCTGGTGGCCCACGCCGTCATGGTGGGCGAGGGCAAACCGTACCTGGGCGGCCTGGTGCTGCTGGACGCCGAGTCCGTCACGGCGTGGGCCGAACGCGAGGGCATCAACGATCTCGCCGGGCTGAGGATCCCGGACGACGGCGGCGCCGTCCAAATCGAGGACGCGCGCCTCCTCAGCACCATCGGCAAGGCGGTCACTGCCGCGAACGCCAAGCTGGCCCGCTCCGAGCAGGTGCGTAAGTTCGTGCTGCTGCTTGCCGACCTCAGCGAGGCCAACGGAATGGTCACACCCACCATGAAACTCAAACGCACTGCATTCACCGAACGCGCCCGCCACATTGTGGAGAACCTCTACGCCGAGTCAAGGAGCCAAGCATGAACACCCGGACCAAGAGATGGCTGATTTCCTACGCGGTCACCGCCGTGATCTTCGCTGTGCTGGACCTCGTCTGGATCAGCTTCGTGGCGAGCAACCTCTACCAAAGCCAGATCGGCCACCTGATTGCCCCCAGGCCCAACGCTGCCGGCGCCGTGGCCTTCTACCTCATCTTCGTGGCCGGGATGGTGCACTACGGCGTCCGGCCCAACGACGCACACGCCACCATGCGGCAGCGGGTCACGGGCGCGGCGCTGTTCGGCTTCTTCACCTACGCCACCTGGGCGCTGACGGCGTTTGCCGTGCTCAAGGACTTCCCCGCCGTCGTCGCCGTAACGGACATCCTCTGGGGCGCCGCGGCCTGCAGCCTGGTCACCTGGCTGACGGCCACCGTCCTGCGCCGGTTCCTGGCGAAGGACCGCGCGTCCTGACCAGCGCACTCCTGGCCAAAGCAGGAACCACCAAGGGCGGGTCCGACGGCGGCACGCAGCACCCGCCGTCGTCATTCAGTTAAGCGTCCGCGACGTCCTGCAGCACCTCGTTGTGGCGGAGGAACCACGGCCTGAACGGCGGATCAAAGCGGGCGAACCGGGGCGGACCCACCGGCGCCAGCCCTACCAGGTTGAGCGCCGCCTGCAGCCCCTCGTTGTGCCGGGCAAACGCAGCCTCCGAACCGCTGCCCGAGAACCGGACAACCGCGGTCAGGGAGCCGGGGACCGGACGGATTTTCACGTCGGGATTCTGCGGCACGGGCGCCGTCTCGGCAGTGACACCCGCGGGCAGAACGAAAGCAACAGAAAAATCAGTGGGTGCACCGCCCTGCAGCGGGCCGCTCTGGAGCACGGGGGCGGTCATTGCCAGCTTCTGCGACGCCCCCGGCGCCTGGATAACGGGCGCCGTCATGGCAAGCTTCTGCCGTGCGGTGTTGCTGCCGCTGATGTAGTTGAAGAGGTGCCGGAAGGCGGCGTTCCCGGCACGGTCAAAAGTCGCGTTGACCTGGACTTCCGCCACAGCATAGGCGGGATAGCGGCGCAGCTCGAAGTGCGGGTAGCGCCTCACGAGCTCATAGGGTTGCTGTTCTGTCATGGTCCCTCAGACCCTACGCCGCAAAGCCCCGGAGCGTAACCCGCGGCTTCATTCGGTAGTGTCTGATCATGGACGGTGCCACCCTGCTCAATTTTCTGTTGGTCCTCTTCTTTGTGCTGCTGGGCGGGGTGTTCGCCGGCACGGAGATGGCGCTGGTGTCCCTCCGCGAGAGCCAGGTCCGGCGGTTGGAGAAATCCGGGAAGCGCGGGGCGCGGATCGCCGCACTGGCGGGCAACCCCAACCGGTTCCTGTCCACCGTCCAGATCGGTGTCACCCTGTCCGGATTCTTCTCCGCCGCCTATGGCGCCTCCACCATCGCGCCGGACGTCGAGCCCCTCCTGGAAGGCATCGGCTTCGGTTCCGCCGCCGAACCAGTCGCCTTCATCGGCATGACGCTGCTGGTGGCGTACCTTTCCCTTGTGCTCGGCGAACTGGTGCCCAAGCGCCTGGCCATGCAGAGCGCCGTCGGCTTCACCAGGGTCCTGGCACCGCCGCTGGGCGTCCTCTCCGACATCATGCGGCCCGCCGTCTGGCTGCTGTCCGTCTCCACGAACGCGGTGGTGCGGCTCTTCGGCGGCGACCCCCACGCCAAGCAGGAAAGCATCAGCTCCGAGGAACTGTGGGACATGGTGGCCGAGAGCGACATGCTGGAGGAACACAGCCGCAGCATCCTCAACGACGTGTTCGGCGCCGGCGAGCGCTCGCTGCAGGAGGTGATGCGCCCGCGCACCGAGGTGACCTTCATCAACGGCAGCATGAGCATCGCCGAGGCGCGCAGCATGGTGCGGGACGGCCCGTTCTCGCGCTATCCCGTCATGGACAAAACGCCTGACGACGTCCTGGGCTTTGTCCATATCCGGGACCTCATGCCCCGCGACGGAGAGTACGACGACGGTCCGGTCCGGGGTATCGCGCGGGAGATCCTTCCGCTGCCGGGCACCAACAAGGTGCTGCCCTCGCTGTCCCGGATGCGCCGGCTGGGCCAGCACATCGCGCTGGTGGTGGACGAGTACGGCGGCACGGACGGCATCGTCACCCTGGAGGACCTGGTGGAGGAGCTGGTGGGCGAGATCTACGACGAGTACGACACCGGCGTGGACGCCGAGGACCGCATCATCCGGGCCAACGGGACGGTGGACGTGGACGGCGCCCTGATCCTGCAGGAGTTCGAAACCGCATCCGGCATCGAACTGCCGGAGGGCCACTACGAGACCGTGGCCGGGTACGTCATCGACCGGTTGGGCCGGCTCCCCCGGGTGGGTGACAGCGTGGAGGTGGCCGGCCACGCGCTCACCGTGACGGCGATGGACCGGCTGCGCATCTCCCGGATCCGGGTCACTCCCGCGGCAGGACAGCCGGGCGTAGATTGACGCCACCGGTGACGGTGGAGGCTGGGAACCCATGAAGAGCATCCGGGCGCAGATCCTCGAAGTCGAACAGAGTGCCGCCTTGGGTTCCGGGGAGGAAGTGCGGTTTTCCGGGTACGGGCGCTTACGCACCCGCCAAGTTTTCCAGGACACCAAGCGCGACGGCGGTCCCGTCCTCTGCGCGCATCAGCTCACCGGTGCGCGCGGCCTGGCCACGGCAGCTTTCTGCCTCGCCAAGGGCACGGGCGAGCTTGTCCGCGGTGAGTTTCCGGTATGGGACGGGCTGTGGGCCGAGGCCGCGCCGGTGCAGGACCGCTCCCCAGAACGGCTGGTCAGCGATGAACGGCACCACCACGGACGGAACCCCTGCCCGCGCCACGGCATGGACCGTTCCCGCCCCGCCGTGGTTGATGGCGGCCGCGGCGCGTGGCAGGACCAGGTGGTGGGCCACCGATTTTCTGACCAGGACGTCGCCGCCCATCGCAGCCGCCGGAACGTCGATACCTCCCCAGCCCGTGGCAACCAGCGCCCTCAGGCCGTTCCTCCGGGCCGCCTCAAGAATCGCCCCGCCCCGGGCCCCGGCGTCGCCGGCCTTCATGGACCCGAACCCCGCGTACACAAAGTCCCCGCCGTCCAGGAAAGCCGACAGCTCGTTGTCGATCTCCGCGGCCGCGGGCTTTTCGGCCCAGTGGCCCGTAAGGTGCACCGACGCCGGCCAATCGGACGGGCGGTGAAGCAGGTGGGGACTGACGGGGATCAGTGTGGCGCGGGTTTCCGTTGCCGGTATGCGTCCTGGCGGCAGCAGGTCCAGGGAAGCTTTCAGTTCCCGCTTGAACATCAGTGTGGCCGCCCTAGCCGGTGCGTAGCTGGCCCGGTTCAGCGGGCCCAGGCTGGCCGCGGGAATGATGGGCGACGGGAACTCCCTGGTGGGCGTCAGCGCAGGCACGGTCTCCACCAGCACTGACGGGACCCCCAGCCTGCGGGCCGCGGCCGGAGCACTGAGGACTTTCGGGTGATAGACCACCACATCCGGGGCGTAGGCCACGATGTGCTCCACGGCCGCGGAGAGAAGCTGGCCAACGGCGGGCCGGATCACTGTCCGGAAGGTCCTGGCCGCAGCCCGGGGAGAAACCCCCTGGTCACTGACGAGCCGTGCGAAGTCCATGCGCAGGCTGACGGTGTCCAGGCCGGCGGTGTCCGCGCCGGAGTTTTCCGGAATGGCAATCCGGACCTGGTGCCCCCGGGCCGCGGCGGCACGCGCCAGGGCAAAGAAGGGTTCCACGTCGCCGCGCGTCCCGGCGGTCAGCAGCATCATCTTCATGGTGCTAGGGTCCTTGTCCCGGTGAGGAGTGTTGGCATCATGCTGCCAGGTCCCGCCTGCGCAGGAAGTAGGCTGCCAGGGCGGCCCCGGCCGCCGCGACCAGGAGCAGGCCCGCCGCCCCCGCTTGGTTGAAGGATTCCACCGGCATGGCGGAGGAGTGCCGGAACGGGCTCGCGTCCTGCAGCCACGCCGGCAGGCCGAACAGCTCCCCGAACTCGCCCAGGACAATGGCCACAGCAAGCACGCCCCACGCCACCAGGATGCTCAGCCGCGGTGCCAGCGCGAAGGCGGCCGCGGCCGCGGCCAGGAACACCAGGGCTGCGGGGACGTGCGCCAGCGCCGCCGGCACCAGTGACCAGGCGGGCCCATCGGAGGTCCCTGAGACAGCCAGGCCGACGGCGGCAGCGGCTCCCGCCGTCGTGGAGACCACGGCGGCGGAGACCGCGGCGACGAACAGGTTGGCGCCCAGCCAGCGGGCACGGGATACCGGCGCTGACAGGAGGATCTCCGCCCTGCCTTCCGCCTCTTCGGCACGCATCCGGAGGACTGCCTGGATCCCGGCGGCGGCCGCGAACACCCCGGCCATGCCCAGCAGCGCCGTGACGAACACGTCGATCAGTCCGGCCTGCCCGCCGGGCACCAGCCGCTCGATCATCTCCTTCACCGGCCCCAGGCTGGATACCGTCTCAGTGACTGCCGGGCCAAGGGCACCCGCCACGGCACCCAGGGCTCCCGCCGCAATGCACCAGCCAGCCACCGTGGCCCGCTGAAGGCGCCACGCCAGGCCCACAAAGGAGGTGCCGTCTACCCCTGCGCGCTCCCTGCCGGCACGCTCGGGCAGCAGGCTGGCACCCACGTCCCGCCGCCGTCGGACCATCAACGACACGGTGCCCAGGACGGCCGCGGCAGCCAGCGGAACCAGCAGGAACGCCAGGTCCGGGCTGGTGAACGGCCGCGTGCGCTGGCCCCAGCCGATGGGCGAGAGGAGCGACGGCCAGGCACTCGTAACGTGCAGCAGGTCAGCTGAGGGGGTCCCAAGCGCGTCTCCGATTCCGCGGACCAGGTAGGCCACGCCGACCAGTCCCGCGGCGGCACCGTTCGCGCTCCGTCCCGAGGGCAGTGCCTGTGCGGCCACGGCCGCAAGTGCCACAAAGAAGATGCCCACGCCCCCGACGGCGGCACCCGCCGCAGCCGAACCGGCCGCGGGCAGTCCGGCCGCAACAAAGGCACCGGCCACAAGGACGGCCAGCACCAGGTTGGCCGCGGTTCCCAGCAGCAGCGTTGCCGCCAGGGACGCGGCCCGCGGGATGGGCACCGAACCGAGGAGTTCGGCCCGTCCCAGCTCTTCATCCGAGCGCGTGTGCCGCACCACCAGGAAGGTGCTCATCAGGCCGGCCAGGACTGCGGTGAACGCGTAGCCCTGGAAGAACACCACCGCGCCCACGCCGGTTCCGTCCGGCAGGCCGCGGAGGAAGAGGAACGCCGGATTCGCTGCCGCCAGGGTGAGGATGGCAGCCTGCGCTGCCTCATCCCCGAACTGGGTGGCGACGGCGGTGGAGGTGGCGAAACTGAGCAGGGTGATGCCCAGGATCCAGACCGGCAGCGCCACCCTGTCCCGCCGGGATTGGAACAGGAGCAGCCGCAGCACCCCGGACATCACAGCACCCCGCTGTCCGTGCGCTCGCTGCTGTCCTTGCCGTTGCCGGCCCGCTTTCCACCCGTCTGCTGTCCCCCGTTGCCGTCGCTGTAGTGGCGCAGGAACAGCGACTCCAGCGACGGCGGAGCCACCGACAGGCCGCTAATCCCCGGTTCCGCGATGCCGGCCAGGACAGCCCCGAGGTCCCCGGGGTCGGCGTCGAACTCCGCGGCGCTGCCGGCGATGCTCACCCCGTGGGCGCCGGGCATCCCAGCCAGCCGTGCCGGATCAGCCAGCCCGGTGACGCGGAAATGCGTGCGCTGCAGGTGCCGCAGCTCGCCCAGGGTGCCTGTTTCCACGGCTGTCCCGGCACGGATGATGGTCACCCGGTCACAGAGCTGTTCCACTTCGCTGAGGATGTGGCTGGACAGCAAAACGGTGGCTCCATCCCGGCTGACCCGCGCAATCTGGCGCCGGAACACGGCATCCATCACCGGGTCCAGGCCGGCGCTCGGCTCATCCAGCAGGTACAGCCGCGCAGGGCGGGCAAAGGCCGCTATCAGGGCGACCTTCTGCCGGTTGCCCTTCGAATAGGTCCGGGCCTTCTTGCGGGGATCGAACTCGAACTCCGCGATGAGGTCGCGGCGCAGTTTGTCGTCGGCACCGCCGCGCAGGCCTGTGAGGAGGTCGATGACTTCGCCGCCTGAAAGGTTCGGCCACAGGCTCACGTCGCCCGGAACGTAGGCAACGTCCCGGTGCACGGCCACCGGGTCGGCCCACGGGTCCAGCCCGAAGACGCGGGCGGTGCCCGCGGTAGGGCGGATCAGGCCCAGGAGGATCCGCAGCGTGGTGGATTTGCCGGCGCCGTTGGGACCCAGGAATCCGTGCACTTCCCCCGGCGCCACGCTCAGGTTGAGGCCGTCCAGCGCCCGGGTCCTGCCGAAGTCCTTGACCAGGCCGCGGGCTTCAATAACGGGTTGTGCTGCTGCATTCATCGGCAGTCCGCTCCTTGGCTCGTCACGCGAACGCCCTTGGCGGCGCCAAAGCGTTCCGCAGGCATTGACTGCGGGCCGACCAGGCTTCCCGGCTCTCCGATCCACAGCATACAAGCGCCCGCACCGGCGAGGAAGAGCCGTACAGTACTGGCGCCGTGGCGCGTTTCCAGGGCAGCGCCGGGGACTCAGGCCACCAGCCTGGCCACCAGTTCGCCGCGGCTGCCCACACCCACTTTCTCGAAGAGCGACTTCAGGTGGTCATGCACAGTGTGCGGGGAGATGAACAGGTGCCGGGCGATGTCCGCCGTCGGGTTGCCGGACAGCACCTCCAGGCAGACCTCCTGTTCGCGTGCCGTGACGCCGTACGCGGCCAGCAGCAGGGTGGCCAGGTCATGGGTGGTGGCGGGCTCCACGGTGACCACCATCTGCTCGGGATCGTCACCGGTGATCAGGCGGCTGGCCTGCAGCACCACCCAGTTGTTCCCGGCGTCGCGCATCCTGGCCCGAGCCGTGCCCGAAACGGCCGCGGAAGCCTGCGCCACCACCGAATACAGCACCATGCTGAAGCGGCCCGGTGAGGCGTCCTCCACCTCCGCCAGCCAAGAAGCGGCGGCGGGGGTTGCCGCCTTCAGTTCCCCGTGCCGGCCCGCGATCACAATCACGGGTCCGACGGCGGCGGCCCTGGTTGGGTGCCCTGCCCTCACCGCGATCCTGGTGGCGGCCGCCAGGGTGGCTGTCACCGCCGCCAGGAATTCCACCTCGCGGTCCGTGAAGTCCCGTCCGGCATCGCGGAAGATGCTGCCCACACCCCAGCAGGTATCGTCCACCCGGAAGGCCGCCCTCAGTTCGTGCTCCAGGCCCTGCGGCTTGAGCAGGTCATTGATCCGGACACTGCGGACCACCTCCCGGTGCGGGGCGTCGGACATGCGTGCAATGGGACGGGGACGCCGCAGCAGCTGGGCGAAGGTGTTCGGTTCGTTGCCCGCATATTCCGTCTCGGCGAAACGGGCCGAGTACTCCACGAATTCCTCTTTCCGCACCGGCCACGGCTTCCAGTTGGTGATGGACGTCATCACCAGGGTCTGTGGGTCGACGCCGGCCCAGCACCCCTGATCGAACGGCACCGTCCGCTGCACCACGGCGAGCGCCGCAGGGTAGAGGTCCGCCAGGTTCATTCCGCTGGTGGCCAGGGCGGCGATGTCCCGCCGGGCACGCTCAGCGCGCTCCTCCCACATAGCTCCAGTATCCGCCCGGGTGGCCGCACCGCAATCCCCCAAAGCGGGGATTACCAGGGCACCCCGGAACACCCTCGCAGGGGATGGGGAAGGTGAGTACCGCCGTCGTACTCTTCCTTCATGAACGCCGTATCCCAGATCTTCGCGGTCCTCGCCGCCGTGGTGTACATCGCGGTGTTCCCGCTGGAAAGCTTCCTGATGCACCGGCCGTGGGCGCAGAAGTTCCTGAGTACACCGCCGCGGAACGTTCCGGCCGTGATGATGTGGGCCATCCCCACCGGGTTCCGGAACCTGGTGATCGGCCTGGGAGTCCTGGCGGGGGTGGCCGCGGTGAACACGGGCTACGTGGTGGTGGGCTACACCCTGGTGGTCTACTGCTGCCTGAACATGGTGCTGACCGCTCCGGCCATGTTCCTGGCGGACATGCTGGGCCACTATCCGAAGAAGGGCGACAGCATCCCGGGCACCCTGGGCGCCACCGTTCCGGCCCTGCTGGCACTGGTGACGCTGCCGTTCTGAAGCAGGGTAGCCCTGTCCGTTGACAGCAAATTGCGGCGGACGTGCAATTAAAGTGGTTCCGGCAGCAGCCGAAGCCAATCCACGAAGCGGCCCCCGCTTCCGTGAGGCCGCCCAAAAATTGGAGGTCCACAATGGGACAGGCACGCGAAGTCATGGACCGTCTCACCACGGCCATGGACGAAAAAGACAAAGAGACGCTGGCCCGGTGCTACGCCGCCAACGCTGTTGCCTACACCCCCGACGAAGGGGAACTGACCGGCCGCGACGCCATTACCAACTACCTCTTCCACTTCTGGGAGTCCATGCCCGACGTCCGGTACGAGCACGGTGACAGCTACGAGGCCGGGAACGTGGCCATTGACGAGGGCTTCGTCATCGGGACGAACACCGGGCCGCTGAGCCTGCCCACCGGCGAGACAATGCCGGCGACAGGTAAGCAGATCAGGGTCCGGAGCTGCGATATCGCCCGGGTCGAAGGAGGCGAAATCACGTCCCACCACTTCTACTTCGACCAGGTGGAGTTCCTGGGACAGCTCGGACTGATGCGTGAACTGACGTCGCACTGACATGTGGGACGCCGGGACCAACCAAACAAAAATGCCGTGGACACCCTGCGAGGGTATCCACGGCATCGTGTTGCTGGGCGCAGGTGGTCAGCGCTCGCAGGCCACCCCGTCGGAGTCGCCATCCATCCCCGGCCGGTAGCCTGGCTGGCCCCGATACAGCGGTGCTGCTCCCGCTGCCTTGGCAGCTGCGCAGTTGGCGTAATAAACGGACGACGGCGCCGGGGCCGCGGGGGCAACGGGTGCAGCCTGGCGGGCAGCAGCATCCCGTGCCGCCTGCTCCGCCGCTGCTTGGGCGGCGGCCGCCTGAGCTGCGGCAGCTTGTTCTGCGGCAGCTTGCTGAGCGGCAGCTTGCTGAGCGGCGGCCTGGTCGGCTGCAGCCTTGTCCGCAGCGGCCTTCTCCGCCGCGGCCTGTGCGGCGGCGGCCTGCTCAGCAGCGGCCTTTTCCGCCGCTATCTTCTCCGCAGCAGCCTGTTCCGCCACAGCCTTCTCGGCAAGGACGCGCTTTGAATCAGCCTCGGTCATCCAGACCAGACGCTGGTCGGTTCCCACAGTGCAAGTGAGCGTCTGGCTGTTGTACTTCCGCGTTGCAGCAGCAGTGGTGCAGGTGGAATTGGCCGGGTTGGTGGCAGTAGGTGTGGGCGTGGGGGTAGCCGTTGCGGACCGCTGCTCAACGGGACTGACCAGAGTTGCCTTGTCGGTCTCCACCCGTGGGGCAGCTGTAGCACCCACTACGCCCGCACCCAGGATCAGTGCGACAAATCCGGAAACAGCTACCAGCGCGCCGGACCTGCGGTGTGGCAGTCCCACCCAGGACCGCCTTTTGAAGAGAAACGCATAAAGCCCGGTAAGCAGGGCAGCAAGCCCAAGAATGAACAGCACCATTCCCAGCCCACCCACCAGGGCGAACGGAATCAGCAGGAGCAGCAGCACAGCCGCCACAATCCAGAAAAGCACGGTTGGTTTCCAGCGCTGCTGCGGCCGGGCGGGCGCGTACTGATGATCCGGATAATGTGTCATGTTTCCCCCTAGGAAATGGTTGTGATGGTGATGCACATGGGGTGTGAGAACCCCAAGTCAATGGGTCAGCGTTCGCAGGCGACGCCGTCAGAATCGCGGTCCAGGCCGGCCCGGTAACCTGCCTGGCCGGCGAAGATCGGGGCAGCACCGGCGGCGCGGGCAGCGGCACAGTTGGCGTAGTAGGCGGCGGCAGGTGCCGGGGCAGCGGGAGCAGGCACGGGCACCGCCGGTGCGGGCGCAACGGGAGCCGGCGGCACAGCAGCCTGCGCGGGCGGCGCGGCTACCGGTGCCTGAGCGGGCGGTACTGGTACCTGCTCCGCCTGTGCTGGTGCGGGCGCTGGAGCGGCAGGAGCCTGGTTTGTGGGCGCCAACTGGTCCGCGCAACTGGCCAGGATGGCGGCCATCGCATTGTGCTCGGCCTGGGTGACCCACAGGCCGTACGTCGCTTTCACCGAAATCTGCCGGGCAACGTATTCGCACCGGAACCCCTTGTTCGGCGGCAGCCAGGTGGCGGCGTCGCCGTCGCCCTTCTTCTGGTTGGTGGGCCCGTCCGTCGCCTGCAGGTTCAGCGGATCGTTGGCGAACGCCGTCCGCTGTTCCGTGGTCAGCTGCTGGGCACCCTTCTGCCAGGCGTCGCTGAGCGCCACAACGTGGTCGATCTGGACCTTGCTGCTGGTCCCGCTCCCCCGCAGGAAGCTGATGGACGTTCCTGTGTACGGGTCGGCCAGCATCCCGGACTGCACCTTGCAGGGCACACTGTTCGTGAACGTGATGCCCGTCAGGTCGCGCCCCAGGATGTCATTGCGGGTGTCGCATCCGTTCCGGTCCACGTCCGCCCACGCTTGGCCGAACAAGGCGCGGTCATAGCCCGTCTTGGGTGCGCGGCCCTTGATGGGCAGGGTGGCCAGCAGGTGGGCCGCCTTGGTGGCGAAGGCAGGCTGCAGCCTTGGAGTTTCCACCGTGGCACCCTCCGCCACCAGGGCAGTGGTCTCTGGATCCAGCGGCGCGCCCGTGTCCCGGACTGGTGGAGCGGACGACGGCGGCGGCGTGGCTGAGGGGGCCGTGCTGGCTGCGGAGGGGGCGGCCGTGGCTGTGCTCTGCGCGGCGGCGGGCTCCAGGTCTCCGGAGAATGCCTTAGGCAGCGAAGCGGCTCCGGCTACGAAGAGTGCCAGGGAGATCCCGAGTGCGATGGCGCCGGATTTCCGCCGTGGCCGCGGCCGCGGCCCGGGCGTCGAAGCCGACGGGGCAGGCCCCAGCCCGGTCCCATGGTTCGTCATTGATTTTTTCCCCCAACAAATAAAGGCCCGGCAGCACGCCGGGCCTTTTGCTTAGCCACAAGTGGTTATGGTGAGGAGCCTATTTCCCGGGACACCCGGAAATGCGGAAACTGCGGGAAGCCTGAGGCAACGTTGATTCTGCCTTGATCCCGCCTTGATCTTTGGTGTAACACTGCGGACAAAAAGCCCTGGCACCTCGGTGCGGCGGCCGACGGCGGCTCGCGCCGCCGTCGTAATCTTCCCTTCGGGAACCGCCCCCTGAACTACGCGCGCTGGGCGATGTTGAGGATGTTTCCCTCGCTGTCCAGGAACCAGGCGCCCTTTCCGAATGAGTCGGTAGCCACGCCGTTCTCCGTCTTCAGGCCGGGGAAATCGTAGTCCTCGAACGTGACGCCGCGGCCGCGCAGTTCCTCCATATCGCGTTCAAGGTTGTCCGACTCCCAGCCCATCTG
The DNA here is from genome assembly GCF_059758765.1 of Pseudarthrobacter sp. GQ63. Lineage (NCBI taxonomy): Bacteria > Bacillati > Actinomycetota > Actinomycetes > Micrococcales > Micrococcaceae > Pseudarthrobacter > Pseudarthrobacter sp. GQ63. The sequence continues at coordinate 14,883 of NZ_JCAXEF010000008.1, forward strand.
AGTGTTCTTGGCACTGCCGGCGTTGTCAGTCTGGTAGATGAGGAAGCTGGTGCCGTTGCCGCAGCGGTACATCAGGCTGTCCTCGATGGTTTCGGAGGGCTCCAGCCCCAGCTTGTCCCGGTAGAAATCCTTGGCCCTGTTGATGTCCTTCGCGGGAAGGACAGCCATGATTGCTGAATCCTTGAGCATGGTGATTCCTTTGTGCACTTGTTCGCGCTGATGGCGGTTGCTCTCCCCCGGCTGCGCTCCCCGGGGCATTCCGGTGCGGAGCGCATGGCCGCCCTTCGCGCCACTGCCGGGGCGGCCACCTGGAACTCTGCGTGCCCCGCCAGCCATCAATGGCGCCAGGGTCCCCGAAGCCTACGAGGCCATTATGGAACCGAATTGCGCCCACGGAAATAGGGGATTTTTACTCGTCCTGCGGCGGTTTCAGGCCCCTGGCGTACGCGGCCTGTCCCACGTGCTGGAGGCAGTCGGCGAGGGTGCTGACAAGCCGCACGCCGAGCGTGACGGGCGGTCCCAGCGCGTGTCGACGACGCGGTCAAGGTCGCCGTCACCGAGGGTCTCCAGGAAGTCCACGGTCTGCCGGTGGACGGCGTTGTAGTAGTCCAGGAGCAGTCCCGCCTCAACGTGCACGGCGTCCACCTGCTCCCTGGAATGGCCGTAGCCGGTGTATTTCCGGGGCAACGGCAGGCCGAAGCGGCCCACAAAATCCTGCGCGGTCCACACCTGCTCGCGGCCGGCGACGTCCGCCACCTGCGCATCCTCCACGCGGCCCAGGTGCCAGGCCAGCCAGGCGATCGAGTTGCCGGTGCCGCCTGGCCGCTGGGCCAGCGTCCCGCCGTCGAGCCCTTCAAGGGTAGCCTCCAAGGTCTCCCGGACCCGGCCAAAGGCGTCCAGCAGCAGTTCGTTGGTTTTCACGGTTCCCTTCCTGCTTCTCTTCCCTAAGGGACGCGTGGACCCCTGCGTTATTTCCGGATCTCCGCCCGCCGCAGCCGGACCATCTCCTCCACCACGTCCTCGGGGACGGGATGGTCCGGGGTGAAGCGGACTGTGCCCTTGGACAGTGAGAAGCCCTCCAGCCTGGGTGCGACGGCGTCCACCACCTCGGGCGAGAACGGGAAGATGGACAGGTGTTTGGCGGCTGCCACCACGCCGATCAGCGGTTTGCCGTCCAGCTTCAGGGCAGGCATCCCGTAGCTTCGGCCTTCCTCGGCGTCCGGGACGATGCGCTGCGCGGCCGCGATAACCCGCTGCAGGCAGCCGCGTTCAGGCTCAGCCATGGCGGCAAGGGAATCGGCAACGTCACCCATGCGGACAGTCTAGACCCGGGCGTACGCCCGGCGACGCCGGGCTTTCGCGCTACGCTTTCGCAGCCCGGATCGCCTTACGCACCGCCGCCCCGACGGCCGAAATGACTGGCAACAGGCAAACCAGTGCCACCACGGTGTTGGGCCGGAAGGACACCTGCCCGCCGACGTTCCGGTACACACCCAGCGGCAGCACCATTCCGCCTCCACCGCCGCCGGAGGCACCGTCCGGCCCGGCTTCGCCGCCACCGCCAAAGCCGAAGGACACCAGCGCCACTGGAATGACCTCTTCCCCTCCGATCTGGACCGGGGAACCGTACGCCTTGGAGACGCCAATGTTCTTGAATGCTTCAATCAGGGACGGGAATGTATCAGCCATGGCCCCACCCTATGGGCGTTGGGCCGCCGGCAACAGACCTGCCGCCGCGGCTGGTCAGCCCTTGCGCGGTGGGGCCGTGGAGCCGCGCACCACCAGCTCGGTTCCCAGCTCGATCCGCTGGGGCAGTTCCTCGTCCCCGTCCAGGTGGCGGAGCAGGGCGCGCATGGCCGTCTCGGCCATCTGCACCACGGGCTGCCGGACTGTGGTCAGCCCCGGCTCCACCCACTCGGCCGCGGGGATGTCGTCAAACCCCACGATGGACAGGTCTTCGGGGACGCTCAGCCCAGCCGCGCGCGCCGCCCGGTAGGCACCCAGCGCCTGATCATCGTTGCCGGTGAAGATCGCGGTGGGCCGGTCCTCCAGCTGCAGCAGTTTTCGGGTGGCGGCCTCGCCGGACTCGATGGAGAAGTCGCCGGGAACCATCAGTGCAGGATCCACCTCAATCCCTGCCCGGCGCAGCGCGGAGCTGTAGCCGTCTTCGCGCGCGCTGCTGCACTGCAGGTCCTCGCGGCCGCCAATCATGCCGATCCGCTTGTGGCCCAGCTGCAGCAGGTGCTGCGTGGCCGAGTACCCGCCGTCCCAGTTGGCTGCGCCCACCGTCATCAGGTCCGGGCCGGGCTGCCCCACCGGATCAATCAGCACCACCGGGATGCCGAGCGACTTGATCCGCTGGATCTGCTTGGCGTCCAGCTGGTAAACCGCCATCAGCAGGCCGTCCGACTTCCGCTCGGCAACGTTCGCCAGCCACGGGCGGATGCGCGAGCCGTCCAGGCTGAGGCTGCTCACCACCGTGCCGTAGCCGGCAAGCTGCGCCACGCGCTCAACGCCCTCGATGATTTCCAGGGCCCATTCGGAGCCCATTCCCGGAAACACCAGGTCCACCAGCCCGGCCTTCTTCCGCTGCTTGGCCGGGCGCCGGGCATAGTCACGCCGGGCAATGATCTCCTCAACCCGGGCCCGGGTCTCCGCCGCCACATGGGCGTGCCCGTTCAGCACCTTGGAAACAGTGGGAACGGATACCCCGGCTTCGCGGGCAATCTCACTGATCGTGGCGCGTCCCGTGTCCTGCTTGCTCACCAAGCCGTCCTTTCGGCCGGGACAGCGCCCGGCTTAGCTATCGGAAAGTTCCCACGTCTGGATGTGGCCGCACATGCCGTAAACCCTGCGATTCTTCCGTTGCCCCATGGTAGTCCGCGCCTTGCCCAGGTAGAAACTTTCCGCCGCGTCCAGAGAGGCCAGCTGCTGCCGGGTGTTCTCCGCCTGCTCCGCTGCGCCTCCAGCCAGCACCTCGGCCCAGGCTGCGGTCCGGGGAGCCACCAGGCGGGTAGCCGTGGCATGGAACTCCGCGAGGGCCGCGGGCCCGGACTCAATCACGGCGGCTTTCAGCGCAAAGTACCCTTCCAGCGCCAAATCACGACGACGGCGGGCCGCCTCTTCCCCTTCGGCCAGTCCGGCGTCGGCGTCCTTGATCTCCAGGGCGGCGGCCCTTCCGTACGATTCGGCGTCCGTGAGGTGCTCGGGCGGGAACGTCATGACGGCGTCCCCGTTTTCCGGCAGCCCGGCGTTCTGCATCACCACCAGGACCTTGAGATCGCCCGAGTCATTGACGGCGCGGTGCACCGTTCCGGGGGTGAACCACAACACCACCCCGGGCTCCAGCGGCGTGGAGGTGAAGCCGTCCGAGTTCAGGGTCTCCAGCCGGCCTGTGCCTTCCAGCACCACATAAGCTTCCGTGGAGGCGGTGTGCATGTGCGGTGAACCGCCGGCGCAGCCGTCCGCGCCGGGCCAGTCATAGATGGTGACCTCGGACAGTCCGGTGGCCCCGGGGAAAGTGGACGCCACCGCTATGCCCAGCTTTCCAGTGCCTGCTGCGCCGCCCCGGCCAGGGCCCCGGCACGCGCCTCGTCGACCGCGCCGTCGGCGATCACCACGGCGTAACGGTAGGTCAGCGGTGAGCCTTCCTCCAGCGGCACTTCCCGGCTGAAGAACGGGGCGGAGCCCAAGCACGCGAACATCGATGACCTGGCGAACCACTGGGCGGGGGCGCCCGGGTTGGTGCTGTCCTCCGTGAAGAGGATGGTGGAGGACCGGCATGTGTCGTCATGCTTCCCGGTGAAGGCGATCCACGGTGAGCGGGTTCCCATGAACTCGTCCCCGCCGGTTCCCTCCGGGCTGCGGAACTCACCGCCGGTAAAGGACCGCGGGCCGCGCCAGAACAGCCCGCCGTAGCCGGCGTTGTCCCGGCCCTCGGTGGTGGGGCTTCCGATGGTGATGACCTCGCCGGAAATGTTGCTCATTTCGGACTCGAACAGGATGGCGTAGGCGCCCTCCGTGCCTTCGGCGTCCAGGAGCCGGATGCTGAAACGGCGGTTCTCCGCGATGACCGGCTCGCCGTCCTGGGAGGTCCAGGTAAGGGATTCCGACGCCGTGATCCCGGTTTCAGTCTCATTGACCGCCGCGAATGCCTGGTGGGTCATGGCGCCGTTGTTGTCCAGGTTCGCGTACTCGGTGGCGCGGGTGTAGGTGGCGCCGCCCCAGAAATTGTGCTTTCCCACGTTGGGCAGGGCCCAGGACAGGCCCTTGTGCCAGACGTGGTCCCACGGGCGCGAAATGGTGACCTCGTCGCCGTCCAGGGTGGTGAGCGGGTGGAAGAACGGCCGGGGGCTTTCGTACTGGTCGTCGGTGGGCTTGTAGGTATAGGTGGCGATGGTCCGGCCGTAGGCGCTGAAGCTCAGGGCGGCGCCGTCGTCCAGGACGGCCAGCTGGCGGGTCGTGGTGGCTGCGGGGGTGGTCATAAGGAGTCTCCTTGAAAGGTGTGGATTGTCAGGCGCGGGCGGCGCGGAGTGCGGTGGCATCCAGCACTACGGCGCCCAGTCCTTCGCCGTCCATGCCGGCGTAGAACGGATGGCCGGGGACGATGTCGCCGCGCCGGACCGCGGTGCCAGTGAAGGCGGAGGCGTAGATGGCGGCGGCAAGTTCCAGCGTCTGCCGTGCAGAGTCGGCGTCGGCTGGGAGGGGACGCCCGGCGTCGAGCGCGTCATACATGGCCAGGAACTGCGCCGAGTGCCCGCTCCCCCGTTCCAGCGGCTGCCCTGTCCACGCGTTGTTGACCTGTTCTTCGTGGCCGGGGGCGGCCGTGATGGTCCAGTTGTCGGTGCTGTAGCCGTAAAGGTGGCTCAGTTCCACGGTGGCGAACTCGCAGTCGATCCTGATGTCCGAGGTTTCCCGGGGTGACAGCAGCGAGTTGACGATGGTGGCCACCGCGCCGTTTTCAAACCGGACCAGCGCCGCGGACAGGTCCTCGGTGGAGGTGGCACGGTCCTGCCGGGTGGCAATGGCGGTGACTTCCGCCCACGGGCCCAGCAGGTGCAGGAGAAGATCGAACTGGTGGATGCCGTGGCCCATGGTGGGTCCGCCGCCTTCGGCGTTCCAGGTGCCGCGCCAGGGCAGGTCCCAGTAGCTGTCCGGCCGGTACCAGAGCGTGTCACAGCGGGCCACCAGAGGACGGCCGAATTCCGCGGCTCCGATCAGTTCCCTGGCAGCCGCCGACGCATCGCCGAAGCGGTGCTGGAAGACGCAGGAGAACTGTGCACCACCCTTTGCCTGCGCCTTCTCCAGCCGGTCAAAGTCAGCGAGGCTAAGCGCCGGCGGCTTCTCGGACAGGACGTGGACGCCCGCCTCCAGGCACTCGATGGCCTGGTCGATATGGAACATGGGCGGGGTGCAGAGATGCACGATGTCCGGTTTGGCCCCGGCCAGCAGGTCGGCGAGAGCGAGGTACCTGCCCTCAATGCCGTGCTGGCCGGCGAAGGCGTCCAGCCTGCCCTGGTCCACATCGCATGCAGCCACGAGCTCCGCCCTCCCGCCTGTCCGGGCAAGGTTGTCCGCGTGCACCGCCGCTATCCCGCCGGTTCCCACGATGGCCACTCTGTACGTCCGCATGATTTCTCCGTCGTTGCAGTAAATGTTGTTGCCGTAAAGGATTCGAAACTTTCTAAGGCAAATACAGAAGTTTCGAACACAAGGTTGAGCTTCTTTCCGCGCCTGCAATCAACCGTATGGAGCTTATTGATCCCCCGTCAAGGATTTTGGACCTAGAAAGTTGTAATAAGTTTCTGATAGTTTCAGAGAAACACACACGATCCCTAGGAGAAGCCCGTGACTAGCGGTGCCGCCGAGAAGCAAGCATTACGCCAGGACAGCGTTCCGGCCGGCGGCAGCGACGCCGTCGAACGCCTGATCCGTGAGATGACGCTGGAAGAGAAGCTGGCGCAGCTGGCCGGCGTCTGGGTCAATGCCTCAACGGACGGCGACTCCGTGGCTCCCCTGCAAAGCGAGATGGCCGGTGATGGCCGTTCCTGGGAGGAAGTGATCTCCCACGGCCTGGGACAGATCACCCGCATGTACGGCACCGTCCCCGTGGAGCCGCTGGAGGGTGCCCGCCGGCTGGCGGCCGCGCAGGAACAGATCATGGCAGCCTCCCGCTTCGGCATCCCCGCGCAGGTCCATGAGGAATGCCTCGCGGGCCTGGCTGCATGGAAGGCCACGGCGTTCCCGGTGCCCCTGGCCTGGGGCGCCACCTTCAACCCCGCCCTTGTCCGGCAGATGGCTGGCCTGATCGGGGACCAGATGCGGCAGCTCGGCGTCCACCAGGGCCTTGCCCCTGTGCTGGACGTGGTGCGCGACCTGCGCTGGGGCCGGGTGGAAGAGACCATCGGCGAGGACCCGTACCTGGTGGGCATCCTGGCCAGCTCCTACGTGGAGGGCCTGGAGGGGGCAGGGATCGTGGCCACCCTCAAGCACTTCGTTGGCTACTCCGCGTCCCGCGCCGGCCGCAACCACGCCCCGGTGTCCATGGGCCCGCGGGAGCTGGCCGATGTGATGCTGCCGCCGTTCGAACTGGCCATCAAGCACGGCGGAGCCCGTTCCGTGATGCACGCCTACACGGATACGGATGGCCTCCCGGCGGCCGCCAACCGTGCGCTCCTTACCTCCCTGCTCCGCGACGAGTGGGGCTTTGCCGGGACGGTGGTGGCCGACTACTTCGGCGTTGCCTTCCTCAACGTCACCCACGGCGTAGCCGCCGATTCCGGCGAAGCCGCCGCCCTTGCCCTGACCGCCGGCGTGGACGTGGAACTGCCCACGGTGAACTGCTACGGCATGCCGCTGCAGGAACGGGTCCGCGGGGGCGCAGTTGCCGAGTCGCTGGTGGACACCGCGCTGCGGCGCGTACTGACCCAGAAGCAGGAGGCCGGACTGCTGTCCCCGGACTTCAACCCCGCTCCCCCGGCACTTGCCGCCGGAACCATCAACCTTGACCCCGCGGTGAACCGCGAGCTGGCGCGGGAGATCGCAGCACAGTCGCTGGTGCTGCTGAGCAACAGGACGCACGACGGCGGCCCCGCGCTGCCGCTGCCCGGCACCTTGAGCGGTCTCCTCGGCGTCGTGGGGCCGCTGGCACAGGACCCTTTCGCAATGCTGGGCTGCTATTCCTTCGACGCCCACGTTGGTGCCTCGCATCCTGACGTGCCAATGGGCATCCGCATTCCCACCGTCGCTGACGCTGCTGCCTCCCGTTTCGGGTCCGTCCGCAGCGCCGCGACCGGCACCTGCGAGACCATCACGGAGGAACAGATCGAGGAGGCGTGCACTATCGCTGCCGGGGCGGACACCTGCGTGATCGCCGTGGGCGACAACGCCGGCCTCTTCGGCCGCGGCACGTCCGGGGAAGGAAACGACGCCGCCGACCTCCGGCTCCCGGGTGACCAGCACCGCATGCTTGACCGCGTACTGGCGGCCGCCGAGGCTGCGGGGACGCGCACCGTCGTGGTGGTCCTCAGCGGCCGGCCCTACGCGCTCGGGGACTTCGTGGACCGCGCCGGCGCCATCATCCAGGGCTTCTTCCCCGGCGAGGAGGGCGGCGAGGCGCTCTGGGACGCGCTGACCGGCGTCGTCAATCCTTCCGGCAAACTACCGGTGTCCGTTCCGCGCACCCCCGGCGGGCAGCCCGGCACCTACCTGCGCAGCCGGCTGGCCGGCCCGTCCGGCGTCAGCGCCCTGGACCCGTCGCCGCTGTTCGGCTTCGGCCACGGGCTGTCCTATACAAGGTTCGGGTTCTCGGACCACGTGGCCGGCGCCCCTGCGATGTCGACGGCGGAAGCGGTCACCGTGAGCTGCACGGTCACCAACACCGGGCCCGTTGACGGGGCGGAGGTGGTGCAGCTTTACCTGGAGGATCCGGTGGGCGAGGTGGTCCGGCCGGTGCGGGAGCTGATCGGATTTGCCCGGGTGGAACTCGCGGCCAGGTCCTCGGCAAGGGTCGAGTTCACCGTGCACGCGGACCGCACGTCCTTCACCGGCGTGGACCTGAAGCGCGTGGTCACGCCCGGTCTGGTGAAACTGCACGTGGCCACCTCAAGCACGCAGGACGTCTACACCCATGAAGTGATCCTTCACGGCGAGCGCCGCGTGGTGGGTTTCGACCGCGAAATGCTGACGCCGGTGAGGATCACCCAGCACGGTAGTTAGCCCATGCACACGTCTCTGATCGCCGCGTGGGCAAGTTCCGCGAGGCGCCATCGCGTGACTCTTCGTGCGCAGTGATAGTCACTGCTGCCTCCTGCGCCTCATCGATGACCACGTATTGCCCATACTTGCCGTCCAGACGCCATGAAGCAGACGGCCTATCCGTGCTAGCTCTTCTGTGCGGAGTTCCAATCCGCTCCCTCCGATGATCCAACCCAACGGGCACCGGTGCCCATTGCGGGTTCTGAATGCCAAGCGGATCGAACAGGCGAGGCGTGAGCCAGTCACGCCCTCTCGCTCATCATGCACAGCCGTAGGAAGCGCTGAATAATACGGAATTGAGCACCGCGCATACCTCCCCATAGTGTTGCCCTTATGGAATCTCCAATCGAAGGCTACCTGGCGCGGATTCATCGGGAGATTTCGGAACTGAAGGACGGAAAGCCGTACAGCACTATTCCGGCCATGGCGAACGTCAACCCTGACAACTTCGGGATCTGCCTCACAACAGTGGACGGTTATGTCTACGAGATCGGGGACACCCGGGAAGAGTTCAGCATCCAGTCCATCTCGAAGCCCTTCACCTACGGTCTGGCACTGGCGGACCTTGGCCTGGACAAGGTGGACGAGAAGGTTGACGTCGAGCCTTCGGGGGATTCCTTCAACGAGATTTCCCTCGCCGAAGGGACAGGACGGCCGGCGAACGCAATGATCAACGCAGGTGCCCTCACGGCAACCTCTCTGATCAAAGCGTCGGGCGGCATCACCCGGATCAAGCGCATCGTCAACACGTACTCGGCCTTCGCAGGAAGAGAACTGTCCATCGACGAGGAGATCTTCGCCTCGGAACTGGAGCATGGTCACCGGAACCGGGCACTGGCGTACCTGTTGCGGTCCTTCAATATCATCGAGAATGACCCGGTGCCGGTCATCGAAGACTATTTCCGGCAGTGTTCCGTCCTGGTGAACTGTTTGGACCTCTCCCTCATGGCGGCAACCCTTGCCAACAGCGGCCGGAACCCCATGACCGGGAAACAGGTGATGGAGATCTTGCCGGTGGAGCGGGTCCTCTCGGTCATGACCACCTGCGGAATGTATGACGACGCCGGATCCTGGATCAGTACCGTCGGGATGCCTGCGAAGAGTGGAGTCGGGGGCGGGACCATCTCCGTACTCCCCGGACAGGTGGGCCTGGCTGTCTATTCCCCGCCGCTCGACGAGCACGGCAGCAGCGTGCGCGGCATCGCAACGAGCCAGCGGCTTTCGCAGGATATGGAGCTCCATTTTGTCCGCGCGGCACGTGTCGGCAAGTCCGCAATTCGCTCGAGCTACGACATCTCGGCTGCTCCCTCGGGTATCCGCCGTGGTGACGAGGCTATGGATCTCCTCCGCGACCATGGTCACCGCGCCCGTGTGGTTGAACTGAACGGCGACCTCCTTTTCGCCGGCACGGAGTCGATGGTCCGGGAACTGAGCAGTCTGAACGATGAAGTGGAGCTCATCATCCTCGACTTGCGTCGTGTGGACGAGGTTGCGGACGTATCGATGCGCCTCCTTGCCGAGGTTCGTGAGAACCTCGTCGCTGATGGCCGGGAGCTGGTGCTGATAGATGCGGAAGGTACGCTCGCCGATGCTTTCCGGGACGTCGACCGTGACGTCCCGACTTTTGACACACGGACGGCAGCTGTCGAATGGTGCGAGAACCGGCTCATCGAGACCTATGGCACCGAGCTGGATTTGCCAAGTCGGGTCAACATCGCGCAGTGCCCCGCCCTGAGTCCGCTCAGCGATGAGGACATCCAAAAGCTCGCCGACCGGATGGAAGACCGAACCTACAACGACGGCGACGTCATCCGCCGCATCGGTCAATCCTTCGGTGGAGTGTTTTTCATCCTGTCCGGCGGCGTCACCACGTCGGTGCTCGGTCCCACCGGGCACCGGGTGAAACTGACTACCCTGAGTGCGGGGATGACCTTCGGAGAACTTGCGCTGGGCAGCGATGATCGGCAGGAAACCACGGTGAAGGCCACAGGGAAGGTCACCATCAAACTCCTCACGGCAGACGCGATATCGCGATTGGAGTCGGAGGATGAGCGGCTTGCGCTCGAATTGTGGAAAGCCCTGACCCGAGACGCATACACCCGGGTGGACCTTTATCTCAGGGAAACGGCAGTACGGATCCGGGACTGATTCCTGTGACTATCGGCGCAGGTCGGACGGGAGCATACCCATCACTACGGCAACGATCCACTCGCCTTCCCAGTCGCGGCCTGCCTCCGTCCCATAGCCTTGGTTGAGTACCGGAAGACGCTCCAGAGCGACGTCCCGGCGCCCCTAGTGTGCCAGCGGAGCGGCAGGTATGTCGTCGGCATCGTGCAGCGGCGGTGAAGAGAACGGGCCGAGTGCAGAGGACTGTTGATGTCGTTCCCTGGCTGGGGAGCTGCCGGGCGGAGCGGATCTTGGCCTCCGTCATAATGCGTTTGCGTCCGCCGAGCCGGCCCTGTTCGCGCGCTGCCTGTAGGCCTGCCTGGGTGCGTTCGACCATAAGCTCGCGTTCCATCTGCGCCAGGGAAGCCATGACGATGAAGAAGAAGCGTCCGGAGGCGGTGGTGGTGTCGATCGAGTCGGTGAGACTGACAAAGCCAATGCCCCGCCTGTTCAGGCCTCCGGCGAGACCGGGGCGGCCAGCCTTGGTCCCGCTCATTGTGTCTTCAAAGACGCGATCGCATCCCGCACCCCTAAAGGCGGCCAACTGTAGATCAAGGTTCTGGTCGCGCGTGGACACTCTGACGTAGCCGATACGATGTGCAGCCATGGGGGCTTCTCATCTCCAAGGCCTTTCCCACAGAACGGCCTGGCTGTCCAGCTGTGAATCGCAGCGCTGAATGTCACCTCTGGCGCCCGATAGCCGATCTTCACTGGGCAGACGCCCTGGTCCGCGCGAGCCAATCTTTCACCAGCGCGGCAGTAAGGTCCGGGCGTTCGAGATGGGCATTATGGCCAGCGGCGTCGAGTACCGCGTAGGTGCCCCGGACATAGTGGCTGCGCAGTTTCCACCCATCCTCGTAGCCAGTCACGTGGTCCTGACGCCCGAAAAGGTGCAACGAGGGTGCCTCAAAGGGAGCAGGGTGTGCCACCTCGGGTTCGACAGAGAGCGCGTACTCCGCCGCCACTCGTTCGAGGATTGCTTGGTTCGCTCCGCGAAGACCAGGAAGGACATACCGGGTAAATGCCTCCAGCGTGGCCTGACTCTGGACGACGGTCATTTCCTCGTAGTCCTCCCGCACGTGGCCAGCCAAAGCCAGGACAGACGGGTCCTCCCGGACAACCTGCCGGCGGGGAAGGCTGCGAGCCTGATGGGTCGGCTCGTACACGCCCGCAAGAGTAGCCAAGCCAAGAACCTGATCCCGAAGCACGTGGGCTATGTGCCGGGAAATCATGCCTCCGAAGGAGTTGCCGATCACGGCGAACGGCCGGTCTCCAAGACACTTATGGATATCGTTCAGAGCGCTTTGCGCGACGTGGTCTGCGCTGGAGACATTCGTGTCAGCGTTTCCCGCGGCCCACGGTAGGTCGATATAGATCCGTCGCCACCCGGAGCCATCAAGGGCGTCCTCCAACGGAAGCATGACCCGATGATCAACGCCGAATCCGTGGATTACTACGAGCGGAAGGCCTTCTCCTAAGACTTGAGCAATCACGGACCAGAGCCTACAGGCACAGTTTGATCCCTCAGCGTTTGGTGAACCTGTCCTCGATGAACCGCAGCAGCGGCCGGGAGTTGAGGCACACCAGGAACACCAGGGCCCCGGCAACCACCAGCATCAAGTAGGTGGTGGACATCAGCAGCAGGAAGGCAGCCACAAACAGGATGCCGGCGTTGCCCAGCGCCACCCTCTTCTGCGCACCGAAGCCGTACAGCGACAGCCGGTAGATGTCCCGGACGGGGAAGGTGAACCGGGACAGCAGCAGCAAGGCGTTCAGTGCCGCCGTTGCCACCAGGAGCGCCAGGACCAGCAGCGCCACCCGGATGGCGGGTTCCGCGCCGGGTCCGGCGCCGGGGATGAGTGGCAGGCCGGCCAGGTTCAAGGTGACCACGGCCAGCACCAGCAGGTATGGCAGCCACACCACCAGGGCCTGCACAAAGTTCATCCGGTAGCCCCGCACAAAGTCACGGAACACCCCGGTGTCATGGCCGGCAAGCAGCCGGTTGAACGCGTACATGGCAGCCACCAGGGACGGGCCAACCGGGACGAAGGCCAGCAGCACCAGGAGCCAGTTGCCCAGCAGTGGCGTTACCACCAGCAGCACGTTGGCAAGCACCAGCAGCGCGTGGCCCATCATCACGCCGGCCACGGCGCCGGCCACCCTGAAGAGGGGGCCGGCACCGTATTCCGCTTTTTTCTGAACCACGCACTGCCTTTCGGTTGCCGGCAAAGGCGGCCGGCGCCGTCGTACTTCCTACTTCTTATCTGCGTAAGCCGTGTACGCCTTGTTCGCCAACTCTACGTATTTGGACATGCCCTTGCTGTCCAGTTCCTTGAGGTAGGCGTCGAACTCGCCCAGGCTCCGCTGCCCCGTGATGAACTTCAGGGTGTTCTGCTTGACGTGGTCCTTCAGCGGGGTGAGCACCAAGGTGGCCTGCTCGCGGTCCACGTCGCTGAACGGCACGGGCGGGGACACCGGCTTCGGGGTCTTGCTCTTCATGGCCTCCTGGAACGCGAGCTCCTCCTCATTGAAGGTGGAGTGGAGCAGGTCCGTGGTGCCGCCGTACGCGAAGTTGCCGCCGGAGAATCCGTATTCCACCCGCAGGTCCTTGGTGCCGGCCGGGTTGAGTCCCTGGAAATTGATGTCCTTGGCGAGGACGCGCTTCCCGCCTTCCTTGCTGAACGTGGTGCCTTCCACGCCCCATTTCGAGAACTCCTGCCCGGCATCGCTGTAGAAGAGCCAGTCGATGTACTGCATGAGCGCCACGAACGTGTCCTTGTCCTTCACGGACGAGTTGAGCATGATGCCGTTCTCCAGCCGCGAGCCGCCGATGAGGTCCCCCGCTGGGCCACCGGGGACCGTGATCTTGCGGACGGTGAAGTTGCCCTTGCCCAGCGACTGCTCCATGGACGTGCGGTAGGTGATGATGTTCTGCGAGTTCGCGCTGATGACGAACGACTTGCCGGAGGTGAACTTCTGGATGGCCGAATCGTCCGTCTGCGTGAAGCTTTCGGGGTCCATCAGGCCCTCGGACACCAGGGAATTGAAGTAGGTCACCAGTTCCTTGAACCTGGAGGTGCCGGCGGCGAACTCGAATTCCTTCTTGTCCTCGTCGAAGTTCAGCCCGTCCACCAGTCCCCAGCCCGCCACCGTGCCGAACGCGTTGCCGGCGATGTTCAGCACGCTGTTGCCGTTGAACCTGTCAGAGAACGGCACCACGTCCGGATAGGCCTTCTTCAGCTTGCGCAGCACCTCGCGGAACTCGTCCCAGGTCTTTGGATCCGCGATTCCTTCCTTCTCCAGGATGTCGGTGCGGAAGGCCAGGGTGTAGTCCGGCCACAGCTCCTCATGCAGCCCGGGCAGCACGTAGTACTTGCCGTCCTCCTGCGTGAGTCCGGCGATCTCCGGCTCGAGCTTCCACTTCTTCACCTTGTCCTGGAAGTGCGGCATCAGGTCCACGTAGTCGCTGACCGGCAGGACCGCCCCGGACGAGACGTACGCGCTCTCCTGGCCCGGGTAGGTCTTGGCGATGATTTCCGGGGCGTTGCCCGAGCTGATCAGCAGGCTGCGCTTCTGCTCGTAATCGCTGCTCGGCACGATGGTGGGTTCCAGCGTGACGTTGTTCGCGGTGGCCATCTGGGTGAACAGCAGCCAGTCCTTCTTGAACGGGTACGAGGGCTGGTCGCTGAAGAGGAAGGTGAAGCTCACCGGCGCCGTCGCCTTGAACGTATCCCCCACCCCAAAGCTGTCCATGGCTCCGGTGCGGGCCTTGGAGGTGTCCACCTTGGTGCCTGAATCGGAGTCACAGCCTGCCGCCACCAGGCCGAACGCGGCGAGGGCGGAGAGGCCCAGGAACTCTCGTCTGCGGATCATGGGTTTTCCTTTCATAAGGGGTTATTCCTTGACGGAACCGAGCATGACGCCCGTGAAGAAGTACTTCTGGACAAAGGGGTAGATGCACAAGATGGGAATGACGGTGAGGACGATGGTGACCGACTGGATGTTCGCCGCGATCTGGCCGAGGTTCTCCGCCGTGCCGCCGGCAGAGTCGGCGGTGGTGACCCCGGCGATCATGTTGCGGAGGTAGATGGTCACCGGGAACAGGTCCGGATTGTCCAGGTAGAGGAAGGCCTGGAACCAGGAGTTCCAGTTGGCTACGGCGTAGAACAGCACCATGGTTGCCACGATGGCCTTGCTCAGGGGAAGGACCACCTTGAACAGCACACCGTACTGGGTAAGCCCGTCAATGGCGGCGGCTTCCTCCAGTTCGCGGGGCATGTTTTCGAAGAACGACTTCATGATGAGCAGGTTGAAGACGCTGATGGCATTGGGCAGCACCACGGCCCACAGGGTGTCCCGCATGCCCAGCGAGCTGATCAGCACGTAGTTGGGGATGAGGCCGCCGTTGAAGAACATGGTGAACACCGCGATGCCAATAAACACGCTGCGGCCTTTCAGGTCCTTCTTGGCGATGGCGTAGGCGAAGCTGGTGGTCAGGACCATGGAGATGGCCGTTGCCACCACCGTGTACAGGACCGTGTTGCCGTAGTTGTTCCAGAAAGTGGAGTCGGCGAGGATCAGCTTGTACGTTTCGGTATTGAACCCCATGGGGAACAGGTTGACCTGGCCCGCGTTGATGAACCCTTCGCTGGAGAAGCTCTGGGCGATGATGTTCATGAACGGGTAAAGCGTCAGGAACACCACCACCAGCAGGAAGACCAGGTTGAACATCCTGAACACGCGCATGCCGCGGGAGACCTTCATGTCCTTGAGCAGCACCCCGGTTTCCTTGGGGCTGCGCCCGGCGCGGAAGCGGGGCTTGGCGCCGGCGGGCCTACTGCCGGAGCCTTCCTCCCCCGCGGTGCCCGGCGCGGTGCTGGAACTTTCAGTGGTGCCGGCCTGGTTCATGGTTTCGCCCTTCATGGTTGGCCCTTTCACCACAGGCTCGTTCCGGCGAGCCGCTTGGAGATGGCGTTGGCGGAGAGGATCAGCGTGAGGCCGATGACGGATTCGAACATTCCGATGGCTGCGGCATAGCTGAAGTTGCTGGACTCCAGGCCCACCCGGTACAGGTAGGTGGAGATGACATCTGACGTTGCGTAGTTGAGCGGGTTGTAGATCAGGAGGATCTTTTCGAAGCCCACGGCCATGAACGTGCCGATGTTCAGGATCAGGAGGGTGATGATGGTGGGCCGGATGGCCGGCAGCGTCACGTGCCAGGTCTGCTGCCAGCGGTTGGCACCGTCAATCCGGGCGGCCTCGTACAGCGATTCGTCCACGCGGGTCAGCGCGGCGAGGTAGAGGATGGCGCCCCAGCCCATGGTCTGCCACACCTCGGAGCTGATGTACATGGGCCGGAACCAGCCGGCGTCCTGGGTGAAGTTCACCGTGGTGCCGAACACTGTATTGGCGATCTGGTTGACCGTGCCCGTCATGGAGAAGTTCTGCAGGATCATGCCGGCGATGATCACCACGGACATGAAGTGCGGCAGGTACGCCACGGTCTGGACGAACTTCTTGAACTTCTGCGAGCGCAGCTCGTTCAGCATCAAGGCGAAGATGATGGGCATCGGGAAGCAGAACAGCAGCGTCAGGACGCCCAGGATGATGGTGTTCTGGAATGCCTGCCAGAAGCTGGGATCGTTGATGAAGAGGGTGACGTACTTCAGTCCCACCCATTTCTCGCCGAAGATGCTGCCGCCTGGCTGGAACTGCCGGAAAGCGATCACGTTGCCGGCCATCGGCAGGTAACGGAACACGGCGAAGTAAGCCAGCGGCAGCAGCACCAGCGTGTACAGCCGCCAGTCCCGTTTCAGGGCCAGCCCCCAGCTGCCGGGTTTGTTGCGGCGGTTCCGGGTGGTGCCGGGCGGGTCCGGGGTGACCGCCTCGGGAGGTACTTCCAGTCGCATGGCCATGGTGGGGCCTCCTATCGGGCGGTGTCTGAGGGGTTGGGGTCTGTAAGTTCTTCGATCACCAGGACGCCGTGGGCTGCGAGCTCGACGGTTCCCTGCACGGCGTTGCCGGTTAGGCGGTCCGCGCCGCCGGCTTTGACGTCCACGCGGGCAGGTGCGTCATTGTGGTTCAGGACCAGCAGATAGCTGCGTCCCTTGCCGGTACGACGACGGACCTGCACTCCCGGCGGAGCGTCGAGTTCCGGGCGGATCCCCGCAGCAGCGCGCTCGGCCGCGAGCAGGTCCTCCAGGAAGGCGCTGTCCACCCTGGCGGACAAGTAGACGGCGGTTCCTTTGCCGAACGTGTTGCGGGTGACGGCGGGTGAGCCGGCAAGACGTCCGGACGCGTAGCTCGCCAGGACGTCCGCTGTTTCGGTATGCAGGTGCTCAGTCCAGTAACTGGCCGAAGCCGTGCCGCCGTCGGCCGTTGAAATCTTTACTTCCTCACCCTCGCCGGCCAGCGGGTGCATCTCCTCGCTCCAGGCGCCCAGGACGCTGCGGAGGGCGCCCGGGTAGCCGCCCAGACGGATGGTGTTGTCCGGGTCCACGATGCCGGAGAGGTAGCTGGCCACCAGGCGCCCGCCGCCGGCAACGTAGTCCTCGAACCTTTGCGCGGCATCGTCGGAGAGGAGGTACGACGCCGGCAGGACCACCAGGCTGTACTGGCTGAGGTCTGAGGCGGTGTTGACGAAGTCCACCGGAATGTTCGCGTCGAAGAAGGGCCGGTAGAGACGGAGGACTTCCTGGGTGTAGTTCAGGTCCGAGCGCGGCGAGTTGCCCAGTTCCAGGGCCCACCAGCAGTCCCAGTCGAAGACCATGGCCACCTTGGAAGCGGACCGTGTGCCGGTGATGCCGCCAAGGTCCTTCAGTTCCCGGCCCAGTTCGCAGACTTCCCGGAAGACACGGGTGTTGGGCCCTGCGTGGTTGACCATGCCGGAGTGGAAGCGTTCCGTGCCGCCCTTGGCCTGGCGCCACTGGAAGAAGAGGATGGAATCCGCGCCCTGCGCGATCGCCTGGTAGGAGCCCAGGCGCATCTTCCCGGGGAGTTTGGAGACGTTGACGGACCACTGGCTCACCGCGGCGGTGGCCTGTTCCATGACCAGCCAGGGCTGGCCATTCCGGAGCGAGCGCATCAGGTCGAAGTTGAGGGCGGCGGCCACGTGGGCGTCTTCCTCGCGTGGGTCCGGGTAGATATCCAGGGCGGCAGCGTCCTCCTCCGCGGCCCAGGCCCAGTAGTCGTTGTTCTTGTAGAAGCGCATGAAGTTGGTGACGATGGGCAGGTCCGGGGTGTGCCGGCGCAGGATGTCCCGTTCGGCCTTGTAGTGCTCCAGCATGCTGTCCGACGTGAACCGGTGGTAGTCCAGGCGCCGGGAGGGGTTGGACCAGGTGCGGGGCTGGGCGGGGGCGTTGACCTGGCTCCAGTCAGAGTAGACCTGGCCCCACACGTCCGTGCTCCAGGCGGTGTTGAGACCGTCCAGGCTGCTGTACTTCTGCTGCAGCCATTCACGGAAGGCCCGGTCCGCGTGGGGTCCGTAGGAAACGGGTCCGTATTCGTTGTTGACGTGCCACATGCAGAGGGCGGGATGGCCGGCATAACGCTCCCCCATCTTCTCGGCCATGGCCAGGGACTTCTCGCGGTAGGCGGGGTGGGAGACGTCAAAGTGCTGGCGGGACCCGAAACCGAACGTGGTGCCGTCCGCCAGGACCGGAAGGATGTCCGGGTGCTGGGCAACGAGCCAGGCCGGCGGGACGGCGTCAGGAGTGGCAAGATCCACGCCGATGCCGTTTTCGTGCAGCAGGCCCATGATCTGGTCCAGCCAACCGAAGTCATAGACGCCGTCCGCGGTTTCCAGCCGGCTCCAGGAAAAGACAGCCAGCGTAATCAGGTTGACCCCTGCCTCCTTCATGAGGCTGACATCCTCTTCCCACACCTCGCGGGGCCACTGCTCCGGGTTGTAGTCCCCGCCGTAGGCTATGCCGCCCAGCCTCTCGTGCAGGCGTTTGAGGCGGGTTTCGGGGGGTGCTGGCGCGAGGCTCGCTGGTCATCATTGTCCTTTGGTAGGCAAATGGCCGCCGGCTCCCCACCGTTGCGACCTGCATCACACGTAGAAACTATCGTAAAGTTTCAGCAATAACAACAGTCTTATATGAAGTGAAAGCGCCCTCCCGCGGGAGGGGCAAAATCCGCTTGGGGCAGACGATGCGCAGGTCAGCGGCGGATTGTCTGGTCTGAAACGACCTCGTCCGGCCTAAAGAACTGCGCGGACCGGCCCTTCCTGATGAACACGGAAAGTATCGGAAGGCCCAGGAAGGCTGTTAGTCCAGGCACACTTCCTTGCCGGACATCAGGAACAGGAGCATACTTATTAGCAGGACTAATTAGCAGTGCTAAGTATTTTCAGGAGGCGCAATCCCGGCGTGACCACCACCGACACCCAGAACCCCAAAACCACCGGATCGGCCAGCCCGGACAGCCTGGCCATAGATCTCCGCACGGCCGTCATGCGCACCTCGCGCCGGCTCCGCGTCGAGGCCACCGGTGACGCCATCACCCCGGGGCAGTACACGGTCCTGGCCCTCCTGAACGGCAACGGGCCCAGCACCCTCCGCGCACTTGCCGAAAGCGAGCACGTGCAGGCTCCGTCCATGACGCGGATCGTCAACGCGCTTGCGGACCAGGGCTTCGTGTCCAGGGCGGCAAACCCCGACGACGGGCGCCAGGTCCGCGTGGACATCACCGACGCCGGCCGGGCAGTCCTGGCCGAGGCCCGGAACCAGCGGACCGCATGGCTGGCACAGCGGGTGGCCGGGCTGAGCGAAGAGGACCGGCAGATCCTCAGCCGCGCGGCGCACATCATGCAGGAAATGAGCGGCACATGAGCGCCATGTTCCGGGCCCTGGAGAACCGGAACTACCGGATCTGGGCCAGCGGCGCGCTGGTGTCCAACATCGGCACGTGGATGCAGCGGATAGCCCAGGACTGGCTGGTGTTGACCGTCCTCACCAACTACTCCGGCGCCGCCGTCGGCATCACCACCGGCCTGCAGTTCCTTCCCATGCTGATCCTCGGACCATATGGCGGAGTGCTGGCGGACCGCTACCGCAAACGGGTGATCCTGCTGTGGACGCAGGTGGCCATGGGCCTGACCGGGCTGGCGCTGGGGCTGCTGGTGGTCACCGGCACCGCCGAACTGTGGCACGCCTACCTCGCCGCCCTCTGCCTTGGAATTGCCAGCGCCGTGGACGCCCCTTCACGGCAGGCCTTCGTCTCCGAACTCGTGGGCCAGGACAACATCTCCAACGCGGTGGCCCTGAACTCCGCGTCCTTCAACACGGCCAGGCTTACCGGCCCTGCCATCGCCGGCGTCCTGATTGCCTGGGTGGGAACCGGCCCGGTGTTCCTGCTTAACGCCGCCAGTTTTGGCGCGGTCATCATCTCGCTGTTCCGGATCCGGACCTCCGAACTTGCTCCCTCGGCGCCCGCCAGCAGGGGCAAGCACCAGGTGGCGGAAGGTGTCCGCTACGTGCGCAACCGCCCGGACCTGGTGCTGATCATGGTCCTGGTGGGCATCCTCGGCGCGTTCGGGATGAACTTTCCCATCATCAATGCGCTCATGGCCACCACCGAGTTCGGGGTGGGCCCCGGCGAGTTCGGGCTGCTGGGCTCCATCATGGCGGTGGGTACCCTGGCCGGGGCGCTCCTTGCCGCACGGAGGGCCGGTCCGCGGCTGAGGTTCCTGCTGGGCGGTGCGCTCGGACTTGGTGCCTTTACCCTCCTGGGAAGCGTGTCGCCGTCGTTCTGGCTGTATGCAGCAGTCCTGATCCCGGTGGGCCTGGCCTCCATCACCTTCCTGAACAGCTGCAACACCAGCATCCAGCTCTCGGTGGAGCCCCAGTTCCGCGGGCGGGTGCTGGCCCTGTACCTTGCCGTGCTCCAGGGCGGAACCGCCGTGGGCGCTCCGCTCATGGGCTGGATCGGCTCGGAGTTCGGCGCCCGCTGGTCGGTGGCGGCCGGAGGGATCATCGTGCTGCTGGCGGCCGTGGCCGCCGTGATTGTGGTCAGCCGGCGGAGCAGCCTGAGCTTCCGGGACAACCTCCGCATGGTGTTCCGGCGGCGCCGCGAGCCTGCCGTCTAGGTCAACGCAACCAGGCAACGGACGACGGCGGCGCTGCGGACTTCGCCTGGAGGCACCCCTGGTGGGGCTGCTTCGGCGGCCCGCACCGCCGTCGTTCGCTGTCCGCCGGCAGTAACGCCGCTGTAACGCCTGGAGGGTCTAATTCCAGTGGACGCAATGATCGCCTGACGGTCCATGCCTTCCGTGGCCGCCGGGACCCTACCCAAGGCTGGAACCCGGGCAGTACAGATAGTGATGGTGCGAGATGCACTCCTGCAGCCGCCGCCCGATCGCCCTCACCTGGGCGGTCACCCTGGCGCTGCTGCTGTCTGCGTGCATGGCAACCGGCGGCGATGCTGAGCCGGCTCCCAGCAGCAGCACGTCACAATCGAGCCAGCCCACTGATGCCGGCAGCCCTGGCGGCAGCCCCACCAGCGGCGGAGCGCGCAGCCAGTCCCCAAGTCCGGAACAGGGCCAGGAACGGCCCGTACCCGGAGGGCAGCAGCGGCCCGATCCGGGACCGCCGCCGGCACAACCGCCCGCTCAGCCACCCGGCCCGCCTGCCCCAAACCAGCCACCGGGCCCGCCCGCACCGGCCCAGCCGCCCGCCGCACCCGCCGCGCCTGCCCCGCCTGCCCCGCCTGCCGCGAACCAGCCACCTGCCCCGCCTCCGGGACCGCCCGCCCCGCAGTTGCCGCCCGTCCCGGAGACCGTGGTGCTCGACTGGCTGCCGATCGGCCCGGTGGGCAGGGGCGACCCCATTTGGTACAGGAACCTGAGGGGCATGGACTGCGGGTCCCTTCCCGAATACGCCGGACCCTTTAACACCGTCGAGGAAGCGTCGAAAACACTGTGCCTCGGCTTGACGGGAGACCAGGCTGCCTGGGAGGCGGGAGCCTCTGCGCTGGACACAATGCCGCCGCCATTCGAGGGCGATTGCTGGTCCGACACCGCCATCGAGATCCTCCGCACCATAGCTGTGGTCCGGCAACAGAATCCGGACGTCTCCGTGGAGCTTGCCCCTCGCCGCGGAACCGCGTGCCCGCCCGAACTCTCGGGCTTGGAGGACAGCCAAGGCAACTCCCCGCCCTTCCAGGTCTGTCCCGGCCAGGCCATCGTCCTGTCCGGAAACATCACCGGCCTGCCCGCCGGGACCGTCCGCTCGGTTTACGTCGGTACGAGGACGGCGCCGGTCCTTCAGCGCCAAAGCTTCATCGACACGAACCACCCGCTTGAGTTCTACTTCCTGGCACCGCCCCTCGACCCGGGGCAGCCAACCACTGCCGAGGTCAGCATTGCCGACGCCGATTGGCCGGTGAGCGGATCCGCTTCCTTCGAGTACGCAACGGACCAGGGCACATGCCCGCAGGCGCCAGGCACCGCGCCATGACGGAGACCGGCGGGGACGAACGTTCCTCCTGGTCCCGCGCGCTTGGAGTGATCTCGGCTATCGGCCCGCCGGTCACGGTGGCCACGGCCCTGCTGTTCTACTTCGGCTGGGCCCGCGCGGAGGCACAGGCGGCACAGATGGGCCTGAACGTCAGCCTGTTCGGGTACGCAGTGCAGGACTACATCCTGATCAGCATCAACGCGCTGTTCCTGCCGCTCGTCTGCATCCTGGCGGCCAGCGTCGTCTGGCTCGCCCTGGACCGCTGGCTGCGCCGCCGCATCGAAGAGGGCCGCGGCCGGGCCCTCATCCTGAAGGCCGCTGGCATAACAGCCCTGCTCAGCGGACTCCTCGTAGGCGTCAGCCTGGTCCTGGCGGTTGTAGAACCCGCCCGGACAGCGCTGTTCACTCCGTATCTGATGGCTTTGGGGGTACTCGTGGCCACCTGGTGCATGCGCTTGCGCCGGCTGGGCCGGGACCGCACATCACCCGCCCTCAGCTCCGAGCAGCGGGCGGTGGAAACCACGCTGATCCTCAGCATCGTGACGCTGCTGCTCTTCTGGGGCACGGCCGACTACGCCCAGGCGGTGGGCCGGCGGCTCGCCTTGAACTTCGAACAGGGCGTGCAGTACATGCCCCGGGCGGAGGTCTACTCGCCCAAACCGCTGGGCATCGGCTCTGCCGCGGTCACGGAGGTCCAGGTGGGAACCGGGGATGCAGCACTCTACCGGTACGACGGCCTCCGCCTGCTGGTCCTCAGCGGCGGACGCTTCTTTTTCCTGCACGACGGTTGGACGCCGCGGGACGGAACGGTCATCGTCCTGCCGGACGACAACTCCGTCCGTATCGAATTCAGGCGGTAATGCTCCCCGCGGGGCTTCACCCTGTTTCGATGAAGCAACTTCCTGCGTGACTCCAGGGCCCGGGGGGCCGCTGGAGCCTGTGTCAGCCGAGAACGAGTTTGACGGCCAGGGCGAGCATCACCACGCCGATGGCCAGGTCCACAATCCGCCACGTCCGCGGGCTGCTGAGCACCCCGGAAAGCTTTCGGGCTCCATACCCCAGGGCCGAAAACCAGAGGGCGCTTCCCACCACGGCCCCGGCCGCGAAGATCCACCGCGCGTCCGGACCGTGCTGGTTGGCCAGGCCGCCCAGCAGCACCACGGTGTCCAGGTACACATGGGGATTCAGGTAGGTCAGCGCCAAGGTGGTGGCGATGACCGATCCCTTGGACCGTGGCGCCTCAGCCGTCAGAGTTGAAGGCTTGATTGCAGACCTGAAGGACCGCAGCGCCCACCATGCCAGATAGGCAGCTCCGCCCCACCTCAGCACGTCCAGTGCCATTGGAAACCGGGAAACCAAAGCCCCGATCCCCACTGTGCCGCCGAGGATCAGCAACGCATCACTGACCATGCAGAGCGCCACCACGACGCCCACGTGTTCACGGCGGATTCCCTGCCGCAGCACAAACGCGTTCTGCGCCCCGATCGCAATGATCAATGCCAGACCCGTCATCAGCCCGGTAGTCCAGATGCTCCACATGCCTTGACCGTAGCCCGGCGTTGCAGATGAAGACAAACGATAGATTCTGCAGTTCCATTAGAATATCTTCATGAACTTCGAACATCTCCGTGCCCTCGCCGCGATCGTGGACGAGGGAACTTTCGAGGCCGCGGCTGATCTGCTGGGGATCAGCCCCTCCGCCGTCAGCCAGCGCATCAGGGCCTTGGAAAAGTCCGTGGGGCAGGTGGTGGTTCGCCGCAGCGTACCGTGCACCCCCACCGATGCTGGCTCGATCCTGCTGCGCATGTCCCGGCAGGTGCAGGTCCTTGAGGCGGAAACGTGGGAGTCGCTGGGAACTGGTGTTTCCTCCCGGGCCGTAACTCCCATTGCCGTGAATGCCGACTCCCTTGCCACGTGGTTCGTCAACGTGCTCCATGAGGCCAGCAACTGGTCGGAGACCACCCTGGATCTGCATGTGGAGGACCAGGACCACAGCAGCCAGCTCCTGCGCCGAGGTGACGTCCTCGGGGCGATCACCTCCGACCCCACGCCCGTCAACGGGTGCCGGGCGGAACGGCTGGGCTTTATGCGCTACCTGCCCGTATCCACCCCGGGGCTGCGCAAGCGCTTCAAAGCCGGCAGCGGGGTGGACTGGCAGCGCATGCCCATGCTCCAGTTCAATGCCAAGGACAACCTGCAGCAGCTGCAGCTCAAGGCCCGCGGCGTACAGCAGGCTCCACCAACACACTTCATCCCTTCATCCGAGGGATTCCTTGCAGGTTTGAGGGCAGGCCTTGGATGGGGAATGATTCCCGAGCTGCAGCTGGGAACGGACCTCGCCGACGGCTCCCTGGTGGTGTTGAAGGAGCGCGAGCACCATGACGTCGCGCTTTACTGGCAGACCTGGACCTTGGACTCACCACGGCTCGATCGCGTCACCAACGCCATCCGCAAGGCCAGCAGCCAAAAGCTGCGTGGCACGCGGCAGGATAGCTAAGCACGCACCAGCTGACCTGCTATTGGGCTTCCTGGTGGTGGGGGTGCTGTTGAGTGGTAGGTGTGGCCGGTGGGGGTCCGGTATTCGATGGTGTGCCTTGGGCCCAGCCGCGGGATGGTTTTCCAGCCGTGGTTTTCCTTGGTGTGGTTGCAGGCCTCGCACAGCCCGGCGGCGTTGCCCAGGCTGGTGGCTCCGCTGGCATGCCAGGCCACCACGTGGTCGTGATGCCTGATGGGCGCATCACAATAGGGCGTGCGGCAGG
This sequence comes from Pseudarthrobacter sp. GQ63, assembly GCF_059758765.1. Classification (NCBI taxonomy): domain Bacteria; kingdom Bacillati; phylum Actinomycetota; class Actinomycetes; order Micrococcales; family Micrococcaceae; genus Pseudarthrobacter; species Pseudarthrobacter sp. GQ63. The sequence goes on from NZ_JCAXEF010000008.1 coordinate 39,520, forward strand.
TGTCATCACGGGCCTGGATAAAACGGCGCAACGCGGCCGGGAACAACCGCGCCCGCGAATCCATCCCCACCAGGTCCCCCGCCCCCGGGGCCGTGTACAGTCGCCGCAGCCACACCCTGAAATCCTGCTCCCCGGGCTCGGGCTCGGGCTCAAGCGCTTCGGCTGCGGGCTGGCAGGCGCCGCCGGCGGGCGTCCTGTTGCCCGGACTTTCCGGTCCACCCAGCGCAGGGTCCCTGCCGCCGGCAGTTGATCCCGGATTCCTGGCTTTGCCGCCCTTGCCACCGCTGGTGATCAGGCTGCGGGCCCAGCCGGCCGGGACAATCCCGTAACCGGGAAGGCGTGCCGGTTCAGGATCCCCCTGGAACAAAGTCCTGTCGGTCATGACCAGCTGGATCTCCACATCACTGACACCGCCGGGGGTGCCGGCGGTCCGCTCCACCAAGGTGTCGGCCATGATCTGCCCCCGGGACCGGTTGTCACCGCCAGCGCGCAAAGTGTCAGCATGCGCGCTCAGCGCGGCATACGCCGCCACGCCCTCCGCGACCGGCAGCAGCGCCGTCAGGCGCGCCATGGTGTCCGGGGCCGGACGCAGGCTCACACACCGCTCCCCGGCAGCATGGGCCGCCCGCTGTGTCACCGAACGGGGGTCCCGCCGGTACGCTGCCGCCCTCGCCGCAGCCACAACGGCCCGGTCCCCGGCCCCGGCAAAAGTACCCGTGTCAGCGGCCAACTCCTCATCAACCGCGCACCGGTCCGCCGCGCCCAGGCACGCCGTCTCCCGCACCACCAGCGTGGCCCGCCACTCATTCAGCCGGCCAGCATCCAGCGCAGCCAGGGTACGCGGCATCTCCGCCACCAGCGCCTTGGCCAGCCCGAGCAGCCGCCCGCCCCGGGACGGCGACTCACCCCGGGCCAACGCAACCTGCGCCGCCACCCCCTGGCCCAGCTCCGCCGCAGGAATCCCGGCCTCGGCCTGCTCAGCGCGCTGGGCAAGATCGAACGCCACAGCAACCCTCGCCTGCGCAGCCGCAATGGCCGCCTTCAGCTCCTCCAGGCCCCGCAACTGGTCAACCAGCGCGACACTGTCAGAGGACACGGGCAAACACCGAACCTGGCTAATCAAAACCTGAACGGTGCCATCCATAACCACAGTCTTCCAGCGACCCCTGACAATCAGAGGCTGCCCAAATTGCTATGTGGATACCCCCCCAAATTTGGGCCAAGCCCCTACTCGGCAGCGCCACCCAACACCACATTCACCGGCTCCTTGCCCACCAGCATCAGCCCGATCTGCTGCTGGACCAGCCGGACCATCCGCGGGAACATCGCCGAACTGGCCCCGCCCACATGCGGGGTGATCAGCACGCCGGGTGTGGTCCACAGGGGGTGGTCCGCCGGCAGTGGTTCCGGATCCGTCACGTCAACAGCAGCACGCAAACGGCCCGTGGATGTCTCGGCCAGCAGCGCATCCGTGTCCGCCACCGCCCCGCGGGCAACGTTGACCAGCAGCGCCCCGTCCGGCATGGCGGCCAGGAACTTCGCGTCCACCAGCTGCCGTGTCTGCTCACTGAGGGGCACGCTGACCACCGCGATGTCATGCAGCGGCAGCTGCTCATACAGCGAGTCGATGCCGAAGATTTTCCCGCTGGAATCCTCCCGCTCGCGGCTCGCCATCCGGGTCACGTGCGTTTCGAACGGCAGCAGCCGGGCCTCGATGGCCTTGCCCACTCCCCCGTAACCCACCAGCAACACGCGCCGGTCCGCGAGGCTGGGCCGCTGGCTGTTGTCCCATGTCCCGGTGGCCTGGTTGCGCACGAAGTCGTCCATGCCGCGCTGGCTGGCAATCATCATGCCCAGGGCGAGCTCCGCCGTCGACGTCTCATGGACCCCTGCCGCGTTGGCGAAAACGCAGCCGGCGGGCAGCACGTCCGCCACGCCGTCGTACCCTATCGACTGGCTCTGGACCAGGCCGATCTCCACGGACTCCAGCGCGGCCAGCACCTCAGGCCCGCGCATGTACGGCGGCACCACGATGTCCAACCGCCCGGCCGGGGCAGGCCCGGAAAAGTCCCACACATAAAATTCGACGCCGGCAGTGGGCGCGAGCGCGTCCAGCAGCTTCTGGTCGGGAAGGGAAACCTGCAGCGGTGCACTCACGCGGCCACCACCAGCTTCACGTCCGCGGCACGCAGCGCCGTCTCGATTTCCCGCGGCGGCGGCGCGTCCGTCACCAAAACGTCCGCCGCGTCAAAGGCTGCCAGCCGGGCCAGCGCATACCGCAGCATTTTCTGGTGTGTTGCCACTACTACCACCTGTTCCGCAGAGTTCATGAGGGCGATCTTAGTGGCGCGCTCCACGTCCCGCTCAATGTAAAACGCTTCGTCGTGGATACCGCTCACGCCGATGAAGGCCGTCTTGGCGCGGAGGCCGGCGGCAGCACTGACAGTCATGGGACCGTTGAACGCCTGGCTGTCCAGGAGCAGTTCCCCGCCCAGGCAGATGGTGCGGGCAGCGGTCAGCTGGAGGCAGCGCTGGATGGCGGGTGCGGAGTGGGTGATGATGGTGCCCGTGAAGGACGTGGGCAGCTCCTGCGCGATCTGGTACGTCGTAGTGCCGGCGTCCAGGATGACGGCGTCCCGTTCCCCGATCATGGAGATGCAGGCCCGCGCCACCCGGAGCTTCGCGTCGGCGTCCTCCCGCACACGGGCCGCAAAGTCCGCGTTCTGGCCCTGTCCATGGATGGCGCTGACCCCGCCGTGAACCACCCTGACCAGGCCCAGCTTGGACAGTACCCTGGTGTCCCTGCGCACGGTCATGTCCGATACCGCAAAGGTCTCGGCCAGGTCCGTAGTGGAAATAAACCCGCGCCGGCCAAGTTCCTCCAGGATGGTGCGCTGGCGGGGCGTCAGCGGCGCCTCTTCACGTGCGGTGCTCATATCCCCTTCTTCCTGCCCCACCCGCCGGCCCCCGGCCCGCGAAGTGTTGCTTTTCCAACACCAACTTACCTAGTGCCGTACCCCGGCACCGGCATTCGTAAGCTCTACGGGGCGTCCCTCCGTAATGGAACGCTCTGCCGCCAGTCCCATCCGGACCGACTGCAGGCCGTCAGCCACCGTCACCTCAACCGGCCCTTCACCCAGGATCGCCTTCCGGTACCCCAGGTGCTCGTAGTAGGTGGAGCCGTGGTGGGCGCCCGCGGCAAGCACTGCCTCATCCACCGGGACCTCGTGCTTTTCCGGTCCGAGCGGCGAGCGCGGGCTGAACTCAACGGTGGCTTCCGCTTCATCGCCTTCGATCCAGTGGTTGGCCGCCACCGGAATGAGCGTCTCGATCTTGGCGGCATCGCCCACAATGGAGATCCGCTCCTGGAACTTGGAGCCCTCGGCGAACATGGACAGCTCCAGCATCGCCCGGCGGCCGCCCTTGAAGTCGACAATCACATAGGCGTTGTCGATCATGTCCGACACACGGCCGTCGTACACCTCATCCATGTGGTTCACGTCGTGGCCGCCGCTGGCGTACACACGCACGGGCTCATCCTGCAGGATCAGCCGCATCAGGTCGAAGAAGTGGCAGCATTTCTCCACCAGGGTCCCGCCGGTCCGCTCCGCGAAGCGGTTCCAGGCATCCACCTTGTGCAGGAAAGGGAACCGGTGCTCCACGATGGACAGCATGTAGATGTTGCCGAGCTTGCCGTTGTGCGCGGCCTGGATGACTTCCTGGACCGGCGGCATGTAGCGGTATTCCATGGCAACCCACACAGGTGCCGGGTAGTCCGCGGCGAGCGCCTCGAGTTCATCTGCCTGCGCGGCGGTGGTGCACACCGGCTTCTCCACGAGCACGGGCAGGTTGGTTCCGCTGGCGAAGATGTCCTTGAGGATGGCCAGGTGCGTGTCGTTGGGGCTGGCGATCACCAGCGCGTCCACCAGCCCGGAGGCGAGCAGTTCCTGGTGCGAGGGGAAGGTCTGCACCTCGTAGCCGATCTCAGCGGCGGTCTCCTCCAGGGATGCGGGCTGGGGATCGGAGACTGCGGTGATCCGGCTGCCGGGAATCAGGGCGAGGTTCCGGACGTGTTCGCGGGCCATGTGGCCGGCGCCGATGAGGCCGTATCGGATGGTCCGGACCGTTTCCGCAGAAGGCAATGACATGTGCTGCTCCGTTTCTCTACGTTGAGTTTTGGGGGGACCGTGGCGTTGCATCCCAAACAGAACTATACCGAAAGTGTTGTTATTCCAACATAGCGTGTGTATATTTCTTCAGTACCAGCCGGAACTACAACGAGGTGGAACGTGCCCCAACCGTCAACTGGAACCCTGCTCTTCGTAGGCTGCGCCACGCTTGACTCCATCGCTTTGGTGGAGGATTACCCCGCAGCGGACAGCCGCACCGTCGCTTCGGACTTCGCGACGGCGGGTGGCGGCCCGGCCGCCACCGCAGCCGTGGCAGCGGCCCGCGCCGGTGCAAACACAGCTTTCGCAGGTGTCCTCGGCACCGACGAGGAAGGCGACCGCATCATTGCCGGCCTGCAGGCCGAAGGCGTGGACACCTCCGCGGTGATCCGCGATCCCAACGTCAAAACGGGTGCCAGCGTGATCGTGGTCAGCAAGGCATCCGAAAGCCGGGCGATTGTCACCCGGCCCGTGCCGCCGGTCAGCTTTCCCGCCGGCAGCCGGTTCCATGAGCTGGTGGAATCGGCAGCCTGGGTCCACGTGGACCACCTGGGCTGGAACGCCGTCGCATCCCTTCCGGCCTTCAGCGCCGGCAGCCTGAACGTCAGTGTGGATGCCGGCAACCCCATCGCGTCCTTCAGCCTGCGGGGCGTGGCCCTCTACGTCCCAACCATCGAACGGCTCAGCGCAGAATACGGTGCGGGCCTCTCCCCCGAGGCGCTCCTCCGGAAAGCCAACGACGACGGCGCCTCCGCCGTCGTCGCCACCGCCGGCTCTGACGGTGCCTGGGTCAAGGACGGCACCGCGGACCCGCTCCACGTGCCCGCAACGCCCGCCGCCATCGTCTCCACCCTGGGCGCCGGCGACGTCTACCACGGCGCCCTGCTCGCCGCCGTCGCCGCCGGTCTTTCCCTGGCTGACGCGGCGGCCTTCGCCGGCCGCACTGCCTCCGCTTCCTGCGAAGGACTGGACGGCCGCTCCGCCATCCCGCACCAGACCATCACCCCAGTCCTTACGTCCAACCACACCGCCTAGCTGAAAGAAGCAGCCCATGAGCCCCACAGACCTTTCACCCCTCCAGCGCCCGTCAGGCGCGTTCGCGATGCTCGCCGTCGACCAGCGCGAAGCCATGCGCAACATGTTCGCCGAACACACGGACCAGCCCGTCACGGACCAAGACCTCCAGGACTTCAAGCTCCAGGCCGCCAAAATCCTCACCCCCTACGCGTCCGGCGTCCTCATCGACCGGCAGTTCGCCCTGGACCAGGCCATCGCGGACAACGTGGTGGACCCCAGCTGCGGGCTGATCGCCTCGGCGGACCACTTCGAATCCGCGCACGGCGAGCTGGTGGGCGAGGTGACCATCGACCGCCTGGTGGACCCGCACAAGTACAAGGCCCTGGGCGTCAAGGCGCTCAAACTCCTGGTGCTGTACCGCCCGGACGAGCCCGCCGACGGCAGGGTGGAAATGGTCCGCGAATTCGTGGACAGCTGCCGGTCTGCAGGACTCATCAGCATCATCGAGCCCGTCTCCCGCAAACCCTTGGCCGGCGGGGACTTCGACTGGAACGCCGGCATCCTCGCCGCCGCCAGGGAACTGGGCAGCCTGGGGGCGGACCTGTACAAGGCCGAGGTCCCCTTCCACGGCCAGGCCCCCGAAACCGAGGTCCGGGCCGCATGCGCCGAGCTCACCAACGCCATCGATGGCCCCTGGGTGGTGCTCTCCTCCGGCGTCCCCGAAGACGTCTTCCCGGATGCAGTCCGATGGGCCTGCCTGGAAGGCGCCAGCGGCTTCCTCTCCGGACGCGCCGTCTGGGCCTCCTGCATCGGAGCGCCCGACGTCGTCGAATCCTTGTCCACAGACGCCGTCCGGCGGCTGCAGCGCCTCTGTGCCGTGGTGGACGACGTCGTCACCGCGCCAAGGACCAACGCATAAACACTCCCGGAGGGCCACAGCGGCAGAACCGTGGCAACCCCCGTTCCGCAGTCAACAACAGGCACAGCAAAACACTCAACGAGGAGATTATTGTGAGTCAGATTTCACGCAGGCAGGCCATCGCACTCCTGGGGGCCCTGGGCTTCGGCGCCACTGCCGCAGCCTGCGCCGGACCCGGCGGATCCACGGCACCGGGCGGCGCCACCGGACCGGCTGCCCCCGCCACAGGTGACATCACCGGCAAGGTGTCCTTCGCCCACTGGCGCGGTGAGGACAAGGTGGTGTTCGACGAGCTCATCAAGCGCTTTGCCGCACTGCACGACGGCGTTGAAGTGGCCCAGGACATTTCGACGTCCAACGACTACAACGCCCAGGCCCTGCAGAAGCTTCGCGGCGGCTCCATCGGCGATGCCTTTGCCACCTTCCGCGGATCCCAGTTCAAGAACTTCACTGAGGCCGGCATCTACACCGAGCTTAAGGACAGCAAGGCCGTCTCGAACTACCAGGAGGGGCTGCTCTCCGCCGGCAAGTCGGGCGAGAGCCAGCTCGGACTGCCGTACCAGGTGGTGTTCCCCATGCCGATGGCCAACGTGGACCTGTTCGACAAGGCCGGCGCCGACCTCGCACCCAAGGACTGGGACTCGTTCCTGGCCATGTGCGAGAAGCTGGCGTCCTCCGGCGTCATCCCGATCTCCTGGCCCGGCGGCGATGTTGGAAACGGCGGCCAGCTGTTCAACTGCATGATCGCCAACAACGCCCCGGTGAACGACATGTGCGCCCAGATCGAACAGGGCAAGCTCAAGGTCACGGACGACTGGTTCATCAAGATGCTCAATCAGTACAAGGACCTGGTTCCGTACCTCCAGCCCAACGCCACCGGCACCGCTGTGGAGCCTGCCCAGAACCTGTTCTCGCAGGGCCAGGCAGCCATGCTTGCCACCGGCTCGTACCACATTGCCGCCGTCCGCGGCCTGGGCGCCCAGTTCCCCATCGAGCTGGTGTTCCCCAACACCTCCGACGGCAACGCCAAGTATGAGGGCGTGTACAACGCCACCTTCATCCTGGGCGTCAACTCGGCCAGCAAGAACCAGGCCGCAGCGGCTGCCTGGATCGATTTCCTCTCCGAACCGGAGAACGCCGCCTACTACGCCAACGAGACGGCGCAGCACGTGTCCGTGAAGGACGTGGACTACACCAACCCGGACCTGAAGCGCCTGAGCCCCTGGCTGGATAAGAACACAGCACTGGCCGCCCGGTTCCAGTTCCAGAACCTGGATGTCCGCAACGCCGTGGAAGCCAGCGCCACCGCCGTCATCTCGGGCACCAGCCCCGAGCAGGCAGCAGAGGCCGCCCAGAAGATTGTTGACGAACGGATATGAGCACCCATACCGGGCTGCCTGCGAAGCGGAAGGCACCAGGCAGCCCTCCCGACGTAAATGCCAACAAAGGGCGCCGCCGCTCGCCCACCCGGGTGAATCCGGCGCTGTACCTCTTCCCGCTTCCCGCCGTAGCCGTCATTGCCTTCTTCCTGGTGATGCCCACGCTGCAGGCCTTCCAGTACGCCCTCACGGACTGGAACGGTTTCTCGGCAGCGTTCAACTACGTGGGGCTGGACAACTTCATTCGGGCCTTCACCAACGACTCACTGTTCACGAACGCCCTCACGAACAACCTCAAGTTCGTGCTGCTGGTGGTCATCGCGCAAACGTTCTTTTCGCTGATCCTTGCGCTGCTGCTGACCAAGAACTCGCGGGGAAGCGTCCTGCTCCGCGCCCTGTTCTTTTTCCCCACCATCCTGTCCTCGGTGTCCGTGGCCTTCATCTGGAAGTTCATCTACGATCCCAACTTCGGCCTGGCCAACGCGGTGCTGGGCGGCGTGGGGCTGGAAGCCCTCCAGAGCTCCTACCTCGGCAACGACGCCCAGGCCCTGTACTGGGTGGCCGTGACCCAGGTGTGGTTCCACGCCGGCCAGATGATGGTGGTGTACATCGCGGGCCTGCAGGCCATTCCGCGGGAACTCTACGAGGCAGCAGAGATGGACGGTGCCAACAAGTGGCAGCAGTTCAAGTCCATCACCTGGCCCTTCGTGGCCCCGGCAACGTCCATTGTGGTGGCCTACACCACGGTGCAGTCGTTCAAGGCCTTCGACCTGATCCTGGGCATCGCGGGCAACCCGCCCAAGCAGTCCCTGGACATCCTCTCCACCCGCATCTACAGCACTTTCGCCAACTCGGAGTTCGGCTACGCCGCAGCCCAGTCGATCATCTTCATGGCCATGATCGCCCTGGTCACCTGGCTCCAGCGCCGGCTGCTCCGCCTCACCCCGAAGGGGGAATGACATCATGCTCTCGTCAATAACCCGCCGCGGAATTCTCGCGATCTACGCGGTCATCATCATCGTTCCGCTGACCGTGGTGGGGTTCGGCAGCTTCAAGTCCACGCAGGAACTGTTTGCCGGGCCGTTCAGCCTGCCGCAGTCCCTGTCACCGGGCAACTACGCAGAGGTGATCGGCGGCCAGGACCTGGGTTCGTCCTTCATGAACAGCGTGATTGTCACCGCCATTTCCGTCCCGCTCACCCTGTTCCTGGCCAGCCTGGCAGGTTACGCCGTCTCCCGGCTCAAGGGGTTCATGTCCTGGGCCATCTTCGGCTTCCTGGTCCTGGGCATGGCCATCCCGGCACAGGCCAACATGGTTCCGCTGTATGTCCTCTTTGGCCGCCTGGGGCTGCTGGACAGCCTGGCCGGCCTGGTGCTGGCGAACCTCGTATCAACCCTGCCCATTGCCGTCTTCATCCTGGGCGGGTTCATGCGGACCCTGCCCAAGGAACTCTACGAAGCATCCTCGATTGACGGCACCGGCCCGTGGCGGACGTATATCTCCATCGCCCTGCCGCTGTCCGCCCCGTCCATCGCCGCGGCTGCCATCTTCCTGTTCGTCATCCACTGGAACGAACTGCTGTACCCGCTGCTGTTCATCCAGTCCCCCGGCAACCGCACGCTGCCGCTGGCGCTGCTGAGCTTCCAGGGCGAGTTTCAGACCAACTACCCGCTGCTGTTCGCCGGCGTCATCCTGGCCTCCCTGCCCGTGGTGGTGGCCTACGTCTTCCTGCAGCGGTACTTCGTTGCCGGCATCACCGCCGGCGCCAGCAAGGGATGAGAACCACGACGACGGCGGCGGGCTTCCACGCCCGCCCCGCTGTCCCGGACCTCTCCCCGCCCCACGAAAGGCATCATCCGTGAACCTCAAATCAGCCCAACACCTCGTCAACGGCACCTGGCACGCCACCGGCACCTCCAAGCACGTGACGGACCCCGGAAACGGCAGCACCGTCGGTGAGGTCGCCTGGGGCACCGCCGCGGACGCCACCCAGGCAGCCGACGCGGCCGCCCAGGCCTTTGGGTCCTGGTCCCGCACCACCGTGCGGAACCGCGCCGACCTGCTCCGCAACGCAGCCGACCTCCTCGCCGAACGCCGCGATGAACTCGCCCAAACCCTGGCCCTCGAGGCCGGCAAGCGGCTCCCCGAAGCCCAGGGCGAGGTGGACTTCTCGGTGGAATACTTCCGCTGGTTCGCCGAAGAAGCACGGCGCACCACCGGCACCGTCAGCCCGCCCGAGCTGCGGGGCCGCCGCCACCTGAGCCTGCGGAAGCCCATCGGCGTGGCCCTCAGCCTCACCCCGTGGAACTTCCCGGTATCCATCCAGGCCCGCAAACTCGCCGCGATGCTCGCCGCAGGCTGCACCGTGGTGGGCAGGGTCTCGGAAAAGGCGCCACTGGCCGCCACCGGCCTCTTCGAGGTGCTGCACGACGCCGGATTCCCGGCGGGCGTGGTCAACCTCGTCCATGGCCCGTCCCGGGAGATCACCGCGGCCCTGCTCAAGCACCCGGCCGTCAGGGCCGTCAGCTTCACCGGCTCCACCGGCGTGGGCAAACAAATCATGGAATCCGCCTCGGACCGGGTGGTCCGGCCGCTGCTGGAACTGGGCGGAAATGCGCCCTTCATCGTCTTTGAGGACGCCGACCTGGACGCCGCCGTCGAGGGGGCAGTGCTGGGCCGGCTCCGCAACACGGGCCAGTCCTGTGTGGCCGCCAACCGCTTCCTGGTCCAGGACAGCATCGCCGGGGAGTTCGCCGCCAGGCTCGCCGCGCGCTTCGACGAGATGAGCATCGGCCACGGCGTTCCCGACGACAACACGCCGGTCCCGGACCTCGGCCCGGTGATCGACGCCGAGCGGGTCTCAGCCGTGCAGGCCCTGGTGGACGACGCCTTGGAACGCGGCGCCCGCCGCGTCACGCAGCGGACCAAGGTGCCGGGGCAGGGCTCTTTCCTGGCGCCCACACTCCTGGCGGACGTTCCGGACGACGCACCCTTGGTGACCGAAGAAGTCTTTGGTCCGGCAGCCGGCGTCGTGACCTTCTCGTCGGAGGAGGACGCCATCCGGAAGGCCAACGCCACCGAGATGGGCCTGGCCGCCTACGTCTGGAGCAGCAGCCCAAAGCGAGGCTGGGACATTCCGGAGCAGCTCGAAGCCGGCATTGTGGGCGTCAACGACCCCCTGCCGTCCGTGGCCTTCGCACCCATGGGCGGTGCCAAGCAGTCAGGCCTGGGCCGGGAAGGCGCAAGCCTGGGCCTGGAGGAGTTCGAGGAGGTCCAATACGTGGCCTGGCGGCCCTAGATGCTGACCACCGGGCTGGTGCTGGGCGCCGTCGTCATGGGTGCCGGGATGCAGCGCATCACCGGCATGGGCTTCGCCCTGGTGGCCGCGCCCTTCCTGGTCCTGCTCCTGGGCCCGGTGGAAGGGGTGGTGCTGGTGAACGTGTGCGGCGCCGTGACTGCCGGTGCCATCATCTTCCGGGTGGCCCGGGACATCGACTGGAAACGGTACGCGGCCCTCACGGCGTCGGCGGTGCTGGGGATCGTGCCGGCGGCCTTCCTGATCCGGCTCATCCCGCCGGCGGTCCTGGAGATTTCTATTGGAGTGATCCTGGCCGTCGGGCTGACCGTCCTGCTGGCCCTGAAGTCCGCCACGCTGCCGGCCCGGCGCCGCTACCTTCTCACCGCGGGCGGCCTCAGCGGGTTCATGAACACTGCGGCTGGCGTCGGCGGGCCAGCGGTGAGCATGTACTCCATCGCCACCCGGTGGCAGCACAAGTCCTTCGCTGCCACCATGCAGCCGTACTTCTTCACCATTGGCGCGCTGTCCCTGGCCTCGAAAGCCCTGACGGCGCCCGCGACGTTCCCCTCACTTCCCGTTGCCATGTGGGCGGCGGTTGCCGGAGCCTGCCTCGTCGGGCTGGTACTCGGCGACGTCGCTGCCCGCTTTGTCCCCGCCCGCGCCGCCCAGATCCTGCTGATTGTCCTTGCCTACCTGGGCGCGGCAGCCACCATTGTCCGCGGCGTGCTCGACGCCGTCGGGTAACAAATGCATGTATCCAACGAACACCACTAACGAAAGGGCGGCCATGACTGCCACCTCCCCGCACAAAAGCCCCTTGCGCGTGTCCACCAGCAACGGCGAAACCATCTCGCTGACGGTTGATGCCGGCGCTCCGGTGACCATTCAGCTTGACGTTGGACACGACTGCAGCCGTGGCGGCGCTGCCCGGCGCGCCGGCGCATACACAGATACCGACTTCGGCACACGCTAACTGGACTAGTTTCGGACGTGCACCCGCATCAGAAAGAGGAAATGACATGACGTGGCTTAACAGTGCCGCCCACGCACGATGGCTCGAGGCAGAAACCGACCGGCTGATCAATTTTGCCGCAGCGTCAAAGGTGCCCACGGGATTCGGCTGGCTCGACAATAACGGCAAGGTATTCACCGACAAGCCGACCCATCTCTGGATCACCGCCCGGATGGTCCACAGTTTCGCTGTTGCCGCGCTCATGGGACGGCCGGGTGCGGGGATACTCGTGGACCACGGCATCGCGGCGCTCAACGGCGTGTTCCACGATGACGAGTTCGGCGGCTGGTTCGCCGAGGTGGACGGGAACGGGCCGGTGAACGACACCAAATCCGGCTACCAGCACTCCTTCGTGCTCCTCGCCGCCGCCAGCGCCGTTGCGGCAGAACGCCCAGGAGCCCGGGAACTGCTCGACGAGGCCCTGCGGATAGCCGACACAAGGTTCTGGGACCATGAAGCCAACATGTGCTTCGACTCGTGGAACCGGGACTTCACGGAAACCGAGGCCTACCGTGGCGGAAACGCGAGCATGCACTCGGTTGAGGCGTACCTCATCGTGGCCGATGTCACCGGGGAGGACCGCTGGCTGGAACGGGCCCTCCACATCGCCGAGGTGCTGATCCACAAATTTGCGCGCAACAACAACTACCGGGTCTTCGAGCACTTCGACCCGGATTGGACTCCCATGCCGGAGTACAACACCGACGACCGGGCCAGCCAGTTCCGGGCTTATGGCGGGACCCCCGGCCACTGGGTTGAGTGGGCGCGGCTGCTCCTACACCTCCGTGCCGGACTCGAGGCCCGCGGCCTGGACGTCCCGGACTGGCTGCTCGAAGACGCTCGCGGCCTGTTCGACGCCGCCATCCGCGACGCCTGGCAGCCGGACGGCAATCCCGGATTTGTGTACACGGTCGACTGGGAGGGCAAGCCGGTGGTCACTACCCGCATCCGCTGGGTTCCCGCGGAGGCAATCGGCGGAGCGGCGGCTCTGTACATTGCCACCGGCGAGAAGAAGTATTCGGACTGGTACGAGCGGATCTGGGACCACGCCCGCGATTGGTTCATCGACTACGAGCACGGATCCTGGAAGCAGGAGCTCGACGAGCACGGCAATGTCACCTCCACCGTATGGTCCGGAAAGGCGGACATCTACCACCTCTGGCACTGCCTGGTAGTGCCGCGCCTTCCGTTGGCGCCGGGGCTCGCTCCGGCCGTCGCGGCCGGCCTGCTGGACGCACGGCTAACCGCCGCCACGCAGGTCAGGGAACCGGCCGCCCGCTGAATCCACAGGTGCGGCCCGACGCGCCGAAAACGGCAGCGGGGACGCGCCGGGAACGGCACGGAGCAGGGGGCAGGATCCTGTAAATTTAAGGGAGGAATTCGTCCGGCCAGCGAGCCGCGTTCCACCCCTCCCCCTTGAATGGATCCCGCCCCCATGTCTTCCGCGATTTCCGCGCCGGCGCCTGCCCGTTTTCCGTATGCCGCGATGGTGGTCCTGGCCACCATCGCGTTCACCGCCATCACCACCGAGCTCCTCCCGTCCGGGCTGCTGCCGCAGATCAGTGCCGGCCTGAACGTGTCCGAACCGGTGGCCGGCTACCTGGCTGCCGCCTATGCCGCCGTCATTGTGGTCACCGTGGTTCCGGCTGCCCGGCTGCTGGGGAAGATACCGCGGCACGCGCTGCTGGTGGGGCTGGTCCTGACGTTCGCCGCCAGCAACGCCATGGTGGGACTGGCGCCTGACTTCACGTCCGCCATGATTGCCCGTTTGGTGGGCGGCCTGGCCCATGGCCTGCTCTGGACCACCATGGCCCCGTTCGTCACCAGGGTGGTCCCGGCGGACAAGGTGGGCAAGGCCCTGGCCATCGTCTTCAGCGGGAACAGCCTGGGCCTGGCCATCGGTGCACCCGTGGGCACCGCGCTGGGCGGCTTCCTGGGCTGGCGGGCCGCGTTCATGGTGCTTGCCGGGTTCGGCCTGGTCCTCACCGTCCTGGCGTTCTTCCTGTTGCCGCGCGTCCAGCGGATTTCCGACGCCGTCCGCCCTTCACTCCGCAAGGCCATAGCCCAGCCCGGGGTGAAGCCGGTGGCCATTGCCTGGCCGCTGCTGGTCCTGGCGCACTTCGCGCTGTTCACGTACATCGCCCCGTTCATCCGCGACGCCGGCTTCCCCGACTACGCCATCAGCCTCTCGCTCACTGTGCTGGGCGGCTCCGGGCTGCTGGGCATCTGGATCGCGGGCCTCACCGTGGACTCCCGGCCGCGGCGTTCCCTGCTGATCACGACGGCGGCGATCGCCCTGTCCATGTTCTTCCTGCCCCTCGCGGTGGGCAACTTCGCCGTGGCGTTGGTCCTCATGACCGTCTGGGGTGCAGGGCTCGGGGCGATCGGCATCTACAACCAGTCCGCCATCCTGCGGGCGGGCGGCGAGTACCAGGAAGCCGCGAACGGCCTCACCGTGCTGACCATCCAGCTCGGCATCACCGTGGGTGCGCTGTATGGCTCCGCGGCGCTCGTGGTGGGCGGTCCGATGCTGGTTCCCGTGGCAGCGGCGCTGCCGGTAGTGGCAGCCTGGATCATCACCCTGGCCAACAAGAAGCACGCCTACCCGCAGGGCCCGCGGGAGCGGGTGTGGCTGGAGCCGCGGCCCGTCGCCACACCGGCACCGGAAAAGGTGGGCGGTCGCTCCTAGGCTCCTCACCAACCAGAGAAAAACCCTTGATAGGTGACCATATGGTCACCTATCATTTCTTTATGGACGCAGTGTTCAAGGCACTCTCCGACCCCACCCGCAGGGACCTCCTCGATGAACTGTTCCGCGAGGACGGGCAGTCCCTGAGTGCGCTTGAGGCCCGCTTCGACATGACCCGCTTCGGGATCGCCAAGCACCTCAAGCTCCTGGAAGATGCAGGCCTGGTGGTGACCCGCCGTCGGGGGCGGGAAAAACTGCACTTCCTGAATCCCGTGCCCATCAGGCTCATCCACGACCGCTGGGTGAGCAAATATTCAGAACCATGGGCCGCTGGCCTCAGCGACCTCAAATCCAGATTGGAAAGTCCCATGGAAAAAATCTTCGAAATCTACATCAAGACCACGCCGGAACGGCTCTGGGAAGCCATCACGGACAGTGACATCCGCAGCAAGTACCAGTTCGGGAACACTATAGAAACGGACTGGACGCCGGGCAGCAGCTTCACCATGAACAACGTTAAGGCGGGTGCTCCGCTGGGCGAGGGCGAGAACCTGGAGGTGGAGCCGCCCCGGCGGCTGGTCCAGACCATGCGGGCCCTCTGGGGCGAGGACGTCAAGGCAGAAGGAACCTCGAAGGTCACATGGGAGATCGAGCCGGTAGGCGATTCCTGCCGGCTGACCGTCACCCACAGCGACCTCCGCGAAGGCGCCAACGAACAGCTCTACGGCGGCTGGCCCATGATCCTCTCCGGCCTGAAGACCTGGCTGGAGACCGGAGAGAAACTGACCACCCCGGGCTCGCTGATGTACACCTAGATGCGCTTTATGCCGGCTACTCCGTCCGCTGCCGCCACAGCAGGCTCACGGCGAACGTCACCACGCACAGGACCAGCATTGCCAGGACCATCCGGGCCCAGCTTTCCTGGTCCACGCCGCCGCCCGCGAACACGCCGATCATCACCGTGGCCGTGATCGCGCCGACGTACCGGCACGTCTGGTAGATACCCGCCGCGACGCCCCGCTCCTGCGGCCGGATGGACACGAACATGCCCTGGTTCGTGGCGATGCCCACGGTCCCGTACGGGATACCCATCAGTGCTGTCAGCACCACCACCAGCGGGATCGCCAGGGTGCCGGTGAGCAACCACATCAGGGCGGCGGCCGCAGTCAGGAGCATGACGCCGGCAATCAGCACCCGCCGCACGCCGAACCTTCCCATCGCTTTCACCGCCCAGGGGGTGGCCAGGACGGACATGCCCGCCAGGGGCAGCATCAGCAGGCCTACCACCCCGGGCTCATAGCCGCCGGCCTCCTGCAGGAGCTGGGGCAGCCCGAAGAAGACGAAGTAATAGACGCTGCTGAACACCGCGAAGCCGAGGTAGATGAGCATGAGGGACCTGTTGCGGCCCAGGAGCCTCAGGTCCAGGAATGGGCGGGCAAAGCGGAGCTCCCGCCAGGCAAACAGTGCCGCCACTGCCGTTCCCGCGCCCAGCATCCACCAGCGGTAGCCCGGCACGACATTCAGGGCGGCCATCATCACCAGCAGCAGCGCGGTGACAAAGCCCAGGATGCCGGGAATGTCCGAGTCCCGCAGCAGCTCGGCCACGCTGCCGCGTTCCCGGGCTTTGTCCGCCGGCGCCGCCCGGCGCACGATCAGCAGCGCGGCGAGCGCAAGCGGGACGTTGACCAGGAACAACGCCTCCCAGCCCACAAAGCCCACCAGCAGCCCTCCGACCACAGGCCCCACCGCTGCCGCCGATGTGTTGGCCATCTGCAGGATGCCCAGCGGGCGTGCCGGTTCCACGTTGGCCCGGTGCGCAATGGCGCCCACCATCACCACGGCGCTGGGATAGGCGGTGGCCGTGCCCAGCGCCATCACGGCCCGGGCCACGCAGAGCAGCACAAAGTTCGGGGCTAACGGCGCCAGCGCGCAGGTCACCGCCACCAGCGCCATGCCCAGCAGGAACATCCGCCTCGGCCCAAACCTGTCCGCAAGCCTGCCCATCACCGGCTGGCCCGCCGCCGAGGCCAGGTAGAACGAGGTGACCACCCAGGTGACCGCGGCGACGTCGAGCCCAAAGTCCGCGCGGAGCACCACCAGGGCGACGGCAATCATCGAGGAGTTGAGGGGGTTCAGTGCCGTGCCCAGGCTGAGGCCGGCGACGGCCAGCGCAGTCCGGGGTTTGTTGCTCACGGAAACAGTCTGCTGTATACCGCTGGGCCCGCGCGACTTTGAGGGAACCTACCGTCCCAGGGCGCCTGCCAACTCGACGATCAGACAGTCGGGCGGACGCCCTGCACGTCAGCGGGCGCGGCTGGCCAGGGCCCCATCGAGGAACTCCAGGTGCGCGGGCTTCACGGCCACCGCATCGCTGGCGTATTCGGGGTGCTTGGCGAGGAACTTCTTGATGAAGGGGCAGACGGGAACAAAGCCCACGCCCGCCTTGACCGTCTCGTCCAGGGCAACGGTGGCGAGCTGGCCCGCAAGGCCCTGCCCGCCGTATTCCTCGTTGATCACCGTGTGGTAGAAAATCCGCTCCAGCGAGGCGCCGCCGTCGTACTCCTTGTACGCCGCCTTGCCAATCACGTTGCCGGCGTCGAGGATCTCGAAGCGGTCGCGGTCGGGGTTGTGGCGGACGGTGATGTCACTCAAGGGGATCTCCTTCGATGCGGTGTGTCCTTCAGCCTAACCTCAGCCGAAGGGCATCTATTTCCGCACCCGTCCCTTACCGGACATCACCGTCCGCCGCCCCGTCTGCGGCGGCGCCTGGCCCGTTCCGGCCTAGCTCAGGTAGCCGTTCGGGTTGAGGACGTACTTGGTGGCCGCACCGGCGTCGAACTCCGCGTAGCCCTGGGGCGCCTCCTCCAGCGTGATGGCCTTGGCGTTCACGTTCTTGGCGATGTGCACCTTGTCGTTCAGGATGGCCATCATCAGTTGCCGGTTGTACTTCATCACGGGGCACTGGCCCGTGGTGAAGCTCAGCGACTTCGCCCAACCGGTACCCAGGCTCAGGCTCAGGGCACCCTTCTTGGCTGCCTCGTCAACGCCGCCCGGATCGCCCGTCACGTACAGCCCCGGGATGCCCAGCGCACCGCCGGCAGCGGTGATGTCCATCAACGAGTTCAGCACCGTGGCCGGAGCCTCTTCGGCGTCCTTGCCGTGTCCGTGGCCGCGTGCTTCGAAGCCCACCGCGTCCACGCCGCAGTCCACTTCCGGTACGCCCAGGATCTGTTCAATCTGCTCCGCCGGTCCCCCCTTGGTGAGGTCCACCGTTTCGCAGCCGAAGCTGCGCGCCCGCGCCAGCCTGTCCTCGTTCAGGTCGCCAACAATCACGACGGCGGCGCCCAGCAGGTGTGCGCTGGTGGCCGCTGCCAGGCCCACGGGACCGGCCCCCGCGATGTACACCGTGGAACCCACCCCCACGCCGGCACTCACGGCACCGTGGAATCCCGTGGGGAAGATGTCCGAAAGCATGGCCAGGTCCAGGATTTTCTCCATGGCCCGGTCCTTGTCCGGGAACTTCAGCAGGTTCCAGTCGGCATACGGCACCAGCACGTAGTTGGCCTGGCCGCCCACCCAACCGCCCATGTCCACGTAACCGTAGGCGCTGCCCGGGCGGTCCGGGTTCACGTTCAGGCAGATGCCCGTCTTGCGCTCCTTGCAGTTCCGGCAACGGCCGCAGGCAATGTTGAACGGGACTGAACAAAGGTCCCCTACCTTGATGAATTCAACGTCGCGGCCAACTTCCACCACTTCGCCGGTGATCTCATGCCCCAGCACCAGGTCCGGCGGTGCGGTGGTGCGGCCGCGCACCATGTGCTGGTCCGAGCCACAGATGTTGGTGGCCACTGTCTTCAGGATCACGCCATGGTTGACGGCGCGCCCGACGTTTGCCGGGTTGACGCCCGGCCCGTCCTTCAGTTCGAACGTGGGGTAGTCGATGTCGATCAGTTCGACTTTCCCTGGCCCCTTGTAGGCAACGGCTTTGTTCCCTGTCATCTTTTTCTCCTGTTATCCCACGGATCGCACGGTAGGGCGGCCGTGATTCATGAGTGGTGATGCACGCCCCGCCGGACAGGCACCGTCCAGCATCTGCTGATGGCTGGGGATCAGTTGCCGGAGAGCTTCCCGGAGTGGGGTGCGCCCAGTCTAAGCACGGACCGCCGCCATATCTAGGGGTGGTAAGCCCGGCTGACTACCTGTTTGTGGATTGGGGGTTACGCGGGCATCCGCCGGAACCGATGACTTCCGCTGCGAAGCCTTGTAGTCTCGGCACGGAGGACGATCCACTGTCCCGACACTGACGTTAACCAAGGAGCGGACATGCCAGCCAACGAGGACGAAATGCAGATCCTGGACCAATGGAGCAACCGGCTGGCCCAGGCGCTGCAGATCCTGGACCTGAAGGTGGACCACGATTTGCTCCTGGACCTGGCCCGCAAGTCTGCCGACTCCGTTACCCATGCCGCAGCCCCGATCACCACGTTCATGGTGGGCTACGCCGCCGGGCTGGAAGCCGGCACGGGCAGTGCAGGCACCAAGGAAGCATCAACGGCCTCTATAGCGAAAGCAGCAGACGTGGCGTTCCAGCTGTGCGAAGACGGGCACGACGGCGGCCCCTCCAGCAAGGGCTGGGCGGACACAGCCCAATAGCGGCCCCGGGCCGCTTATGCGGGCGCGGGCCGCTTATGCGGGCGCGGGCCGCTCGTGCGGGCCAGGCACCCTAGCCCGCGGCGGTCGGCTCCTCCTCGAGCGCGGTAATGGGCTCCAGCTTTACGATCACGGCTTTGGAGACCGGCGTCTGGCTGCCTTCCGCCACACTCTCCAGCGGCACCAGGACATTCGCTTCCGGATAGTAGGCGGCCGCGCATCCCCGCGCTGACGGGTAGGACACCAGGCGGTAGTTCCGCAGGACCCGCTCCACGTTGTCCGGATACACGCCGCGCACATCCACGTGCTGCCCGTCTTCAAGCCCCAGCTCGGCCAGGTCCTCCGGATTCACGAACACCACCTCGCGGCCCTTCTTGATCCCCCGGTACCGGTCGTTGTGGCCATAGATGGTGGTGTTGAACTGGTCGTGCGAGCGCATGCTCTGCAGGATCAGGGTGCCGGCCGGACGCTCCACATGTTCCAGTTCGTTGACAGTGAGCATGGCCTTGCCGGTGGGGGTGTTGAACGTGCGGGAATCGCGGGGCCCGTTGGGCAGGACGAAGCCGCCTTCCTGCCGGATCTTCCGGTTGTAGTCCTCGCAGCCCACCACCACGTGGGAGATATGCTCGCGGATCAGGTCGTAGTCCTTCTGGAATCCGGCCCAGTCTGCGGAAATCCTGTCTCCCAGCACACGCTGCGCCAGCTGGCAGACAATCGCCACCTCGGAGAGCAGGTTCGGGGCCACCGGTGCAACGGTGCCGTGGGAGGCGTGCACGGCACAGACCGTGTCCTCCACCGAGACGAACTGCGGGCCGGACTCCTGCATGTCGATTTCGGTGCGGCCCAGCGTGGGCAGGATCAACGCCTCGGAGCCGGTCACGGCGTGGGACCGGTTCAGTTTCGTTGAGATCTGGACGGAGAGGTCCGTGCCGCTCATCGCCGCCTCGGCAGCACGGGTGTCCGACATGGCGCCCACGAAGTTCCCGCCCATCGCGATGAAAACCTTGATCCCGCCGTCGCGCATCTGCCTGATGGTTTCCACCGCGTCCGCCCCGTGCTCCCGCGGCGGTTCAAAGCTGAACTCCTTGCCCAGGGCGTCCAGGAACGCCGGCGGCATCTGCTCCCAGATGCCCATGGTGCGGTCCCCCTGGACGTTGCTGTGCCCGCGGATGGGTGAGGCGCCCGCGCCGGGCTTGCCGATGTTGCCGCGCAGCAGCAGCAGGTTGATGATCTCCTTGATGGTGGCCACACCCTTTTTGTGCTGGGTGATGCCCATGGCCCACGTGATGATGACCTTCTCCGCACGGAGGTAGCGGTCGGCCAGTTCGTCGATTTCCTCGGCCCGCAGGCCGGTGGCTTCCAGGACCGCTGCCTCGTCCAATTCGGCAAGGTGCGCCCGCAGCTCCTCGAGGCCCTGGCAGTGTTCTTCGAGGAACTGATGGTCCAGCACGGTTCCCGGGTTGGCGGCCTCGGCGTCGAGGACCCGCCGGGACACCGCCTGCAGCAGCGCCATGTCCCCGCCGATCCGGATATGGAGGAACTGGTCCGCCAGATCGGTGCCGCGGCCGATGATGCCCTTGACCTTCTGCGGGTTTTTGTAGCGCATCAGCCCGGCCTCAGGCAGCGGGTTGACTGCCACGATGCTTGCACCCGCTTCCTTCGCCTCCTCCAGTGCGGTGAGCATCCGCGGATGGTTGGTTCCCGGGTTCTGGCCCATGATGATGATCAGGTCCGCCTTGGCGAAGTCGTCATAGGAAACCGTGGCCTTGCCCACGCCGATGGTCTGGCCCATGCCCCAGCCGGAGGACTCGTGGCACATGTTGGAGCAGTCCGGCAGGTTGTTGGTGCCGTACCCGCGGATGAACAGCTGGTAGAGGAAGGCGGCCTCGTTCGAGGTGCGGCCGCTGGTGTAGAAGGCGGCCTGGTCCGGGCTGGGCAGGGACTTCAGCTTGTCCGCAATGATCCCGAACGCCTCGTCCCAGCTGACGGGCCGGTAGTGGTCCTCCCCTGCTGGTTTGTACACCGGCTCGGTCAGGCGTCCCTGCATGCCCAGCCAGTATTCGGAGCGCTTCAGCAGTTCGCTGACGGGGTGCTCCTGCCAGAAGTCGGAGCCAATCACCACCGGGGTGGCCTCCCACGTCACGGCCTTGGCGCCGTTTTCGCAGAATTCGAACGTCTTGCGGTGGCCCGGGTCCGGCCACGCGCAGCTCATGCAGTCGAACCCATCCTTCTGGTTCAGCGCCAAAAGTGTCTTCCTGGACCGTTCCAGGCCCATGTGCTTCAGAGCCGGCTGCATGGAATGGTAGACGCCCGGCACTCCCGCTGCCCATGTCTTCGGGTGGCCGCTGACTTCAATGTCGGATTCGTCGGCCTCTTCAACTTCGGGATTCTTGCGCGTCACGGCTGGTTCTCCTTGCGTTCTGCAGGCGCGGCCGTCTTCCGATGTTTCGGCGGGCCGGTTCCTTCCCCACACTTGTTCAGGGTGGCGGGGAAGTCAAGGAGGGCAGCTCCCCTGCCCGGCGGGCACCATGGGCAACGGACGACGGCGGCACGCGGCTGGCGTTAGGCTGGTGACCTTGGCTGAAGCAAGCGGCCGGAGGAACCACTCTGCGCGGAGCCCCCCATGTCCGACGATCTTGCCCTTGCCGCCCTCGCGGCCTCCTCTTTCTCCCTGCCCCACCTGCGGGACGGCCAGCTGGCCGGCATGGCAGCCCTCGCCGCCGGCCGCGACGTCCTGGCCGTCATGCCCACCGGCTATGGCAAATCCGCGATCTACCAGGTCGCGGCGCAACACCTGCACAACACCACGGGACGTCCCGCCGTCGTCGTTTCCCCCCTCATTGCCCTGCAGGAGGACCAGCTGGAGGGGCTGGACGGGGACCTGGGTCCGGGCGCGGCAGTGGCTGTCAACTCCTCCCACAGCGATTCCGAGGTGGAGGCGGCCTGGCAGGCGGTGGAAAGCGGCACAGCCACATTCCTGTTCCTGGCCCCGGAGCAGCTGGCCAAGCACAAGACTGTGAACCGCATCGCAGCCCTGGGCATTTCCCTGTTCGTGGTGGATGAGGCCCACTGCGTCTCGTCCTGGGGCCACGATTTCCGCCCCGACTACCTCGGCCTGGGCCACGTCCGCGAACAGCTCGGCAATCCTCCCGTGGCCGCCCTCACCGCCACCGCATCACCCCCGGTCCGGGACGAAATCGTGGCGCGGCTGCGCATGGAGGACCCGCTGGTCCTGGTCCGCGGATTCGACCGGCCCAACATCAGGCTGGACGTCGTGCGCCACCACGAGGACAAGGACAAACGCAAGGCCGTGCTGAAGCAGGTGGCCGCCCTGGTCCGCGACAGGCATGGGCTCCTCTACGCCGCCACCCGCAAGGACACCGAGAAGTACGCTGCAAAATTGTGCAAGGAGGGGCTGCGCGCGGAGGCTTACCACGCCGGCCGTTCCGCGGCGGACCGGGAGCACATCCACGAACAGTTCCTGTCGGACGGGCTCGACGTGGTGGTGGCCACCACCGCTTTCGGCATGGGGATCGATAAACCCAACGTGGGCTTCGTGGTCCATGCGGACATTCCGGAATCGCTGGACTCCTACTACCAGGAAATTGGCAGGGCCGGACGTGACGGGGAACCTGCGTCCGCCGTGCTCCACTACCGCTCGGAGGACCTGGGCCTGCGGAAGTTCTTCGCCACCCACTCCCCCGATCCCGACTCGCTGCTGGCGCTGCTGAAAGTACTGAAGGCAGCGGGCGGGCCCACGCCCAAGTCGGCGTTGCCTGATCTCACGGGGCTTCCGTCCCGGCGCATCACCGGACTGCTGAACCAGCTGGAGGAAACCGGCGCGGTCTCGCTTGGCAAGCGCGGTGTCCGGCTGGCTTCCAAAGCCAAGCTGCCCGCCCTGGTGCGCGGCGCCGTCGAACTCGCAGAAGCCCGCCAGCGCGTTGACCAGTCCCGGCTCACCATGATGCGCGCCTATGCCGAGGCGGACGGCTGCCGCCGCCAGTTCCTGCTGGGCTATTTCGGCGAGGAGCTGGCGGAGGCGTGCGGCAACTGCGATGCCTGCGCCGACGCCGCCCGGCACCCCGCAAGTGACAGGGCGGACGACGGCGGCGCCGCCTCGGGTGGCCGGGCGGCGGAACCGTTCCCGCTTCAGTCCGCCGTGGTCCACAAGGAGTGGGGACCGGGCCTGGTGATGCGGCACGAGGAGGACGTCATCACCGTCCTGTTCGAACACGAGGGCTACAAGACCCTCTCGCGCGCCGCCGTTGTGGAACACGAACTCCTGAAGCCGGCATAGGTGGGTAGGCTTTAAGGAGACTCCGACGAAAGGCCCGCAGCATGGAAGTACCTGCTTATGTTTGGACCCTGACCATTGCCGGAATCGTGGGCCTGCTGGCTTTCGATTTCTTCTTCCATGTGCGCAAGGCCCACACGCCCTCGCTCAAGGAAGCTGCCATCTGGTCCTCGATCTATGTGGGCATCGCGGTGCTCTTCGGACTGGGCGTTTTGCTGTTCGGCGGACCCACCATGGGTACCGAATACTTCGCCGGGTACATCACGGAGAAGGCACTGTCCGTGGACAACCTCTTCGTGTTCCTGATCATCATGGCCAGCTTCCGGGTACCCCGCGCGGACCAGCAGAAGGTGCTGCTGTTCGGCATCGTCTTCTCCCTGATCGCCCGCACGGGCTTCATCCTCCTGGGCGCTGCGCTGATCAACAGCTTCGCGTGGGTGTTCTACATCTTCGGCCTGATCCTGCTGATCACCGCCGGAAACCTGCTCAAGCCGGGCAGCCACGACGACGACTCCGAGGGCCTGGTGGTCCGGCTCGCCAAGAAGTTCCTGCCGGCGTCCGAACACTACGACGGCGACAAGCTGTTCACCGTTGAGAACGGCAAGCGCGTCCTGACCCCGATGCTCCTGGTGATGGTGGCAATCGGCGGCACGGACATCCTGTTTGCGCTGGACTCCATCCCGGCGATCTTCGGCCTGACCCAGAACGTCTTTATTGTCTTCACGGCCACGGCGTTTTCCCTGATGGGCCTGCGCCAGCTCTACTTCCTGATCGACGGACTGCTGGACCGGCTGATCTTCCTGTCCTACGGCCTCGCCGTCATCCTGGGTTTCATCGGCGTGAAGCTCATCCTGCACGCCCTGCACGAGAACACCCTGCCGTTCATCAACGACGGCGAGCACGTCAGCGTGGTGGAAGTCAGCACGGGCGTTTCGCTGAGCGTCATCCTCGGCGTCCTGGTGATCACGGTCCTGGCGTCCATCTTCAGCCCCAAGGGCAAGGCCAAGAATGCCGTTTCCGGCGCCCGGCGGCACGCCGTCGAGTACCTGGACCTCAACTACGAGACGGACATGAACGAGCGGGATAAGATCTTCGCCGCGATGTGCCGCGAGGAGAACGAGATCCGCAAGCTTCCGGAGAAGTACAAGCGGCTCATCCGCAACGAGACCGAGTTCCTTGACCTGCTGCGGAAAGCCCACGACGAACACGACAAAGCCCAGGTGCGGGCGGCCGCCGAAAACTGATCGTCCCACCCAACTAGGTAGCAGCAAGTGTCGTTTTGAGGGCTCAGAACGACACTTGCTGCTACCTACTTTGAAGCTTGTCTGTTTGTCAGTGCCCCTTGCTACGTTTGGACCAGGGCCAGGGGAACCGCTTCCGGCCCGGCGATGACAGCCCGGCTGTCGATGGGGAGGCCCCGTGTTCTTGCTCGAAGCCGCAGCGGCCGGCGCGCCGCCGGACCTGGTGTTTTCGGCCAGCGACCTGGTTGCCGCCAGCGAGTGTGAGTACCGCACGCTCCGGATCCTGGACGAGAAACTGGGCCGTACCCCCAAGGCGGAGTTCCCCGCGGACGAGATGCAGGTCCGCGCCGGCGAGCTGGGCGACCGGCACGAGCAGACCGTCCTGGCCAGCCTGGTTGCACGGTACGGAGAGTGGGATGCCAGCCGCGGCGCCGGCGTCTATTCGCTCGAACGCGGCCAGAACCTGCGCGGGGACCTGCAGGCCAAGCACGCGGAGACCGAGCTCGCCCTGCGGTCCGGGGCTGACGTGGTGTTCCAGGCCACCTTCTTTGACGGGGAGTTCCTGGGTTACGCGGACTTCCTGGTCAACGAGGCCGCGGGCACAGGCAGCCCGGGCCGGTACGAGGTCTGGGACACCAAACTGGCGCGGCACGCAAAAGTGGGCGCCCTCCTGCAGCTCGCGGCCTACGGCGACCAACTGCTAGGGATGGGGCTGGACCCCTCGCCGGTGGTCACCCTGGTACTGGGGACCCGCGTGGGCGAAGACTGGCTCCGCAGCAGCCACTCCCTTCCCGACCTGTTGCCGGTTTTCCGTGAACGGCGCCGGCGCTTCCGCGAGCTGACCGCGGAGCACAGGGCAGGTGAGGCTACCGTGAAGTGGCAGCAACCGGGGATCGTCCACTGCGGCCGGTGCGACTACTGCGCCGAGCAGGTCCAGGCGCACCGGGACCTGCTGATGGTGGCCGGAATGTCCGTGGTGCAGCGGAAGAAGCTCCACGCGGCAGGCATCACCACCATCGATGAACTGGCGGCGATGCCTGCCGCCGACGCCAGGAATTCCGTGGTCCGGCTGCGGGCCCAGGCGCGGATGCAACTGGGGCTGGACGCGGTGGCGGGGTCCCGGACCTTCACCAAGGACGGCAGGCCCCACACCGTCTCGTTCACCGTCCTGCCTGACAACACCATAGGCTTGCTCCCACCGCCCAGCCCGGGGGACATCTTCTTCGATTTCGAGGGCGATCCCCTCTGGCAGGATCCGGCTACCGGCGCCTGGGGCATCGAGTACCTGTTCGGCGTTGTTGAGGCGCCGGACGCGGACCATCCCGGCGATCCCGTGTTCCGCCCGTTCTGGGCCCATTCCCGGTCCGAGGAGCGCCGCGCCTTCCTGGACTTCCTCGCCTACGTGGAAGAACGCCGCGCCCGCTACCCGGACATGCACGTCTACCACTACGCCGCCTATGAAAAAACGGCCCTGCGCAACCTCTCCCTGGCACACCAGGCCGGGGAGGACACCGTGGACTCCTGGCTGCGGGAAGGGCTGCTGGTAGATCTTTACGCCACGGTCCGGCAGTCGCTGCGCATCTCTGAGGCGTCCTACTCCATCAAGAAACTGGAACCGCTGTACATGGGCAGCAACCTTCGCTCGGGTGACGTCAAAGACGCCGGCGCGTCTGTGGTGGCCTACGCCGCCTACTGCGCGGCCAGGGACGCGGGGGATCACGCCGAGGCAGGCAAGGTCCTGGCGTCCATCTCGGACTACAACCAATACGACTGTCTGTCCACGCTCCGGCTTCGGGACTGGTTACTGGACGTCGCCAGGCAGGCCGGCGGAACGGCAGCCGGAGAGGCCGAGGCCCGCCAGCCAGCAGCGGCAGGGGACGCGGCCCGGGAAACGAAACAGGAAACACGCCCGGAAGCGGCCCAGGAAACTCCTGAGGAAACCACGCTGCGCGAATACCTGGCAGGCCTACCGGAGGACCGGGCTTGGACTGACGACGAACGGGCCATCGCCATGGTGGCCGCCGCCACCGGCTACCACCGCCGCGAACGCAAGCAGTTCTGGTGGCAGCACTTCGATCGGGTGGAGGCACCGGCCGAGAACTGGGCGGACCAGCGGAACGTGTTCCTGGTGTCGTCGGCGGAGGTTGCCTCGGACTGGGCGCTGGCCAAACCCCGGGAACGGATGCGGACCCGGACCCTCCGACTGCGCGGCACTATGACGGAGGGCTCGGACTTCCGCGCGGACTCCACGTGGTGCCGGCTCTACGACGCGCCGCCGCCGGAAGGCATGGCGGCCCCGGATGCTGCTCCAGGCGCACGGGCTTTCTCGTTTGGAACGAGGATCAGCGACGTCGCCCCGGCGCCTGACAACCCGGAGCACACCATCATCACCGTGGCCGAGCGGGAGACCGGAAAGGTGGCCGCCTACCCGAACCTTCCCATCGCGCTCACCGAGGACCAGCCGCTGGCCACCACCAGCATTGAGGCTGCCATCGCCGAGCTTGCCCGCACGGTTGGTTCCTCCGTGCCGTCGCTGCCACCCCACCCCGGCTTGGACATCCTGCGGAAAAAGGCCCCGCGGTTGCGCACGCTGCCCGGCCCGGTGGAGGTACGCCATGACACCGTGGGCTCCCCGGATTACGCCGCAGCCATCACGGCGTCGCTCCGGGACCTTGAGCACTCCTACCTGGCCGTCCAGGGTCCACCCGGCACCGGAAAGACCTACGTGGGCGCCCACGTCATCGGCAGCCTGGTGGCCGGTGGCTGGAAGATTGGCGTGGTGGGCCAGTCGCACAACGTGGTTGAAAACCTGCTCTGCCGTGCCATCGACACGGGCGGCGTCTCCCCCTCGGCCGTGGCCAAGAAGCTGGCTGCGCCGCACGACGTCCCGTGGACCCGCACGGGGGACGGCGACGTCGCCCAGCTGCTCGCATCCCCCGGCGGCTGCCTGGTGGGCGGCACCGCGTGGACCATGACGGGCAAGGAGGTCCCGGCTGGCTCGCTGGACCTCCTGGTGATCGACGAGGCCGGACAGTTTTCGCTGGCCAACACCC
This sequence comes from Pseudarthrobacter sp. GQ63, assembly GCF_059758765.1. NCBI lineage: Bacteria > Bacillati > Actinomycetota > Actinomycetes > Micrococcales > Micrococcaceae > Pseudarthrobacter > Pseudarthrobacter sp. GQ63. The sequence continues at coordinate 67,241 of NZ_JCAXEF010000008.1, forward strand.
TTGCCGTTGCGCGGGCGGCCAAGCGGCTTCTCCTGCTCGGTGATCCGCAGCAGCTGCCCCAGGTCACCCAGGGTGCCCACCCTGAGCCGGTGGATGAATCGGCGCTGGGCTGGCTGGCCGCGGGGCACGCCACCCTGCCTGCGAGCCTTGGGTACTTCCTGGCAGACAGCTGGCGGATGCATCCGGACCTGTGCCGTGCGGTGTCCCGGCTCAGCTATGAAGGAAAGCTGCAGTCCGCACCGGCGGCTTCGCTGCGCAGCCTCGAGGAGCTGCCGCCCGGCGTCGAAACCGTGTTCGTGGAACACTCCGGCAATACCACCGCATCCCCGGAGGAGGCCGCCGAGGTGGTCCGGCAGGCGAAACTGCACCTGGGCCTGAAATGGAAGCCTGGTGCCGAGAATGAGTTCCGGCCCCTCGGGCAGCAGGACCTGCTGGTGGTGGCCGCCTACAACGCCCAGGTCCATCTGGTCCGCAAGGCACTGGAGGAAGCCGGCCTGCCGCAGGTCCGGGTGGGGACGGTGGACAAGTTCCAGGGGCAGGAAGCACCCGTGGTGCTCGTGTCCATGGCATGCTCGGCCGTGGCTGAAGCACCGCGGGGAGCCGAGTTCCTGCTGAACAGGAACCGGATCAATGTTGCCGTCTCGCGGGGGCAGTGGCGGGCAGTCATCATCCGCTCCCCCGAGCTCACCAGCTACATGCCGCACCGGCCCGCAGCCCTGGAGGAGCTGGGCGCGTTCCTGGGCCTTAGCCCGCGCGCCTGACGGGAGATGCGGGTCAGTGGGCCCTGAACCCGCGGAAGTTGCCTTGGGCTGCGGAGAGAGATTCCTCAACCCGCTCCACGCGGCCGGGGGTGTTGCGGGAATTCAGCCAGACGAGAAGCGCCCGGACCTGTGGCTCGGGGCCCTCGGCAACCACGGCGACCGAACCGTCGCCGAGATTCGTCACTTCGCCGGCCAGGCCCAGTTCTTCCGCTTTGCCCATGGTCCAGAAGCGGAAGCCCACTCCCTGCACCATGCCGAAAACGCGCGCCTCCAGCCGGACCGCGCCCGCCACAGCGTCGTTGTCCCGCCCATCAGGTGCTCCGGATGACGGCCCTGCGTGCCTCGCCATGGTGCCTCCCCTAAGTCAGCGCCGCCGGCCCAACCAGGTAGCAGTAAGTGTCATTTTGAGCCTCCAAAACGACATTAACTGCTACCTGGTTGGGCGGGCGGGCAACCCGTTAGTTGATGGTGATGTCGCGGGTGCTGTGGTTGTAGCGGATGGTGACGGTGCCGCCGGCATGGTGCAGTTCGTGGTTGGGGCCGTCGAACGCACCGAAAGCGCCGTAGTTCTCATCCCAGGAGCGGTTGATGGCGATCTTGAAGGTGTAGAAACCGGCGGGCAGTTCGGCGCTCTTCTTCCAGATCTGGTCCAGGAAATCGAACTCCATCTGCGCTTCGTCATACTGCGGCGCCCAGTTCTCCGGAGCGCCCAGGAAGGTATTGAAGTCGCCGGCAACAGCCACGGCTTCGGGCTGCGGGTGCGTCTCGACGTCCGCGTCCTCGAAGGCCTCCGGCGCTGCGGGAGCGGCAGCTTCCTCCGTTGTGGCCGGCGCCTTGCCCTTGCGGACAGCCTTCACCACGGGTTCGACGGCGTCTTCGAGCACCTTGGCTGCCTTGCCAACGGCGGCAGCAGCCTTCTTGGCAGGCGTCTTTTTGGTGGTCTTCTTAATGTCCGTGCCGGCAGCTGCCGTTTCAGGAACCGCGGTGGTCTTCCGGACGAAGCCCTCGGGAGCGGTGGGAACCTGGACGTCGGCGGGGATGGGCGTGCCGGCGTCGAGCGCGCTGGCGAAGGAGACAGCGTCCGGGAAGGCGACGGTGGCGCGCATGCCTTCGTCGGTGATGGTCCAGCCGGAGCGGCCCTTGACCAGCCAGCCGGCCTTGACCAGCTTGGCGGTGGCCGAGGTGAGCGTCTTGTGGCCGCGGGGAATGCCGCCGCTGAGCAGCTCGGCCTCATGCTCGTTGAACGGGACCCGGGCCGTTGCCTCGGCGAGGACCTGGCCCGCGTTCAGTGCATCGCCGGACCACACACCTTCGGTCAGGACATCCAGCACGGTCTTGAGTCGAAGGAAGGTGTTTTCTGCGGTGGACTTGGCCATGATTCCCCTTTATAAAAGCGATCGGTCTTAGGCATCTTGCCAACTGCCCGTTAAATCGCGCGACTTGAAATGGTTAACACTGCGTGTCGTGACCGACTATTAAGCGGACGTCCCAACAAGTGAGGCTGAGGTCTCGGGAAACGGGCTGGCTGCACAACCCTTGAGCGCTGACATGGGTGCCGCACTGCACTTCCCGGACACGCCTGCGGCACCCAGTTTAGCGGTACGACGGCGCTGCTGTTGCCTCGGACACGTTAGGGGTGCACCACATCCCCGCCATTCAGTTCGTCCAGCAGCTCCGCCTTCCGCTCCTCGGAAGCAAAGGACGAGTGGATGGAGTTCGCGGCGAGCCTTGCCTTGTCGAAGTCGGAGAGCTCAAAGACCGCCCCAAGCTGGGCAAAGTTGTCGTCCACGTAGCCGCCAAAGTAGGCCGGATCATCGGAGTTCACGGACACGTTCAGGCCGGCCGCCAGCATGGCAGGAAGTGGATGGTCTGCCAGGGTGTCCACGGCCCGGAGCCGAACGTTGGAGAGCGGGCATACCGTCAGCGGGATGCGCGCATCCACCAGGCGCTCCACCAAATCCGGATCGTCCATGCAGCGGATGCCGTGGTCGATCCGCTCCACGCCCAGGATGTCCAGGGCCTCGATAATGTACGACGCCGGCCCCTCCTCCCCCGCGTGTGCGGTCAGCCGCAGCCCTGCCTCGCGGGCTTTTGCATAGAGCCGCTCGAACTTGGACGGCGGGTTTCCCACCTCGGCGGAGTCCAAGCCAATGGCAGCAATCGGAGCGTTCATGGCCAGCAGGCCGTCCAGGACCTCCAGCGCGGATTCCTCGGAGAGGTCCCGCAGGAAGGCGGCAATCAGCAGCGTGGAGATCCCGAACTCCTCCTGGGACGTGGCCAGGACGGACGCAACGCCGTTGACGCACGCTTCCAGCGGGATGCCGCGCGAGAGGTGCGCCTGTGGGTCCATCATGATTTCGGCATGCCGCACCCCTGCGGCAGCGGCCCGCTCAAGGTAGGCGCGGGTCATATCGGCGAAGTCCTGCTCCGTCTGCAGCACGGCCATGTTGGCGTAGTACAGGTCGAGGAAGGACTGCAGGTCCGTGAACTCGTACCGTTCCCGCAGCTCGTCCAGGCCTGCATACGGGAGCGCGATGCCGTTCCGCTCCGCGAGCGCGAAGATCAGCTCCGGCTGGAGGGTTCCCTCAATGTGCAGGTGCAGCTCGGCCACCGGGAGGATCCTGGCGGGGACTTCCAGCTCTGCTGCGTCCAGTTCTGTTTCGGGCACGGCAGTGCCGCCGGCAAAGTTATCCATCGGGTCAGGATAATGCCCCGCGCCGGAATCACCACTAGAGTCGAACCAATGCAGAACGCTAAGCACGCTGATGACCTGCAGTACCCGGTTCCTGCCCCGGCCACCGACGGCTTTGTCCGGGTCCGGGGAGCCCGCGAAAACAATCTCCGCAACGTGGATGTGGATGTCCCGCGCGATGCGATCGTGGCGTTCACCGGCGTCTCCGGGTCCGGCAAGTCCTCCCTGGCGTTCGGCACCATCTATGCCGAGGCCCAGCGGCGCTACTTCGAATCCGTCGCCCCATACGCCCGCCGCCTGATCCAGCAGGGGCACAACCCCAAGGTGGAGCTGATCAGCGGGCTGCCTCCCGCCGTCGCCCTTCAACAGCGCCGCGGCGCTCCCAGCAGCCGGTCCACGGTGGGAACCGTCACAACGCTCTCCAACTCCCTCCGCATGCTGTTCTCCCGGGCGGGCACGTACCCGGCCGGCAGCACCCAGCTGGACTCTGACGCCTTCTCCCCCAACACCGCCGCCGGCGCCTGCCGGGAATGCCACGGCCTGGGCGTCGCGCACACCGTGACAGAGTCCTCGCTGGTCCCCGATCCGTCCCTGACCATCCGAGACGGCGCCATCGCGGCCTGGCCGGGCGCTTGGCAGGGGAAGAACCTGCGGGACATCCTCACCCACCTGGGCTACGACGTCGATGTCCCGTGGCGCAAGCTGCCCAAAAAACACCGTGACTGGATCCTCTTCACCGAGGAACAGCCCGTGGTGGAAGTGACACCGCAGAGGGACCGCGTGGCCAAACCCTACAAGGGGCGGTTCTGGAGCGCCAGGAGCTATGTCCTCCATACGCTGGCCGATTCGCAGAGCGCCTCCATGCGTGAGCGCGTACTGGCCTTCATGGAGTCCGGGCCGTGCCCCCGCTGTTCCGGGACGGGCCTGGTGCCCGAGGCCTTGGCCGTCACGTTTGCGGGCAGGACCATTGCGGAACTCAACGGGCTCCCCATGGTGGAACTCGCCGAGGTTGTCCGTCCCACCGCTGTATTGGACGACGCCGGTACGGCCTCCCGCACGCAGCTTTCCGGAGAATCCAATGAGGTGGCGGTGGCCATCACCCGGGACCTGCTCCAGCGCATCACGGTCCTGCTGGACCTCGGGCTCGGTTATCTGGCTCTCGGCCGGGCCACCCCCACCCTTTCGCCGGGCGAGATGCAGCGGCTCAGGATTGCCACGCAGCTGCGGTCCGGCCTGTTCGGTGTGATCTACGTGCTGGATGAGCCATCTGCCGGGCTTCATCCGGCCGACGCCGAGCCGCTCCTGGAGGTGCTTGAGCAGCTGAAGTCCTCCGGCAACTCGGTGTTCGTGGTGGAGCACAACATGGATGTGGTGCGCAGGGCGGACTGGCTGGTTGACGTGGGCCCCCGCGCCGGCGAAGGCGGCGGCGAAGTGCTCTATAGCGGGCCGGTTGACGGCCTCGCCGCGGTTGAGGAGTCCGTCACCAGGCCGTTCCTGTTCGACGACGGCGGATCCGTCCCGCGCGGCAGTTCCGGTGCCGGCGGGGCCAGGAAACCGGAGGAATGGCTGGAGCTGAAGGACATCACCCGGCACAACCTGCGCGGGCTGGATGCCGAGTTCCCCCTGGGCGTGCTGACGGCGGTCACCGGGGTATCCGGCTCCGGCAAGTCCACGCTGGTGAGCAAGGTCCTGGGCGAGGCTGTGGGCTCAGGACTCAGGACCCCCGCGGAGCAGGAAGGCTCCGCGGAGCCCCTGGAGCTGGGCAGCGTCCTCGGCAGCCACCGCATTGACCGCCTGGTGACTGTGGACCAGAAGCCCATCGGCCGGACCCCGCGGTCCAACCTGGCCACCTACACCGGGCTGTTCGACGCCGTCCGCAAGGAATTCGCCGCCACGGAGCAGGCCAGGGCCCGCGGCTTCGGCGCCGGCAGGTTTTCCTTCAACGTGGCAGGCGGGCGCTGCGAAACCTGCCAGGGCGAGGGGTTCGTCGCCGTCGAACTGCTTTTCCTTCCCGGCAGCTACGGCCCGTGCCCGGAGTGCGCCGGGTCCCGCTACAACCCTGAGACCCTTGAGGTGCAGTACCGCGGCCGGAACATCGCCGAGGTCCTGGCCATGACGGTGGATGCCGCATCCGGGTTCCTGGCCGCCGTGCCCGCTGCGGCCAGGAGCCTCAAGAGCCTGCGGGATGTTGGCCTGGGCTACCTGCGGCTGGGGCAGCCAGCCACAGAGCTCTCAGGCGGGGAAGCGCAGCGAATCAAGCTGGCCACGGAGCTGCAGCGGGCACAGCGCGGCCACAGCCTCTACCTCCTGGATGAACCCACCACCGGCCTGCACCCCGCCGACGTGCAGCTCCTGATGGCACAGCTCCACGGCCTGGTGGGCGCCGGCAACTCAGTGGTGGTGGTTGAACACGACATGGCCGTGGTTGCCGGCGCCGACTGGGTCATTGACCTCGGCCCGTCAGGAGGGGACAAGGGCGGCCGGATCATGGCAACCGGGACGCCTGCCGCCGTTGCCCGTTCCACCGAAAGCCGCACCGCCCCGTACCTGGCAACCGCGCTCGGTCAGGGAATCACCAGCCAACGCCCAGAAACATCTCGATTTGATAACGGCGGCGCAATGTCTTAGCGTGAAAGGCATGCCCGCCGCTGGCGGACCCATGAATGCCCGGTGCTGCCTTCACCACAACTGCCCAGCAGGCAGCCACCGAAACGACCTCTATTCGTCAGGGGCGGGCAGTGGCGCGATGATCTCCGGGGACGGAAGCAGCGCAGGTGGCCTTCAGGAGCATCACCCATCATGAAAAACACCAAATTCCGTACTGCCGCACGCCGCGGAGCAACTGTAGCCGCCATCTCCGCTGCAGGCCTGGCTCTCTCAGCCACCGCTGCCAATGCCACCAGCACCTCCACGTGGGATGCCCTGGCACAGTGCGAGAGCAGCGGCAACTGGTCCATCAACACCGGCAACGGCTACTCCGGCGGCCTGCAGTTCAGCCCCACCACCTGGGCTGCCTTCGGCGGCACGGGTTCCGCCGCTGACGCCAGCCGCGAGCAGCAGATCGCCGTTGCTGAGCGGGTCCAGGCCTCGCAGGGCTGGGGCGCCTGGCCCTCCTGCTCCGCCCAGCTGGGCCTGAGCGGCAGCGGCACCGGCGTTGCGCCGCAGTCCGTTCCGGTCCAGAGCGCACCCGTGCAGGCGGCTCCGGTCCAGGCCGCACCGGTGCAGCAGAGCGCACCCGTGCAGGCGGCTCCGGTTGCGAAGCACGTAACGGCCGTGGCCCTCAGCGGAGAGACCTACACGCTGCAGGCCGGGGACACGTTGAGCATCGTGGCTGAGAAGCTGGGGATCCAGGGCGGCTGGCAGCACCTTGCCGACGCCAACCTGGACACCATTGCGGATCCCAACCTTGTATTCGCGGGACAGGTCATCCAGCTTCCGGCCTAGTGGCTGTTGAGGCAGCTGCCCTTCGGGGCACCAAAATCAGGTCGGCGATAGACAAATTCCGTTGACCGCGTACGACGCCGGCACGCCCCCACAAGGGGATGTGCCGGCGTCGTTCTTTAACGCTTGCAGGTCGCAGCCAGGGGGTCCTTATGCGGCGGCGGGCAGTTCCCTGACGATCCGCACCTTCCAGGCCGAATCGTCGCTGGTGTCCAGCAGGGCAACTGTGCCGTGGGCCAGGTTGAGGGCGACGCGCTTGGCTGCGAGCAGCTCAAGGTAGAGGTGCTCGTTCATTCTTGCGGGGGTATCGATCATGTATTTCACGGCGTCGCGGACCTTGCGGTAGTTCGCGCTGCTTTCACGGTGCTTGTGCAGTTCCAGGGCAGAGCGCTGCTTCAGCCGCGGCTCGTGCCGGTTCAGCCAGGTGACGGCGGCGTGGACGGCAACCACGAGGGTGAGCGAAACGCCGTAGATCCACCAGCCGCTCGAGAGCAGGAAGAGCGGCAGGTTTCCGATGGCCACGATGGCGATCACAATGCGGAGCGCGGCGATGCGGCGCATTGTCAGGGCGACTGCGGCCATGCCGTCGCGGAAGCGGTGCTGTTCCTTGCGGGCCGCGGCGGGATCAAGGGTGAACTCGTCAAGGACAAGAATGCCCTTTGCTTCCGGGCCCAGCATCTGCCCGTAGCGGGGCAGGGCGGGGGTGGTGGCGGTGGTCTTTTCAGGTGTTGATGTCATGAGGGAGCTTCCAAAACGCTGGGGTGGTTGCGGTGATCTTAGTGGGTGGAGGACACTTGCGTATGCATAGGTCCACCATGTGGACATCCGGCCCTTACGCATGTGGTCCGTGGCACTGCAATTGGCACATCCGCCAGGTGCCGTCAGACTGAAGGGATGCAAACCTTCCTCCCGTACCCTGATTTCCGGCAGAGCGCCGCTGCCCTGGACACCGCCAGGCTGGGCAAGCAGCGCGTTGAGGCGCTGCAGACACTGCGAGCCCTGGTGATTCCCGGCTACGGCTGGCAGACCCACCCGGCCATCCGGATGTGGATGGGGTACGTGCCGGCCCTCACCATGTACGGGCTGGCAATGGTTGACGAGTGGACCAAGCGCGGGCACCCGGACAACACCCGGGCCAACATCGCGGAGTTCGCGCCGCAGGCAGCCCACCCGGATTACGCGGCGAAGATCCCCATGCCGCCGTGGCTTGGCGACCCGGATTTCCACCTGAGCCACCGCTCCAAGCTGGTGCGCAAGGAACCCAAGTTCTACACCCCGGTCTTCGCGGATGCGATACCGGAGATGGACTACGTCTGGCCGGAGCCGCGCCATGAGTTCCTGCCGCAGGAGCCTGAGGGTGACATCCTGTGGATCCTGAGGTCCCCGCACGACGACGTCGATCCCCAGACGCTCGATACCGTGGCCCTTCCGCCGGTGAACGGGAGCACCGCTGCCGCCGCTGATGCGCCGGGTGCGGACGGGGACTACTCCCCCGTGTTCGTCGACGACGGGTCCCGGCGCCCGTCCCGTCAGTCCCGCAAAGCACCGCCCAAGCAACTGGTGAAGAAGCCCACCCGGAAGCGGCTGGCGCAGGAGGAGGCCTTCTCGACCCTTCCCGGAAAGACGCCCGTTGCCGTCCCGTTCGAGCATGGCGCAAAGTTCGCGGTGGGGCAGGTGGTCGGCCGGCCCATCACGCTGGAGGACGGCAGGTTCGGCAGGAACTTCACGGTCACCGAAGTCATCGACCGTTCCGCGTTCACCTACCCGGCGCTCCTGCAGGACCCGCGCGTGTTCTTCCCGGTGGAGGCACCGTAACCCATGACCATCCTCCTCGCCGGCTGTGGTGACCTGGGGACCGAAGCCGGGCTGCGGTTCCACGCCCTGGGCCACCGCGTGGTGGGCTGGCGCCGCTCCCCCGCGAAACTGCCGGCCGCCATCGAAGGTGTCGCGGCTGACCTGGGCGCACCCGGACTGCCGCCGGTTCCCGCCGACACCACCGCCGTCGTCATAGCCGTTGCTGCCGATTCGCCCTCCGAGGAGGCCTACCGCGCGGCCTATGTGAATGGATCCGCCCACGTCCTCGACGCCCTGGAACGCGACGGCGTACAGCCGGGCCGGGTGCTCTTTGTTTCCTCCACCGCCGTCTACGGTGATGCCGGGGGCGGCTGGGTGGATGAGGACACCCCGACTGCGCCCGGCGGGTTTTCCGGACGCGTCCTGCTGGAAGCCGAGCAGCTCATCCGGGACCGGTTCAGCGGCACGGCCACCACAGCGACGTCCCTCCGCCTGGGCGGCATCTATGGCCCTGGGCGCACCAGGTTGATCGACCAGGTCCGCACCGGTTCCGCCGTTGTTCCGGAGGATATCCGGTACACCAACCGCATCCACCGGGACGACGCTGCTGCTGCCATGGTCCACCTCACGACGATGGCCGCCAATCCCGAAGCAACCTATGTTGGCGTGGACAACGATCCCGCCGATCTTGGCACGGTACTGCGCTTCCTCGCCACGGAGATGGGCCTCGCGGAGCCCCCGGTGGGCGATGCCGGGCCGGCGCGGGGCGGCAACAAGCGCTGCAGCAACGGACTCCTGCGCAGCACCGGATTCGCGTTCACCTATCCTTCATTCCGCGAGGGGTACCGGGCCGTCCTCGCCGGCGCCGGGGTTCGCCACCCCTAGCTCCCGCCTGGCTGCCGGCGCCGGCGCAGTGCTGCAGCCGGCCGGTGCGGCTCAGCCGGCGTCCGGACGCCAGTACCGCAGCCCGCCGCTGGTGCCGCCGTCGGGGGCGACGTCCACCACGGCATACGGGAATACCCGGCGGTCCGACTGGTCGGGCCCGCGGCCGCGCACGTCAGAACACCAGGTGCCGGTGTTGACGTACCGGGTGGCGCAGGCCCCGAGGGACGACTCAAGGGCACGGTGGGTATGGCCCGACAGGTACCAGGCCACCCCGGCACCGTGCGCCTCAAGGGTACGGGCCACCCGGACCGCCGCGGCAGGGGCCTTTCCGCCGGCGGCGCTGCGCCCGGCGGCCGCGAGCGCCATGCGGGTAGCGGCCGCCGGGAGCGCGGACACGGTCCGGAACCGGGACAGGCGCGCCAAGTCCCGGACAGCCACCCCGTCAAGCCCCAGCCGGAACGACTCGGCCTGCAACAGCTCGGCGTATGCGGGCTCCCGCACGCGGCGTTCCGCCCGCTCGGACGCCAGGCAGGCCTGGGCAACCGCCCCGGCACGGCCCAGGCGCGACCTTGACTGATCGGCGTTCCAGGCGGCGAGCGGGGGCAGGTCCAGTCCGTCGGTGCCGTTGACCGCAGCGCGGAGAATGTCGGGTATGCGGTGCAGCGCGTGGTGCTGGTGCCCGTGCTCGGCCACCAGCACGCGGGGCACGTGCAGGAACCACGGGTGCACCTGGACCCGTGCGGGCTCGGCCGGTGACAGCAGCGCCGCCAGGCGGGCAGCCACCGAGGGGCGGGCCAGCTCCACGTCGTGGTTGCCGCACACGAAGTGCAGTTGCACGCCCCGCGCCGCACACTCCTCCAGCGCCTGGAACGTTCCGGGATGGCGGGCGCGGATGGACTCAAGCCGGGCCACGCTCCCGTCCCCGCTGCAGCCGACCAGCTCGAACGTGTCGCCCACGAACGCGACGTGCTGCTGCGGACCGGAGGCTGCGAGCACCTCGCGCCGCAGGAACCCGGTCAGCATCCTGCCTGGATACCGGGGATCGCGGTCCGTCACGCCCAGATGGAGGTCGCTGAGGAGCAGCCACCGCGCGGCGCCGCTCATACGAGCAGTCCCAGCACGCGTGGAAGGAAGAGGACCAGGTACATCACCCACATGGCGGCAACCACCCTGGTGCCCACGGTCCGGCCGAGGATCCTTGGACGCGCGGGCTGCCCGGTGTCCGGTTGCGTGCGCCGGACCTCGAGCGCGACGAGGGTAAAAAGCAGTGCTGCGGCCGCGAGCAGGCCCGCCAGGTCGATCAACACGTCGATCATCATGCCGTCTCCCTTCGCGCGCGGGCCAGGCAGGCGAGGACGGTGATGGCGCCCATCGTGACGACGCACGCCTGCCACGACCAGACAGCGAGGTAGAACATCGCCGTGGACACCGCCGTGAGGGTGGCGAGGCCGAGCGCCAGGACGAGCAGTGCGCCGAGCGCGGCGTCGGTCACCGGCGTGAGCCGGGCCAGGGCCTGCCCCGGGAGCAGGACGAGGACGGCCGTCGCCGCCACCGCCTGCAGCGGTGTCGGCAGCCCGACGAGCGTCACCAGCGACAGTGCCACCGCCGCAAGACCGAGCGCCAGGGTAAGCCGGTTGACGCTGCCGCTCATGGCGCCACCCGGTACGCACGTGCGTCGGCGTTGCCGAACACGAACTCCACGCCGTCCTGTGCCCCCAGCCAGTCCTCCAGTTCGGCGAAGCCGCTCTCGCTGGTGGCACCCTGCAGCACGAGGCTCGCCTCTGACGAGCGCGTGAGCAGCAGCACGGCACCGGCAGGGTTGTGCCGGGCGTAGTTGTAGACGAGGGGGCCGCACACCTCCGCTGACAAGTCCGTTTGGCACAGTTCGTCGATCGTCCGATACTTGTTCTCAAGGTAGGAGTCGCTGCGCCAAGGCGTCGGGTGGGCGGCCGAGATGATCGCGGAGCCTGGGGGCGCCAGACGCTGTGCGGCGACGACGGCGGCCATCTCGCCGTCGGTGAAGACGTCATACTGGGCGTTCCCGAAGCGCCCTGTCACGGTCAGCATGGCCAGCAGGGTGCAGGCCAGGGCTAGCCCGGCCGCGGCTCCGGCAGAGGGGCGCCTGGTGCGATGCGTGGGAAGCAGGACCGAGCAGGCCAGGACCGCCACGAAGGGCAGCGCGAACAGCGAAACGCGGATGAGCATCTCCCCGCCGTACAGCTGTGCGGGGAAAAGCAGCAGCGGGCTGACAGCCAGGAGGACCACCCTGATGTCGAGGCGCCCCCTGCGCCAGTCGCGCAGCGCTCCCACCGCCGCGAGCAGCCACAGCACCACCGTGAGGGCCATCCGGACCTGGACCACAAACACGTGCCCGGGGGTCCCGCTCACGCGGTCGACGACGTTTGCCTCGGCCGCGGCCAGCAGGCCTGCGTCCTCCAGGGGCGGGTGGCCCACGAGGTAGGCACTGGCGGGGTAGACGAGCCAGAGTGACAGCACCACAGCGGTGATCAGGGGCAGCCGGCTGGGCCAGACACGTCCGCTCAGGGTGAGGGCGATCATGGCGATGAGCAGCATGAACGGCGTCAACTGGTGGCTCGCGCAGATGACCGTGACGAGCAGGATAACCACCGCGATGGCGCTTACCCGGTGGGCATGCCGCGGCTCGGCGGGCGACCGCCGCCGCCACCACGATTCAAGGGCGGTGCGTTTGAAGCCGCCGAAGGCCGGGGCCCGTGCGGCCAGGGGCCCGACGAGCAGTGCCACGACGACAAGGTAGAGGAAGAATCCGAAGGCCTGGGGCGAAAGGTAATCCTGGTCCTGCCAGTTGCCGAGGCAGAAGAGCCATAGCGCAAGCCACCGACGCCGCGGATCGCGCGTCAGATAACGTGTCAGCACGCCCATGGCGGCGAGCCACAGACCCATGTTGAAAACCGGTGCCCAGAGGGCAACGGCGACCGGGTCGAGGCCGGTCGCCCCCAGGATGGTCGCCAGGAGGGCGAAGAAGCCCGGCCAGTTGAAGTACGCGTCGATGTCTGGGTTGATCCCCTGGGTCTCGGAGAGGGCGTCGGCGATGCCGAGGTGGCGGAAGGCGACCTCCCCCCGCGGGATATCCGTCACGAAGGCCGCGGTCCCGAAGAGCATGAGCACGAGCACCCCGATGAGCCACAGCATGACCGGGCGGCGTGCCGGGCCCTCGTCGTCGCCTCGCAGAGCGACGGCGAAGGCGACGTTAAGGAGCAGGACCCCAGCCCAGAACGGGTAGGGCAGCACGGCGAGGAGCCCTAGGTCGCTATTAATGGGTACCTCCACCGTGGAGGCGGCCCCCGCGGCGAGAGCCAGGGACGCGGCGCCAGCCACAACGCACCCCACGTCGCGGAGCTTCCAGCGTCGCTCGGTACGGCTGGGGGCATCGATCGTGCTGGTCATCGCGAGTCCTGCTTGACTCGCCGGAGGACGGCCACCAGCCGGATGCCGGCCCCCGCTGCACCGATGGAGAGCACCACCAGCCAGGCAAGCGCCATGGCGCTGGCCCCACGCTCGGCGGCCAGGAGGGCTCCGACGCAGAGGGCGGCTCCGAGCGTCACGCCAACGATGATCGCCTCAGCGTAGCGTCCGCGGGCCCGGCACACGGCGTTGTAGGCCTGCAGCACGGCATATGCCACCAGTCCTGCCGCCAACAGCCGCAGGGCGTCCGCGGACGAGTCGGCGTAGCGCTCGCCCATCAGCCCGAGCAGCGGGCGGGCAAAGACGACGAGGACGACGGCGGCCAGGCCTCCTACGGCGAGCGACCATCGGAGGCTCGCCCAGGTGGTGGCTACCAGGCGGCCCGGCTCGCGGACACCTTCGGAAAACTGGACGATGCCCATCAGCATGGGAGCGGTGTAGGCGGCCCAGGCCATCATCCAGGCGGGATACCAGTAGGCGGCTGCCTCCGGCGACACCAGGTGCGCGAGCAGGAGTGGTAGCAGCAGCCCGGGAGCGCGCTCGGTCAGCGTCAGGATCTGGTTCGGCAGGCCCAGGGCCAGCAGTGAACGGCCGCGCGCCGCACGCAAGGTGGGCCTCGGCCGGTAGCCGACCAGTCTTCGCAGTTGGATCGCACCCACGACGCACGCCACGGTGGTCCCGAGCGTCCAGCAGGCCATCAGCACATCGGCGGAGGCACCGTGCGCCCGCCAGGCCACGAGCCCCGCGGCCCCGAGTGCCACGCCGCCGCCCAACGCGTACCTTGGGGCTGCGCTGGCACCTCGTCCCAGGGCTACGAGCGCCTGGTCCAGCACGATGACCAGGGTGCCGGTGACGGCAGCAACAAGGAAAGTGAGCCAGAAGAGAACCGACAGGGAGGCTGTATCCGGCGTCACGGCCGCCTGCAGCACAAGGTAGCCGAGGGCCAGTCCGGGGCCCGCCACCCCCACGATGGCGAACGCGGCGTCCAGCACCCGCGCGGGCGGCTCCCCGCGTCCCACCGAGACGATCACGGCCGACCCTGCACCGAGCACCGCGAGCTGCGTGCAGAGCATCACCGCCGAGACCGCGGCCATGGTGAGCCCGACCTCGCGGTCGGACGTAGCGCGCGCGGCCACGACCCAGAAAGCGAAACCTGCGCCCGTCTGGGCGGCTTTTGCGACGACGAGGCCGAGCGAGCTGCGCAGGGCGGAGTGCCGGACGGTTGAGGCGTCCGTCTCGGCTGTTCCCCGCCCAGCCCTCACGACGCGAGACCCCGCGCCAGGCCTGCGTAGTTGTACCAGCAGAAGGCAACGTAGTAGCGCAGCCACCGGGGCTGGCCCGCCGCAAGGCTCAAGGCGCTGCCCCGGACTGCCGCGGCGGCGGGCAGCAGCGCCAGCCTCGCACCGCGCCAGCCGTGTTTGCGGATCATCTTGCCCAGTCCGGTTCCGTCCATGAGGAACTGGTCGAGCGCGAAGTCGAAATCGTCTGCAGCGAAGCGGTGTTCGACCATCACTCGCTGCGACACAGCAGTCCGCAGGCCCGAGTCCCGCATCCGCCAGCGCAGCTCAATGTCCTCCCCCGACCTAAACGAGTCGTCGAAACCCATACCCAGCATCAGTTCCCGGTCAACGAGCGTGGCGACGAGCCCGAACCAGTTGCGGCTGCGCCCGGTGCGATGGTGGTGTGCGAGCGCCTGTCCCCAGTATCCCGGTCCGCCGACACTCTCCAACCCGGCCTGGAGGGCGTCATAGCCGCCCTCCACCAGCTCTGTCAGCAGGTCGGCGACCCCCGTGGGCCCGAACACCACGTCGGAGTCGACCAGCAGGACCCAACGGGTGCTGCTGTTCCGCACACCGAGTGTTCTCGCCCACGGCAGGCCGCGGCCCTCGTCGCTGACCACCCGGGCGCCGGCGGCACGGGCGATGGCGACGGTTCCGTCCGTGGAGCATCCGTCCACCACGATGATCTCGGCGACCCCCGACTCTCGCAGGGCCTCCAGGCAACGGGGCAGCATAAGTTCCGCGTTGCGGGCAGGGACAACCGCGGTGACCTCGGCAGGACTGTGATCCACGGTGTCCGCCCCCTAGGCCTGCTCGTCGAGGACCGACGGCAGCAGCTGTTCGAGATGCCGGACAATGTCGTCCGATGCCTCGTCTGCCGTGTACGCGGAAGGCACCTGCAGCAGGTGGCAGGGCCGTCCGTCGAGTGCCTTGCTCAGCACGACCCCCTTGGCCGCGAAGTGCTCCCGCCACGGGACAACGGACGTGGCCGCCAGGCCGGTCACAATTTGTTGCGAAAAGCCCGCCATCTCGATATGGAAGTTGCCGATCATGCGGTCGACCATCCAATCCGCTGTCCGCTCGAGAATCCGGGTCCGTGTGCCTTCGAAGCGCTCGACGTACACTGCGGCCGCAAGTGGGGCCGCAGTGGTGACTTTCCGTCCGGGGAACGCGGTCTCCGCCGTCACCATGCGGTGCTCCGGCGACCATCTCCGGGAGAAGTCCGCAAGACGCGGATAACGGATGACGTACGGGTGCACGATCGTTGTGAGCCTGCCGACGCTCTGCGAGAGCCGCGACGGCACGAGGGGCTTCCGGACACCTTCGAACAGGTGCGGGTAGATGGCCCGGTGATGGGGTTTGATGAACATAGGCTTTGCGTAGCCGAGCAGTGTGGCGTCCTCGGCGAGGAAGGCCCAGTCGTCACCCATGAACGACCACCCGTCGCGGCGCATCAGCTTGGCGGCGGTGCTCGTTTTGCCGGTGCCACCGGCGGCGGGAAGCGCGATGGCCTGGCCCCGGTAAGCCATTGTTGCCGCGTGGATCATGGCGGCTCCCCGGCCGATCATGGCGGCGTCCAGGACAGGTACCACGGAGGTCAGCAGCTCGCCCGCGCCGTGGATGCGCCACTGTTCTCCGTCCCTCACCACCTGGACCCTGTCGGCATTGAAGCGGACGCTGTCCTCCGTATAGGCAAGCTCGTGCTCGAGCAGGCCCGCATCAGGCATCGGCTCCGGCTGGTCATCGACGACAATGTCGGCCGGCCGCTCGGCGTCGGTGGCGAAACAGGCCAGCATGCTCCGGAGCTGGTGGGCTGCCGGCGCCTTGGCGTCGACGCGGATCGTGACGCGTCCGTGGATATCGAAGTGCAGTGCGTTGGTCTGCGAGGTGCGCATTGTCGTCCCCTGTCTGGGTGGTGTCGGTCAGATGATGTGGACGGCGCCGGCCGTGTCCACGGTGTCCGCGGTGGCGTCGCGGTGGCAGGTGGCGACGTTCACTGCACCTCCCGCCACGGACTGACCCCGGCCAGGACCGGCTGGTCCAGGGGGCGCCCGGGAAAGTGGGCAAGGTGGCGTCCCCGGAAGTAACCCGCAGACGTAAAGGCCACGACCGCCACCACGGCAACCGCGCGGCCAAGGCCGGCAGGATCGCCACGGCTCCAGTCCCTCATCCCTGCAAAGATGGCACGGGGCAGGATTCTTCGGACGTACCTGCGCTCGGGGCCCAGGGCCCGCTTGTGCCCTACGATGTGGCTGACCTGGGCCTTGGAGATACCTTCCGACCAGGACCTTGAAAGCATGTAGCGGACCGTTCCCCTGCTGGCGGGTACATGGTGGCGCACCAGCGCGGCCGGCTCGTAAACGATGCGGGATCCGGGCGCCCCCATCTTCGACCGAATGCAGATCTCGGTTTCCTCGCAGCCCAGCGGGATGGAACCACGCCGGCCCAAGGAGAGGTTGAAACCGCCCACCGTTCGTATGACATCGAGCCGGAACGACATATTGGCACCAATGACGTTCCTGACCTCGGTTGCAACCCGTGGCAGGCCCCGGTGGCTGCAGCCAACGATCCAGTCCAGCTCTTCACCGAAGTACCCGGGACGGCCCTTTTCCCAGACAGGTACCACCCGCCCGCCCACTGCCAGCACCTCGGGATCGTCGTACAGGGTGATCAGGCGTTCCAGCCAGTCCGGCGCGGCCTCTGCGTCATCGTCGAGAAAGGCGACGACGTCTGAATCCGCCAGGCCCACGCCAGTGTTGCGTGCCCCGGAAAGTCCGCGGGGGCCGGTGTTCCGGACGACGGTGACGTCATCGACGGTCTTGGTTAATTGCTCGAAGAGTTCCTCGTTGTGGTCAACAACCACGAAGACTTCGTTGGGTGCCCAGGTCTGCAAGCGGAGGGAATCGATGACGTCCAGCAGCCACACCCAGCGTTCAGCCGTGTAAGCGCAGATGATCACGGTGACCGTAGGGAACACAACATGCGTCATGTTCACGCCACGCTTATGGCAGGAAGGACACTCATCGGATCGGTGGGCGTTCGCGGGAAGCTCACATTGGCATAGGCGTACTTCACGCGACGCAGCGCCTCGGGACGTGCACCGGCAGTGGGGGCCTCCCAGAGGAGGCACTCGTGTGCCATTGTCCCCAGCACCCGCCAGCCGTCCCGGAAAGTCTGGAGGTTTGATGCCCCGGAGATGCGGTTCAACTCCAGGCTGGGGACCTCGGCTATCCGGAGGCCGGCCTTGGCGGCCCTGACGATCAGCTCAGTCTCGATCTCGAATCCGTCGGATTCCAGCTGCAGGACGTCCAGGCACTCCCGCCGGAATGCGATGTAGCCGTAGCAAAGATCAGAGTAGTTGCTGTGCAGGACCGCGTTGGCCAGCCCGGTCAGCGCACGGTTTCCTGTGCGCCGCAGCCACGTCAGGTCCTCCGACCCCCCTCCCGTGACGTACCGGGAGCCTTTGACGAAGTCGTAGTCGTGCTGGAGTGGAGAAATGAACCAGCCGATTTCCCTTGGATCCATGCTTCCGTCGGCGTCGAGCATGACGATGATATCGCCCGTGGCTGCGGCAAATCCTGACCGCAGCGCGACGCCTTTGCCTTTGCGCAGCTCGTTCACCACCACGATGTCCTTGCGCAGTGCTTGGGCCACCCCGACGGTGTTGTCCGTGGAACGGCCGTCAACGATCACCACCTCGTCCACATACAACGGCATGCGCCGAAGGACCCAGGGGATGTTTTGGGCCTCGTTCAGGGTGGGAATGACCACGCTGATAGACGCTCCCTCCGGCGCGGCCGAAGGCTTAGAAAAAGAGTTTGGGGGCTGGGTGGAAATGGACAAACGCCTCACCACTTCACTGGACTTAGAGAACTCCGGCCGCTGGACGCCCCACTGCAGGAGCAATCACCGGGCCTTGGTTCCTTCCTCGGCCCCGGGTAGGTTGAGCATAGGGTCGGCCCCGCAAGGTAGACACCAGTAATGTGTACTCGCTTTAATATCGCGTCCTACGTAGGGATCCTGGCCATGGAACAACGCCCGAGCGCCGCTGCCCTCTGGCCCGATCCGCCTGGCCTGCCCCTGCCAACCATCATGGACCAGCGCTGGCTTGACGCGGTTTTCCTGCATTGGCGGATCCCGGAATCATCCGCTGCCCGGTTCATGCCGCCAGGGGTGGCGCCGGACGTATTCGACGGCTGTTCCTGGGTGGGCCTCATCGGCTTCCGCATGAAGGGCGCCGGAATAGGTCGCGGGCCCGGAATTCCGTACCTGGGCAGCTTCAACGAGGTCAACGTGCGCCTCTACTCGCGGGAGCCGGACGGAACCAGGGGCGTGGTGTTCCTGAGCCTTGACGCGAACCGGCTTCCCGTTGTCCTGGCTGCCCGGCAAGCGGGAATACCGTATGTGTGGTCCCGCATCCGGTCATGGGGAACACCGCCTGAAGACGTGGGTGGCGGCCCCAGCGGCTATTCCGTCAGCCGCTTCCGGAAAGGCGCGTCCAGCCGCTTCAGCGTCACTCCCGACCCACATTCGGTGGCTGACGACCCCCTGTCCATCCACGTCACAGCCCGGTTCGGACTGCACAGCAGATTCCACGGGCGGACCATCCACATCCCCAACACCCATGAACCTTGGGCATTACACAAGGCTGATCTCCACGATCTTCACGATGGACTCATCAGCTCGGCAGGCATTGACGTGGATGGCCCGCCAGAATCGGTCCTGTACTCGCCGGGGGTGCGGACCCAGTTCGGCTGGCCGAGGGTGGTCACCGGCGCTCGGGGTTAAGGCCGGGAGCAAAGCCAGCGCCGGGAAGTCACGCGTCCTGCCAGCCCCGGCCCTCGCTGAAGGTGGCCACGAGCGTTCCGACCCCGGACTGGAGCGAATTGGACGGGTCAAAGTAGAGGGAGCCTTCAGAGGCGCGGCTGTGGCTGATCAGCTGTTCAGCTTCAAGTTTCGCCTCCGGAACGGTGGCACCGATGATGCCAGTCCTGGCTGGCAGCTCCGTGGTGTGCACGGTCTCCGCTCCCGTCTCCGATAACGGAATGGTGGTGCCGGGGTTGATCTCGTGGTGGGGAAAATCAAACCCGGCGTCGTCGCCTGCCGCGGGAATCGTGTACTCCAGGAAATACGTCATGAAACCACCTTTGCAGAATCTCCCTGGCGCCGAAAGCCCGCCTCCGCGGAGGTGTCCACTGAGCCAATGCGGCATCTTCCCACGTCAACCGGACGCTCCTATACTTGCCGGATGATGTCGCTGTGGTTTGGCGTCATAGCATCCAGCGCCCTGGTTCTGGGTGCCTTGATCGGCGTCCGGTTCGAACTGCCCAAGCGGCTGCTGGCCATGCTCCTGGCCTTCGCCGCCGGCGCCCTCATCACCGCCCTCGCTTTCGAACTGTTCGAGGACGCCTACGAACGCGGCGGCATTATCCGCGCCGCCCTTGGCCTGATGCTGGGTGCGGTGGTCTTCACGGTCCTGAGCGCTTTGCTGGACCGGTGGGCACAACCCGGAGACGCAAAGCAGGCCACGGCGGCGGACGAGGTCCAGGGCAGCGCCAAGCTCGATACTGACGCAGCAGCAAGCGACAAACGCCCTACCTCAGCGTCCACAAGCGGGGCGGCCGGACTGGCCTTGCTGGCCGCCGTCACACTGGACGGCGTCCCGGAAAACATGGCCCTTGGAATCTCCCTAGGTGAGGGAACAGGCGGGCTGGCGTTGCTGGCCGCAATCTTTGTCTCCAACTTCCCTGAAGCGCTGGTGGGTTCAGCCTCGATGCGGAGCCAGGGCCGGTCGGCGGGCAGCATCATCGGGCTCTGGGTGGCCTGTGCCGCCCTGCTGGTCATCGCCGTCGTGCTCGGCGCCGGGCCCCTGTCCGGGACCGATCCGGAAGCAATATCCATACCGCTGGCCTTTGCCGCCGGAGCCGTGATCGCGTCCCTCGCGGACACCCTGATGCCGGAGGCCTACGAACACGGCGGCCCCGCGGTAGCCCTCAGCACGGCGGCAGGGTTTGTCCTCGCGTTCGTCCTGTCGCTCGCCTGAACCTCCACGCAACAGCTACTTGCCCAGGCCGGCCTTCCGCAGCGCCTCAGCCATGGCCGTGTTGACGGGAGCTTCCCTCTTCGCAGGCGCGGGCGCCGCAGCGGAACGGCCGGGCGAAGGCGCCTTCCGCCCCGGGCTACCGCCCTGCTCCCTGCCGCGTCCCGGGTTCTGCGGGGTGCCGCCGGCGCGCCCCGTGCCCGTGCGTCCGGCGGCGGGTTCGTCATCGAGCCGCAGCGTCAGGGAGATCCGCTTCCGGTCCGGGTCCGCCTCCAGAACTCTGACGCGGACCACCTGGCCGGACTTCACCACTTCCCGCGGATCGGAGACGAAGCGGTTCGCCATGGCGGACACGTGCACCAGTCCGTCCTGGTGGACCCCCACATCAACGAACGCGCCGAACGCCGCAACGTTCGTCACGGTTCCTTCCAGCACCATCCCTGGTTTGAGGTCGGAAATTTTCTCAATCCCGTCGGAGAAAGTTGCGGCCGCAAACGCGGGACGCGGGTCCCGTCCCGGTTTATCCAGCTCGGACAGGATGTCCTGGACCGTGGGCAGGCCGAACGTCTCGTCCACGAAGTCACGGGGGTCCAAGGAGGAGGCCGGTGCCGATCCCGCCGCGGCCCGGATCTTCCGGGCAACCGAGTACGACTCGGGGTGGACACTGGAGGCGTCCAGCGGCTCCGCTCCCCCATTGATCCGGAGGAAGCCCGCGCACTGCTCGAACGCCTTCGCACCCAGCCGTGGCACCTTCTTCAGGTCATTTCGCCTGGCGAAGGGGCCGTGTTCGTTCCGGTAGGCCACGATGTTCTCGCTCAGCAAGGGTCCGACGCCGGCCACGCGGCTGAGCAGCGCGGGTGAGGCTGTGTTGACGTCCACGCCCACGGCGTTCACGCAGTCCTCCACCACCGCGTCCAGGCTGCGGTCCAGTTTCGAGGCTGTCACATCGTGCTGGTACTGGCCCACGCCAATGGATTTCGGATCGATCTTTACCAGCTCGGCGAGGGGGTCCTGGAGGCGGCGGGCAATGGAAACCGCGCCGCGCAGCGACACGTCCATGCCCGGAAGCTCCGCCCCAGCCAGTGCCGAGGCGGAATACACGGATGCGCCCGCTTCCGAAACCACCAGCTTCTGGGGCTTGCGGTCCACATCCGGCAGCCGCTTGATCAGTTCGGCTGCCAGCTTGTCGGTTTCCCGGGACGCCGTGCCGTTACCGATGGCCACGAGTTCGACGGCGTGCTGCCGGGCCAGCCGGACCAGCGTGGCCAGTGCTTCGTCCCACTTCCGCGAGGGGGCGTGAGGGTACACGGTGTCGGTGGCAACGACCTTGCCGGTGCCGTCCACCACGGCCACTTTGACGCCGGTCCGGAGACCCGGGTCCAGGCCAAGGGTTGCCCGGTTTCCTGCCGGGGCAGCCAGGAGGACGTCCCGCAGGTTCGCCGCGAAAACGCGGACGGCTTCGTCCTCCGCGGCGGCGAACATCCTGCCGCGAAGGTCGGCCGTCAGCCGGGACAGCAAGCGGGAACGCCACGCCACCTGCGCGGTCTGGATCAGCCAAGGGTCGGCGGGACGTCCCCTGTCGGCGACCCCGAGGCACCTGGCCACCGCCGACTCGTAGCGCGTGCGCGCGGCGGCAAGGGCGGCGTCGTCCTGTGGATCTGCCTCGGCAAGGTCCAGCTCCAGGACGCCGTCCTTTTCCCCGCGCAGCAGCGCGAGCACCCGGTGGGACGGCATGCCCGCAGGGGCCTGGGCGAACTCGAAGTAGTCAGCGAACTTCTGGCCGTCGCTTTCCTTCCCCTTCTTCACGCGTGAGACCATGCGGCCCTGCGCCCACAGCCGCTCCCGCAGGTCGGCGGCCAGGTCCGGGTCCTGGGCCACCCGCTCCACCAGGATGGAGCGTGCCCCGGCGAGCGCCGCTGCGGCGTCGGTGATGGCATGTTCTTGGTTGAGGTACTTGCCGGCTTCGCGTTCCGGGTCCAGGTCCGGCCGCTTCAGCAGGGAATCGGCCAGGGGTTCAAGGCCGGCTTCCCGCGCGATCTGCGCTTTGGTCCGCCGCTTGGACTTGAAGGGCAGGTAGATGTCCTCCAGCCGGGACTTGGTGTCCGCCGCGAGGATGGCCGCCTTCAGCTCCGGCGTCAGCTGGCCCTGCGCGTCAATCGCCTCCAGGACTGCACGACGGCGGTCGGCAAGTTCGCGGAGGTAGCGGAGCCGTTCGTCGAGCTCACGGAGCTGGGTGTCGTCCAGCGTCCCGGTGGCTTCCTTGCGGTAGCGGGCGATGAACGGCACGGTGGATCCGCCGTCGAGCAGTTCAACGGCTGCCTTCACCTGCCATGCTTTGACGCCCAGCTCGGCGGCGATCTGGGCATGGATGGCATCGTCCGTTGTCGGGGAGGCGGACGGGGCGGAAGGGGCCTGCGGCAGTTGAGTCACCAGAACATCTTGCCTTACCGGGTTGCGCGGCTCCACTGCTGAGCACGGGTCCGCGCCACACCGGCTGTTCCGGGCAAGGGTATTCCGCTGCCGCCGGCAAAGTGCTGTAGTTGAGGTGCCGTCACAGGCACCCAATGCTCGAGGAAGAGGCCACCATGAGGGAACTGCTTATCATTTTTCAGGAGGGGTTCGACGAGGCCAACATCACCGTGACGGTTAACGGGAAGCAGGCGCGGCGGGATATTGGGGTCTCCACCAATCCGATCCTTGGCATCGCCAACGAGGTGTCCGTGGAGCTGCCGGCGAAGGGCGCTCAGGTGGGCGTGGAGGTGACGAACCGCGGCCTGAAGGCAATCACCAAGGTGAGCGGCAGGCCGAAGAGCGTGCTGGTTTCGATCGAGGACGGCAGGCTTGTCATGAAGGAAGGAACCGGCAGGGAGGCGCTGCTGTAGCGGGTTGAAACAGCTCAAATATGGCCCTAGTAAAAGTCCATTCGCTGGAGTACGATCTGATCACCGCCGGCATCCTGGAGGACCCGGCGGGCCAAATCTCCAGAGTTTGAGCCAAAGGCCGTCGGATGGCCTGCGGCGCCCGCTGCCGGGACAGCACACCGCGCAGCCAACGACGGCGGCACCCAAGCTGGGTGCCGCCGCCGTCGTTGATTGCCGTCCTAGTTCTGGTAGGCGGGGTAGTCCGTATAGCCCTCCGCGCCGTCAGCGTAGAAGGTGGAGGGATCCGGCTCGTTCAGGGGAAGGCTTTCCTTCCAGCGGCGGGCGAGGTCCGGGTTGGCGATGGCGGGGCGGCCCACCACCACGGCGTCGGCATGTCCGTCGTCCACCAGGGACGCGGCCTCGTCACGGGTGGTGATTACGCCGAAGCCGGTGTTGACCAGGAAGGTCCCACCGAAACGGACCCGGAGGTCCTGGACCAGGTCACCCGTAGGCTCGTGGTGCAGGATGCTCAGGTAGGCGAGGTTGAGCGGGGCGATGCTGTCCACCAACACCTCGTAGGTGGCGCGGACGTCAGCGGCGCCGGTCTCGGCGATGCCCTGCACGTTGTGCTCCGGAGAGATGCGGATGCCCACGCGGTTGGCGCCCACGGCTGCCACCACGGCGTTGACTGTTTCGATGACGAACCGGGCACGGTTCTCAGGTGAGCCGCCGTAGCTGTCGTCCCGCACGTTGGAGTTCGGGGCCAGGAATTCGTGCAGCAGGTACCCGTTTGCCGAGTGCAGTTCCACACCGTCGAATCCGGCCTCGATGGCATTGAGTGACGCGTTGACGAATTCCTGGATCACCATGGGGAGCTCGTCCGTGGTCAGGGCATGCGGTACCGGGTAGGGCTGCTTCCCCTGCGGGGTGCGGACGACGCCGTCGATTGCGACGGCACTGGGGGCCACCAACTCGAGTCCGCCGGTGATGTCAGGGTGCGATACCCGTCCGCCGTGCATGATCTGGGCGAACATGCGGCCGCCTTCGGCGTGGACGGCGTCGGTGACCTTCTTCCAGCCGGCCACCTGTTCCTCGGTGACGATGCCGGGCTGGCCGGCGTAGGAGCGGCCAACCGGAGTTGGGAACGTTCCTTCACTGACGATGAGGCCGAGGGACGCGCGCTGGCGGTAATGCTCTGCGACGAGCGGACCGGGAACCCCTGCCTCACCTGCGCGGAGCCTCGTCAAGGGTGCCATGACCAGGCGGTTCGGAAGCTCAAGTTCGCCGAGGTTGAGGGGGGAAAACAGCATGCGCGGTTCCTTTCGAAGGCTGAAGGTTTACTGCCTTCGCCAACCGGGATGCAGCCGCAACTATTCCTGTTGCGATGGGAATCACAGCACGTGGACGTTGGGCTTCGCGGCTATTGGCCGCCTCCTACCTGGCGGTCCCGGGGCAGCCCTGGCCCTGGGGGTTGGCGTTGCAGTCGTCCGCGTAGTTGCGCGTCAGCGAGCGCCACACGCTGATGGTTTGCGGAGGAGCGCTGAACTGGCCCTGGCCGGGAATCGGCAGGGGCGGCCCGGCATTGACCGAATAGGTTCCCTGGAAGGTGGTGGTCAGCACCACCTGGAAGTCGCCGGTAGCCCCGTAGGCGTGGCTGGTCCGGGTCTTTTCACCCCACCGGTCCTGGGGCAGCGGCCCGCCCATGGATGGCTGGGGCCCGAACACGGTTCCGTCGCCGTAGTTCCACGTGTACTGGACCGGGGTGGCCACGATGTGTACCTGCTGCCCGAACATGGTGACGTCGAACTGCTGCTCGGCTGCGTCCGCATAGAAGTTGGTCTCGGCACCCCGCAACGTGTGCGGGCTGGGTTGGGCCACCACCGTTCCAGCATTCACCGGCAGGCTCTGGAACTCCCGCTGGATGTCAGCTGCGATCCTGGGCAGCAAGTCCTCGGGCCTGGCGTCGAAGAGGCACGTTGGGCCGGAGTGATGAGCCCACACAGCGCCGGGTACACCCCGGGGCCGGGAGAGCCAGGTGACGGGAATGCCTTCTTCGCCGTCGGGCCCATCCTTGCACTCCAGCTGGCGGCCAAGGCAAGGAGTATCGAAGTCTCCCCCACCGAGGTGGCACTGGAGTTCGTACTTATACTCGTTGGGGTCGGTATTTACCGTACCTGGCTCAGGCCGGGAGAAATCCCCTGAACCCGAATTCAGCTGCCATCCCGTTACGCCCGCTCCTCCTGAGCTCCAATGCCCTTTTGGGGGCGGAGTCACGGGCTTTGGCGTCGCGGAGCCGTCATTCTCCCCAACTACGCTCACCGCTACGACTAATCGTGAGTCAGCACTAGCCTCAACTGGCAGAATCACCGAGCAAAGCAGAAATCCCATGGAGAAAACCCGGAAAAGGACCTTCATCTCGTTAACCGACGATCGGCTCAACTGTTTGAACGAACCAAGCACCGTCTCGGAATACCGCCAACATCAGACTTCCGGAATCCGTCGGTTTGGGGTCGATGCTGTCTAGCGACTTGTCTGGGTTGTAATAGCTCAGCGGCTCTTGCGAAACCTGTACCGCAACCTGATAGTTACCATCAGGAGCCCTGATGAAGGTGGTATTTATGGAGGGTGTAGTCACTTTTCCGCCAGCCAACCAGCGACCGTCTTGATGCCACCCTTCTTGAACCTGCTTGGCTCGTTCACACATGGTGCACGAGGGACTCGTCATGGCGGACAGGGGCTTTGTGTCGCCTGTTTCGTAACCGTAACTTAAGAGTTCAAACCAGTACTTTGCGAACGCTTCGAGCCCCTCTTTCGTCTCCGTCTTCGCGACCTCGGGCAGCACCGGGACGGGGACGTTTTGGGCGGGACCGGAGGCGTCGGCCGGCTTGTACGCAGCGGTGGGTGTCGGGGACGGGGTTGACGGCGGGCTGGACGTGGCCGAAACCGTCGGCGTGGAGGACACGGCACCGGGATCTGCGGGGGCCCCACCCGCGCAGCCGGCCAGCATGAGTGCCGCAGCAACAGCAGCACCGGCAGCAGCTGACCGGATTCCCCAAGGCGTGGAGACGTTGAATGATGTCATGGGCCGCTAATCCCCCAGTAGTTTCAAGACGGCTAACTCCGGACAATGACTTAAGGGTAGCCCAGGTCACATTTCGGCGATAAGACTTATCCACAGACACCCGCCCAAGGTTTTATCACTCTCTGGAGACCTTGAAAGAAGTCATAGGAAAAGCCGGTGCATTCACGCGCCGGCTTTTGGTACGGCAAAGCCCTGCCCTGGAGAAGCTACTTCTACGGAGGCAACACCAACTCCCCGCCTTGTCCGTGGAAGACGCGACATACTGCGGGCCGCCGTCGGGCGCGTCCTTCGCCGACCGCCGCACCATGTCCAGACGTTCAAACTCCATGCCGGTCACGTGGCAGAGGAGCTTGGCGGCTATTCGGAGGAGTTGTGCCTTGACTGTTGCCGTAAACAAAAGCTGTTGCCGCCCATTGTTGCCCTTCCACAAAACCGGCCAAAGATACCGGAATTACTGTCGGAAGGAGATCACAACCGAAAGCTAGGACGGCGATGACAACCATTTCCCGCACCACGGAATATCCAATCCTGGAGACCGCCCGGCAACAGGTCCTGGAAGATGGGATCGGCCTCACGGAGGCTCAATTGGTGGAGGTTCTGCGGCTCCCCGATCCCGCAGTCCCCGCCGCGCTGGAGCTTGCCCACCAGGTGCGCCTCAAGCACTGCGGTGAGGACGTGGAGGTTGAAGGGATCATTTCCATCAAGACCGGCGGCTGCCCGGAGGACTGCCACTTCTGCAGCCAGTCCGGACTCTTTGACAGCCCCGTCCGCGGCGTCTGGCTGGACATCCCCGAGCTGGTCAAGGCAGCCAAAGAAACAGCAGCAACAGGGGCCACTGAATTCTGCATCGTGGCAGCCGTCCGCGGACCCGACATCAAACTCATGAACCAGATCAAGTTCGCCATCGACCGCATCACTGAGGAAGTGGACATCAACATCGCCTGCTCCCTGGGCATGCTCACCCAGCACCAGGTCGACCAGCTCGCCTCATGGGGAGTGCACCGCTACAACCACAACCTCGAGACGGCACGGAGCTACTTCCCGCAGGTGGTCACCACCCACAGCTACGAGGAGCGGCTGGAGACCTGCGCCATGGTCAAGGATGCCGGCATGGAACTGTGCTGCGGGGCGCTGATCGGCATGGGCGAGTCACTCGAACAGCGCGCAGAGCTGGCCGCGCAACTGGCTGCCCTGGAACCGCACGAAGTGCCGTTGAACTTCCTCAATCCGAGGCCGGGCACGCCGCTGGAAAACCAGCAACTGATGGACGGCAAGGACGCCCTCCGCGCCATCGCCGCGTTCCGGCTGGCCATGCCCCGCACCGTCCTCCGGTACGCCGGCGGACGGGAGCTCACCCTCGGCGACCTCGGTACCCGCGAGGGCCTGCTGGGCGGGATCAACGCCGTCATCGTGGGCAACTACCTCACCACCCTGGGCCGTCCCGCCGCCGCCGACCTTAACCTGCTGGTGGACCTCAACATGCCCATCAAGGAACTCCAGAAGACCCTATGATCCCCAACCGCTCAACCAGCTCAATCATCGGGAGCTTCTGCGGCCACTGCGGCGAGTTGTCCCCGAAGGAAACGTTCGACGGCGGGAGCGCGCCGCCGTCGAACGTCCTCCAAGCGGGCGATGTGCACATGGCGGGCACCGCTCACGGGGAGTGCGCTGCCCGGCTTCAGCTGGAACCGCCGCGCTACTGCGGCCAGTGCGGGCGCCGACTCAAGGTCCAGGTGTCACCCCACGCCTGGACTGCCAGCTGCTCACGGCATGGAACCGCCACCTCCTGACCGGCGCCCAAAGTTCCCGAAACCTCTGGCGTGTTTCTACATTACGTAGAAGAATGGCGTCATGATGTTTGAACATGTGGATGGACAACCCGTTCTGGAACTCGACGACGAACAGTCCTGGCGTCTGCTGGAGGGCACCAAGCACGGAAGGCTGGTGGTGTCCGTCGCGGGGGAGCCGGATATCTTCCCGGTCAACTACGTCACGGCCAACCGGAAAATCTATCTCCGGACGGCTCCGGGCAACAAGCTGGCCCAGTTAACCATCAACTCCACGGTTCTCTTCGAAACGGACGGCATCCTCTCGGAGGAGGCCTGGTCCGTGGTGCTGCGTGGAAAAGCGCGCGTCCTCAGCAACTCTGCAGAGCTGGCAGCGGTGGAGGAACTAGGGCTGAAGACCTGGGTGCCCACCCTGAAGGACTTCTACGTGGAGATTGAGCCGACGTCCGTCAGCGGCCGCCACTTCGAATTCGGCGAACAGCCGGAACGCGGAATCTAGGAGCTCCTAGACTGAAGGCATGGCGGACAAGCTCACTCCTGAGCGGCGCAGCTGGAATATGTCCCGGATCCGGGGCAAGAACACCAAGCCGGAACTGCTGGTGCGCAGGCTCCTCCATGCCAAGGGATACCGCTACCGGCTGCATGGCAGAGCCGGCGCCACCCGCCTGCCCGGCAACCCGGACCTGGTGTTCGCCGGCCGCCGCAAAGTGATCTTTGTCAACGGCTGCTTCTGGCACTCCCATGACTGCCGCGTGGGCCTGCACGCGCCCCAGGCCAACGCCGAATTCTGGGCTGCCAAGCGCAGCCGGACCCGCGACCGGGACGCCCATCAACGCCGCCTGCTGGAAGACGCCGGCTGGCAGGTCCTCACCGTGTGGGAATGCGAACTCAAGGACAGCTCCGCGCTGGAAACCGAGCTGGTGCGGTTCCTGGAAACCGGCCGCTGAATCGCCGCTCCTGCGTGCCTGCCCCCAATCAGGATTCGCCGCTTTCAAGCATCTTGAGCCAATCTTTGGGCATTCCCGCCGCAGTTCTTGAGTGCTGGCAAGAAGTATGGATGGGTTCAAATCCAGGCAAACCACAACCCTATTCCCAGCCCCGCTGCAACCGCTCCCAAGCTGGGAACCGGGCGCAAAGCCGGGCACAAAAACTACGGGCCCACGGCGGAGGGGTAAACCCGCAGTCTCATCAAGAAACCCACAATTCTGTTTCCAAAACCCGTCGCGCGAAAGCAACGCCCCTAACCTGAAGTGAAACAAATGCCGCACGTAACCGCCCCCTTCCAGGAAGGGACTGCTCCCGCCGAAAGGACCGTCATGAGCGCCGCAGATGATGCCCCCCGGCCCTTGGTGGACCAGTCCGTTCTCGACCGGTTGAGGGAGGAACTGGAAGAGGACGAGGGGTACTGCAAGGTCTTCGTGGGGAACTTCATTGAGTACCTGCCGCACCGGATTGGACGCCTCCGGCTGGCGCTGACCACGGGAGACCTGGAAGGTTCGGTGGACGCAGTCCTCAGCCTGAAAACCTCCAGCCAGATGGTGGGTGCCGAGCGGCTGGCCGGCCTGGCCATGGACCTGGAGGGTGAGCTCCGCACCGAAGCCCGCCACTCAGATGTGGCAGTCGTCCTGCCGCAGCTTGCCGCCGCATACCTCCGGCCCATCAACCTGTGCAGCCGGCAGACCATGCACCGCCTGCAGTCTCAGTGTTCGCCCGGAGCCAGGCGGTAACCCACGCCACGGACGGTCTGGAGCCAGCGCGGCTTCTGCGGTGAGTCGCCCAGCTTCTTGCGAAGGTTGCCCATGTGGACCTCGACGGACCGTTCGTCTGCCTCGCTGATGTAACTGCCGACGTCGTAATCCTCGTCCCGCAGCCGGCGCACCAGGTCGGACTTGGTCCGGACTGTCCGGCCGGCTTCCAGGAGGGCGTGCAGGAGTTCGAACTCCGTGCGGGTCAGGTTCATTTCCTTGCCGTCAACAACCACGGTCCGGGATGCGTAGCTCAGTTCCAGTCCGTTGTGGCTGAAGTTCCCGCGCTCCGGGTGGGCGGCGCCGCCGTCGGCCGCGGCATCTCCTGGCATGGCGTCAGCAGGATCGGCGACAGAGCGGGGGCGGCGCATCATCGCCGCAATGCGGGCGCGGAGCTCCCTGGGGCGGAACGGTTTGGTGAGGTAGTCGTCAGCCCCGGACTCCAGCCCGATCAGGGTGTCCAGCTCCTCGGTGCGGGCCGTGAGCATCACAATGTAGGCGTCCGAAAACTCGCGGATCTGGCGGGAGACCTCAAACCCGTCGATGTCCGGCAGTCCGAGGTCCAGGGTGATGACATCCGGATTGAGGGTCTTGGCCACAAGGACACCTTCTGCCCCGCTGCTGGCAACGCTTACGTCGAACCCGGCCTGGGACAGCACGGTGCGTACCAGTTCCCGGATGTCGTGGTCATCCTCGATGACCAGTCCCACTCGTGCATCACTCATAGCGCCCCCTCAGCAGCCAACGTCTGAAGTATAGCTGGCTGCCGATATCCTGCTGGCATGGCTTCACACACCCCGCCCCGCAAGTTCCGTGCCATGGACCACCCCGTGGCCTGGTCCTCGGGCAAGCTGAGGTTCTTCCGTCGGCCCTTCCACGAGTACCGGCTGACGGACCGGGTGGCGCTGAGCCAGATGCCGCTGTTCGTGACCACGCTCCTCACGGCATTCCTGGTGTGGGCCTTTTTCCCCGTCACCATGGACAACCCGCTGTTCGTGGCCTTCCTGGTGTCCCAGCTGGTGATCATGGCCCTCTGCTACCTCATTCCGTGGGACCGGCTGCCGTACACGAGTTTCCTCATCATTCCGCTGCTGGACTTTGTCTCCATCGCCGTGGGCCGGGAGGGCGGCGGGCAGGAAAGCCTCACTGGGATCAGCCTGCTGGCGGTGTTCCCGGTGATCTGGCTGTGCGCGTCCGGATACTACCCCCGGACATCCCTGTGGCTGTCCTTCCTGGCCCCGCTTGCCATCATTTGGGTCCCGCTGCTGCTGGAGGG
Source organism: Pseudarthrobacter sp. GQ63 (assembly GCF_059758765.1). NCBI lineage: Bacteria > Bacillati > Actinomycetota > Actinomycetes > Micrococcales > Micrococcaceae > Pseudarthrobacter > Pseudarthrobacter sp. GQ63. Next base: position 98,329 of record NZ_JCAXEF010000008.1, read on the forward strand.
GAGCCCGACGCCCCAGGACCTGGCGCGGTCCCTGCTCCTTCCGGTCATGATGCTCGGCATCGGGGTGTCCGTCAGCGTATTGACGCTCAGCATGACGCGGCAGCAGCGCGCGCTTGAGGAGAAGGATGCCCAGCTGCAGGACAACCTGCGCACCAGCCAGCGCCAGGGGGCGCTCCTGAACACCATCCTGGACACTGTCCATCTGGGGGTCCTTGCGGTCGACGCGGACGGGCACGACGTCCTGATGAACAGAAGGCAGCGGATCAACCACGAACTCGCCCGGCCCAAGGACATCGCGGACCCGAACGAGTCCCAGTTGCTGGTCTTCGGGCCGGACCGCGTGACGCTGGTTCCCGTGGAGCAGCGGCCGGTCCGCCGCGCCGTCCTCGGGGAAACCTTCACCGATTATCTTGTGTGGCTGGGCTCCGGAAGAGAACAGCGCGCCTTCGTGACCACCGCCCGGGCCATGAAGGACGACGACGGCGCGTTTGCCGGTTCCGTGATTGTCTTCAGCGATGTGACGGACCTGGTGAACGCCCTGACGGCCAAGGATGATTTCGTCTCCAGCGTCTCGCACGAATTCCGGACGCCCCTGACCTCGATCCTGGGCTACGTGGAAATCCTTCTTGGCGACGAGCCCGAGGACACCCAGCGTGACATGCTGGAAATCATCCGCCGGAACTCCGAACGGCTCCTGACGCTGGTATCGGACCTGCTGTCCAGCCGGAACGGCCAGCTGATCGTGACGCCCGAGGCCGTGGACGTGGCAGAACTGGTCCGCTCCAGCGTTTCCTCTGCCATCCCCCGGGCAGCAGCTTCGGGAGTTGCGCTGGATGCTGATACCCCGGACCGGCTGGAGGCCCACGTGGACGGGCCCAGGATCTCTCAGGTGCTGGACAACCTGGTGTCCAACGCCATCAAGTACTCCCCCGACGGCGGCAGCGTGATGGTCTCGCTCGCGCGGGAGGACGGACACCTGGCATGCCGGGTCACCGATACCGGCATGGGACTGAGCCCGGAAGACGCGTCCGAAGTCTTCGCCAAGTTCTTCCGCGCCAGCACTGTCCGAAGGACAGCCATCCCCGGCGTGGGCCTCGGCCTGCCGATCAGCAAGGCGATCGTCGAGGCACACGGCGGGACCATCGAGGTGGACAGCGCCCTGGGCGAAGGGACCACCTTCACATTTCGGGTGCCGGTCTAGTCTTCTTTGGCCCCCGGCAGCTCCGGTGCCGCTACTTGCCGGCGCCGGGACGCTTCCGGCCGAAGGTGAAGTAGCCCACGGGGCCGATGAAGTTGATGAAGGATGCTGCCCGCCATGCGGCCTTCGGACCGTTGATGAGTGCCGCGGGCCGCTTCGAAATGTCCCGCTGCGCCGCCACCAGCAGGGACACCTGCGCGATGGCCACCAGGATGGTGCCGGCCTTTGCTGACGGGGACATTTCTTTCCAGGTCTTTTTCTGGGCCATGTTTGCTCCTTGTTTAGGTTTTCAGTTTCCGGTGCTTGCTGCTCCTGCGCAACCGGGCGTGCCGGCGCATCCGCGTCAGGCCGTGAACGGTGCCAGGCGTTCCTTCTGTTCAGGCGTCAGCCGCCGCACGCTTCCCGTGGCCTCGTCCACGAACGCCAGGTGGCTGCTCGCCTTGACGCAGCCCTCCCGGGTGACCGGGTCCTGGATGAGGTAGTGGATGTCGAAGCTGGCCCCTTTGACGGCGCCGATCCACACCTGCACCACGGCCGGCACGTTCCGGTACTCAAGAGTCCTGACGTACCTGATCTTGTGGTCCACCACCAAAGCCATGGTGCCGTCCGGGACGTCGTTGAACAGGGAGACGTGCGGGTCAACTCCGGGCAGGCCGGCACCGCGGGGCGGGCCGAAGGCCGCGATGCGGGCTTCCTCAAGCATCCGGACAATTTGCACGTTGTTGATGTGCCCGTAGGCGTCCATGTCTCCCCAGCGCATGGGGATGAGGACCTCGATCCGCTGGCTTTCGTTGGTGCTCAACTGTGCACCGCCGTCGAATCGTCCACCGGGACGTCCTCTGCGTCCGCCCCGGCGAACTGGGACATGTAGAGGCGGTAGTACGCGCCTCTCGTGGCGAGGAGGACCTTGTGGTTGCCCTGTTCCACGATCCTGCCGTTTTCCATCACCAGGATGGTGTCGGCGTCGCGGATCGTTGAGAGCCGGTGGGCAATGACAAAGCTGGTGCGGTCCGTGCGGAGCGCGGCCATGGCCTTCTGCACCAGCAGCTCGGTGCGGGTGTCAACGGAGCTGGTGGCCTCATCGAGGATCAGCAGCGAGGGATTCGCCACGAAGGCACGGGCGATGGTGATCAGCTGTTTCTCGCCGGCACTGACGTTGTTGCCTTCCTCGTCGATGACGGTGTTGTAGCCCTCCGGCAGGGCCCGCACGAAGCGGTCCACGAAAGTGGCCTTGGCAGCGGCCATCACCTGTTCCTCGGTGGCTTCGAGGTTGCCGTAGCGGATGTTGTCGTAGATGGACCCGCCGAACAGCCAGGCATCCTGCAGCACCATGCCCACCTTGGAGCGGAGTTCGGAGCGGCTGAGGTGGGTGATGTCCACGCCGTCCAGCATGATGGAACCGGCGTTGAGCTCGTAGAACCTCATGACCAGGTTGACCAGGGTGGTCTTTCCTGCGCCAGTGGGCCCCACAATGGCCACGGTGTTTCCCGGTTCGGCGGTGAAGGACAGGTCCTCGATCAGCTTTTTGTCCTCGGTGTAGCTGAAGGTGACGTTGTTGAAGTCAACGTGCCCGTCAGTCCTGGCCGGGAGGTGCTCGGTGGCGGTTTCCTCGTCCTGCTCGTCTGCGTCGAGGAACTCGAATACCCGTTCAGCGGAGGCCACGCCGGACTGCAGCATGTTTGCCATGCCGGCCATCTGGCCCAGCGGCTGCGTGAACTCGCGGGAGTACTGGATGAACGCGGTGGCGTCGCCCAGGGACATGGACCCGGAAGCCACCCGCAATCCGCCCACCACGGCGATGCCCACGTAGCTGAGGTAGGAGACGAACTGCATGACCGGGAAGATGATGCCGGAGACGAACTGCGCCCCGAAACTGGCCTTGTACAGTTCCTCGTTGCGTTCCTCGAACCGTTCCAGCATGTCCGCGTCGCGGCCGAACACCCTCACCAGGTCATGCCCCGAGAAGGATTCCTCAATCTGCCCGTTCAGCGCCCCCGTGTTCTTCCACTGGGCGGCAAAGAGCTTCTGGCTGCGCACGCCAATCATGCCCGCTGCCACCCCCGAGAGGGGAAGGGCAACCAGCGCTATCAGGGCCAGCTGCCAGGACACAATGAACATCATCACCACGATGCCGATGACGGTCAGCAACGAGTTGATGAGCTGGGCGAAGGCCTGCTGGAGCGCCTGCTGGATGTTGTCGACGTCGTTCGTTACCCGGGACAGCACGTCGCCGCGCTGGCGGGTGTCGAAGTAGTTGAGCGGGAGGCGGTTCAGCTTCCGTTCGGTGTCATCGCGGAGCCGCCGGATCACCTTCATCACGATGCGGTTCAGCACGTAGCCCTGCAGCCAGAGGAAGATGTTGGCCACGAAGTACATCAGCAGGACCACCGCGATGAGCATGCTGAGCTTGTCGAAGTTGATGCCGGTGCCGGGCACCAGTTCCATCCGGGAAACCATGTCCGCAAAGTTGTCCTGGCCCTGCTGGCGCAGACCGTCCACGAACTGTTCCTTGCTGGCGCCGGCCGGAAGCTGCTTTCCCACCACTCCGGCAAAGATGACGTCCATGGCCTGGCCCAGGATCTTGGGGGCGATGACGTTCAGGACCACGGCGATCACCACCATGCCCACCACCACGTAGATTCCCAGGGCCTCAGGCTTCAGCAGCCCCATCAGCCGCTTGGCGGAGGGCCAGAAGTGCTGGGCCTTCTTGGCGGGCATCCCGCCGAACATGTCTCCGTCGGCTTCGGAGGGCTTGAACTCCTCCTCCACGAAGTCGTCGTCCTCGACGGGTTTGTCCACCAGCTCCGCGTCGGGTGCGTCCTGGTCAGCTGCTGATTCGCTGATCTCGGTGGAGTCCTTCCTGCGGGCATTCATGCCATTTCCTCCACGCTCAGCTGGGATTCAACGATTTCCTGGTAGGTGGGCGAGGTTTCCAGGAGTTCCTGGTGCGTACCGCGGTCCACGATGCGTCCGTTGTCCAGCACCAGGATCTGGTCCGCCTCGGTGATGGTGGAGATCCGCTGCGCCACGATGATCACGGTGGCGTCTGCAGTGATGCCCTTCAGCGCGGCCCGGAGCCGGGCATCTGTGGCCACGTCCAGTGCGGAGAACGAATCGTCGAAGAGGTACACGCGGGGCCTGCTCACGAGTGCCCTGGCGATGCAGAGGCGCTGGCGCTGGCCGCCGGAGACGTTGGTCCCGCCCTGGGAAATGCGGGATCCGAGGCCGTTCTTCTTGGCGCGGACAAACTCGTCGCCCTGCGCCACCTGCAGTGCGTCCCACAGTTCCTGGTCCGTGGCCTCGGTCTTTCCGAACCTCAGGTTGTGCTCGATGGTTCCGGAGAAGAGGTATGGCCGCTGCGGTACCAGGGCCACCCGCCGGGTGATGTCGGCCCGGTCCATCCTGCTGACCGGGACCCCGTCCAGCAGGACCTCCCCCTCGGCGGGGTCGTAGAGCCGGGGCAGGAGGGACAGGAGGGAGGTTTTTCCCGAGCCGGTGGAGCCGATGATCGCGATGGTCTGGCCGGGCTGCGCCGTGAAGCTGATGTTGCTCAGCACCGGCGACTCGGCGCCAGGGTAGGCGAAGGTGACGTTCCGGTACTCCACCACGCCGGCCAGCGTGCCCGGCACGTCCGGGCGTTCCGGATCGTGGATGGAGGGCTCGACGTCGAGCAGCTCGCCAATACGGTCCGCGCAGACTGACGCGCGCGGGATCATCATGGCCATGAAGGTGCCCATCATGACCGCCATCAGGATCTGCAGCAGGTACTGCAGGAAGGCGGTCAGCGCGCCCACCTGCATCTCGCCCGAGTCCACGCGCTGCCCGCCAAACCACAGCACGGCCGCGGTGGACAGGTGGAGGATCATGCCGATGGCAGGGAACATCAGGACAAACAGGGCGCCGATCTTCAGCGAGACATCCGTCAGTTCCTTGTTCGCTCCGCCAAAGCGCTCGGTTTCATACGGCTCCCGGACGAAGGCGCGGACCACCCTGATACCGATGATCTGCTCGCGCAGGACGGCGTTGATGCGGTCGATCTTTTTCTGCATGGACCGGAACAGCGGCATGAGCCGGACCACCAGGTACCCCACCACCACGGTCAGGAGGGGCACGGAAACCCACACCAGCCAGGACAGGTTGAGGTCCTCGCGCAGCGCCATGACGATGCCGCCAATGCACATGATGGGCGTTGCCACCATGAAGTTCAGGCCCATCAGCACGAGCATCTGGACCTGCTGGACGTCGTTGGTGCCGCGGGTGATGAGCGTCGGGGCACCAAAGGCGTTGACGTCCATGGCCGAGAAGCTGGTGACCTTGCGGAACACCCCGCGGCGCAGGTCGCGGCCCATGGCCATGGCCGTCTTCGAGCCGAAGTACACACCTGCAATGGCGGTGCCTACCTGGGTGAACGCGACCGCCAGCATCACCGCGCCCGTCCGCCAGATGAAGTCGGTGTCTCCGCGGGACACCCCCTGGTCGATGATCTGGGCGTTCAGGCTGGGCAGGTACAGCGCCGCGATGGTGGACGCCAGCTGGAACACGATGACGGCCGTGATGAACGGCCTATACGGCTTGGAAAACCGCCGTATGAGGGTGAGGAGCATGCCCGCGGGTCCTTAGGGATGAGTTCGATGATGGGTTCGTAAAGAGTAGGAGGCTTAAGTAGTAGCAGCCGGGGCCGACATCCTCAGCCTTCCCACTCTACGAAACTCCTCCCCGTGGTGAAACAGGCTCCGGGAAAGATCATCCGCGGGGACTACCCCTCAGGGTCACCTGCCAGCCGGGGCGAGCTCCGCCGTCGTGCTCTTTTCCCCGGCACCCGGCTGGATGTCCACCGTGCGCCGGAGGGGTTTCTCCTTGATGAACAGCACGGACACCAGCGCCGCGACGGCCACGGCAGCCGAGATCAGGAACACCTCCGCCGTGGCGTCACCGTAGGCGGCCCGCATGATGTGGCGGACAGGTTCCGGCATGTGCGCCAGGTCCATGCTGGCACCGGCCGTACCTCCTTCTACGGGGATGCCTGCGGTTGCCAGGCCCTGCGTGGCCAGCTCGCTGACCCGGTTGGCCAGGATGGCGCCCAGGACGGAGACGCCGATGGCGCCGCCCACGGACCGGAAGAAGGCAACCGAGGCACTTGCCGTGCCGATGTCTGACGCCCGGACAGTGTTCTGCACGGCCAGGACGAGGTTCTGCATCAGCATGCCCAGGCCGAGGCCCAGCACTGCGGTGAAGACCCCTGCGTGCCAGAGTTCGGTGGTGTGGTCCAGGGTTCCGGACAAGCCCAGCCCGCCGATCAGCAGGATGGAGCCGGCGATCAGGTAGCCCTTCCACTTGCCCGTCCGGCTGATCAGCTGTCCGGAGGCCACTGAACCAACAAGGTTTCCGGCGATCATTGGAAGGGTCAGGAGCCCAGCTTCCGTGGGGCTGGCGCCGCGCGCCACCTGGAAGTACTGGCCCAGGAAGGTGGACGACCCGAACATTGCCACGCCCACGGCGACGGAGGCGAGGATGGCCAGTGCCGTGGTGCGTTCCGAGATGATCTTGAGCGGGATGATGGGCTGCTCCACCTTGGATTCCACCAGCACCAGCAGGGCCAGCAGGAGGATTCCGCCGCCCACCATGGCGGCGGTCTGCCACGAAATCCAGTCGTAGTAGGCGGGATTGCCGGCGAACGAGACCCAGATCAGCAGGAGGCTCACGCCGGAGGTCAACAGGATGGAGCCCAGCCAGTCGATCTTGGCGGGACGGCGGACATGGCTGATTTTGAGGGTGACCTGCAGCAGGATGAGGGCGACGACGGCGAGCGGCACGCAGACGAAGAAGGTCCAGCGCCAGCCGAGCGGGCTGTCCACGATGAAGCCGCCCAGCAGCGGTCCGCCGGCGGTGCCGACTGCCATGACCGCGCCCATGTAGCCGGAGTATTTCCCGCGGTTCCGCGGTGGGATCATGGTGCCGATGATGGCCTGGGACAGCGCCGTGAGTCCGCCCATGGCCACGCCCTGGATCACGCGGGCACCCAGCAGCAGCGGGATGGTTTCGGACAGGCCGGCCATGACCGAGCCGGCCACGAAGATGATGATGCTGAGCTGGACCAGGACCTTCTTGTTATAGAGGTCGGCGAGTTTGCCCCAGATGGGGGTGGTGGCGGCGTTGGCCAGCAGCGCGGCGGTGATGACCCAGGCGAAGTCGGTCTGGGTGCCGTGCAGGTCGGACATGATGGTGGGCAGCGCGTTGGCCACGATGGTGCTGCTGAGGATCGCCGTGAAGAAGGCGGCGAGGAGCCCCGTGAGGGCTTCCATGATCTGGCGGTGGGACATCTCGGGCGGAGTGCCTGCGGGGGCGCCGGCTGATGCGGCGGGGGCGGCAGTTCTTGCCATGGGTCTGCTCCTAAGCGGTGGTTGTGATGGTGCCGGCCGCCGTTGCCCGGGCTGATTGTTTGAGTGATTCAGTGAGCTTGTGCAGGATTCTGGCCGTGTTGCCGGCGTCTTCCTCGCTCCAGTCGCGCAGGTAGTCCTGCAGGACCGCCGTCCGCTGGTCCTCGATGTGGCGGAGTTTTTCCGCTCCCAGGGCCGTCAGGGCAACCAGCTGGGCCCGGCCGTCGTCGGGGTCCTGCCTGCGGACAACCAGCCCATGCTCCTCCAGATCCGCGATGTGCCGGCTGAGCACGGGCGCGCTGACGCCCAGCCGCTCGGCGAGGCGCGTGGCCCTGGTCTCCCCCTCGCCCACGAAGCGCAGCACGCCCTGGAGCGCAACCCCCGTGTCCTGCCCGCGCACGCTGGCGGTGGCGATGCACCGCACCGCCCGCTGGAGGTCGAAGATTTGGTACACAAGATCCGCTGCCGTATCAGGCGCTACTGCCATGGTTGAAGGGCTCCTCAGTTGTTTGCCTGAAGCAACCATATCCCAGAACTTGTTGCTTTGGGAAACTAATCGCTTGCGGGGGTGTACGCGAAAGGCCCCAGCTCTATGCGAGCTGGGGCCTTCCGGGCGTCCGGGGTTTCAGGAGCAGTGGCGGGTCACTCCGCCAGGTGCGTGGGCGCAAACATCTTCAGAAGGGTTTCCACCACGACGACGTTCGGCCCGTCAGCGGCGAATCCTGCCTTCAGCGCGTCCCCCACGCCCTCCGGCGCTACCTTGGTGGCAGGCACACCGAACGCCTCGGCAAGTTTGACGAAGTCCGGGCGGGCCAGTTCGGTGGCTGTGGCTTTGCCGAAGGCGCCCACCATGTATTCGCGCAGGATGCCGTAGCCGCCGTCGTCCACAATCAGCCAGGTGACCGGAACGTTGTGCTGCCTCGCGGTGGCAAGTTCAGAGATGGAATACATTGAGGATCCGTCGCCGGATACTGCGAGTACCCGGGCGGAGCCAGCGGGCCTGCCAACAGTCTCGAGTCCCACGGCCGCGCCGATGGCTGCCGGGAACCCGAAGCCCAGCCCGCCGGCGCCCTGGGCTGAATGGAACTGGCCCTCGCGGGCGTCCCAGCAGCTCCAGCCCCAGTACGCCGCGATGGTCATGTCCCAGAATGTCTGCATGTCCGCCGGCACCGCCGCGCGGATGTCCGCCATGAACGTCAGTTCCTTGGACAGGTCCTGCGACTCCAGGCGTGCGCGGACCTTCGCGAGGGATTCCTTGACGAGCTCCTCGGGCGGTTTTCCGTGCCAGGTGGGCGCGGTCCGGCCAGCCCCGGCGTCCAGGGCTTCATCAAGGGCGGCGAGCGCCTGGCCTGCGTCTGCCCGAATCCCCAGCCCGGGGCGGTTGGACTCCAGGACCCTCGGTTCGGCGTCGATCTGGATGATCCGGCCGCGAGGCTCGAATGTGAAGTAGTTGGAGGTGACCTCGCCCAGGGACGATCCGATCACCACAAGGACGTCAGCGTCCTCCAGCAGGTCGGTCATGTAGCGGTCCTCGATCCAGGACTGCAGCGAGAGCTCGTGGTTCCAGGGGAAGGCGCCGTTTCCGCCCGGCGTGCAGATCACGGGTGCGCGAAGCTTCTCGGCAATTGAGAGCAGGGATTTTTCGGCCCTACCCCGCCGCGTGCCGCCGCCGGCGATGATGGCAGGACGTTCCGCGGACTGCAGCCATTTCACCGCTTCCCGGACCAGCTCCACCCTGGGTGGATTGTCCGCCGCCTCGGCGAGCGCGTCCTCCACAGGGGGCACCATGATGGGATCGAGCAGGACGTTCTGAGGGATCTCGAGCCAGACGGGGCCCTGGGGCGAGGAGATCGCCTCGGTCCAGGCGTCCTGGATGGCGGACGGGATGCCGGACGCGTGCTGGATCAGGCGCTGGCTCTTGGTGACGTTGGCCGCCGACGCCTTCTGGTCATCGAGCTGGTGCAGCATGCCCTTGCGCCTGGCCCCCAGGCCCTCGAGCGGGATCTGGCTGGCCACCACAACCATGGGAACCCCCGTGGCGTAGGCTTCCTGCAGCCCGGCCAGGGACGTCAGCGCGCCAGGGCCGGTGGACAGGAACAGGACTCCCACCTCGCCCGTTGCCCGGGAGTAGCCGTCCGCGGCGAACGCGCTGTTGTTTTCCACCCGGGAGGAGACGAACTGCAGGTTTCCGCGGCCCATGGCATCAAAGAGGCCCAGGGCGTGCTGGCCCGGGATGCCAAAGACGGTCTTGGCGCCCAGCGCCTCAAGGGTTTCGACGACGAGGTCCCCGCCGTTGCGCACACCCTCGCCCGGATTCTCTGCAGCGGGTGCGGCTGCCGCGCCCGCAGTGACGTCGCCCATGCGGCTACTCCTTGCCTGCCGGGGCGAAGCCTGCCGGGCGGCGGGCTTCCTGGCCGAGGGCCTGGGCGGCGTAACCATTGGCTTCTCCGAAGCGGTCCCCTGCCACGGCATTGTCAGCCATCAGCGTGACCAGCTCGTAGGCGACATGGCTGGCGGCCACGCCGGTGATCTCGGCATGGTCGTAGGCGGGGGCCACCTCCACGATGTCCGCTCCCACGAGGTTCATGCCGCGGAAGCCGCGGATGATTTCCAGCAGCTCGCGGCTGGTGATGCCGCCGGCCTCGGGAGTGCCGGTGCCCGGGGCGTGGGCGGGGTCCAGGACGTCGATGTCAACGGAGATGTACAGCGGGCGGTTGCCGATCCGGTCACGGACCTTCGCCACAGTTTCCAGGACGCCCTGGTAGTAGACGTCGGCAGAAGTGACGATGCCGAACCCGAAGCGATGGTCGTCGTCGAGGTCCTTTTTGCCGTAGAGGGGGCCGCGGGTGCCGATGTGGCTGATGGCTTCCGTATCCAGGATGCCTTCCTCGACGGCCCGGCGGAACGGGGTGCCGTGCGTGTACTCGGCCCCGAAATAGGTGTCCCAGGTATCCAGGTGCGCATCAAAGTGCAGCATGGCGATGGGCCCGCCGGCACGCTCGGCAGCGGCGCGGAGGAGCGGCAGGGCGATGGTGTGGTCACCGCCCAGGGTCACCAGCTTGCCGCCGCCTGCCGTGAGGTCAAGGGCGTTCTGCTGGATGGTGTCGATGGCCTCGTTGATGTTGAACGGGTTGACGGCCATGTCCCCGGCGTCGGCAACCTGGATGTTCTCGAAGGGGCTGACGTCCCATGCCGGGTTATACGGGCGCAGCAGCCGGCTTGCTTCACGGACGTGGTTGGCGCCGAACCGGGCCCCCGGGCGGTAGGAGACGCCGGAATCGAAGGGCACGCCCACCACGGTGACATCAGCCCTGGCCACCTGGTCCAGGCGAGGAAGGCGGGCATAGGTGGCGGCTCCCGCGTAACGCGGAATCCGGGATGAATCGATGGGGCCAAGGTTGCCGTTGGCTTCGATGCGCAGCTCTTCCAATGGAGGCCTCTCCTTCGAGGAGTTGAGGGACTGGTGTGACTGCAATCATACAGGTGGTTTCCTTATGTGCACCACTTGTTTACTTTGCTGGAAGGGTCCCGTCCTGGATCCACTCTCGCCAGAGCGCTGCCCACCGAATCCACATACGGCCCGGGCACTGTTCCAATTGCCGGTCCCGTCCGGCTGGAATTGCCAGATGGACATCCTCGAGCACCTGAAACAAGCCGGCGGAGTCGCCCGGACGGCCCAATTGCTCGACGCCGGGTACTCGCGAAGGGACATAGCCCGGCTCACGCAGCGTGGCGCCCACCAACCCAAGCGTGGAGTCTTCCTCGCGCCCAACTGCAACAAAGAGCTGGCGGCAGCCATCCATCACAACGCGCGGCTGACCTGCGCGAGCGCGGCGCCGCACTATGGGCTCTGGCTCAGGAAGGCGCCACCCCAGCTGCATCTTGCCTGCAACCATGGCCACGGTGCAGGGTTGATCCGGCATCGATCGGTGCGCTTCAGCGGCCACCCAACCCTGCCAGTGGCGGGCGTCGAAGACGTCGTGCTGCACGCGCTGGGATGCCTGCCGCCGCCAGCGTCAACTGCCCTGGCGACATCGGCCATCCGGCTCTACAGCCTGCCATTGGAGCTCCTGAAACGGGAACTCCGCGCGGACCGGTCCGCGCCGGCACTGCGGGCTCTCCAGGACCTGGATCTCCGCGCCGAATCCATCATTGAGGTGGACGCCCAGCATCTTTTCCGGGTGAACGGCATCGACTTTGAAGTTCAGGTCCACATACCCGGAATTGGGCGCGTGGACTTCCTCCTCAACGGATTCCTTATGGTGGAGATTGACGGCTACGCGTTCCATTCCAAGCGGGCGGACATGCTCAGGGACCGGGACAGGAACAATTCCTCCACGGTTAAGGGCTACGCCGTTCTCCGCTACATGCCCGAGCACATCTGGTTCAACCCAGAGCAGGTTGTCTCCGAGATCAGGGCTGCCCTGGCATCCCGAGGCTGACCGGCGGACGCTCCCGCCCAGTTTCCTGCGGTGGCCGAGGGCCGGCCGGGCGCGGTGCAGCGCAAATCCGCGGAGCGCGGCCGGGCGGCCGGGCAACCGGGCGGGAGCGCACGGGACGGCCGGGCGGGCAGGAGCTAGCGGCTGGCGGCCGGCACCAGGACCCAGAGAACCTCGACGGGCTTGTCGGTGGGGTTGATCCAGGTGTGCGGCTCTCGCCCGGGAAAGGTGACGGTGTCGCCGGCACTGAGGTCGTATTCCTCGTTGGTGAGGATCAGCCGGATGCTGCCCTTGATCACATGGAGGACGTCAACGTCGCAGTCCACCGCGTAGAGCTCGGATTCGCCGCGGCCGTGCGGTTCGATGCAGGCCTGGATGATCTGGACGCGCCGCTCCGAGCGCGCTGTGAGGAGCCGCTCCACGATGCCCTGCCCGCCCAGCGAGATCCGCGGCCCGTCATTGCGCTTGGTCAGGTGCGTCTCGGGCGCCGCAAACAGGTCGCCGACGGAGACTGAGAGGACCTGGCACAGCGTGACCAGGGAAGCCACGGACGGGGATGTAAGGTCGCGCTCCACCCTACTGAGGAATCCCTTGGTCAGCCCCGTCGCGTCAGCAACCTGCTCAATGGTCAGCCGCTGCGACTGCCGGGCGGCCCGGATCCTCGAGCCGATGGCCACTGGAACGTTGCTCGGCTCAACTGGCAGTGCCTTCATCTACGAACCTTTCATGGCCGGCAGCCCGGCCCCACTTTGGAGCAATACTAGTGGCCGGCCCCTTCTGTGACGCCTCATTGCACGCGTGGCCCGTGGCCCAACGCGGTCTTGACTGTTATCACCGTCACAGCCTACGCTTTGGAAACACTTGTTGCCTATAGAGCAATAGCCGAGAATCCCCTCTCACTCCCCCAAATCCTGCAGCGGCGCCCGGTCCACTTTCCTTCCGGCGTGCGCCACGCTGCCAACACGCTCCAAGGAGCCCAACATGGATGCAAGTTTCATCAACATCGCCATCGTGGTGGTGTACCTGCTCGCGATGCTGGCCTTCGGCTGGTGGGGCAAGTCCCGCACCAAGAACAACAGCGACTTCCTGGTTGCCGGCCGCCGCCTCGGCCCCTTCCTCTATACCGGAACCATGGCCGCCGTCGTGCTGGGCGGCGCATCCACCGTGGGCGGCGTGGGCCTCGGCTACAAATTCGGAATCTCCGGCATGTGGCTGGTAGTGGCCATCGGCGCCGGCGTCCTGCTGCTGAGCCTCCTCTTTGCCGGAACCATCCAAAAGCTGAAGATCTACACGGTCTCCCAGATGCTTACCCTGCGCTACGGCAGCAGGGCCACGGAGGCCTCCGGCATTGTCATGCTCGCCTACACCCTGATGCTGTGTGCCACATCCACCGGCGCCTACGCCACCATCTTCGTGGTGCTCTTCGACTGGGAGCGTCCGATTGCGATCGCCGTTGGCGGAGCCATCGTTCTGGTCTACTCCACGGTGGGCGGCATGTGGTCCATTACCCTGGCCGACCAGGTGCAATTCATCATCAAGACCGTGGGCATCTTCTTCCTGATGCTGCCCTTCACGCTCAACGCGGCGGGCGGCTTTGAGGGCATCCGCAGCCGGGTGGACGAGAGTTTCTTCCAGATCGACGGCATCGGCGTCCAGACGATCATCACCTACTTCGTTGTCTACACCCTGGGCCTGCTGATCGGCCAGGACATCTGGCAGCGCGTCTTCACGGCGAAGACCCCCACCGTGGCACGCTGGGGCGGCGCCACCGCAGGCATCTACTGCATCCTCTACGGAGTTGCCGGCGCCCTGATCGGCATGGCTGCCAGCGTGGCACTCTCCGGCATCGACATCGCAGTCAAGGACGATGTCTACGCCGAGGTGGCCCAGACCCTGCTGCCCGTCGGCATCGGCGGGCTGGTCCTGGCAGCGGCGGTGGCAGCGATGATGTCCACCGCATCGGGCGCCCTCATCGCCGCCGCAACCGTGGCCCGCGCCGATGTCCTGCCGTTCGTTGCCAGCTGGTTCGGCAAGGACATCAACACGGAGGACTCGGACAACCCTGAGCACGACGTCAAGGCCAACCGCATCTGGGTCCTTGCCCTGGGAATCATCGCGATCGTCATCGCCATCATCACCAAGGACGTGGTGGCAGCCCTGACCATTGCCTACGACATCCTGGTGGGCGGCCTCCTCGTGGCGATCCTCGGCGGCCTCGTCTGGAAGCGCGGTACGGGCATCGCCGCGGCAGCATCCATGGCTGTGGGTTCCGTGGTGACCCTGGGCACCATGATCGTCCTGGAAATCAACGCCGAGGCACCGCTGGACGGCATTTACGCGAACGAGCCCATCTACTACGGCCTGCTGGCGTCCGCCCTGGTCTACGTTGCGGTTTCCCTGCTGAGCAAACCGACCGACCCGCAGGTAATGCGCAACTGGCAGCGCCGGGTGGCAGGGCAGGCTGCAGAAGAAGCGCCCCTTCCCACCGCTGCCCGCTAGGCCCCGCAGGGTAGGACAACAGGAGCAACGCACGACGGCGGCACCTCCCCTTCGCTTTCCGGCGAAGGGGAGGTGCCGCTGTCGTTTGGTCCTGGTTTCCTAGTCGGTTTCGCGGACCTCGTCAGGGTCATCCAGCGGGACCACGCGGTCCTCGGCGTCGACCACGACGGGAGGAACCTGGACCACCGGCTCCTCCTCGTCCAGGAGTTCGTCCTCGGTATCCCAGTCGTCCTCAACTACCGGTGCATCTTCGGCGTAGTCATAGGCGGGATCCGCCTCTACGGCATCCAGGTGCGGCATGTCCGGGTGCTGTCCGGTGGTGCTCATGATTGAACCTCCGTTTGTTCGCCTGACGTGCTCTTTCAGTGAGGGCGCTGGCCGCGCCACACCTTCATCACAGCACCGCACCGCAGAGGGGTCAATAGCCTGCCACAGGACCTCAAGGACCCGTCCCGTTTAAGGCGCACCGAAATCTCCGGGGGAGGCTGACCGGCCAAAAATCGGCGGATTTTCGCAGTAAGCTTGCACTGCAATGGGGCCGCACCATGCCCCATCCAGCCCAGGAGTTTCCGTGTCTCAGCACGCCAGGTTCAACCGCCACGCCACGCCGCAAGAAGCGCAACCTTCAGCACCCCAGGAACCAGCCGGCGCCGGGCAGCAGGCCCAGCCCTCGCCGTCGGACGTCAAGCGGTGGCGGCAGTACCTCGCGGACGAACGGGCGGAAGCCGCCGTCTACCGGGACCTGGCGCAGAACCGCCAGGGTGAAGAGCGCGACATCCTCCTGGCCCTGGCCGAAGCCGAAGGCCGCCATGAAGCCCACTGGCTGGGACTGCTGGGTGAACGTGCGGGCAAGCCCCGGCGTGCATCGGTGCGCAGCCGGATGCTGGGGTTCCTGGCCCGCCACTTCGGGTCGGTGTTCGTGCTGGCCCTGGCCCAGCGCGCAGAAGGCCGCTCCCCTTACGCCAAGGACCCCAATGCCACGGAGGCGATGGCGGCGGACGAGCAGATCCACGAGGAAGTGGTCCGAGGGCTGGCGACCCGGGGGCGCAACCGCCTGGCGGGCACCTTCCGCGCCGCTGTGTTCGGCGCCAATGACGGCCTGGTCAGCAACCTGTCCCTGGTGATGGGTATGGCCGCGTCCGGCGTCGCCAGCAGTGTGGTGCTGCTCAGCGGAATTGCGGGGCTGCTGGCCGGGGCCATGTCCATGGGCGCCGGGGAGTTCATCTCAGTCCGGTCGCAGCGCGAACTGCTCGCGGCGACGCGCCCCACCCAGGTCACCCTGCTGGCGGCCCCCAAGCTGGACCTGGAACACAACGAACTGCTGCTGGTGTACCTGGCCCGGGGCATGACCCAGGAAGCGGCCGAGCACCGGGTGGCCGAACGCATGGGCCTGCTGCCCTGCGACTGCGATCCCAGCCTGTCGCTGCAGCCGGAACTGCCCGACGTCGAGGACCAGCATGAGGCCGTGGGGACCGCGTGGGGCGCGGCCCTGTCCAGCTTCTGCTTCTTCGCCTCCGGTGCGATCGTGCCAATCCTGCCGTTCCTGTTCGGCCTGACCGGCGTCGCCGCCCTGGTGGCGGCGGGCATTCTGGTGGGCCTCGCCCTCCTGGTCACCGGCGCCACGGTGGGCCTGCTCTCCGGCACGTCGCCGCTGACGCGTGGACTCCGCCAGCTGGCCATCGGCCTGGGCGCTGCGGCCATCACCTACCTGCTGGGGCTGGCCTTCGGCACAGTTGTGGGCTAGTGGAAAACCGGCCACCGCACCGTGCGCCATCGCGCCATGCGGGGACCAAAGCCCGCCTGGGCGTGCGCCGGCGCGTGGAGCTTTTGCTCACCGCCGCGCTGACCGCGGGCGCTGTGTTCGGAGCAGCACTGGCACTGAACGACCCTCGCTTCAAAGAGCTGCTGGACGTCCGGATCGGCCCAGGAAACGGGCAGTCCGCCGGGCAGCAGGACCCGGGCACAGCAGGGGAAGCAGGCCAGGCGCCCCGGGCCGAGGGCCGGCTGGGCGCGCCTCCCCCTGGGCTGGAGGAGTCTGACGCTCCCCTGGCCGCCGCAGACCCTCCGCCGCTGGGCAGCGATTCCTACCGCTTCCTCGCCGTCAACGGGGACGGCAGCCCGGTGGGGTATTCCCCCTGCAGGCCGCTGCACTACGTCATCAATGACGAGCTCGCACCGGCCGGCTCGCAGCAGCTGGTCACCGAATCCATCGCCACCATCTCCGCCGCCACCGGCATCCGGTTCATCTACGACGGCACCACCGCGGAGCAGCCCTCCCCCCAACGTCCGCCG
Organism: Pseudarthrobacter sp. GQ63; assembly: GCF_059758765.1. Taxonomy (NCBI): domain Bacteria; kingdom Bacillati; phylum Actinomycetota; class Actinomycetes; order Micrococcales; family Micrococcaceae; genus Pseudarthrobacter; species Pseudarthrobacter sp. GQ63. Next base: position 115,134 of record NZ_JCAXEF010000008.1, read on the forward strand.
TACCAGCCCGAGGCCTACGGCGAGCGCTGGGCGCCGCTGCTGATCGCCTGGACAACACCGGAGGTGGCTCCGCAGCTCAAGGGCAAGGTGATCGGCACCGGGGGCAGCACCCACTTCAGTTATGACGACGGCCCCAAGGCCTTTGTTACGGGCGGCCTGGACCTGGACGCGCCGCAGATCGCCGATGAACTGCTGAACCCGGACGGCCACCTGTACGCACGCGCCGTGATCCTGCATGAGCTCAGCCACGTGATGGGCCTCGACCACGTGGACGACCCCACCCAGCTGATGTATCCCGAGATCGGCACCCCCGAGGGACTGTCCGCCGGGGACCTCAACGGGCTCTATGAGCTCAGCAAGGCGCAGTGCCGGAAGGATCTCTGACCGGCCGGCTGCTCCCCGGGCTCAGGCGGGCAGCCGCAGCACCTCCACCGCCTCCTGGACAGTGTCCACCAGGAAAATCCGGTCCTCCATCGGCCGGCCGGCGGCAAGGCTTTGCAGCATGGGCCAGGCAGGGTACTGACGCTCCCAGTGGTCCCGGCCCACCAGCACCATGGGCGTCACCTTTTCCCGCGCCCCGTAGTAGTTTTCGCACGCATCCTGGAAGATCTCCTGGACGGTCCCGGCAGCCCCAGGCAGGAACACGATGCCTCCCGTGCACAGTTCCAGCAGGATCGCCTCCCGGATGGCGTTGGCAAAGTATTTTGCAATGTGCGTGGCGAAGTAGTTGGGCGGCTCATGCCCGTAGAACCAGGTGGGGATGCCGAGCGACGGCGTGCCGCCGGGAAAGCGTTCGACGACGGCGGCCGCCGCACGCGCCCACGCAGACACCGAGGGACGGAAGCCGGGGACGGAGGCGAGAATGTCCAGCGCAGCCTGCACGCCGCCGTCGTCCACTTCACTGAGGTACGCGCCGAGGTTCGCCGCCTCCATGGCCCCCGGTCCCCCGCCGGTGGCCACCACGTACCCGTCCTGCGCGAGGAGCCTGCCCAGCAGGGCGGCCTGGGCAAATCCGCTGCTGCCGCGCTGCGCGGCATGCCCGCCCATGACACCCACCATGGCCCGGCCGTGGAACGGGCTTGTCCGGGTCATATCGTCCAGGGCGTCGCCGATGGCGTGGTCGTGCAGCGCTGAGGCCAGGGTGGCGTCCAGCCGGTGCCGCATGCCGGGCTGGATGCTCCACTGGTAGATCCGGGCGTCCGGAAGGGCTTCGTAGGGGGCGTCGGGCAGCCCGGCGTACAGTTCCTGGGGCGAGTACAAGGCGGCCCGGTAGGGGTTGAAGGGCACGGTCTCCAGCCGCGGGAAGATCAATGCTCCCCGTCCTCGCAGCAGGCCCTCCACGCCGTCGTCGAAGGTGCAGCCCAGGAAGATGGCACCCTCCACGTTGAGGCGCTGCAGTGCGCCGGTCCTCCCCCGCAGGTCCAGGGACTGGGCGTGCCAGCCACGCATGTCCACCGCGCCGGCGCTGACCAGCCGGTCGAAGCTGTCCAGGTCCTGCACTTCGAGGTTGTGCGGGTGGGGGCCCACGTTTCCGGAGAGGTTCACTGTCTAAACCTAAAGCAACGCGGGCCGCTCCCCTTGACCCGGATGGCGCGGCTGCTAGGATCGAAGAAGAAATGAAGTATGTCCTATCAAGAGAACATATAGCGGCAAAGCGGCCGTTCCCGCCCCACCGGGCGACGACGTCCCGCAACAAGGAACATGAGGGAAGTACCGTGGCGCACAACCTGGGTCTCAGCATCGACCGCTCCTCCCCCGTCCCCCTGTACCACCAGGTGGTACAGGGGATCGAAGCCGCCATTTTCAGCGGAGTACTGGAGCCCGGCAGCCGGTTAGATAACGAAATCGATCTGGCGGCACAGCTGAACCTCTCGCGCCCCACGATGCGCAAGGCCATGGATGAACTGGTCCGGTCCGGGCTGCTGGTACGCAAACGCGGCGTCGGAACCCAGGTGGTATCGAGCCAGGTGCGCCGCCCCCTCGAGCTCTCCAGCCTCTACGACGACCTCACCAACAACGGCAAGAAGCCCACCACCGATGTCCTGAGCTTCGCCCATGTGGAGGCCGACGAGGCCACCTTGACCACCCTCCAGTTGCCTGCCGGTTCCAAGGTCTACCACTTCACCCGGCTGCGGAAAGTGGCAGGCAAGCCCCTGGCACTCATGGAGAACTGGGTCCGTGACGACATCGCCGAGATGAGTGAAGCCACGCTGTCGGCGGAAGGCCTCTACGCCATCCTGCGCCGCGGCGGCGTCAACTTCCGGCTCGCCAACCAGCGCATCGGCGCCGTGGTGGCCAACGACTACCAGGCCTCCCTCCTCGAGACCGCGCCCGGATCCGCCCTGGTCACCATGGAGCGTACAGCCACGGATGACACCGGCCGCCGCGTGGAAACCGGACACCACGTGTACCGCGGGGATTCCTACAGCTTTGAAATGACACTCGTACAGCGCTAACGCAAGGAGCCACACTCCATGACCAACTGGGTCTACCCACTGGGCACCGCCACCGACGGCACATGGGACGTCTCGATCGGGACCTCGGACTCATCCCTGTCCGTGGACGGCTGGGCACATACTGGACTGAAGGTGGCCACGCTCGCCGCAGGGGCCGCCGTCGTCCTTCCCGCCGCCGAAGAGGAACGCATTGTGGTGCCCCTTAACGGATCCTTCACCGTCACGGTCGATGGCACCGAATACCGACTGGACGGGCGCGCCTCCGTGTTCCACGGCCCCAGCGACGTCCTGTACTCGGGCACCGGACGCGCCGTCAGCATCACCTCGCCCGACGGCGGGAGGGTGGCGGTAGCCACTGCCCCGGCACAGGAGGCGTACCCCACCCGGCTGGTGACCGCCGCGGAAACCCCGGTTGAGCTGCGCGGCGCCGGCAACTGCTCCCGCCAGGTCCACAACTTCGGCACACCGGCCGCACTGGAAGCCGACCGGTTCATCGTCTGCGAGGTCCTCACCCCCGCCGGCAACTGGTCCTCCTATCCCCCGCACAAGCACGACGAGGAGAAGGACGGCGAGACCCACCTCGAGGAGATCTACTACTTTGAGACGCGGGTGGCGGAGGGCTCGGCCGCTCCCGCCGATGCGGACGCCATCGGCTACCAGCGCGTCTACGCCTCGGACGAGCGCCCCATCGACGTCTCTGCGGAGGTCCGCACCGGGGACGTCGTCCTGGTTCCCTATGGCTGGCACGGTCCTGCCATGGCCGCACCCGGGTACGACCTCTACTACCTGAACGTCATGGCCGGGCCCGGGCCCGTGCGCGAATGGCTCATCAGCGACGACCCCCACCACGGCTGGGTGCGCCAGACCTGGGACGGCCAGGACGTCGATCCGCGGCTCCCGTTCGGCGCCTGACCCCGGCAGGTCCGTGACATCTCCCTGGTGACGCGCGGGTCCCCCATCCGGCTGGAGGTCAGCCGGCGACCGCCGGGGCCAGCTCCACCCTCACCGGGGATCCGCTTCGCAACGACTCCTGGGCAGCATCCGCTACGCGCGAAGCTGCCACCGCATCCTCAGGCGTGCACGGGTTGTCCCGCAGGCCCAGGATCAGCTCCACAAACGCAGACATCTCAGCCCGGTAGGCGGCATCGAACCTTTCGGCGAAGGTCTGGTGGGGCTGCCCAGCGGGGAAAGCCACGCCTGCTTCGGCCGAGGCCAACGCGGTCCTGTCGTCCAGCCCCACCAGCAGCGACCCCCTGGAGCCCTGGATTTCGAGCCGGACGTCGTGGCCGGCCCCGTTGTAGCGTGTGGCCGAGACTGCCCCCACCGTGCCGTCGTCGAACGTCACCAGGGCGAGGGCCGTATCCACGTCCCCCACAGCCCCGATGGCCGGGTCCCCGTTGTTGGAGCCCTTCGCATAGACCTCCACGATCTCCCGGCCCGTCAGCCAGCGGAGGATGTCGAAGTCGTGCACGGAACAGTCCCTGAAGAGTCCGCCCGAGCCCGCCAGGAACTCGACGGGCGGCGGTGCCATGTCACAGGTGACAGCCCGCAGCGAATGGATCCAGCCAAGCTCACCGGCCTGGTAGGCACGCCTCGCTTCTAGGTAGCCGGGGTCAAAGCGCCGCTGATGGCCAATCTGTACCACGCCCTGCCGCTCCCGGACATACTCGAGGACCGGCAGGGCGTCCGCCACATCCAGGGCCACCGGCTTCTCGCAGAAGACCGGGATCCCTGCGTCCACCCCCGCCTTGATCAGGCCGGGATGGGTGCCTGTGCCGGTGGCAATCACCAGCCCGTCCAGGCCCGAGGCGAGCAGTGCCTCCACGGACGGCAGGAACTCGGCACCAACCCTGGCAGCCACGGCCCTGGCGTGCTCTTCGGCGACATCCGTCAGCCGAAGCCGGACATTGATGTCCTCAGCATTACGTACGGCGTTGAGCGCCGAGATGTTGTCCGCGTGCATGGCGCCGATTCGGCCCACGCCCACCAACCCAAGAGTTATATCCTTCACAGTTCTTCCTTCGTTCTGTCTTCACCAGGGAATTTGATGCCCCACCGCGGGGAGGTGGTGCCCTCCGGCTCCGGCACGCGGGAGGCCGGCAGGACGGGAGCAGCCATCAATAGATCACCTTCGTGAAGGCTCCGTCGCTGTGCAGCGAACGGATCATGGCCTGGGCCACCTGCGATGCCCGCAGGCCGTCCTCCCCGGTGGCGAGCGGCGCGGTCTCTCCGCGTTCCAGGGCAGAGATCCAGGCCTGGAGCTGCAGGCGGTAGGCGTCGGCGAAGCGCGGGCGCCAGTCGGCCGGGATGACGGACCGCTGCTGGCCTTCATGGTGGACCACCAGTGCTGCGGGTTCCGGGAGGGCGGCTGAACCATGCTCGGACACCACCTCGCACCTGGTGGTGTAGCCGTACTGCGCGTTCAGGAACAGTTCGAGGGTGGCAAGGGTGCCGTCTGCCGTCCGGAGGAGCATGAGCGCCGGGTCCTGCAGGTCTCCGGTGCTGTGCCGGGAGCTGCGCCCCGCCTGCCATGAAACTTCGGTGATGGGCGTGCCCAGCAGCCAGGGGATAATGTCGAACTCGTGGATGGCTGAATTGGTGATGGCTGATTCCGAGCTGGCACCGGGTCCCGCAGTTGCGGTGCGGCTGGTGCAGTGGACCATTAGCGGTTCGCCGTTGCTGCGGATCCGCGTTGCTTCGCGGAGTGCTGTGTAGCCCGGATCGAACCGCCTCATGAAGCCCATGGACAGCAGCCTGCCGCCGGTGGCGGCCAGGATGTCCGCCTCCGCCTCCACCACGTCGAGGCTTTCCAAGATCGTAGGGGCCAGGGGCTTCTCGCAGAGCACGGGCGTCATCGCTTCGAAGCATTCCAGCACCAGTCCGGCATGGGTGGAGTCGTGCGAGGCGATGACGACGGCGTCCACCTCGCTGGAGTTGATCAGCTCTGAGGGGTCGGTGGTAGTCCGGGCCGCCGGCGGCGCAGCTGCCGCTGCCCGTCCGGCGTCGAGGTCTGCCACGAAGGTGACTTCAGCACCGTTGACGGCTGCGGAAAGGTTCCTGATGTGGTCTGCGCCCATGACTCCTGCGCCGATGACGCCCACCCGGATCGGCATGATGTCTTCCTGTCTGCTGTTCGTGGTCTGTGCGCAATGTCGAGCGGGGCCCGTCCGGTTTTCCGGCGGGCCCCGTTCCGGTCCGTACTAGGCGTGCCGGGGGCCGCTTTCCTTGGGTGTCTCTGTGCCGTGGGTGACGTCAGCGACCTCTGCCTGCACTTCCTTAACTACCTCGCTGTGGCCGCCGAGTTGTTCGAGTTCGTGCGCGAGCTCGGCAAGTTCCGCGCCGCCGGCCATCTGAGCGGTGAGCTCGTCCAGGGTGATGTCTTTCTTGTCGTAGTAGCCAATGGACTTGCCCCGCTTGAGCAGCAGGAACCGGTCCCCCACCGGGAAGGCATGGTGCGGATTGTGGGTGATGAAGATTACCCCGAGCCCCCTGTCCCTTGCCTGGAGGATGTAGCGCAAAACTACGCCCGACTGCTTCACGCCGAGCGCCGCCGTCGGTTCGTCCAGGATCAGGACCTTGGCGCCGAAGTAGACGGCGCGGGCAATGGCCACGCACTGCCGCTCACCGCCCGAGAGCTGGCCGATGGGCTGTTCCACGTCGCGGAGGTCGATGCCCATCTCAGCCAGTTCCTTCTTGGTGATGTCCTTCATCTTTTGGACATCCATGCTTTTGAAGGGACCGAATCCGCTGGTCAGTTCAGAGCCAAGGAAGAAGTTGCGCCAGATGGGCATCAGCGGCACCACCGCCAGGTCCTGGTAGACCGTGGCGATGCCTGCATCCAGTGCATCACGTGGCGAATCGAACTTCCGCTCCTCGCCCATGATGTTCAGCGTTCCAGCGTCGTGCCGGTGCAGGCCGGCGATGATCTTGATGAGCGTGGACTTGCCGGCCCCGTTGTCACCGAGCACGCAGGTGACACGGCCGTTGTCGACTGCCATCGTGACATCCCTCAGCGCCACGATGTTGCCGTAGTGCTTGCCTACGGCATCAAGGGACAGCAGGTGCACAGGAGTATGCGTGAGCGGATCTTTTTCGTTTTGCAGCAAGGTGCGCTGGTCAATTTTTTGGGCATTCATTTTCCGGACCCCTTTACTTCAGTTCCGCGCGGCGCTTGACGATGAGGTTGACGATGGTGGCGAGAAGCAGCATCAGGCCCAGGAAGAACTTGAACCAGTCAGGGTTCCACTGTGCGTAGACGATGCCCTTGTTGGCCATGCCGAAGATGAACGCGCCGATGGCGCCGCCAACAGCCGAACCGTAGCCGCCGGTGAGAAGGCACCCGCCGATCACAGCGGCAATGATGTAGAGGAACTCGTTGCCCACGCCCTCACCGGACTGCACCGCGTCGAAGGCGAACAGGTTGTGCATGCCCAGGATCCAGCCGCAGAAACCAACTGCCATGAACAGTCCGATCTTGGTGGCCTTGACCGGAACGCCCACGGCGCGGGCCGCATTCGCATCACCGCCGACGGCGAAGATCCAGTTCCCCACGCGGGTCCGCATCAGCACCCAGGTGGCCACCGCCACAAGGGCAATCCAGATGAATACGGTGATCTGGACATCAATCCCGCCGAACCTCACTGATGACGCGAACACCGCGCGGGCGGAGGCGAAGCCGTCCATGTCCGAGATCGAGGGGGAAGATACGCCGCCGCCGATCATGCGGGTCAGGCCCAGGTTCAGGCCGGTCAGCATCAGGAACGTGGCAAGGGTGACGATGAAGCTGGGCAGTTTGGTCTTCATCAGGATCCAGCCATTGACGTATCCGATGGCCAGGGAAACCAGCAGTGCCAGGGCGACACCAACCCAGACGTTGGTGCTGAAGTACCAGCTGAACATCGAGGCGGTAAGGGCCGAACTGATGACGGCGACACCTGTGGAAAGGTCGAACTCGCCGCCGATCATAAGCAGCGCGACGCCGACGGCCATGATTCCGATGGTTGAGCTGCCGTACAGCACGGTCGCGAAGGACGAAGGCTGCAGGAAGGTCGGGGAAACCACGGCGAAGAAAACGAAGAGGACAATGGCGCCCACCAGGGCGCCGACCTCAGGGCGGCCGAGCAGTTTCTGGAGGGGGCTGCGCTTACCGATGCGTTCATCGGTCGCGGGGACGGAGGGTTTGGTCAGAGTCTGGGTCATGGGGATTCTCCTGCTATGGCGGGTTCCGGAGCCGCAAGGGCCCCGGAACCCGCTCAAAGCATCCTTAGCGGATGCCTTCCTTGGCGAACTTGAGGACGTCAGGAGCTGCTGCCTGATCGATGATCGACGGGCCGGTCAGCACCGGAAGCCCGCCACCTACGTGGATGCCGCCCCGCTTGACCTGCCAGAGGGCGTCGACGGCTCCATAGCCCTGGAGCCACGGCTGCTGGTCGACGGTAAAGGCAACCTTGCCGTCGATGATGGCCTGGGCCAGTTCACCGTTCATGTCGAAGGAGGCTACCTTGACCTTGTCCTGCAGATTGAGGGACTCCACTGCCTTGTTGATGGTCAACGTGAACGGCGCTCCCAGTCCGATGATGGCGTCTGCATCCGGGGTGGCCTGGAGTTTCGCAGTGACTGTGGAGGAAACCTGGGTCATGTCGGTTCCCTGGACAAACAGGTTCTCAGTAGCCGGGATCTTGGACTTCACGCCGGCACACCGGGCATCCAGTGCCACGTTGCCCTGTTCCATGATCACGCAGATGGGGCGCTTTGCTCCCAGCGAGGAGAGCTTCTCCCCCACGGCCGCGCCCGCGAGGTTCTCGTCCGAACCGAAGTGGGTGAAAGCGCCCACCTGCTGCCAAACATCAGCACCTGAATTAAGGCTGACTACGGGGATACCGGCGTCCGCGGCCTTCTTGAGGACGTCCTTTAGGGCGTCCGGCTTGGCCAAGGTCACGGCGATGCCGCCGACTTTCTGGTCGATTGCCTGCTGGATCAGCTGGGCCTGGCGTCCGCCCTCAGGATCCGAGGTGTAGAGCAATTCCACGTTGTCCTTTGCAGCCGCTTCTTCGGCACCCTTGCGGAGGATGTCCCAGAAGGTGTCACCGGGAGCGGCGTGGGTGATGAGTGCAACCTTCATGCGTTCTGTTGTAGCGACCTGGCCGCCGCCTGCTGCGCCGCCGGCCTCCTCGGTCCTGCCTCCGGTGCTCGAACAGGCGCTCAGTGCCAGCATCGGCACGACAGCCGCTACAAGTGTTGCTTTACGCCAGGAAAATCTAGCCACGAGTATCTCCTTTGATATCAGCTCCGGACTGCCACGATGCAGTCGCCGGAATGTGCTTACTACGATCATGGTGACTTGAACCACACATGTCAATAGTTTGTCCTGACATTAGTATGTACGCACGTAACATGGGTGCTAGGACCCGCGAAATCCGGGAGATTTCCGCGGTTAACGAGCCGCTGGCACCACGTGCGAAGACCCAAAAAGGGCACCCTCGTCTTGGGAGACGAGGGTGCCCTCCTGCGGCTCGGCGTTCTTATGGGCTCGCGACGGCCTCCGGCTTCGTTCCGGCCACATTCTTGAAGTAGTGCTCCACGTCTTCAAGGCTCTTGTCCTTGGTTTCGGGAACGTACTTGGCGGCAAACGCTATGGCGCCCACTCCGAGCACGGCGAACACAAAGAAGGTGCTGGACAGACCGATCGCCGCCAGGAGCTGCGGAAATCCGAACCCCACCATGAAATTGACGATCCAAAGGACAAAGGCGGAGGCGCCCATGCCGAGCCCGCGGATCTTGAGCGGGAAAATCTCGGAGAGCATCAGCCACGTGACCGGTGAGATGGCACCCTGCTGGAAGGCCAGGAATGTCACCGTCAGGGACAGAATCACGAAACCACGGGCTGAGCCTTCAGGCAGGATCAGTGAGAACAGGCCGATCAGAAGGAGCGCCGACGTCGTGCCTATCTGCCCCGTGATAAGCATCCGACGGCGGCCCACCCTGCCAAGCAGCCAGATTCCCACGAACGTCGCGAGGACAGAGATGACGCCGTTGGCAATGTTGGCGGTCAGCGCAGCCTCGCGCCCGAATCCGGATTGGGCGAGGATTTGGGTGCCGTAATACATGATGGAGTTCACGCCGGTGATCTGCTGGATCACGGCCAGGCCGAGGCCCACGATAAAGATCCGCCGCAGCCAGGGGATCCCAAGGTCCTTCCAGGAGCCCATCTTGGACTTGTAGTCCTCGACGGCCATGGCCTTGACTTCCTCGAACTCTGTTCGCGCCTCGGCCTGGGAGCGGAGGCGTTGGAGAACGCTGAGCGTTTCGCCGAAACTTCCCATCGAGGCCAGCCATCGGGGGCTCTCGGGCATGAAGTTCATCCCGATCCACAGTGCAATGGCAGGCAGGGTGGCGATCACCAGCATCCAGCGCCAGATGCCGCCGGCCTCCCCAAAGGTGTTGCCCAGGTAGGCGTTGAAGATGAAAGCCAGCAGCTGCCCGGTGACGATCATCAGTTCGTTCTGTGTGACGATCCGTCCGCGCCGTGCGCTAGGCGAAACTTCGGCCAGGTACACGGGAACGGTGACGGAGGCACCACCCACAGCCAGGCCGAGAATGAACCGGGCGGCGATCAAAACCTCGGTGTTTGGCGAGAAGGTGCACGCCAGCGTGCCCACAAGGAAAATGACCGCGAGGACCATAATCATCTTGCGGCGGCCGTTCCGGTCGGCCAGCCGGCCGCCGAACAGTGCACCGAACGCGGCGCCGAAGAGGAGCGACGACGTGACCAGGCCCTCGGTCAGCGGCGTCAGGCCCAAATCCTCCTGCATGTACGGCAGCGCGCCGTTGATGACCCCCGTGTCGTAGCCGAAGAGGAGTCCGCCGAACGTGGAAATGATGGTGGCGGTCCGCAGCGCCCTCTTATGGTTCGGAGGCTGTTGCTCTTTGACCGCCGCGACCTTACCGGAGACACTCATGCGGTAGCTTTCTGGACGTACTGCTTCATGGTCTCCAGCTGGTAACGGGAGACGTCCTCGGCCTTCTCATCCTCGGCAAACACGCTGGAGACCATCACTGTGTTGTCCTTGTCCAGGAAGCCGATTTCCTTGAGGCCTCCGAAGAACTCGTCCCAGTTCACGTCGCCGTCGCCGATCTTCAGGTGCTGGTGCACGCGCACGGCATTCCCCGGCGGGTTCGTGATGTAGCGCAGGCCGTGGGATGCACGGTGGTCCATGGTGTCCGCAACGTGGACCAGGCGGAGTTTGTCCCCTGCCGCGCGCATGATGTCCAGCGGGGCGTTCTTCATGTGGAAGCTGTGTGAGGCCACGTAGACCATGCCCACGTTCTTCGAGTTCAGTCCCCTGATGACCCGGATTGCGGCCAGGCCTTCCTCCACGAAGTCGTCCGGGTGCGGGTCGATGAGCAGGTCGATGCCTTCGCGTTCGATGATCGGCAGGAGCTCCTCCATGGAGCGGTAGAACGCCCGCTCGGACTCCTCAGCCTTTTCGGGGCGGCCGCTGAACTCGGTGTTAATAGTGCCGACGCCGAGGTCAACGGTGATCTGGATGACCCGCTTCCAGTAGCGGACAGCAGCTTCGCGGGCGTCCTCGTCCGGGCCGGACCAGCGGAGCACCGGCAGGACCGAGGCAATTTCGATTCCCGCGTCCCTGCAGGCTTTGCTGAGCTGGCCCACCAGCTCGTCATCGGCTTTGGGATGGTTGTAGAAGGGGATGAAGTCCGCGTGCGGCGTCATCTGCATGTACTTGTAACCCAGATCTGCAGCCACGCGGGGAAACTCCAGCAGACTGTGGCTGTGGTGGAAAGGGGTGGGATCAAGTGCGATTTTCACGAGGAACACTCCATTGTGGATCAGTCAGGCGGGAGTCTTTGTCCAGATACGCAGGGTTGGAAGGCCCGGAAGTCGGCATATCTGGACAAAAACTCCGCGGGTCAGCGGTAAAGGTCCGGCTTGGCGGCGAGCTTCACGGCCACCTTGTCGCCGCTCTTCTGGGCTTCGACGCCGGCCTCGCAGCAGGCCGCGGTGGCGTAGCCGTCCCACGCGGTGGGACCGCCGATTTCGCCCTTCAGCGCAGCGTCAACCCATGACTGGATTTCGACGTCGTACGCCGCGCCGAAGCGCTCTTCGAATCCGGGGGTAACGTTGCCGCCCCAGCGGCCGGCGCTGCGGGTGTAAGGGCCCTTGTCCCCGCCGATGTTGACGATGCCCTCTTCGAAGGAGGCCTGGGTGGCCACTTCGTAGCCGAACTTGGCGTTGACATAGATTTCGACGTCGGCCAGGACGCCTGACTCCGTCTCCAGCAGGACGTGCTGGGGATCGTGCTGCCCGGCGGGGGCGTTCTTGGTGGCCTTCCCCATGCGGACCTGGACGCTGGTGATTTCCTCTCCGGTGAAGAACCGGATGGCATCGAACTCGTGGACCACGGAATCGTTGATCAGCATCTCGTTGGTGAAGCCCGGCGGCGTGGTGGGGTTACGGTGCTGGTGGTGCAGCATCAGCAGTTCGCCCAGCTCGTGGTTGCCGATGATCTGGCCCAGTGCGGCGTATTCGGCGTCGAAGCGGCGCATGAAGCCCACCTGGATGCGCTTGTGCCCCAGCGCAACTTCAGCCTCCACGATCTTCCAGGAGGACTCGGCATCGGGGGTCAGCGGCTTCTCGCACAGGATCGGAATGTCCTTGGCGATGGCCTTCAGCAGGATGTCCTCGTGCAGGAAGCCGGGCGTTGCAATGAGTACTGCGTTGACGTCGCCGTTGTTGAGGGCTTCCTCGGCGTCGGCGAGGGCCACAGCGCCCGGAATCCCTTCAACTGCCGCCTGTGCGCGGGCCAGGTCAACGTCCACGACGGCGGCAACCTCGGCTCCGTGGATTCGGGTGTTGAGGCGCTGGATGTGGTCGGCGCCCATGCGCCCGGCGCCGATGACGGCGACGCGGAGTGCTTCAGTCATTGTTTTCGTTCCTCCAGGGGTCTTAGCGGATGCGGCGGTGTGGCTGTCAGTTGACAGTGGTTCTGGAACCGCAGGACAGCAGGTAGTTGCGGGTGCGCTTGGCAATGGGCATGGGCACATCGAAGGCTATCGGGTACATGTCCTGTTCGACGATGCCGAAGATGGGCCGGTTGAGGGCCTCCACCGCTTCGATGACGGCGCGCAGGTCGGGAAGCCCGTTCGGCGGCTCGGTCATGACGCCGGCCAGGTTGGCGGCGGCCCAGGTCATGTTTTCCTCGTTGACCCTTTTGAGGATCTCCGGGTTGATCTGCTTCAGGTGCAGGTAGCCGATCCTGTCCGGGTAGTTCTTGATCAGCTCGAGGCTGGAGGCACCGCAGTATTCGGCGTGGCCCGTGTCCAGGCACAGGTTCAGGTACTTGGGGTCCGTAGCGGCCAGGAGGGTTTCGATGTCTTCCTGCGCTCCGACGTGGGAGTCAGCGTGGGAATGGAACTGCTGCTTGAGCCCGAAATCCTCCAGCAGGGTCTTGCCCAGGCGGTTGTGGCCGGCGAAAAGGTCGCTCCACGCCTTGTCAGTCAGGGTGCCGCTCTCCACCGCCTCGCCGGTGACGTCGTCGCGCCACATGGCCGGAATGACCACGATGTGCTCGCCGCCCATGGCCGCCGTCAGTTCGGCCACTTTGCGGGCCGGTTCCCAGGCGGATTCCCACTGGTCCAGTCCGCGGTGGAAGGCAGTGAACACCGTGCCTGCGGTGACCTTGAGGTCGCGCTGCTTCAGTTCTTCCGCCAGCCGCGTGGGATCGGTGGGCAGGTAGCCGTACGGGCCCAGTTCAATCCACTTGTAGCCGGACTCGGCAACCTCATCGAGGAACCGTTCCCAGGGCGTCTGCTTGGGGTCATCCGCGAACCAGACACCCCAGGAGTCCGGCGCCGTGCCGATGATCAGTTTGTTCTCAGTCATTGTCTGTCTCTTTGATAGGGGCCACTCCGCCAGGGTTCCCTGGCGGAGCTTGCGAGGCGAGGGAGGCGGTGGGGACTAGTTGGAGGGGAAGTTGTAGGAGGCGCCGGAGGCGTGGGTGGGTTCGGGCCAGCGCGAGGTGATGACTTTGCCGCGGGTGTAGAAGGAGACACCTTCGGGGCCGTAGATGTGTTTGTCGCCGAAGAGCGATGCCTTCCAGCCGCCGAAGGAGTGGTAGGCCACCGGGACGGGCAGTGGCACGTTGATCCCGATCATGCCGACCGTGACGGAGCGCTGGAATTTCCGCGCGTGGGCGCCGGAGGAGGTGAAGATCGCAGTTCCGTTGCCGTACGGGTTGGCGTTGATCAGCCTGATGCCGTCCTCGAGGGTGTCGACGCGGACCACCACGAGCACGGGGCCGAAGATTTCCTCGGTGTAGGCGGTCATTTCGGTCTTGACGTGGTCGATCACGGTGGGGCCCACCCAGAAGCCGTCTTCGTGGCCGGGGACCACGAGGTCGCGGCCGTCCACCACCATGGCGGCGCCGGCTGCTTCGGCTTCGCTGACGATCCGTACGATGCGTTCCTTGGAGGCCGGGGTGATGACCGGGCCCATTTCGGCGTCGGGGGCGGTGCCGTTGTTGACCTTGACGGCCAGGGCGCGTTCTTCGACTTTCTTGACGATCAGGTCCGCGGCGTCCCCGACGGCGACGGCGACGGAGATGGCCATGCAGCGTTCCCCGGCGGAGCCGAAGGCGGCGGCCGCGAGGTGGTCGGCGGCGTTGTCCAGGTCGGCGTCGGGCATCACGATGGCGTGGTTCTTCGCGCCGCCCAGGGCCTGGACGCGCTTGCCGTGCTTGGTGGCGGTCTCGTGCACGTACTGGGCGATCGGGGTGGAGCCGACGAAGGAGATGCCGTCCACGTCCGGGTGGGTCAGGAGACCGTCCACGGTTTCCTTGTCGCCGTGCAGGACCTGGAACACGCCGTCGGGCAGGCCGGCCTGCTTCCAGAGTTTGGCCAGGAGCATGGAGGCGGAGGGGTCGCGTTCGGAGGGCTTGAGGATGAAGGCGTTGCCGGTGGCGATGGCCATCGGTGCCATCCAGAGCGGGACCATCACCGGGAAGTTGAACGGGGTGATGCCGGCAACCACACCGAGGGGTTCGCGGAAGTTGAAGACGTCGATCCCGGTGGAGACCTGGTCCGAGTAGTCGCCCTTAAGGAGCGTTGGGATGCCGCATGCGTACTCGATGACTTCCAGGCCGCGCCCGATTTCACCCTTGGCATCGGAGAGGACCTTGCCATGTTCGGCGGTGACCAGCTGGGCCAGTTCCTCGACGTGGGAGGCGACGAGTTCGCGGAATTTGAACAGCACGGCGGTGCGCTTGGCCAGGGAGATGTCGCCCCAGGTGTCGGCGGCCTTGCGGGCAGCGGCGACGGTGGCGTCCAGGTCTGCCCGGTTGGCCAGCCGCAGCTGTGCGGTCACGGCGCCGGTGGCCGGGTTGTAGACGTTGGTGGTGCGGTCACCCGCGCCGGCGCTTTCGGCGCCGTTGATGAAGTGGTTGATGGTGGAGGTCTCGGTTGTAACAGTCATGGGGCTCTTCCTTGAGTTGAAAGCGTTCGGGTGTCGACGAGGGAATCAGCCGAGCAGCTTGCGCTGGCGGGCTTTGTGGCTGGTATAGGCCTGGTAGGCCTGCTGGGTGGAGTCGAGCTCCGAAACCTGGGAGACGGGAACATCCCACCAGGATTCGGAGGACGGCGCGTCCAGCAGCGGGTCTGATTCGACGTGGATCAGGATGGGGCCGCCGCGTTCGGGCGCTGCCTTGGCGTCGCGGATGGCCTGCTCGAGTTCGGCGATGACCTTCTCGCCCGGTTCCACCCGGATGACCTTCACGCCCAGGGATTCCGCGTTCAGGGCCAGGTCCACGGGCAGGGTGTCGCCTTCGTCGAAGCTGTGCTGTTCCTCGTTCAGCGCGCGGTACTGGGTGCCGAACCGCTGCGAGCCCAGGGATTCGGAGAGGGATCCGATGGAGGCGTAGCCGTGGTTCTGGATCAGGACCACGATCAGCTTGATCCGTTCGGCGACGGCGGTGACCAGTTCGGTGTGCATCATCAGGTAGGAGCCGTCCCCCACCATGACGACGACGTCGCGCTGGGTTCCGCCGTTGGCGGCTTCAGCCAGCGCCGCGCGCTTGACTCCGAGGCCGCCCGGAATCTCGTAGCCCATGCAGGAGTACGCGTATTCCACGTGGTAGCCGAACGGGTCACGGACCCGCCACATCTTGTGCAGGTCTCCGGGGAGCGAACCCGCCGCGCAAATAACGACGTCGGAGGGGTCCATGGCGCGGGACGTGGCACCGATGATCTCGTTCTGGGCAGGCAACGGCGTGGAGCGGGTGTCGAAGGCTTCGTCCACGGTGGCGTCCCAGCGCTTCTTCTCCGCCGCGATCTTCTGCTCGAGGTCCGCTCCGACGCGGTAGCCGCCCAGTGCCTGGTTCAGCTTGACCAGCGCCTTGCGGGCATCCGCCACGATCGGCAGCGTGGTGCCGTGCTTGTAGGCATCGATCGCAGCGACGTTGATGTTGATGAACTTCACGTCCGGGTTCTGGAACGCGGTCCGGGAGGCAGTGGTGAAGTCCTCGTAGCGCGTGCCGATGCCAATGATCAGGTCCGCGTCGGCGGCAATGGCGTTTGCCGCCGTCGTACCTGTGGAGCCAATGGCTCCAAGGGAGTACTTGTGGTCCCACGGCAGGACGCCGACGCCCGCCTGGGTGTTGCCCACAGGTATGCCGGTCAGCTCCACGAACTTCGCGAGTTCCTCGTTGGCGTAGGCGTAGAGGACGCCGCCGCCGGCGATGATCAGCGGCCGCTTCGCGGCACGGATGGCCTCGGCAGCGCGGGCGATGTCGGCGTCGTCGGCATCGGGGCGGCGGATCCGCCACTCGCGCGCGGCCAGGAACTCCTCGGGCACGTCAAACGCCTCAGCCTGGACGTCCTGCGGCAGCGAAATGGTCACCGCACCGGTTTCGGCCGGGTCCGTCAGGACACGGAGGCCGTGGTGGAACGCGGAGAACAGCTGCTCCGGGCGGGAGACCCGGTCAAAGAACCTGGACAGTGGCCGGAAGGCGTCATTAACGGTGATGTCGTAGGCGTAGGGCTGTTCGAGCTGTTGCAGCACCGGGTCCGCGGCGCGGGTGGCGAAGGTGTCGCTGGGCAGCAGCAGCACCGGCAGCCTGTTCGTCGTCGCCAGGGCCGCACCCGTCAGCAGGTTGGAGGACCCCGGGCCGATCGAGGTGCTGATGGCGAAGGTCTGGCGGCGGCGGGTGTGCCGGGCGTAGCCCACGGCCTGGTGCGCCTGGGCCTGCTCGTTCCGGCCCTGGTAGTACGGCATGATGGCCGGGTCCAGCTGCTGGTACTGCTTCAGGGCCTGGCCCACGCCGGCCACGTTCCCGTGCCCGAAGATGCCGAAAGTTCCCGGAATCAGCCGCTCACGGTACTCAACCCCGCCAATGGAGTCCACCGTGTACTGCTTCGAAAGGTATTCCACCACGGCCTGGGCGACCGTCATTCTGCGGGTGGCAGTTCCTGATGTTGTTCCCATGGGGAGGCTACTCCGATACTTCTTCGGTTCGGTTTGGGGTGGTGTGGTTCAGCAGTGAGGCGGCCGTGGCAACGGCACCGGCAACATCGCCGTCGGCCGGGTACAGGAGCGTCCGGCCAACAGTGAGGCCCTGCACTCCCGGCAACGCAAGGGCTGCCTGCCAGCTGGCGAAAACCTCGTCCTGGCTGCTGTCCGGATCTCCGCCCAGCAGGACGGTGGGCATGGTGGTGGCCGCCATGACCCGCTCCATATCCGCCACGACGGGAAGCTTCATCCAGGTATAGGCGCTGGTGGATCCCAGGCCCTCGGCGATGGCGATGGACTTGATGACGGCGTCCGTGGACAGGTCATTCCGTACGCGGCCGTTGTCCCGGACCGAAAGGAAGGGCTCCACCATGGCAATGAGCTTGCGCTCGGCAAGGGAGTCGATGGCCTTGGCAGTAGCCTCCAAGGTTGCCACCGTGTCCGGGTCCCCGAGGCAGATGCGGGTCAGCATCTTTCCGCCGTCGGCACCCAGCGCTTCCAGGGCGGCTGCCGTGTGGCCGGTGAAGCGGTCATCGATTTCATTGACCAGGCCGGCGAGTCCGCCGCGGTTCATAGAGCCGAAAACCAGTTTTCCTTCCAGCGCACCCAGCAGGAGCAGGTCATCCATGATGTCCGGCGACGCAAGCACGCCATCCACGTCCGGATTTGCCAGGGCAATCTGGAGCCGATCGAGCAATTGGCGGCGGTCTGCCATCGCCACCGGGTCACTGCCGACGGCGAGGGCGCCGCGGGCAGGGTGGTCGGCGGCGACGATGAAGTTCTGCTTGCCGTACTTCAGGCCGGGGTGGCGGCGCCGTGCCTTGGCTGCCCGGGCAATGGCGTCCGGGTCCTCAAGCCGGATGGTGCTCAGGTGGGCGTAGCGGCGCGGGTCGTCGTCCAGCGCATTGTTGGAGGCCAGTGGCGTGAGGGTCACAGCGCTGCTCCTTCGGTGGCAAAGTGGCCAGGCATCAGGCGGCCGCGTTCCGCGAGCAGCGAGGTGACCTCATCCGGCGTCGGCATGGCGTCGGCGCAGGAAAGGCGGGAGGCGACGATCGCGCCGGCGGCGTTGGCGTAGTCCAGGACCTGGGCCAGCGGCCAGCCGGACAGCAGTCCGTGGCAGAAGGCACCGCCGAAGGAATCGCCGGCTCCCAGGCCATTGAGGGTTTGCACCGGCACGGGGGCGGAGACTACGCGTTCCGTGCGGGTTTTCGCCATGACGCCTTCGGGACCGAGCTTGACGACGGCGATCTCGACTCCGGCGGCCAGCAGGCGGTCCGCCTGCTCATCGGGGGTTCCCTCCCCTACCGCCACGGCGCATTCCTTGTCGTTGCCGATAGCGACGGTGACGTGCGGCAGGATCTTGGCTACCTCGGTCCGCGCTTCCTCTTCAGATGCCCAGAACATGGGCCGGTAATCGAGGTCGAGGATGGTGAACTGGCCTTCCGTGAGGCCAGTTCGGGGCCGGGCTTCGTGTGCCTTGATGTGGGCTGTTCGGCTGGGTTCCTGGCACAGGCCGGTCACTGTGGACCAGAAGATGCCCGCCTCGCGGATGGCCTCCAGGTCAAGCTCTTCGGCCCTGATCTGCAGGTCCGGGGCGGTAGGAAAGCGCCCATAGAAGTAGAGCGGGAACTCGTCCGTGGCCGGCTTGATCGCGCAGAACGTCACCGCCGTTGGCCATTCCTGGACCGGGGTGACACACGTGTCGTCAACGTTGAACTTCTTCAGTTCCCGGTGGAGGTACGTGCCGAAAGCGTCGTCACCGGTGCGGGTAATCACGCCTGTCCGGCGGCCATGCCGGGCGGCTGCTACGGCAACGTTCGACGGTGACCCGCCGAGGTACTTGCCGAAGGACATCACGTCCTCCAGGTCCACCCCGATGTCGTTCGGGTAGATATCAACGCTGATGCGCCCGATCGTGAGCAGTTCGTGGGTCACGGTATCGCGGACCTTTCTAATGTGGACTCTGCCCTCAACAGCTAGAGCTCCAGTGACTGGCTGGCCCCTCCATGAGCGGGGTCACATCCACTACTTTGCCCTAGAATCAATGTCCTGTCAAAGGTTTGTACTGACATGTTTACAACTTGCCATAGGGCATGTTTTGCCGCGCATTGCGGCCCTTTATCGCCTGAACGACGTCCTACTTCCAGGGCACGGCCAGCTCGCCCGTGACATACTGTGCCCGGCCAAAGCCGAAGGACCAGTCGCCGGCCGTGTTCTCCACGTAGCCGATGAAAACATCCTCCCCTGCAATGCCTGCCTCAGCGAGATTCTCCGCCACTGCGGCAAAGAGGCGCTGCTTGGCCTCCTGCGACCGGTCTCCCTGCGTGAAAATCTGGATCATCACAACCCCGCTGGTCCGCTCAAAGCCAAGCCCCGCATCCTGGGCAAAAATTTGCCCGGCTGGATGCTCGGTCAGGATGTGGAAGTAGTCGCGCTCCGGGATTCCGTACTCGGCGAGGATCGCGTCATGGACTCCCCGGCTCAGCCCCTGCAGTTCCTCCTGGCTGCGCCCCTGGTTTACATCAATTCGAACAAGTGGCACTTTCGCTCCTCAGAAGTTTGTACTGACATACTAACAAACTAGGGCAAGAAATCGCAAGGAAGGTATTGCCGTGGAGGCGCAGTGGAAGTAGTTTTAAACAACCAACAGGTTGATAAACTGTTTGATTGATTAAAGGTCCCAGTTGACGAGTGGAGCAGTACCGATGGAACCCGACGCAGCGGCTCTGGACTCGGCGTTTATGGCCCTGGCCGATCCCGTGCGGCGGAGCATCATTGCCCGGCTCAGCCGGGGACCGGCCACCGTGAATGAATTGGCGGAACCCTTCGAGATCTCCAAACAGGCCGTCTCGAAGCACATCCAGGTACTCGAGCAGGCAGAACTGGTCACCCGCACCAGGGAAGCCCAGCGGCGGCCCGTGCACCTGAATCCCGCGCGGCTTGAGGCACTCACCGCTTGGATCGACCAGTACAGGTTGGTCCGCGAGGGGCAGTTCCGCAGCCTCGATGCCGTGCTGAGGTCAAACGCTGCAACCGGCAGCGGCCCAGATACAAGGAGTCATCATGAGCAATTCCCTGAAGCTCAGCGTTCCTGAGGGAGTCCCCTTCATCGACTACGAGCGCGATTTCGATTTTCCTGTCGCTGATGTGTTCCGGGCCCACAAGGAGCCGGACCTTCTGGTCCAGTGGTTGGGTCCGCGTGGCTACAAGATGGACATCGACCACTACGACTTCCGGACCGGCGGCAGTTACAGCTACATGCACACCGGACCGGAAGGAGTGCCCTATGAGTTCAAAGGCATCTTCCACACGGTCCGCGAGAACGAGTTCGCCATCCAGACTTTCGAGTTCGGCGGGTATCCGGACGTCGTCAGCCTGGAGTTCATGACGTTCGAGGACCTGGGCAATGGCCGGTGCCGCCTCCGCGGACATTCGGTCTATCCCACGCAGGAGGCCCGCGACGGCATGGCTCAATCCGGCATGGAAGGCGGCATGTCGGAAGGCTATGAGCGGCTCGATGAGCTGCTGAGCGGGGCAAAGGTGTAGGACGCAACAGTACGACGTCGGGTGGGTCACCTTCCATGTAGAAGGTGACCCACCCGTCGTCGTACTTAACAGCAACGCGGGGCCGCTTCGGGCCCGTCCGCGAGTGACGGGCGGGAAGCGACCCCGCGTTGGTTCTTACTGGGAACTAGAGCGCTGCGTAGACCTCGCGCAGCAGCTTGGCGGTCTCGGACGGCGTCTTGCCGACCTTCACGCCTGCAGCCTCAAGGGCTTCCTTCTTGGCCTGGGCGGTTCCGGCGGAACCGGAGACGATGGCGCCGGCGTGGCCCATGGTCTTGCCTTCGGGAGCGGTGAAGCCTGCCACGTAGCCGACAACCGGCTTGGTGACGTTGGCCTTGATGAAGTCGGCAGCACGCTCTTCAGCGTCACCGCCGATTTCGCCGATCATGACGATCGCCTTGGTCTCGGGGTCGGCCTCGAACGCGGCGAGGGCGTCGATGTGGGTGGTGCCGATGATGGGGTCGCCGCCGATGCCGATAGCGGTGGAGAAGCCCAGGTCGCGCAGTTCGTACATCATCTGGTAGGTCAGGGTGCCCGACTTGGAGACCAGGCCGATGGGGCCCTTGCCGGTGATGTTGGCCGGGGTAATGCCAACCAGCGCCTCACCGGGGGTGATGATGCCGGGGCAGTTCGGTCCGATGATGCGGGTGACCTGGTTGCCGTCGGCGTCCACCTTGGACTGGGCCAGTGCCCAGAACTCGGCCGAGTCCTGGACCGGCACACCTTCGGTGATGACAACGACCAGGCCGATGCCGGCCTCGATGGCTTCAACAACGGCGCTCTTGGTGAATGCCGGCGGCACGAAGACGATGGAGACGTCCGCGCCGGTTTCCGCCATGGCTTCCTTGACGGTGCCGAAGACGGTGATTTCCTTGTCGCCGTGCAGGACCGTGGTGCCGGCCTTGCGGGCGTTGACGCCGCCAACGATGTTGGTGCCGGCCTTGAGCATCAGGGCGGTGTGCTTGGTGCCTTCGCCGCCGGTGATGCCCTGGACGATGACCTTGGAGTCCTTGTTCAGATAGATAGACATGGTGCGTCCCTTTACTTAGCTGCGTTGGCGAGCTCGGCGGCCTTGTCGGCGCCCTCGTCCATGGTTGCGGCCAGGGTAACCAGCGGGTGGTTGGCCTCGGCCAGGATGCGGCGGCCTTCCTCAACGTTGTTGCCGTCGAGGCGGACTACCAGCGGCTTGTTCGCGGAATGGCCCAGCTCGGCCAGCGCACCAACGATGCCCTTGGCGACGGCGTCACACGCGGTGATGCCACCGAAGACGTTGACGAATACCGATTTGACCTGCTCGTCGCCCAGGATGACGTCCAGGCCTGCGGCCATGACCTCGGCGGAAGCTCCACCGCCGATGTCCAGGAAGTTTGCGGGCTTGACGTTGCCGTGGTTTTCGCCGGCGTAGGCAACGACGTCGAGGGTGGACATGACCAGGCCGGCACCGTTGCCGATGATCCCTACTTCGCCGTCCAGCTTGACGTAGTTCAGGTCCTGCGCCTTGGCCTTGGCCTCCAGCGGGTCAGCAGCGTCCTTGTCCTCAAGGAGGGCGTGCTTGGCGTGGCGGAAGTCGGCGTTCTCGTCCAGGGAGACCTTGCCGTCCAGGGCCACGATCTCACCGGCACCGGTCTTAACCAGCGGGTTGACCTCCACCAGGGTGGCGTCTTCCTTCTTGAAGACATCCCAGAGCTTCAGGATCACGGCGGCGACTTTGCCGCGCAGTTCCTCGGCGAAGCCGGCTGCTGCGACAATCTCGTCAGCCTTGGCCTGGTCGATGCCCACGGCGGGATCGATAGCGATCTTCGCCAGCGCCTCAGGGCGTTCGACGGCGAGCTGTTCGATTTCCATGCCGCCTTCAACCGAGCACATGGCCAGGTAGTTGCGGTTGGCCCGGTCCAGCAGGACGGAGAAGTAGTATTCCTCGGCGATGTCCGCACCCTGGGCAATCATCACCTTGTTAACGGTGTGGCCCTTGATGTCCATGCCCAGGATGTTGGTGGAGTGCTCAAGTGCCTCATCGGCGGTCTTGGCAACCTTGACGCCGCCGGCCTTACCGCGGCCACCGGCCTTAACCTGGGCCTTAACGACAGTTACGCCGCCGATCTTCTCGGCAGCTGCCTTTGCTTCTTCTGGGGTGTACGCCACGATGCCGGCAAGCACGGGTACACCGTGCGCCTCGAACATATCGCGCGCCTGGTATTCAAACAGGTCCACGGTTTAGTGTCCTTCTACGTCGAAGTAGTTTCTGTACAGTCGGACACCATCGAAGACGATGACCGGGCTGCGGAATTGCACGCACCGGCGGCCTGTTGGAAACGAGCCACGCGGCGTGATGCTCCACTGGGAACTCTAGTCCTTTGGGAGGACCGGGCCGTCCCAGAGTACCCCTTATGTGAGTAAGGACACTATTCTATGGAACGTAGAAAAACCGCGGATTTACGCGGTTTTTGAGGGCTTCACAGTGCCGGAGGGGCACTGTCCGGAGGGCTGGAAATCAGCTCGTAACGGTCCTCCGAAACAAAGAAGCCCACGCCGGCCGAGACGTTTCCGCAGGCTACGCCGCCGTTGTAGGCGGAACAGCGCAGTCCGTTGCGTTCAAGGTTCTGCCCGTCAGCCAGCACAGCCAATTCCGCGATCGGGCCGGCCTTGCTGCCACGGGGGCCGTATGTTGCTTCCATTTGTGTGACGCCGGACCGGCACTCTCCGTACGTTGCTTTGTCCGGCGTCAGCAGGGCTACCCCGCCCAGGTATCCGATATTCGTTCCTGCGCAGTCATCCGCCACGTCGTCCGGGGCAGGTTTCGGGTATCCGGCCAGTTCGCAGTGGGCTACCGGCACAATGGCCAGTTTGTTGTTGTCGCTGTCGCTGAAGCTGTTCTGCTCATAGGGGAGGTTGATGTGCGGCCCGCGGGCTGCGGTCAGGGAGCACGCCACTGTCCGGTCCTCGGTAATGAAGGAGAGGACATCGTCACTACCGGAAAATTCCTGCGGGTCAACCAGCGGCGCCTCTTCCAGCTGCTCAATCGGCGGCAGTGGAGGCGGTGCCACGTATCCAGGGTCCTCCACCGTCACGGTGCAGCCTGTTGCAGCCAGGAGGAAAAGGGCGGCGAGCATCCCCCGTACAGTCCGTCGCATGCGGTCCATTATGCTTCATGGCGGCGCTCAGCCTGGTACCAGGCCGGCTGCCTTTTCGACGGCGGCGGCAACAGCGGCGGGATCCCCGGCGGCGAAGTGGTCACGCATCTGTTGTGCCCGCGTCCGCCAGGCAGCATTCGAGAGGATCTCCTGCACTGCTTGGGCAATTCGCCGTGGCTTGGGCCGTTCCGTTTTGAGGCTGAAGCCCACGCCGAAGCCGCCGTTGGTGATGAACACGTCCGAGAAATCCAGCACGCTGGCGAAGTCCACGACGTCGCGGATCACGATGTTGGGCCGCGGGTAGCGCGCGCTGAGGACCTCCGTTCCGCGGCCACCGGCGGCCACAATCACCAGCGCGTCCATGTCCTTGACCGCCTCGAGCGCCGGGACAGTACAGCTAGGCGTCGAGCTTGGTCAGCGGCGCGTAGCGCAGCAGCAAACGCTTCTCACCGACGTCGAACTTCACCTTGGCCACGGTCTTGTCCCCCGCCCCCTCAAGCGCGAGGACGGTACCGTTGCCGAAGCTCGTGTGGTTGACCTTGTCCCCCACGGTGACCGCCACGATTTCTTTCTGCGGCTGCACACGGTTCTTCGCAATGGCCGCGGGCACGTCCGCGTTGAATCCGGCTGACGAGTCAGCAGCCGCGCCCCGGGCCGTCCCGGCGCCCCAGAAGGATCCGCTGTAGCGGTTCGAACCGATTGACCCGCCGCCCCACCCGCCTGACTGCCTGCTGGTTCCTTCGCGCTTCCATTCCAGGAGCTCGGCGGGAATCTCCTCCAGGAACTGGCTGGCGGGGTTGTACTGGCTCTGGCCCCACATGCTCCGGACCTCGGAACGGGTGACGTACAGGCGTTTCCGGGCGCGCGTCAGGCCAACGTAGGCAAGCCGGCGTTCTTCCGCCAGTTCTTTGGGGTCAGTGGCTGACCGCTGGTGCGGAAACAGTCCATGCTCCATCCCGGTCAGGAATACCACCGGGAACTCGAGGCCCTTGGCGGTGTGCAGTGTCATCAGCGTGACCACGCCAAGCCGTTTGGCCTCCGCAACGGCGGCGGCTGTGTCCTCGGCGTTCCCGCCGGGTGCGTCAGGAATCTGGTCCGCGTCGGCCACCAGCGAGACCTGCTCCAGGAACGCGCCCAGCGACCCTTCGGGGTTCTCCTGCTCGTACTCCCGCACCACAGCCACGAGCTCCGCCAGGTTCTCCACCCTGGACTCGTCCTGGGGGTCTGTGCTGGAGCGCAGGGCGGCCAGGTAGCCGGTCTGCTCCAGCACGGCTTCAAGGGCTGCCGCGGCGCCGGACCCCGCGGCCACTTCGGCGAGGTCATCCAGCAGCTTCACAAACCCAAGGACGGCATTGACGGATCGGGTTGCCATCGCCGGGGCCTGCTCAGCCCGACGGGCGGCTGCCATAAAAGAGATGCGCTCACGCTGGGCCAGTGCCGCCACGGCACCTTCGGCGCGGTCGCCGATCCCCCGTTTGGGTTCGTTGAGCACCCGCCGCAGGTTGACGTCGTCGTCCGGATTCACCAGGACGCGAAGGTAGGCCAGGGCGTCCTTGATTTCCTTGCGCTCGTAAAAACGCGTGCCGCCCACCACCTTGTACGGCAGGCCCACCCGGACCAGCACGTCCTCGATGGAGCGTGACTGGGCATTGGTGCGGTAGAAGATGGCGACGTCCCCCGGACGGAGGTTGTCCTCATCCTGGAGCCGGTCGATCTCCTTGGCAATGAACTGGGCTTCGTCGTGCTCGTTCTCACCCACGTAGCCGATGATTTTGTGGCCGTCGCCTTCGGCGGTCCACAGCCGCTTCTCGGGACGGTTGGGATTGCGTGAAATGACCGAGTTGGCCGCGGTGAGGATGTTCTGCGTGGAGCGGTAGTTCTGCTCCAGCTTGATGGTCCGTGCCTCGGGGTAGTCCTTTTCGAACTCCACGATGTTGCGGATGTCGGCGCCCCGGAAAGCGTAGATGGACTGGTCCGAATCGCCCACGACGGTCAACTCGGAGGCGCCGGGGCCGTCGCCCACGATTTCCCGGACCAGGGCGTACTGGGCATGGTTGGTGTCCTGGTATTCGTCCACCAGGACATGCCTGAACCGCCGGCGGTAGGAGTCCGCGAGGGCAGGGAAGGCCCGGAACATAAACACGGTTTCGGCGATCAGGTCATCGAAATCCATTGCGTTGGCCTGGCGCAGCCGCTGCGTGTAGCCCTTGTAGACCTCAGCCACGGCCTGCTCGAAAGGATCGTTGTAGTTCGCGGCGGAAGAGTACGCGTCAGCATCGATGAGTTCATTCTTCAAGGCGGAGATCTTGTGCTGGATGGCCTTGGGCGCAAACTTTTTCGGATCCAGGTCCAGGGCCTTGGACACCTGGGTGACCAGCCGGAGGGAGTCGGCTGAGTCGTAGATGGAGAAGTTCGATTTCAGCCCCACATTCGCGGCTTCCTGGCGCAAGATCCGCACGCAGGATGAGTGGAAGGTGGAGATCCACATGATTTTTGCGCGCCCACCCACCAGCGCTTCAATGCGTTCCCGCATTTCCGCAGCGGCCTTGTTGGTGAAGGTAATGGCGAGGACCTCGCCATGATGGGCCCGCCCGGTGGCGATCAGGTAGGCGATCCTGTTGCTGAGCACACGGGTTTTGCCCGAACCCGCGCCAGCTACGATCAGCAGCGCGGAACCGGCGTGCTTAACGGCCTCCTCCTGCTGCGGGTTCAGCCCTTCCAGGAGCTGGGCTGCGTCCGGCCGGCGGTGGCCGTGGCCGTGGCCCTGGCCCTCCGCATGCTGACCATCCGCATGCGGCCCTTGTGTACCGCCGGACAGCCCGGCGCCCCGCCGGTTCTCCCACGGCACAGCACCGCCGGGACCGGCCGCCGTGGCGCCTTCAGCGCGCGACTTGGTGCGGGCAGCTGCCGGGGAAGCAGCCTTGAACGGTCCGTCAGAGTACGGGTCAAACAACATATCCATGGTGCCTACAAGTCTAGGCGGTGGGACCGACACGGACTTCCAGGCTGTGGATGACGGGCTGCCGGCCGGTGCCCCGTCAAGGCGGTCCTGCTGCTTTATCCACATAGCGCTGATCGGTGCGTGCAAGGAGGGCATGCAGTTGAAAGGCTTAGCGGATGGAAGCCTTGACGACGACGGCGGCAGTCACCGGCGCAGCTTGCTTTGCCGCAACAGGCTTAGCAGCGGCGCGGGCATGGGCTAGGCCACGGAGCCGGACTCAAGGGCCGCACGCAGCTCGCGCACCGCCGTCGTCCCTCCCGCCATGAACCACTCGAGGCCGTTGACCCGCACGGTATCCACGGCGCCGCCGGCAGCCCGGACGATGGCCTTGCCGGGCAGCCAGTCCCATTCCGGGCAGCTGTGCTGGAACCAGCACCCCAGCTGGCCGTCCGCCACCCGGCCAAGGTCGCACGAGCCGGAGCCGAGCATCCGCAGGGCTGCAGCCGACGTCGCCGCCGCGTGCCAGGGCATGGCGCACAGCGGATCCATCAGCCAGCTGGGGTGGATGTAGGTTGCCGCCCCCAGCTGGGCCGCGGGGGTAGCGTTGCGCTCTCCCCTGTTGTCGTGGAAAACCGTCAGCCGTTCACCGTTCAGGCTGGACGGATGCGCCCGGCCACCAAGCCAGAGCTTGTCCTCCTCCGGCTGGAAGATGGCACCAAGCAGCACATCGGACTGGTCCTTCAAGGCGATGGCCGAGCACCAGTAAGTGGAGCCGTGCAGGAAGTTGTACGTGCCGTCCACCGGATCGATAACCCAGGTCCGGCCGCTGCTGCCCTGCACCGATGTGCCTTCCTCCCCCAGGATGCCGTCCTGTGGCCGGCAGCGCTGCAGCTGCTCCAGAACATAGGCCTCTGCGGCATGGTCAGCGGCGGTCACGACGTCTGAAATGGAGGTTTTCTGCTGTGACTGCAGTCCTGCCATCCGCATGAGCAGCGCCAGCTGCCCGGCCTCCCGCACCAGGGCTGCTGCCAGCTGGTAGTCGTCCAAAGATGGGTCAAGTTCAACAGCGCTGTGCCGGCCAGTGGTCATGGCTTCAGTTTAAGGGGCGCGATAATGAAGCCATGGCCAAAACACCTGCCCAGCGGATCAAGAAGCACGGCTCGAAGGCGGCGGTACCGCAGCATCATCTGCCGCCGGTGGTGAACCCCACCACGGCGCGCACGCCGGAGAAAGCCCAAAACAACAGCAACCTCATCCTGATCGCCGGCGTGGTGGCCAGCCTGTTCCTCTTCTGGTACCTGCATTTGCTGACCCTGGAGCAGCTCCGTGACCTCTCCACAGGCCTGGCCATGCCGGACTCGCTCATCGGCGGTTTCGATGCGGCCTACGTCAGCCAGCTCCAGTCCGTCATGGACGATGACGCGCGCGGCCAGCTTAACTACGTGCACAAAACAGCGGGCACCCTGTTCCCCCTGATCTTCGGATTCACCTGGCTGCTGCTGATCGGCACGAACGTGGCCCGGAAAGCCCTGCGCTGGGCGCTATGGTCCTTGCCGCTGCTGTTCGTTGTGGTCCGGCTCTGGGGCAACGCCGCCATCGACGGAGTGCTGGCCTCCGGAACTGCCGACCCCGGCCAGGTGGCCCTCGCCTCCGGACTCACCGTGGCCGGTTGGGTCCTCTTGGTCCTCAGCCTGCTGGCGGGCGCCGCCGCCGTTGTCCTCGGCGCCCGCAAGCCCAAAGCCGCTAGCTGAGGGCTGCCCGCGCCCGCATCATTTTACGGTGGCGGTGGACCTGGCGGGCAATAACCAGTCCTGCAGTGGCCATGCCCAGGGTGACCGGATAACCCATGAGCCGCTCAAGCGTGCCGGGCTCCGGAACGTCCATTCCCGTCAGGCCCCCCGTCCCCAGGGCGGCGAGGGACACGGCACCGCACACCAGGATGAACCAGGCGAAGTTTGTCTTCCGCAGCCAGAGGATGCCCAGGACCAGCAGGGCGGCGGCCCCGGCGAGGAAGTACATCACCGCCCCCACGATGTGCCAGCCGGAACCTACGTCCTCGGGCACCAGCCCCACGATCACAGTGCCGGCCCCGGCGGTACCGGTCAGGATCCGTACCCAGGCAGCTGCCAGCCAGGGCCTGCGCCCCGGCTGCACCCGCAGATCCGCCCGGGCCGCCACGCAGAGCAGCCCGGAGCTCAGCAAAAGGGCACCCAGCAGCATGCCGAGCCCCTGGACCACGAATGAGGCGTTCATCAGCCAGTTCAATGGGGAACACACCTCGCGGCCGTCAAAGATGCCGCAGTTCAGGGCGCCAAGGTCACTGATGTATCCCGTCCGCAGGTCATAGGGCCTGGGGCCCGCCCAGGCACCGATCACTGCTGCTTCCGCGGCAAAATACTGCAGGACGCTCAGCACCGACCAGGCGCCGATGTACTGGCGGGTGGACGCGGTGTCCGGAATTAACGTGGCAGGCATGGCGGCGGACGGCGCTGAACTCATGCCTTGAGCGTAGTACGGCCCAGCACCTTGTATGCTTGTATCCGTGTCCGGCCGGACTGGCCTGCCGATCCGCCGGACGCAAGCCCTCGTAGCTCAGTGGATAGAGCACGGCTCTCCTAAAGCCGGTGTCGTTGGTTCGATTCCAATCGAGGGCACTTGAATTTTCCTCCCCCGGAGTTCGCGCTCCGCGCCTACCTCCTCGGCCCCGCCCCACCCGGCCCCACCGCGGACGCTGCCAGCGCCGGGCAGTGGACGGTCCAGCGGGACCTGTTGGACCGCGCGGATGGCACCCGCGGAACCTTCTCCGGCGTCGTGCATTTTGTCCCCACGGACGACGGCGGCCTGGCCTTCCGTGAGGAAGGCACCATGCGCTGGCCCGCCTTCACGGGGCCTGCCTCCCGCGAGTACCTGCTGCGGCCTGCCGGGGGCCCGGATGCCCTGGATGTGTTCTTTCCTGACGGCCGGCCTTTCCACCGGATGAGCTTCACTCCGGAGTCCAACCTTGACCGTCACTGGTGCGATCCCGATACCTACCGCGTTGCCTACGTCTATGGGGGCAGGGACAGGTTCAGCTACACCTGGGACGTCCAGGGCCCCCGCAAGGACCTGCTGCTGACGTCACACCTGGTGCGCAGGCAGGGGCCCGCAGTATGAAAAACCGCATTGTGGTCTCGGCCGTCTGCGTCTTCGACAAGGCTGGCCGGCTCCTGACCGTGAGGAAACGCGGCACGGCCATGTTCATGCATCCCGGCGGCAAGCCCGAGGCCGGAGAGACAGCCGTCCAGGCGGCAGCACGGGAACTCGCGGAAGAAGTGGGCATCGTCCTCGATCCCCGGGAACTGCAGCTGATGGGGGTGTGGATCGCCGATGCCGCGAATGAGGCCGCCACGGACATTGAGGCAACAGTTTTTATGGCCCCCGGAGTGTGGGAGGCCCACCCTTCCGCGGAAATCGCCGAGATCAGGTGGCTGACACTGGGCGCCGAACCCACCCGGGACCTTGCCCCGCTGCTGACGGACCACATCCTCCCGGAGCTGGCAAGGTCCGGGAGCGCGGACAGGCAGGCCTAGAGCTCGGGAACTGCTTCCTGGGCAACAGCGGTGGCCTCGTTGAACTGCGTGCGGTAGAGCTCGGCGTACCGCCCCTCGGCAGCGAGGAGTTCGGTGTGGGTCCCGCGTTCCACAATCCGGCCGTCCTCCACCACCAGGATGGCGTCCGCGGCGCGGACGGTGGAGAGGCGGTGCGCAATCACGACGGCGGTGCGCCCCTCGAGTGCCGCCCCCAGGGCAGCCTGCACGGCAGCTTCGTTGGTGGAGTCGAGCGCCGCCGTTGCCTCATCGAGGATGACCACCCGGGGCTGGGCGATCAGCAAGCGGGCGATGGTGAGCCGCTGGCGTTCACCGCCGGAAAGCCGGTAGCCGCGCTCCCCCACCACGGTGTCCAGCCCGTCCGGGAGTGACCGGATCATGGACTCCAGCCGGGCCTGCCGGATGACCTCCCACATGTCGGCCTCGGTGGCGTCCGGGCGGGCAAGCCGCAGGTTCGAGGCGATGGTTTCGTGGAAGAGGTGGCCGTCCTGGGTCACCATGCCCAGTGTGTCCCGGAGCGAGTCGAAGGTGACGTCCCGCAGGTCCACGCCGGTTCCGGGAATGCTGCCGCCCAGCCTCACTGCGCCGGAGTCCACGTCGTAGAGCCGGGACAGCAACTGCGCAATGGTTGATTTGCCGGCGCCGGAGGAGCCCACCAGTGCCACGGTTTGTCCCGGTTCCACGCGGAAGCTGATGCCGTGCAGCACTTCTTCCCCGCCCCGGGTGTCCAGCGTGGACACCTCCTCCAGGGAAGCCAGCGAGACTTTGTCTGCCGAGGGGTAGGCGAACCGGACGTCGTCGAACTCCACGGCCACCGGGCCTGCAGGAACGGTTACGGCGTCCGGCTTCTGCTGGATGAGCGGTTTGAGGTCCAGGATTTCAAAGACGCGTTCAAAGCTGACAAGGGCACTCATGATCTCTACCCGCGCGTTGGAGAGCGCCGTGAGCGGGGCGTACAGCCTGGTGAGCAGCAGCGCCAGCACAACGACGTCGCCCGCAGCCAGCTGGCCGGTGATCGCCAGCCAGCCGCCCATTCCGTAGACCAGCGCGAGCGCGAGCGCAGAGACGAGGGTCAGGGCCGTGACGAAGGTGAACTGCAGCATGGCGGTCCGGACTCCGATGTCACGGACGCGTCCTGCGCGGACGGCGAATTCCCGGGATTCCTCGTCGGGGCGCCCGAAGAGCTTGACCAGGGTGGCACCGGGGGCGGAGAAGCGCTCGGTCATCTGCGTGCCCATGGCGGCATTGTGTTCCGCCGCTTCGCGCCGCAGGTCCGCGAGTTTGGAGCCCATGCGCCGGGCGGGGATGAGGAAGACCGGCAGCAGGATCATCGCCAGGACCGTCACCTGCCAGGAGGTTCCCAGCATCACGATAAGGGTCAGGATCAGGGCGACCACGTTGCTGACCACGCCGGACAGGGTGCCGGCGAACGCGGACTGGGCACCGATCACGTCATTGTTCAGCCTACTGACCAGCGCCCCCGTACGGGTACGGGTGAAGAAAGCAATCGGCATCTTCTGGACATGGTCGAAGACCCGGGTGCGCAGGTCCACAATCACGCCCTCGCCAATGGTGGAGGAAAGCCAGCGGCTTACCAGCCCCAGTCCTGCCTCTGCCACAGCTACGACGGCGATCAGCACGGCGAGCCGGACCACTTCCTCGACGGCGGCCTTGGCCACGATGGCGTCCACCACCTGTCCGGCGAGGACAGGCGTGGCCACGGCGAGGAACGCCATCACCACGGACAGGGCAACGAAGGCAATCAGCTTGCCGCGGTGCGGGCGGGCAAAACCCAGGACACGCTTCAGCGTGGCCTTCGAGAAGGGTTGGGAACCGCTCGTCGACCGGGTGATCTTGTACAGGGAGCTCCAGGCCACCCCTTCCATGCTCATGGCTGCTGCTCCTCTACGGTTCCGTTATCCACATTCCAACGTACATCCAGCCGTACGTTTTCCAGCAGCCTGCGGTCATGGGTGACCAGCAGCAGTGCGCCGTCGTAACCTTCCAGGGCTTCTTCGAGCTGTTCGATGGCTGGAAGGTCCAAGTGGTTGGTGGGCTCGTCCAGCACAAGGAGGTTCACTCCCCTGGCCTGCAGGAGGGCCAAAGCCGCACGGGTCCGTTCGCCAGGTGACAGGGACTCCACAGTCCGGGACGTATGGTCGGCTTTGAGTCCGAACTTCGCCAGGAGTGTGCGGACCTCGGCCGGGTTCAGGTCCACGAGGACTGCCTCCACGGCGTCGGCCAGGGTCAGGTTGCCCGCGAGCAGTCCGCGGGCCTGGTCGATCTCGCCGATGGCCACGGAAGCACCCATCGCGGCACTGCCTGAGTCAGGCTGGACGCCGCCCAGCAGCAGGCGCAGCAGGGTGGACTTGCCGGCGCCGTTGGGCCCCGTGATGCCGATGCGTTCGCCGGCGTTGAGCTGCAGGTTGACGGGCCCCAGGGTAAAGCCACCCTGCCGCACCACGGCGTCGCGGAGGGTTGCCACCACCGAGCTGGAGCGCGGCGCTTTTCCGATCGAGAACTGCAGCTGCCATTCCTTCCGCGGCTCCTCCACCACGTCAAGCCGTGAGATCCGCGATTCCATCTGCCGCACCTTTTGGGCCTGTTTCTCAGAGGATTCCGTGCTGGCTGCGCGGCGGATCTTGTCATTGTCCGGACTCTTCTTCATGGCGTTCCGGACGCCTTGGGAACTCCATTCGCGCTGGGTGCGCGCCCGGGACACCAGGTCGGCCTTGGTGGCCGCAAATTCCTCGTACTTCTCCCGTGCGTGCCGCCTGGCAACGGACCGTTCCTCCAGGAAGGCGTCGTAGCCGCCGTCGTACACGGCCACGGCGTTCTGCGCCAGGTCCAGTTCCACCACAGTGGTGACGCAGCGCGCAAGGAACTCGCGGTCGTGGCTTACCAGCACCACGCCGCCGCGCAGGCCTGTGACAAAGTCCTCCAGCTTGGCGAGTCCTTCGAGGTCAAGATCGTTGGTGGGCTCGTCAAGCAGCACCACGTCGAACCGGCTCAGCAGCAGCGCCGCCAGCGCCACCCGCGCTGCCTGCCCGCCGGAAAGGCCGGTCATGGCCGCATCCGGACCGGTCTCCAGCCCAAGGTCCGCCAGGACAGCGGGAAGCCGGTCATCAAGGTCGGCAGCACCGGAGGCCATCCACCTGTCGAAGGCCAGCGCATAGGCGTCGTCCGCTCCGGGCGCGCCGCTGCCAAGGGCCTCGGCGGTGGATTCCATCTCGGCGGTGGCCTGGGCACAGCCGGTGCGGCGGGCAATGTAGCCTGCCACTGTTTCACCCTGCACGCGTTCGTGCTCCTGGGGAAGCCAGCCAACGAAGGCGTCGGCGGGGGCGAGGCTGACGGAACCTTGCTGCGGCTGGTCCACGCCGGCGAGGAGCCGCAGCAGCGTGGATTTGCCGGCTCCGTTGGCACCCACCACGCCCACCACGTCCCCGGGGGCCACTGTCAGGGAGAGCCCGGAGAAAAGCTGCCGGTGGTCGTGGCCGCCGGACACGTCCTTAGCTACGAGGGTTGCCGTCATGGTTCTGTCCTTTCGCCACTGCGTCCGCAGCGGGTTTCCTGCCCGAACACTGGCTGGCAGGGCCCTGACATTTACCCGGGAGGAAGGAGTCCGGGCAGCAGGACATGAAAGAGCCCGCTGGTCCGGACTTGGGGGGTGTACGGACCAACGGGCTCGACCATCAAGCATAGTCGAAACGGCAGCAGGGGTAAAACCGCCAGGATGCGGCACGCTAAAATCGACACACCATCCGTTCTGCAGAGAGCCGTCCATGACCCTCCCCGCCAAGGCGTTCCAGCGCTGGCTACAAGGCATTGCGCCCGACGCCAGCACGGCCGACGTCTGCAGGATCTCAGGGATCAAGCGGACCACCCTGGCCCAGCAGCTGGTCCGTGGAAAAGTCTCAGTCAGCACTGTGGTCAGCATCAGCCGCGCCTACAACGTGAACCCACTCTCGGCACTGGCCACCTTCGAGGCCTACCAGGACCTGGCCGGTCCCCAGGTTCCGCCCACCCGTTGCGAACTTGTCAGCCAGGTCTCCACCCCCGACATCCTGCGCGCTGTCCTTGCCCGTCCGGCGATGGAGCCCGCCGGCACCTCCGGGACTGCGTCCCCGCCTCTTTCCGCCGCCCCGCACGCCACCTCGGTTAAGAACTGGGTTGACGCGATCGACGACGGCGAAGTCCGGCACCGAGTTTCCGCAGCCACCGGAGTGGCTCCCCAGAACTACTCAGCACAGCTGACCGCCAACCGGCTGTCACCGGAGCTGGCGCTTGCCACCGCCCTTGCTGCCGGCGTTGGACCGGCCGGCGGCCTGGTGGCCACCGGCCTGATCACCGAAGAGGAAGCGGGCTGGCCGCCGGGTGCGCGGCAGGCCGCCCTTGACAGCCTGTCCGACGGCGACCTCACCGCCTTGGCGGGCGACAGGCTGCAGGCATTGGGCAAGGTGCTGCGACGCCAGGAGCAGGATCAGGCACAAACGGAAAAGATCTGGGAGAACCTGGGATGATCGAAATTCTTCAGTGGTCCACGCTTGCCACCTGCGGACTCATCGCTGCTGCCCGGGTGCCCAGCGCCATCCGGGGAGAGAACAGGTCGCTGTTCTTCATCTTCGGACTGATGACCGTCGCCATCCTCCTGAGCATCGAGGCGCCCTACGTAGCCATCGACCAGGCCCTGGGCGGCATCAACCTGGCCAACCTGCTGCTGCGCTTCATCATCTTCGCAGCCATCTATTTTGTCGGGATCCGGGTCACCCGCGGGTTCGGCGCCGACAGCGCGTACCGGCTCATCACGGGTAAAGCGGGCATGGTTGTGCTGCTGGTCATCTCCCTTGCGTTGATGGTCCTGTTCTTCATGATGGATACAGTGGGTTCCTCGGCAGGCCTTGCAGCTGTGTCAGAAAAGAGCGAACGGAACTTTGTTCTTGTTGAATACTACGGAGCAGCCGGACGGGCTTATCCCGCGTACATATCCTTGGTGCTGCTGCCTGCCATGGTCCGCGCTGTCCGAAGCCGCCTGCCGTTGCTGGTGCGGGTCGCTGCCGCGCTCCTCGCAACAGGCGGAGTAGCTATCGCCCTGACACTGCTCTTTCCCGCGGTGCCTCCGGAGTGGGGTGCGGCGGAGTTCGTCATCAACTACACGGCCGTGCTGTGCTTCGTCCTTGGCCTGGCGCTGATATGGGCTGCAAGGGTACGAAGCAGCCGGACCTCGCCTGCCAAGAGGACATATACCGAAAAGTAACCATGCTGGCTTTCACAAATTCATTAGAATGTGAAACAATCATGATTGTGTGAAGGTGGAGCGCAGGTCGTTTTCGAACGGGGATAAATTCCAAAGCGTTGGCCGCTCCGGGGGCCTTCACACCTATTGGGGGGATGAGTGGTGGCGGCCGTTGGGGACCGCCCCCACTCAGCCTGGTTAAAGCCCGTTTTGGCCGATCATGGCAAACGTGAGCAGCCCGAAGTTCCCGGCCCACGCTCCGGTTTAGTTAGCTGGTGAGAGCCGCGGCCGAGCAGGCGAACCGCAGGGTCACCAACTGGAAAGGCCGCAGGCCAAGTTCCGCTCCGTCAGCGCTGACGTTCACACCTGGGGCCTCGAGCGGACGCTCCAACAAATCGACCGGTGTGACGCCCTGCACGGGAAAGTTGGCGGTCAGTTTTCCTGCAGACCGCTGGCCCAAGGACTCGTAGAGGCGGACAACCACGTCCCCGGACCCGTCCTCGGCCAGCTTAACGGCTTCAATCACCAGGGCAGGGTTCGTCACAGAGAACAGCGGTTCCACCGGGGAACCGCCGCGGACCAACCGGGGAACAAGGTTGGTCCGGTAGCCCTCCTCCACTGCGCCGCCAATATCCGCCCCCGGACGGATGGTGACGGTCAGCTCATGCAGCCCGCGGTCCGCCTCCGGATCGGGGAACTTGGGAGCGCGCAACAGTGACAGGCGCACCGTCGTGGTGGTGCCGCCGTCGTCATCCCTGATGTTCCGTGCCACGTCGTGGCCGTAGGTGGAGGAG
The DNA here is from genome assembly GCF_059758765.1 of Pseudarthrobacter sp. GQ63. Taxonomy (NCBI): domain Bacteria; kingdom Bacillati; phylum Actinomycetota; class Actinomycetes; order Micrococcales; family Micrococcaceae; genus Pseudarthrobacter; species Pseudarthrobacter sp. GQ63. The sequence continues at coordinate 151,361 of NZ_JCAXEF010000008.1, forward strand.
TTGGAAATCGCCACGCCATACCCCGGCTCCGCCACATGGATCCAGCGATGCGCACAAATCTCGAACTTTGCCGTCTCCCACGACGTATTCGTGTGGGTGGGCCGGAACACGTGGCCAAACTGTGTCTCGGCAGCCGACCTGTCAGCCCGCACGTCCAGCGCGAAGCCGAGCTTCAGCAGTTTCTCGCGTTCCTGCCAGTCCACCGAGGTGGTGATGGAGAGGGACGCGCTCCCGGGCGCAAGTGCGATCCGTTGGGTAATGGTGGAAGCGCCAGCCAGCCGCTCCACCAGCACGACGGCGTCTGCATCTTCGTGAACCAGCCGGACGGAAGCGGCCCGGGTGAGCGGCGTGACGTTGCGCCGATAGAACTCGTCGATGTCCCAGGCGTCCCACTCGTTGGGAGTGTCGCGGTGCAGCTCAAGGAGGTTTCCCCGCTGGCCGGGAGCAATCGCTTCCCGGCCACTGGCGTAATCCACCAGCGAGGCGAGAAGCCCTTCCGTGTCCAGGACGGCGCGGATGACGCCGTTGTCCAGGACAAAGCCCCCATTCTCGGGGTGGGCCTGGACCACACCCTCCGCTGCGGCCGGCTCGCCTGCAGCCAGTGCAGGCACGCCGTCCCGGGCATGCGGCGCAGCGTTCAGCAGGAATACCCGGTCACCGCTGCCCAGCACGGCGGCGGCAGCCCCGCCGATGATGGCCTCAAGGGCATCACTGACCGCCTGGTAATTTCGCTCGGCATCGTGGTGGACCCAGGCGATGGAGCTGCCGGGAAGAATGTCGTGGAACTGCTGCAGGAGGACCAGCCGCCACAAGCGCTTGAGTTCCGCAGCCGGGTAGGCGAAACTTCCGCCGGTCCGCACAGCAGCCGTTGCGCACCACAATTCTGCCTCCCTCAGCAGGTGCTCACTGCGGCGGTTACCCTTCTTGGTCCTGGCCTGGCTGGTATAGGTTCCGCGGTGCAGCTCGAGGTACATCTCGCCCACCCAGACGGGCAGGACCGGGTAGTCAGCCTCGGCCTGCGCAAAAAAGCTTTCCGCAGAGCCGATCCGGACCTTTGGGGAACCTTCCAGGTCCGCGGCGCGTGCGGCAGCCGCCAGCATTTCCCGTGTGGGTCCGCCGCCGCCGTCGCCATAGCCAAACGGCACCAGCGACACGGTGCCGTGGCCGTGGTCGCGGTAGTTCCGCTCCGCGTGGGCAAGTTCGCGTCCGCTCAGCTCCGAGTTGTAGGTGTCCACAGGCGGGAAGTGGGTAAAGAGCCGGGTGCCGTCGATGCCCTCCCAGTTGAAGGTGTGGTGCGGCATCCTGTTGACCTGATTCCAGGAGATTTTCTGGGTCAGGAACCAGCGGCTGCCTGCGGACTTGACGATCTGCGGCAGCGCAGCGGAGTATCCAAACGAATCCGGCAGCCAGGCCTCGTGGCAGTCGACACCGAACTCCGCGAGGAAGAAGCCCTTGCCCTCCACGAACTGCCGCGCCATTGCCTCACCGCCAGGCATATTGGTGTCCGATTCAACCCACATCCCGCCGACCGGAACGAACTGGCCGGCACGGATTTTCTCGCGGATGCGGCCGAAGAGTTCGGGGTAGAACTCCTTGATCCAGGCGAACTGCTGGGCCGAGGAGCAGGAAAACACAAAGTCCGGGTTCTCGTCCATCAGCGCCACGACGTTGGAAAACGTCCGGGCGCATTTCCTGACAGTCTCCCGAACCGGCCAGAGCCAGGCGGAATCGATGTGGGCATGGCCGGTGGCTACCAGCTGGTGCGCAGAGGCATACGCCGGCCGGGCAAGTACGTCCGCGAGCACTTCTCGTCCTGCGGCAGCGGTTCCGGCTACATCGTCCGGATCCATGATGTCCATCATGCGCTCGAGGGCCCTGAGGATCTCGTGCCGCCTGGGCAGTTCCAGGGGAAGTACCGCCATGAGGCCTGCGAGGGTCGAGATATCCTGCTGCAGTTCCCAGACGTTCTGGTTCATCTCGGCAATGACAATGCTTCCCAGCCTGTACTGCGGTGCTGCCCCGGCCGTTGACTTGTCCCCGTAGGGCGTGGGGGCGAACGTCCAGCCCTGGGCGACGTCCGGATTCGCCGCAGCTTCAACGTAGAAGTCCACCGCCATGCCGCCACCCAAGAGTTTCAGCGGGATGTACTGGTTCCGGGGCGAGACCGCCTTGATGATGGTGCCGTCCGGGCGCCACGCGATGCCCTCGCACTGAAACCCGGGTATTTCAACGGTGAACCCAAGGTCCACCAGCACTTCAACGGTGGTGTCCGGTTCCGTGCCCCATGATTCGGGAACTTCCCCCTGGAGACGGAGCCACTTGGTGCCCCAAGGCTTTCCCCACAGTGCGCCGTGTTCCTGCGGCTGGAATTTTTGCCGCATGGCTTCCAGCGCGGGGACGGGTTCATCCGGGGCATCCCAGCTGCTCAGCGTGAGGGGAAGGGTCCGGCTGTAGACCGCAGGGGTGATGCGCTCCCGCACGAACCTGTGCAGGCGCACTTCAGTGATCCGGCGGTCGTCATGCAATGTGTGCCCTCTTTAGCGCTTGGGACTGGATCCTCGTGTCCATTCGATGGATAAATCTACCCGCTGGTAAGTCTTTTACCAACCCTTTCGAAACCGTTTGCCCGGCTGTTCCGGACTGTTCCCGGGCCAGCTGCCCGGCTGGATCGATGGTGGCCGGATTGGCGGACCGGTTGGATTGGCCTACGACGGCGCAGCTGCCACCGGCCGCCGTATCCTCCCGTCACCTGCGTAGATGTTGAGGCTGGTTCCCCTGCTGAAGCCGGCGAGTGTCAGGCCGCTGGCCTCGGCCAGCTCTACCGCCAGGCTGGATGGCGCACTCACGGCAGCAAGGACGGGTATTCCGGCCAGCGCAGCCTTCTGGACAAGCTCGAACGATGCCCGTCCCGAGACCTGGAGGACCGTGCCGCTCAGGGGCAGCAGGCCCTCCCGCAGGGCCCACCCCACCACCTTGTCCACGGCGTTGTGCCGTCCCACGTCCTCCCGGAGGCACAGAAGGTTCGCGCCGCCGTCGTCCTCAATCCGGAAGAGCCCGGCAGCGTGGACGCCGCCGGTGTCGTCGAAGAGGCGCTGGGACTCCCGAAGGATGTCCGGGAGCGAGGCAAGCACCTCGGCGGAAACGCTGAGGGGATCTGCGGCGGGACTGTAGTGCGAGGACTTGCTGACGGATTCGATGGAATCAGTGCCGCAAATGCCGCACGAACTGGAGGTGTACACGTGCCGGCCTATGGACGGAGCCTCTACATCCGGCCGCAACTGGGCCTCGACCACGTTGAAGGTCTGCACGCCGTTTTCGTCTTCCCCTGCGCAGAAGCGCAGCGAGACGAGTTGCCCGGAATCCCAGATGACGCCCTCGGCCACCAGGAACCCGGCCACCAGGTCGAAGTCATGGCCGGGGGTCCGCATCGTGACGGAGTAGGACATGCTGCCCAGCCGTATTTCCAGCGGCTCCTCCACCGCAAGGACATCCTCCCGGTACCGGACGGGGAACTCGAGGGCATTCGGCGAGCCATCCAGCACGTACTTGTGCACCTTGCGGCGCTGGGTTACACGTCCCATATCCCACCGTTCCTGTTCATGGTTCCATCATCGCAACCGCCCCGTGGTGGCGCCAGCGCAGCCGGCCCCTCCCGGGCTTCGTCAGCCAAGGAGTTCGCTCCAGTCCACGGGACCGGTGGCGGCCGGCTTTGCAGCTGTCCTGCCTGCCCGTCCGGCGCTGCGCGTCTTCGGCCTTGCATCGGGGCCAGGGGGCGCAGGGATGGGCTGCCCCCAGGGCAGGGCGAAGGCTGGCACCAGCTCACCGAGCTTCACCCCGTGGGGAGGAACAACCATAACGCCGTCAGCGGAGGCCAGCCCCCGCATCATGCCCGGGCCGGTGTGCTGGGCCGGGGAGGCCATCCCGTACAGCAGCCGGAACGGCATAAGGCGGGTGCGCCCCGGCTCCGGCTCGAGAGTGGTTCCGCACGGCACGTCCTGGACCGCCGGCATCTTGCCGTGCCCCAGCGCCGCCAGGAGCGGTGCCCCTACCGTGGACAGCGCAATCATGGCGGCAAGCGGGTTGCCCGGCAGTCCCAGCACGAATCGCCCGTCCGGAAGTTCGGCCAGGACGGCCGGATGGCCCGGACGCATGGCCACGCCGTCGATGATCAGCCGCCCTCCCAGCTCAGCTACGGCCCGACGAAGGTGGTCGGTGCCGGATTTTCCTGTCCCGCCAGTGGTGATGACGACGTCGGCCGGCAGGTCCGGCCCCCCCGGCACCTCCGGGACCACGTCCTCCAGCGCGCCCAGCCACTCAGCATAGGAATCGCCGATCCTCTGCTGCCCGCCGGGGATCCCGCCCAGCATGCCCACCACTGCCGGCAGTTGCGGGCCGAAGGTGTCCCGCACCTGGCCGGGGACGGGCACGCCGTGGCCAACCACTTCGGAGCCGGTCAGCAGCAGCCGGACCAGGGGCTTTCCCTGGACCACAAGTTCGTCATATCCAGCCAGGGCGGCCAGCGCCAGGTGTGCGGGGTTGAGCACCACTCCTGCCTTGACCAGGACGTCGCCCCCGGAAGCCTCCTCCCCCGCTTTCCGCACGTGCTGGCCGGTGCGGGGCTCGCCGGGGCGGGCCGTGCCGCCCGTCATCAGGATGGGCAGTCCGTCCTCGTCCTTGTCCAGCCGGGCACTTTCACTGCGCAATACCGACTTGCCACCCGGGGGGATGAGCCCCCCCGTGGCGATGGGACTGGCCTGGTGCGGGGCAAGAGGCGTACCGGGTTCAACCAGGATCCAGGGTCCGGTGCCGTTCACCGCCCAGCCGTCCATTGCCGATGACGCATAGTGGGGCATGTCCTGCAGCGCCACTATGTCCTGGTCCAGTTTCCGTCCGAGGGCAAGCTCCAGCGCAACCGGCCCGGCGGGAATCGGCTGGGCGGCGTCGAAAGCGGCCTGCCGGGCTTCGTCCCATGTGTGGTCGAGATGCCGGGGCTGGTCAGCTTCGGGTTTGCTCGGTTCCTCCTGGGCGTCGCTGGTCATTCGCCGGGAGTCCCGGCGGCTTCAGCATCGTAGTCGGCGGCCAGGGTGCGGGCCACGGCCAGCGCGGATTCCATGGAAGCGGCATTCGTTGCCTGCCCGGAACCCGACGCCAGCCCAGCGGCATAACCCGCGATAAAGGTGGTCAGCGGTGCCGCCGGGCGGACCACAGAGTGGGCGGCCACACCAGCCAGGGCAAGGATGGCGTTGACGTCCACCTGGACGTCCTCGAGCTCATAGGCCTGGAGCAGGGACCTGCACCACTCCTCCAGCGTTTCATCCTGACTTTTCACGAACGTGCCTCCCAAGTTAACTGCGGCTGTGCCGGTCCTGGCCCTTGTCCTGGTTCCCGGCGGCAATCCCTAGTGCGGCGGCATCATCCCACGTGTCCACGTCTGCCGTGGAACCTGCGGGGACGGTGACAGGCTGCACCTCCAGACTAGCAAGGAGGGAGCGCACGGAGCCGTTGATTAAGGCACCGCGTGACGACAGTTCCGCCGCTGATTTTATTAACCCGGCCGTGCGGTAAATGCCGGCCAGCGGCTGGAGGGTTCCGTCACCGGAACGGGCCACGACGCCGTCACCCCCTCCCGGGACCAGCGCCTCCTTCAGTGCCGCCACGGCGTCCTGGACCAGGGGCATATCGCAAGCCAGCACAAGGGTGTACTCCGTTGTGCTGGTGCCGTGCTGTGCAAGAGCCTCCAGTCCGGCCGCGATGGCTGCAGCCGGCCCCGCGAACTCCGGTTCTTCACGGCACCAGATCAGCCCGGCAGCGGAAGATTCCGGCCGGGGACCCACCACCACGATGCTGGAGGCTCCTGCGGACGCGTCAATCGCACGCTGCAGGAGAGTGGCGTGGTGGAAGACAAGGTCCTGCTTCGGCACTCCGCCCAGCCGGGACGACCCCCCGCCGGCCAGGATGAGGGCATCGAAGGGCAACCGGTTCTCTTCCACTCCCCCAGCCTAGTCACCAAGGGCATGGTGCGGGGTGGGGTCAGGCGGCGCGCTCGGGCAGCAGGAACGGGTCCCAGGCGGGGGTGGGCTTTTCGAGTTCCTTGATCTGCCAGATGGTTCCGTGCGGGGGCTCCGGGACGAACCGCAGCTTCCACCCCATCTCGGCCGGCGTGTGGTCACCCTTAACATTGTTGCACCGAAGGCAGGCGGCCACAAGGTTCTCCCAGGAATCGGCACCGCCGCGGGACTTGGGCTGGACATGGTCGATGGTGTGGGCCGCTTTTCCGCAGTACGCGCACCTGTGGCCATCACGCCTCAGCACTCCGCGGCGGCTGACAGCCGTGGCCTGGTTGTATCTGGGACGGATATAGCGGTTCAGGAGGATAACGGACGGGCGGCCCAATATCTCCTGGGGTCCCACCACGGGATCATCACCCTCGGCAACCACGCTGGCTTTGCCTGTGAGCACAAGCACCAGCGCCCGGCGGAACGTGATGACCGCCAGCGGTTCATATCCAGCATTCAGAACGAGAGTGCGCATGCACGTACCTCTTCACGGCCGCACCCGTCAGGGGCACGAGGGCCGGCTGCCCTCGGCATGTCCGGGCTATGGATCGACACCACAAGAGTAAACATAGATGCGCATTATCAGCTAATTGCGGTTTTCCAAAACTGCCGTGTCGGGTCCATTGGCGGGCGTTCCCCGGGTGGCTGCGGGCTGCACTCCGCCGGCATCGTACTTAAATGGAAGAACCCCTGCCGCGGGGCAGGGGTTCTTCGTGCCGTCCCCAGGGAACGGCTAACGCGGGGCTCGTTAGTTCACGCGGATGAAAACAGGGCCGGAGCCAACGTTGGCGCTGAACACCACGGTCTGGTTTCCGTTGTATCCACCGTGGACAGCCTGGCCGTTGCCGGCGTAGACAGCGATGTGGGCCATGCCCGCGCCACCATCTGCGTAGTAGATGAGGTCGCCTGGCTGGGCTTCCGCGGCGCTTACGGTGCGGCCCAGGGAGAGGTACCCTGCAGGCCAGTCGTGGAAGTTGATGCCCACTGCGGCCAGGGAGTTGGTCACCAGCATGGTGCAGTCCTGCGTGACGCCCAGCTGGGCGTACGCAGCGGAAAGGATGGCTGCGCCCTTGCCGCTGGCGGAAGCGGCAGGAGCTGCAGCGGGTGCAGAGGCGGTGGTTACCTTGGCGGTCACCTTGGGGGCTGCGGCAGGCTGGACGACGGCGGGAGCCGGCTCGGCTTCCTCGACCTCAACAGGAGCTGGCTCTTCCTCGACAACCACAACAGGCGCGGGCGTGGTGGTGACGGCCGGCTTCTCGAAGGTGATGGCGATGGTGGAAGCAGCGGAGATCGGCGCCTCGACAGAGGACTCAACTTCCAGGGTGGCCGGAGCGGAGTCGCGCTGGACGCTGGAGTCAGCCGCGTTTGCAGCGATGCCGCTGGTCAGCACCAGGCCCGAAGCAGCGGCAATAACCGCTGCCTGGCGGCCCATGCCGCCGGCGTTGCCGCCAACAGCCTTGGCGATAACGGCGATTGAGTTGGTCTTGGTGACTTCGGCGCGATGCCGTGCGGTGGCACGAGTAGTCATCAGTTCTCTCTTTCGTTTTCCTCAGGCCGTTGTGGGCACCAAGGGGTTTGGGCGTGCCGGCATCTTGGGGGTACGCCGGCACGCCCCGAACGGGGATGTGGTGTTTGTGGAAAGTGGTGGAGCAAAGAAATAGTTCTTGGGCCCGAAGGCCCAAGAACTATTTGTTGATCGTGAAGAAGGCGGAGCTTCCGGTGGCGGCCACCGAGTGAAGCAGAGTGCCCTGGGAGGGGTTGAGCGCGCTGATCATCATGCCGTTGCCGACGTAGATGCCTACGTGCGCGCCACCGTTCTGCATGACCAGGTCACCCGGCTGCGGGGTGGAGGTAGGCGTCATTGCCGTCCAGGCGTTGACGCGCGGGATGCTGACGCCAGCCTGGGCGTAAACCCACTGGGTGAAGCCGGAGCAGTCCCAGCCGTTGGGGGTGGTGCCGCCCCAGACGTAGGGACGGCCGATGCCGGTGTACGCCAGTGCGGCAATGCCGGAGGTAGAGGCCGAGGAAACCGTTTCGGCCTGCTTCTCAGCTGCAGCTTCGGGGGCCGACGCGGTGGAGGCCGTCCGGGTTCCGGAAGCAGTCCGGCTCTCGGATTCGGTCGACTGTGCCCGCACCGGTGCCGGCTTCGGAGCGGCGGTGGTCTTCACCACGGGACGCTCGAAGGAGACGGTGGCGGTGGGTGCTGCGGTCACCGCGAGGGCAGACTGGGCAGACCCGGACTCGGTGGAAGCGGATACGCCGGCGGTGGTGTCCGCGGCGTTGGCAGGCAGGCCCATGCTGAGGATGAGACCGGAAGCGGCTGCGATAACTGCAGCCTGGCGACCTACTGTCCCGGCATTGGCACTAACAGCCTTGGACACGGTGTCCAAGGGGTTGGTACGAACCGATTGCGCACGGTGGCGCGCAGAATGATGGCGTGAAGACACGAAGGTAGCCTCTCCCAATGCCTGCGAGGTGAGCTGTCGGATTCGGATGGGAGTCACCCGGCCACACCGCTTCCAAGGAAGCTTTGCGACTTAACCCCAAGGCCTTCGCTGAAGCAAAGACCAAAATTGGTTCCCCCGCCCCTGCCAGACGATGAAATGCGAACGGACCTTGAGCGGTGGCAGAGCTAGGCAATCCGCACAAGAGCGTCAACTTCGGAAAAGTTGACGCGAGTTAGACGGTACAGCAGTTTTCGTTGAATGTCACATTCAGGTCACGGCAGGTCACGATGATTCGAGAGTGAACCATCATTTGACTACAGCCAGCCGGTGGGATCGACGACTTCGCCGTTGACCTGGACCTCGAAGTGGAGGTGGCAGCCTGTTGAAGCACCTGTGGTGCCACTGAGCGCCAGGACATCGCCGCGGGAGACCGTCTGGCCCTCGGCGACGCTGAAGGAGGAGAGGTGGTTGTACGTGGTTTCCAGGCCGTTGCCGTGGTCCACGACAACCCGGTTTCCGCCACCGTACTGGTGCCAGCCCACGAACGTCACGGTGCCGGTGGCTGCTGCAAGGACCGAGGTGCCGCACTGGGCCACGTAGTCCTGGCCGCGGTGGAAGTCACCAGAGCCGCCGGTGATCGGGCTGACCCGGTAACCGAACGGGGAAGCAGTGGACAGCGCGGCCAAAGGGGCTCCGAGGCTTCCGGCAGATGCTGCGCGGGACACGGAACCTGCGGACTGCGCGCTGAGCAGCTGCTTCAGTTTGCCGTCGGGATCCGCCTGGGTCACCACGGCAGAGCGGCTGAAGTCGATCTGTGCGCCGGCCTCGGCCGATACCTGCGGCTGCGGAGTGACAGCCGAAGCTGCCACCGGGGTAACGCTGCCGGCATTGTCTGTAGCCATGACGGGGCTGGTTGCCGGAACGGTCACGGTCAACACCAGCCCGGTGGCGGCCAGCGCGATTCCGGCCTTCTGGCCGATCCCGCTGGCGGAGGCAAATTCCGTGATTTGCCGGAAGGGTCCTCGACGGCGGCGTGCATCACGGTGCGGATCGCGGGGGCGTTCCGTGGTGATGACCTCGACAACGCGCGGCGTTGAAACGGGGGCGGCCGCGCGGCGGCGCCCCTTGGGGGTCTGCATGGACAAGAAGGGTTCCTCTCTGGAAAGCCTGCGAAGTTAGCTGTCGGATTCGGGTCAGAGAGTTCACAGACCCGGTCCGCCTGGGCAAGCTCGGCACAGAGGTATCCCCGGAAGGATCCAACGCTGGAAGAGGCTTGCTGCTGACGGACTTCACCCCAAGGCAGTCCCCCGTCTGCCGGTTGTGGTTCCCCCGCCTCTGCCAGTAATGACTCGTGCACCTGATCCGCTGGCAGAGCTCGGCTCCGGATCAGGTAACGCTTTAGTATCTACGCTTGGGTTTTAACTATAGGGCCAGAAGTCCCAAAGTAACAATTCCGTTATCTTTGCCTCTTCTGCCCCAACCGGGGTAGAACGCACGTTTACCGGATGGCAACGAAGACGTGGGCCGCCACTTCCGGTGGCAGCTCCAGGGCGCCCTCTATGCCGGGCACGCGGACCGAAATGTAGTCTCCCACCCGCTCCAGCGAGACTGCGGCCCCGGGGCGGATTCCGCCCTCGTCCAGCTGGACCAGCAGTTCCGGTTCCACCTGGATTGGCTCAGCCAGGCGGCTTACGGTTACCTCGGACGCCGGGCCATAGGACTTCATTGCTTCCAGCAGGCTGATGGCCCCGTCGGCGAAGCCCTGTGATGCCTGGCCGCCGAGGGCAGCCAGTCCGGGGATGGGGTTGCCGTACGGGGACTCCGTTGGGTGGTCAAGCAGCTCGTAGATGCGCCGTTCCACGCGTTCGCTCATGACGTGCTCCCAGCGGCAGGCCTCGTCATGGACGTAGGCCCAGTCCAGGCCGATCACGTCTGCCAGCAGCCGCTCAGCCAGCCGGTGCTTCCGCATCACTTCGGTAGCGCGCTTCCGGCCAACTTCGGTGAGTTCGAGGTGCCGGTCGCCCGAGACCACCACCAGGCCGTCCCGCTCCATCCTGCCAATGGTCTGGGAGACCGTGGGCCCTGAGTGGCGCAGGCGTTCGGCGATCCGGGCGCGGAGGGCCACGATGTTCTCTTCCTCAAGCTCCAAGATGGTCCGAAGGTACATCTCCGTAGTGTCGATCAGATCCGTCATCCAGCTCAGCTCCTCGAGCGCAGTACCTTGCGTTGTCCCACCGTATCGCCTTCCGCGCGACGTAGTCCGTTGGAAAGCTTAGCCTATTTTGACTTTGTCCGAATAGTTGGCGGCCGTCACAACAGGCCGTCTCAATGTCTGGACTATGACGGTGCCGGTTCCCGCCCCAACGCCGGTTCAGGCAGAATGAGGAGGGCCGGAGTTGCAGTCACAGCCGACTGTCCGCCAAGCAACCACCCGTCCGGACCCCAGCCGCGTCCACGCCGAAATTGGAGCACCTGTGAGCGAAAACAGCATCACTATTCCCGCCGACCTCCTGCCCAAGGACGGACGGTTCGGCGCCGGACCGTCAAAGGTCCGGCAGGAGCAGATCGACGCGCTTTCCGCTGCGTCGAAAACCATCCTGGGAACCTCGCACCGGCAGGCTCCGGTAAAGAACCTGGTGGGGTCGGTGCGCGAGGGCCTCAGCCAGTTCTTCCGGGCACCCGAGGGCTATGAGGTGGTCCTCGGCGTCGGCGGTTCCACTGCGTTCTGGGACATCGCCAGCTTCGGCCTGGTGGAGCAGAAGGCCCAGCACCTCTCGTTCGGTGAGTTCGGGTCCAAGTTTGCGGCCGCCACCAACAAGGCGCCCTTCCTGGCTGCCTCCTCCATCATCAAGTCCGAACCAGGTACCCGCCCGGCCGCGCAGGCCGAAGCGGGCGTTGATGTCTACGCATGGCCGCAGAACGAGACCTCCACGGGCGTCTCCGCCCCCGTGAGACGCGTCGCAGGTGCGGACGAGGGCGCGCTGGTGCTGGTTGACGCAACATCAGCCGCCGGCGGCCTTGACGTGGACGTGGCGGAGAGCGACGTCTACTACTTCGCCCCGCAGAAAAACTTCGCCTCCGACGGCGGACTCTGGCTGGGCCTGTTCTCCCCCGCCGCCCTGGACCGCGCGGCCCGCATCAAGGCGACCGACCGCTGGATCCCGGATTTCCTCGACCTGCAGACCGCAATCGACAACTCGCGGCTGAACCAGACGTACAACACACCGTCGTTGTCCACCCTGGTGACCCTGGATGCCCAGGTGCAGTGGCTGAACGCGAACGGCGGCCTGGATTTTGCCTCCGCACGCACCGCGGATTCCGCCGGCCGCATCTACGGCTGGGCGGAATCTTCCGAGTTCGCCACCCCGTTCGTCACCAACCCGGATGAGCGCTCCAACGTCATCGCCACCATCGACTTTGACGAGTCAGTGGACGCAGCCGTGGTGGCAAAGGTGCTGCGGGCCAACGGCGTCGTGGACACCGAGCCCTACCGAAAGCTCGGCCGCAACCAGCTGCGCATCGCCACGTTCGTGGCCATCGAACCGGACGACGTTTCCGCGCTGCTGGCCAGCATCGACTTCGTGGTGGGCAAGCTGCGCAAGTAGCGGGCTCCAGCAGCAGTCCGCGCTGCGGCTCCGTGGTCCCAAAAGCAGCGCACCCAGAAGCAAAGAGCGTTAACTTACGACGGCGCCGCCCGGGGTTAGTTCCGGGCGGCGCCTTTGTGTATGTCGTGGGAAGCGTTCCTTGGCGCGCAGCTTGCCTTAAGGCGTGACGGCATCGTCTTCCGCGGGCTGAGCGGGCGGAAGAGAGGCACCACCGGGGGCGTCGACGGCGGGCTCTGATACGGCATCCTGGCCGTCGTCATCGGCTTCGCCTTCCGCGGGCGCAGCTTCCTGCGCGCCGACTTCCGGTTCCCCTGCCCGGACCTGCTCCGGCTCCTGGTCCTGCTCATCCTCGGGCCGGACGCGTTCAGCCCACGGCACCCATTCCGGGGCGAGGATCGCATCTTCCGACGGCAACAGGCCGAGCTCGCTGACGGTGACCACCTTTGAGCGGGAGTTGCGGGTCAGCACCGCGTACCACTGCCAGCCCAGGTAGCCAGGCAGCCTGGATTCAAACAGGTGCGTCACCAGGCGGTCGCCTTCGCTTTTGGCCGCCAGATGGCGGCCAACGGTTTGTGCGGGCGTGATTTCCTCCACAGCAGCACGCGCCGCGTCCACGGCGGCGGCGAGGAAGGCATCCGGCTTCCCTGTCCGCCATACCGGGACACCCGCGCGGCGCTTGGACGGAGCCTTCGCCCCCGCAGCGGCGGGGCCGGCAGCGGCCGCGCCACCCGCCGTCGTGCTGTCCTGTTCCGGCGGGGCCGGGACCGGCTGTTCAGCTTCCGGGATCATCAGTGCCTAAACGTCCAGCTCGTCGGCAACCTTACGCAGGGCAGCGGCGATGGCCTTGCCCTTGTTGCCTTCCGGGTACTTGCCTGCCGAGAGCGTTCCGGACAGGTTGTCCAGGACAGTCACCAGATCCTGGACAAGGGGGGCAAGGTCCTTTGCACTGGGCCGCTTTGCCTTGGCGATGGAAGGCGTCTTGTCCAGCACGCGCAGGCCAAGCGCCTGGGCACCCTTCCGGCCGTCAGCAACACCGAACTCAACCCGGGTGCCGGCCTTAAGCTCTGTTACGCCCTCGGGCAGCGACGATTTGGGCAGGAATACCTCCTGGCCGTCCTCGCCCGCGAGGAAACCAAAGCCCTTGTCCTTGTCATACCACTTGACCTTGCCGGTAGGCACGTAATCAACCTTCTTCGTTCAGCGTCTTCTGACACGGCCGCCCGCCACCGCATCCGCATTGCTGTGCGGGTTTAGGGTATGGCGGCTGCAGGCCGTGTTGGTCTATCCCCCAAGGTTATCCTGCCCACCGCCCTATTCCTGCTTTTACGTGCCTTGCGGAGGCATTCCGGGGCTCCGTACAGCAGCGTTCACGCCGGAGGGTGCCGGAGCTGTAGCGTTGCGTCCATGACACCCTCGCGTTACCGGCGCACCCTGATGATCCTCGCCGCAGCTGTCGCCGTGCTCTCCCTTGTGGCAGTAGGCACCGTGATGGCCTTGGCCTTCGCCGGGTCAGTGGCCCCCGCCTGGGTCACGTACTCGGCGCTGTACGGCCTGCCGGTCGCGTTCCTCCTGATGCTTTTCCTGGTTCTGGACAGCGTTGCCGGGCGGCGCCGGGCAGGAAAGCCGGACCGGCGGTAACGTTGGACTGATGTCCCTCATTCGCGCGTTGAGCAAGGAGCTGGAGGCACGCAGCGATGATTCACTGCGTGCGCTGTTCGACGCCCGGCCGGACCTCATCTCTCCCCCCGTCCCCGACTTCGGCGCCCTCGCGGCGCGGGCCAGCGCCAGGCTCAGCGTGCAGCGTGCGCTGGAACGGCTCAACAGGCCGCAGATGCAGGTCCTCGAGACACTGCACCTGTGCACCAATACGGACACCGGGCACAGCGCCTCGGCGGCTGGACTCCGCAAAATGATTCCGGGCTCGTCGGGCGCCGCGGTTGAACGGATCCTGCACTCTCTGCAGGACCTGGCGCTGGTGCACCGTGCCGACCCTCCCCATGGCACCCCGGAACCTGCGGCAAAACAGCGCCACTACCTCCCGGTGGGCTCCCTGAAGGACGTGGTGGGGATCTATCCCGCCGGGCTGGGCAGGAGCTACACGGAACTGGTCCGGCTTCAGCCCGCCTTCGCCCAGCGCGTGGTGCAGCTGGTCTCCGAGCTGCACCGCAGCGGCGTGGCCATCCACGACGCCACTACTCCCATGGAGGCCGCGCTGGCGCTGCAGCACTGGACCTCCTCACCTGAGGCCCTCACCACCATCCTGTCCACGGCACCGGAGCGGACGACGGCGTTGCTCGCCAGGTTCCGCAACTGGGCCATGGGGGCGGTCCCCCAGGCGCAACGCAAGGCCTCCATCACCACGGAGGGGTCCGACGTCGGGCCCGTGGACTGGCTGCTGGCGCGCGGATTGCTGGTGCCCCTGGACGCCGCACACGTGGAGCTGCCCCACAGCGTGGGACTCTCGCTGCGCGACGGCGCGATCATCAATGATTTCACCCTCCAGCCCCCCGTCCCAGAGCTCGGCCGGACCTCTGCGGTCCTGCGCAGGAATGCTGCGCTCAGCGCAATATCGGAGACGCTGCGGCTGATGGGCGAGCTCCTCCATGCCGTACGGGAGCAGCCCTTGGCCACGCTTCGCAGCGGTGGCGTTGGGGTGCGCGAGATGAGGCGGCTGGCCGAGTTGCTGCGGATCGACCAGCAGCAAACGGGACTCCTGCTGGAACTGGCCGCACTGGCAGGCCTGATTCGCCTGGACGTCGATTCGTCGTCCTGGGTCCAGCCTCCGCAGCTTGAATGGCTGGTCCTGCCGCGCCAGGAACAGTGGCTCTGGCTGGTGAATGCCTGGCTGGCCAGCGAGCGCGTGCCGTCCCTGGTGGGCCAGCCCATCAACGGGGCACGGGGCGTGCCGGCGGCGCACCGTTCAGCCTCCGGCAGCACCATCATCGCTTTGTCGGCGGAAGCCCAACGGCCTGACGCTCCCCTGGTCCGCAAACGCATCCTGGAGATTTTGCACGAACTGACCGTGGAGGCCGGCTCCGCAGACGGCACCGCTCCGGTGCTTGACGCCGCAGCGGTCCTCCAGCGCGCGGAATGGGCCCAGCCGCGGATGGCCCGCCGCTTCAGCTCGATGATCCGCGGTGTGCTCGCCGAAGCTGAACTCCTGGGCCTGGTGGGGTCCGGCGCCCTCAGCCAACTGGGCAGTGCCCTGGCGGAGGACCAGCCGGAAGCCGCGATTGCCATCCTTGGCGAACACCTGCCGGCAGCTTTGAGCCATGTCCTGCTCCAGGCAGATCTTACAGCCGTCGCCCCGGGATACCTCGACCCCGGGCTGACCGAGAAGCTACTGGTGATGGCCGACGCCGAAGGCCAGGGGCCGGCCACCATCTACCGCTTCTCGGAAGGCTCCATCAAGCGGGCCCTGGACACGGGGTACGACGCTGCCGGCATCCTGGAGTTCCTCCGCGAGCACTCCGCCACCGCGGTGCCCCAGCCTCTCCAATATCTCGTGGAGGACACATCGCTGCGGCACGGAAGGCTGCGGGTGGGGCCGGCGGCCAGCTTCGTCCACAGCGAGGACGAGGGCACCCTGCTGGAGCTTCTGTCCGGGCCTAAGGCAGCCCACCTGAAGCTGGAGAAGATTGCCCCAACTGTACTGGTTTCCTCCGCGCCACCGCGGGAAACCGCACAGGTCCTCCGCACCCTGGGGCTCTCCCCGGCCGTGGACGGCGCGGATGAGCCCGTCGTCCGGCTCCGCGGAACCCAGCCCGCCCAGGACGCCCACCGCCCGGTGTACACCGCACCGCGGATGGCGCCCGGGACGGAGGAGGTGGACGCCCAGCTGGCGGTCCTGCGCCAGGGTGGCGCCGCCGTCGGACACCGCGGTGTGTCCGGAGACCACGCGGGCGAAACGGGGACGCAGCTGGGGCTTGAGGCCCTGCAGCGCGCCATCAGGCTCAAGCAGCGGATCAGCATGAATGTCGTGGACGGCCTGGGGAATGCCAACCTGGAAACGGTTGTTCCGCTCTCTGTAAGCGGCGGACGCGTCCGGGTGTTTGATCCCGCCAGGGAAACTGAACGCGTGCTGTCCATCCACCGCATTATCGACATTGAGGCTGCAGAGGAAACTGCGCCAGTGAAGGACTTCCCGGCGTGAACGACGGACCTTTGATCGTCCAAAGCGACAAGACCATTTTGCTGGAAGTGGACCACGAGCTGGCAACCGAAGCCCGCCACGCCATCGCACCTTTCGCGGAGCTCGAACGGGCACCGGAGCACATGCACAGTTACCGGCTGACGCCCCTGGGGCTCTGGAACGCCCGCGCAGCCGGACTGGATGCGGAGAAGGTGCTGGATACGTTGCTGAAGTACTCGCGCTTCCCCGTGCCGCATTCGCTGCTGATCGACGTTGAAGAAACCATGTCCCGCTACGGACGGCTGCGCCTGGAGAAGGACCCCCAGCACGGGCTGGTCATGCGGACCGACGACTATCCGGTACTGGAGGAAGTAATCCGGGCCAAAAAGATCCAGCCCCTGCTCGGGCCAAGGATTGACGGCGAAACAGTGGTGGTGCACGCCTCCCAGCGGGGACAGCTCAAACAGCTGCTGCTGAAGATCGGTTGGCCGGCCGAAGACCTGGCGGGCTACGTGGACGGCACTCCGCACTTGATCGCCCTCAACGAGGACGGCTGGAAGCTGAGGCCCTACCAGCAAATGGCGAGCGACAACTTCTGGTCCGGAGGCAGCGGCGTGGTGGTGCTGCCCTGCGGCGCCGGGAAGACACTGGTGGGGGCTGCCGCCATGGCTACCGGGTCCACCACCACCCTGATCCTGGTGACCAACACCGTGGCCGCGCGCCAGTGGAAGGACGAACTGCTGAAGCGCACGTCCCTTACCGAGGACGAGATCGGCGAGTACTCCGGGGCGGTCAAGGAGGTCCGCCCGGTGACCATCGCCACCTACCAGGTCCTCACCATGAAGCGCGGCGGCCTCTACCCCCACCTGGAGCTGGTGGACGGGCACGACTGGGGTTTGATCATCTACGACGAGGTTCATCTCCTGCCAGCGCCGATCTTCCGGATGACGGCGGACCTGCAGGCGCGGCGGCGCCTCGGACTGACGGCAACCCTGGTGCGGGAGGACGGCCGCGAGGGCGAGGTATTCAGCCTGATCGGGCCCAAACGGTACGACGCGCCCTGGAAGGACATCGAATCCCAGGGCTACATCGCGCCTGCTGACTGCGTGGAAGTCCGCGTGGACCTGCCCAAGGACGAACGGGTTGCCTACGCCATGGCCGAGGACGCTGATAAGTACCGGCTCTGTGCCACCTCCGAGTCCAAGACCCAGGTGGTGGAGCAGTTGGTCAGCCGGCATACGGGTGAACAGCTGCTGGTCATCGGCCAGTACATCGACCAGCTGGACGAGCTCGGCGAGCGCCTCAATGCGCCCGTGATCAAGGGCGATACATCGGTAAAGGTGCGCCAGAAGCTGTTTGACGCCTTCCGTGCCGGGGAGATCCAGACGCTGGTGGTCTCCAAGGTGGCCAACTTTTCCATCGACCTTCCCGAGGCCTCTGTGGCGATCCAGGTGTCGGGCTCATTCGGTTCCCGGCAGGAGGAAGCCCAGCGGCTGGGCAGGCTCCTGCGGCCCAAGAAGGACGGCCGCTCGGCACGCTTTTACTCGCTCGTGGCGCGGGACACCCTGGACCAGGACTTCGCCGCCAAGCGCCAGCGGTTCCTGGCGGAACAGGGCTACGCGTACCGGATCATGGACGCCAAGGACGTGGAGACGGCTGACTAGGCCGTGCCGGCCAGGTTGGGTCCTGTCAGGTCACCCCGCGCGAACTGTCCCTTTCCATGGTGCCGGTCCGAGGATCGAACTGCGGGCGCTCGTACGCCAGTTCACCACCGCTGCGGCCGCCGTAAGGGCGCCCGTGGTCGGCGAACTCTTCCCGGAAGAAGGCGAGGCACCACTGCCCCATCTGGATCCTGGCGCCGGTGCGAAGCACTGAAGGTCCGCCCTGCGCCACGCTGCCGCTGACCACGCCGTGAGGGACCAGGACGTACTCGTCCTGCTCGTCATGCCTGATTTCGGCGTGGAACCCGTCGAGCCCCTCCAGGAGGATGTCGCAGCCCGGGTCACTCCCGATCGTGGTCTTCTCCCCGGCAAGCGTCACCTCCCGGGGGATCTGTCCGGTCCAAGTGGCTGAGTCCTGGACGAAGATCAGCCGCGGCCGGCCGCTGCCCCGGGTGTAGTGCGTGGTGGTGATCCGGCGGTTGATTTTCCGCCGGACGGTGGGGAGCAGGGGCAACGGAGTGGACGGCGGCAGCAGCGGGACGGCTGCAGACTTGCGCCGCCCTTGCCTGACGATCGGCACGAGCGCTCCCAGCTTGCCCAGTTTGATGTGGGGCGAGCGCGTCACCAGGCGCTGCGGGGCGGGGCTGTTCACCGCACCCAGGCTGACGATACTTCCGTCCGGGCCGGAGAGGGTGACACTGAGTCCCTTCCCGGCCAGCATCTCCGCCAGTGGCCTGATTTCCTCCAGTGACGGGATGCCGCCGCCTCCCAGGGGCGCCAGGCTGTCCATGGACACCGTGACGTCCGTGCCCGAGGACCGGGCGCTCCCCCTCGTAACTGATCCGGACTCATCTGTGTACGAGAAGTCCAGATCCACGTCCAGGCGGTAGTCAGCCATATCCGTCAGCCACGGTTCAGATCGGAGCCGGCGGCATCCTTGTCGCTGGTGGTGACGCGCAGGCTGCCGTTCAGCTTCCAGGTGGCCCGGGGAGCGTCGGGGCCAATGTCACGCGGAACTTCGATGGTCATATCAACGAACTGGTAGTTGATCGCGGCACCCTTGCCGGTGAGGTATGACCACATTTCCTCCGCCAGGTCCGCCCAGTCCCGGATGCTGCGTTCATTGGATGCGGTGTTTTCGGATGCACTCAGGTCAGTCATGATGGTCTATCCCCTTCATTGGGCCGGAAATCATTGAAGAACAAATTGTGGAGCAGCCAAGCGCGGGTCTGCGGGCGCAACAAGGGCCCTGCGGTGCCGGATTCGGGACGGACCCAAGCCCGGCACCATCACTGTATTCCCGTGCTGCACCCGGCGGAAGGCGTGAAGCACGGAACGTTCTTACTCCGGTTTGGGTTCCCGTCCTGCACACTGGAGGCATGCGCCGAAAAGTCACCCCCGCCGTTCCCCGTCCCGGACAGGAATCCGTATGGGACTACCCCCGGCCCCCACGCGTGGAGCCGGGCACCGAGCGGATCCGGATCGTCCTTGGCGGCGAACTGATCCTGGACACCACCGACTCGCTCAGGGTGCTCGAAACCAGCCACCCGCCGGTCTACTACCTGCCCCGGTCGGCGTTCCCGCCAGGGTCCTTGGAACCGGCCCCCGGAAGCAGCTTCTGTGAGTTCAAAGGCGCAGCACAGTACCTGACTGTCCACGGCGGCGGGACGGTGGCTGAAGCAGCAGCGTGGTTCTACCCGGAGCCATCCAAGGGGTATGAGGCACTGGCTGACCGCGTTGCCGTGTACCCGGGCATGATGGACTACTGCGAGGTGGAGGGCGAACGTGTCCGTCCGCAGGCGGGAGGCTTCTACGGCGGCTGGATCACTGACCGCGTGGCTGGCCCGTTCAAGGGCGAACCCGGGACCATGGGTTGGTGAGCACCCCCTTTTCCCCACCTTGCTTCCAACAAATATCCAGACAACTCCCAGAGTCTGGGAGCATGATGGGAGCATGAACAAGAACGGTCCAGAAGCGAAGCTCCTCGTTGTCGACGACGAACCCAACATCCGCGAGCTGCTCTCCACCTCGCTGCGGTTTGCCGGATTTGACGTCGTCTCGGCCGCAAACGGACGTGACGCCCTTGCAGCCGCGGATGCCCATGCCCCGGACCTGGCCGTGCTGGACGTCATGCTCCCTGACATGGACGGCTTCACTGTCACCCGCCGCCTCCGCGCCGCCGGGAAACATTTCCCGGTGCTGTTCCTTACTGCCAAGGACGACACCGAGGACAAGGTCACCGGGCTCACTGTCGGCGGGGACGATTACGTCACCAAACCGTTCAGCCTCGATGAGGTAGTGGCCCGGATCCGCGCCGTCCTGCGCCGCACGCAGCCGATGATGGATGACGACGCCGTGATCCGCGTGGACGATCTGGAGCTCGACGACGACGCGCACGAAGTACGCCGCGGCGGTACCGTGATTGAGCTCTCCCCCACCGAGTTCAAGCTGCTCCGCTACCTCATGCTCAACCCCAACCGGGTGCTCTCCAAATCGCAGATCCTGGACCACGTCTGGGAATACAACTTCAACGGTGACGCCTCCATCGTGGAGTCGTACATCTCCTACCTTCGCCGGAAGGTGGACATCGACCCCGACGCCCCCGCACTGATCCAGACCAAGCGCGGCGTGGGCTACGTGCTCCGGACGGCAGAAAAGCGCTGACCTTGCTGCAGCGATGGAAGTCGGCGTCCCTGAGGACGCAGCTGGTGGCCATGATCATGGCGCTGCTGATAGTTGCCCTGACAGTGACCGGGGCTGGAACGCTGGCGCTGTTGCACAGTTACCTGCAGGGGCAGGTGGACGGCAAGCTGTATGCCGCTGTGGACCTGGCCCGGAAACAGCGCTCCTTCACGCCGCTGCAGGCTCCCACGAACCCGATGGTCCCCACGGACTATTCATTGATTCTCTTCGCCCCCGGCGAGGAGCCCTATCCGTTCGGCGGCGATTCGGAGAACCGCCCGGACATCAGCTCCATCACCGTGGAACAGGCCCAGGCACGCGGGACGGTCCCGTACCAGGTACGGGGCACGGACGGCGAGAACTGGCGGGTGGTCGCTGTGCCCGTGCAGAACGGCCAGACCACAGCAGTGGTGGCCATAGGGCTGCCCCTGCGGAGCGTCGACGACGTCCTTAAGCACGCCACCTTGGTGGTGACGGGGGTGGGGCTGCTGACCCTGCTGCTCGCGTCCCTCATTGCAAGCTGGACCGTCTCCCGCTCCTTCAGGCCGCTGGCCCGGGTGGAAAAGACGGCCGCCGCAATCGCCGCCGGCGATCTTTCCCGCCGCGTGGAGGTCGAAAACCCCGGAACCGAGCTCGGGCGGTTGAGCAGGTCGCTGAACGCCATGCTCGCCCATATCGAAACAGCCTTCGCGGCCCGCACCGCATCGGAGGCGAGGATGCGGCGGTTCGCGGCCGACGCCTCCCACGAGCTGCGGACCCCGCTCGTGACCATCCGGGGGTTCTCCGAGCTGTACCGGCATGGAGCGCTGGCCACGGAGGAAGACGTGTCCACAGCCATGGGAAGGATCGAAAGCGAAGCCAAGCGCATGGGTTCGATGGTGGAAGACCTGCTGCTGCTGGCCCGCCTTGACGAGCAGCGGCCGTTGCAGCAAAAGCCCGTGGACCTCCAGCTCATTGCGCATGATGCCGTGGTGGACACCCAGGCCAGCGACCGCTCCCGCGTGATTTCGCTGACCGGCCTCGACGGCGCTCCCGCCACGCCTGCCCCTGCGCTGGGCGACGAAGCCAAGCTCCGCCAGGTAGTGGGCAACCTCGTGGGCAACGCCCTCCGTTACACCCCTGAGGGCAGCCCCATCGAGCTGGCGGTGGGGGTCCGGGCGGCGGAAGACGGGCAGTTGCGCTCCGTGATCGAAGTTCGGGACCACGGGCCAGGCATTTCGGAAGAAGACGCATCCAAGGTCTTTGAGCGGTTCTACCGGGCAGACACCTCCAGGACGCGGGAAACGGGAGGCAGCGGGCTGGGACTCGCCATTGTTGCCGCGATCGTGGGCTCCCACGGCGGCAGCGTCCGGGTTGAAAAGACCGACGGCGGCGGCGCCACCCTCGTGGTCAGCCTTCCGCAGCGTGACGACATCCCGGATGCGGGGATGCCCGCAGAAGAGAACCGTGCGGAAAAGAGCAAGGGCAGCGGCGGCGAGGTTATGCACATATAGCCGTTTGCAGTGGCAGCGTCCCGAGCGGTTTTCCTACGCTCGAAGGCAAGGGACCGGACCGGCCGGGCCCGCAGGCGCAAGCTGCCGCACAGCGAAAGGCACCACCATGAGCATTATCTCCGTCGATACCGAACTCCTGCAGCTGAAGTCCGCCAGCGTCCAGGCCACCATGGACAGAATCAGCGCCGATGTCCAGGCCATGAAACGCGGACTGGACGAACTCCAGGGTTCCTGGCGGGGCTCCGCCGCCACGAACTTCCAGGCACTGATTACGGAATGGACCCTTACGCAGTGGAGGGTGGAGGCATCGCTGGCATCCATCAACACCGCGCTTGCCTCAGCAGCAGCCACCTACGCGCAGGCGGAACAGGGCAATACCCAGCGGTTCAGCTGAGCTGCGCCTAGGCTTCGGGTGTGCCCTGGTGGAACCGCAGCCGCCACCGGCCGCCGTCCAGTACCCACAGCGAGCTCCTGAGGGTGGTGCCGGAGCGCGCATAGCTGCGGTACGTGAGGAGGACCGCCTCAGCACCGACGCGTTCGGCACCCAGGATCTCGATGTCCGTCCGCTCGCCCGGGTCCTCCTCGAGCGCCATCATCATGGCGTCCCGGGTCCACATCCTGCCTGAGCTGCCGATCTCCATGAAATCGGGGTGGAGCAGGACGGCTGTCCTGCCGATGTCCCCGCGCACCAGCGGGCCCAGCAGTTCCCGCTCAAGTTCCTCCACCACGGCCTCAGGCCGGGCTTCAGCTGCCTTTGCGGCAGTCCCCGTCGCATCGAAACCCCGGTTGTCCAGCTGGCTGAACAGGTCAGGTTCCTCGTAGGCCGCTGCCGGCTTTTCTGGTTCCGGGCGTGCATCCCTGGCTTCCTGTTTCGCCGGCGCCGGGTGTGCATGGTGGGCACCGGGAAAGCCTGGCCCGGAGCGGGCAGCCACGCCCTGCTGGTAGGCCGTTGCGGCCGCCCGCGCACGTTCGTCCGCGGCTTCGTTCAGGTCATGCCCTGCATGCCCCTTCACCCATTCGAAGGTGTACTTCCGGCCGGCAAGCTCACGGTCCAGCTCCTTGAGCAGGTCCACATTGAGGACCGGCTTCCCGTCTGCTTTGCGCCAGCCTTTGCGCTTCCATCCCGGCATCCACTTAGTGATCGAATTGATGACGTACTGGCTGTCGCAGAGGATGTGAAGGTCCTCCTGGGGAAGGTGGGCTGTGGCCCGGAACAGATCCAGGACCGCCATCAGTTCGCCTTGGTTGTTGGTCCCGTGGGGCCAACCGCCGGCACGCCAGCAGTCGTCATTCACGTACCAGGCCCAGCCGGCCGGACCAGGGTTTCCCAAGGCCGAACCGTCAGCCGCTGCAGTAATCGTCACCGGTCCATCCTGCCAGACCGGCACGACAAACCGGAGCCCGCCCGTGGCCGTTGCTCGGAAAGCGGTTACCGAAAATACTTGACGCGGGGAGAGCCGGGCGGGCACAATCGCTGTATTGAAACGAGAAAACGCTTTCTCATCCGGTCCCCGACACGCACCGCGCCGCGGCAGCCAACGGAAAGCGCCCTCAGCACCAGGAAGGCACATCAATGACGATCCCAACCCTCAGCCGGAGGAAGTTCCAGCTCGGCGCCGCCGCCGTCGCACTCTCCCTCCTCGCCACAGGCTGTGGCACCTCTTCAGGCTCTGAGAGCAACGAGGAAGTAACCCTCCGGTTTGCCTGGTGGGGCAACGAGTACCTCAACGCCCAGACCGAGAAGGTTATCGATGCCTTCGAGGCGGAACACCCGAACATCAAGATTGAATCCGAGCCGGGCGAGTGGGGCAGCTACTGGGACAAGCTGGCCACCAAGACAGCCGCCAACGATGCGCCGGACGTGATCCAGATGGACCAGAAGTACATCGCGGAATACGGCGGGCGCGGGGCGCTCCTTGACCTGTCCAAGCAGGGCGGTATCGATACCTCCAAGCTGGACCAGGAGGCCCTGGTGTCGGGCCAGTATGACGGCGCCCAGTACGGACTCAGCACCGGCCAGAACGCCTATGTCATCATGGCCAACACCAAGGTCTTCGAAGCAGCCAATGTTCCCATCCCGGATGACACCACGTGGACGTGGGAGGAGTTCATGGCAACAGCCTCGAAGATCAGCGCCGCCGGGGACGGCAAGAACTACGGTGCCGCCTACGGAAGCAATGAAGCCGACCTGATCATCTGGCTGCGCCAGCACGGGGAGAACCTGTACTCGCAGGACGGCAAGCTCGATTTCGATACCGCCACGGCCGCGTCCTTCTGGGAACGGCTGAAGGAACAGCGCGACTCCAAGGCAAGCCCGCCGGCCACGGTGGCCACGGAGGACTCCGGCGCCGGACTCGAGGAGAGCCTTTTCGGAACCAACAGGGTAGGCATGGCGTGGTGGTGGACCAACCAGCTCGGGTCCCTGGAGTCCACTACCGGGAGCAGCATCAAGATGCTTCGGGCACCCAGCCTCGACGGTTCGTCGGCTGAGAACGGGATGTACTACAAGCCCACCATGTTCTGGTCGGCCTCCTCACGCTCCAAGCACCCGGAAGCCGCTTCCACCTTCATCAACTACCTGGCCAACAGCCCGGAGGCCGGGGCCATCCTGATGACGGACCGCGGCGTGCCCACCAACACGGACATCGTTGAGAGCATTACGCCGTCCCTGAAGCCTGCCGACACCACAGTGGTGGGCTTCCTGAAGGACATCGCACCCGATATCAAGGAGGCCCCGCCGGTCCCGCCGGTGGGCGCGGGAAGCGTACAGAACGTCATCAAGCGCTACACCGATGAGGTGCTCTATGACCGCCTCACGCCCCAGGCGGCCGCTGACGCGTTCAAGAAGGAAGTTGAAGGAATGCTGGCCAGCGCCAAGTAGTCACAACCTGCGGTAAAACACGAATGTGGCCCCCTCCGGAGAGGGGGCCACATTCGTGTTTAGCGGGACAGGTCCCGGCAGGAGTGGCTAGAAGCCGCCCATTCCGCCCATGCCACCCATGTCGTCGCCGCCGGCAGGAGCAGCGTTCTTCTCCGGCTTGTCAGCAACAACTGCCTCGGTGGTGAGGAAGAGGCCAGCGATGGAAGCCGCGTTCTGCAGGGCAGAGCGGGTCACCTTGACGGGGTCGTTGACGCCGGCGGCCAGCAGGTCGACATACTCACCGGTGGCTGCGTTCAGGCCGTGGCCGGCGGGGAGGCCGCGGACCTTGTCCACCACGACACCGGGCTCGAGGCCGGCGTTGAAGGCGATCTGCTTCAGCGGGGCGTCGATGGCAACGCGGACAATGTTCGCACCGGTTGCTTCGTCGCCGGACAGCTGCAGGTTGGCGAATGCCTTGGCGCCGGCCTGGATGAGGGCCACGCCGCCACCGGCGACGATGCCTTCCTCAACGGCAGCCTTGGCGTTGCGCACGGCGTCTTCGATGCGGTGCTTGCGCTCCTTGAGCTCAACTTCCGTTGCGGCACCGGCCTTGATGACTGCAACGCCGCCGGCCAGCTTGGCCAGGCGCTCCTGCAGCTTCTCGCGGTCGTAGTCGGAGTCGGAGTTTTCGATCTCGGCGCGGATCTGCGAAACGCGGCCGGCGATCTGGTCGGCGTCGCCGGCACCCTCGACGATGGTGGTCTCGTCCTTGGTGACAACAACCTTGCGTGCCTGGCCCAGGAGTTCCAGGCCGGCGTTTTCCAGCTTCAGGCCGACTTCCTCGGAGATGACCTGGCCGCCGGTGAGGACGGCGATGTCGGCAAGCTGTGCCTTGCGGCGGTCGCCGAAGCCCGGAGCCTTGACGGCGACGGACTTGAAGGTGCCGCGGATCTTGTTGACGATCAGGGTGGCCAGGGCCTCACCCTCGATGTCCTCAGCGATGATCAGCAGCGGCTTGTTGGACTGCATGACCTTTTCCAGGACAGCAACCAGTTCCTTGACGTTGGAGATCTTGGAGTTGACGATCAGGATGTACGGATCCTCGAGGACCGTTTCCTGGCGCTCAGCGTCGGTGACGAAGTAGGCCGAGATGTAGCCCTTGTCGAAGCGCATGCCTTCGGTGAGCTCAAGCTCCAGGCCGAAGGTGTTGGACTCCTCGACCGTGATGACGCCTTCCTTGCCCACCTTGTCCAGGGCTTCGGCGATGAGTGCACCGATTTCCTCGTCACCGGCGGAGATGGACGCCGTGGCGGCGATCTCTTCCTTGGTTTCGATCTCCTTGGCGGAGTTCAGAAGTTCGGCGGTGACGGCCTCAACGGCCTTCTCGATGCCGCGCTTGAGGGACAGCGGGTCGGCGCCGGCAGCAACGTTGCGCAGGCCTTCCTTCACCAGTGCCTGTGCCAGCACGGTTGCTGTGGTGGTGCCGTCGCCGGCGACGTCGTCCGTCTTCTTGGCAACTTCCTTGACCAGCTCGGCGCCGATCTTCTCGTAAGGATCGTCCAGCTCGATCTCCTTGGCGATGGAAACACCATCGTTGGTGATCGTGGGGGCGCCCCACTTCTTTTCGAGGACGACGTTGCGTCCACGCGGGCCGAGGGTGACCTTAACGGCGTCGGCGAGGATGTTCAGGCCCCGCTCAAGGCCGCGGCGTGCCTCTTCATCAAATGCAATGATCTTGGCCATAACGGCAGTAGTCCTTTCGGGACAGTCGTTAAGAATGAACCTTCGCTGCAGTGCCCGCGACGGACGACCCGTTGCCGGCGGCCTCTGTATGCCTTCGGGTGTGGGTCTCACTCCAGTTAGGTGTTTCTTCGCTCTTCGACCGATGCCGGCGCCGCCGGCCGGAGCCACGCTTTGCTTAGCAGTCGGTACGTCAGAGTGCTAACTCAATAATTAGCACTCCCCACGTGAGAGTGCAAGCGAATAACCGGCGGAAAGCACCCTGGCGGGCACGTCTTCGCCGAGGGCGATCAGCCGGCGGCGCGGCCTGCCGTTTCGACGCCGGTGGCCGCCGGAATGTTGTCGGCGCCATATGTGAACACCGTGAAGGCGGCCGAGGTGATGTCACCGTTGGCATCGAAGGCGATGGGGCCCGATTCGCCGTCGTAATTGATGTCCGCACCGGAAGCCTTGCCTGCCAGGCAGTCTTTGTAGCTGGGGCAGGGCGCCGTTCCAGCCGGGCCTGTTCCGTCAGCAGTCCCGCCTGATACCGGTATCAGGCTTGCGGCGATTGAACGCCCGGAATCGTCCTCGGCCCTGGCCGCTGCGAGCGCGGCAAGGGTCACGGCGTCGTACGTCTCCGCCGCGAAGGACACATCCTTCAGGGCCGGATCGATGCCCAGCAGTCTTTCCTGGAACCCTGCCGAGGGAAGCTGCCCCGGAACGACCGCACGTGCACCGTCCAGGGCTCTGGTTCCCAGTTTGGAGCCGTACCGGCTGAAGGCGCCGTCGCTCAGGATAAGCCTTGAGCCTGCAAGGGCGGCGTTGTTCAGCTCAGCCAGGGCGCCCTGTGCGCCGTCACGGGCCACCATGATGACGGCGTCGGGTTGCGCCTCGCGGATTGCGGCAGCCGCAGATCCAGCTTCACCCGGCGTGAAGCCCACCGCTGACAACACGTCCAGGCCCGCCTGTTCAGCGGACGCGGAGACGGCCGCGGAGACATCGCTGCCGTAGGAGCCTTCCTGGTACACCACGGAGATGGTGGCAGCGCCGGCGTCCTTGGCGAGCTTGGCCAGCACGGGTCCCTGTGCGACGTCGGCGGCAGCCGTCCGGAAGTAGTATCCGCCGCTGGCAATACTGCTGAGCCCGGCCGCGGTATTGGCAGGTGAAATCAGTGGCGTCCGCGCCCTGGAGAGGATATCGACAGCTGCGGAGGCGTGGCTGGAGTCGGTGGGGCCGATGACCACATCCGCTTTAGCCTGCACCAGGGACTGCGCCTGGGACGCTGTGTCCTGGCCTGATTCAACGGGCAGGAGTTCCACCGGCCGGCCCTTGTGCCCGCCGGCAGCGTTGATTTCCTGGACGGCGAGCTTGGCGGCTGCCAGCTGGGGACCGTTCAGGAAGCTGTTGTCACCGGTGTTGTCCAGGATGAGGCCCACCCGCAGCGTGCCGTCACCGGAGGCCTCCGCCGCCTCCGTGCGCGCGTTTCCGGTCACCCCGGAGCAGCCTGTCAGGGCCAGCGTGCCGCAAAGGGCTGCGGCGAAGAACGGACGGTTGGGTGCAGCGGGTGGAAACGGATGCTTCACTCGGCCGGCCGGACGCTTTCGGCCTGCGGGCCTTTCTCGCCTTCGCCGACCTCGAGTTCCACGCGCTGGCCTTCGTCCAGTGCGCGGTAGCCCTCGCCCTGGATGGCGGACCAGTGGACAAAGACGTCGTCCCCGGAGCCGTCAACGGTAATGAAGCCGTAGCCCTTTTCCGCGTTGAACCATTTGACGGTTCCTCGTGCCATGATGACCACTCTTTCCGTTAGGTCCGGGATGCTGCGCCGGTGCCGCCGTGGCTCGAGGCCCGGAACTCACTTTAGCCAATGGACGCCGGCAGCGCCGGGGCACAGCATGGCCGGGCGGAAACGTTATTCAGGCGTAATCCCGGCCCTGACGTGGGCACGCGTGGCGGAACGCGTCCTGTTGGAGAACCCGGCCTACCGGTATCCGGGGCCGAGCACCACCACCAGGG
Source organism: Pseudarthrobacter sp. GQ63 (assembly GCF_059758765.1). NCBI lineage: Bacteria > Bacillati > Actinomycetota > Actinomycetes > Micrococcales > Micrococcaceae > Pseudarthrobacter > Pseudarthrobacter sp. GQ63. The sequence goes on from NZ_JCAXEF010000008.1 coordinate 180,032, forward strand.
GAACCTGGAATTCGATGCTCTCCACCACGGTGGGGACTCCCAGGAGTTCCCCGAGGGCCTGCGCGTTGGCCTCCTGTGCCGCCCCCGCGTAGAAGATGATGGAACCCTGCTGGGGCGCCCCTGCCCAGTTGCCTACCTGCCCCAGGGTCCACCCGTCGGACTGCACGGTGCCGCCCACCCGGCTGGCCAGCCCGGCAGTTCCGGCAGCGTTGTAGACCGCCACTGCCTGGGCCTTGTCCACTGTTGCGGCCGGAGCAGTGCTCGGGGGGCTGGATGGGGTCCCGTTCCCCGCGGTGCCGGCCGGTTCGGGGGAAAACGACGGCTCCGGCTCGGTGGAGGGGACGTCCGCCGTCTCAGGCGTAGCGGATGGAGTCGAACCGGTTTCGGCCAGCGGCGCTGCTTCCAGGCTCGACGACGCCTGGGTTGCCGGACCGTCGAATCCCAGCTTGGGCAGGATCAGGAAGGAAACCACGCCGATGGCCAGCGCAACAATCCCCGCAGTCAGGATGGGCCAGAGACGGACCCGTGCCGGAGCGGGGGCTGTGCGGTGTACACCTTGTCGCGACGCGGTCTCCGGGACCTTGTCGAATTCATCGCGGGCGTATTTGGTCATGGGAAAGAGACATCCTTGTGTGTAGCTGCTGAGGACTCAGCGTGAGCGTCTTATGCGTCGGACCCCAGGCGGCGTGCAGTGCGTGCACGGTGACGCGACGTACGTAGTCTACGCAATCTCTTGACCAGCATGGGGTCGTGCGCCAGCGCATCCTCGGTGTCGATCAGGGCGTTGAGGAGCTGGTAATAGTGCGTGGCGGACAGATCGAACAGTTCCCGGATGGCCTGTTCCTTGGCGCCGGCATACTTCCACCACTGCCGCTCCAGTGCGAGCATCTGCTGGTCCCGCTCGCTCAGCGGCGACTCCCGCAGCGTGAAATCCGCCAGCAGGGTGTTCCGTTGTTCCTGCGCCGGCAGGTGCTCCCGAGCTGGCTCCGCCACGGCGCACTCTCCTTAGCTGGTTACGTAAATGTCTGACCCCCATGCTACGGACGAACAACACCATTGTCATTTGCGCATAGCCCTGCCGCACACGCCGAACGGTACAGCCGGCGCCTCCCGCCGCCTGCAAGAATGGACTGATGTTTGAATCGGACGCCTTGTTTGAGCTGGAGCAGGAACCGGCAGGCAGCACCGGCTTCGCCGATCTGGCGCAGCTGCCGCTGGCGGAGCTGATGGCGCCCGACTGGGCCGCCGCACTCTCGGACGTGGACGCGGAACTTCGCGCCGTTCTTCGCTTCGCGGCTGGCGAGGTGGCGGCCGGGCACCAGGTCCTGCCGGCGCCGTCGAACGTCCTGCGGGCCTTCCGCCAGCCCCTCGCGGAGGTGAAGGTGCTGGTTGTGGGACAGGACCCTTACCCCACGCCGGGACACGCCGTCGGACTGTCCTTTGCCGTTGACCCGCACGTCCGGCCCATTCCCAGGAGCCTCGCGAACATCTACCGGGAGCTGGAGGCTGACCTGGGAATCCCGCCGAGGGTGCATGGTGACCTCTCCGCGTGGGCCGGGCAGGGGGTGCTGCTGCTGAACCGCGTGATGACGGTACGGGCGGGATCTGCAGGATCCCACCGGAGGAAGGGCTGGGAAGACATTACGACGGCGGCCGTCGAGGCGCTGGGCGCGCGGCGGGCACCGGACGGGTCGCCCTTGCCGTTGGTCGCGGTTTTGTGGGGAAAGGACGCCGAGAGCGTGCGCACGCTGCTGCCCGGGGTCCCGGCAGTGTCCAGCGCGCACCCCAGCCCCTTGTCCGCTTCACGGGGTTTCTTTGGCTCCCGCCCGTTCAGCCGTGTCAACGCGCTCCTGCGTGAGCAGGGGGCCGCGGATGTAACCTGGGAGCTTCCGGCGGTGCCCTAGCTTAGGCTTGCCTTATGAGCATTGTTCCCGCCTCCACCAGCGCCAGCAAGAAAAGCCGCCCCCAGGTCAACCTCACGGTGGTGCGCCGCGAACAGCTGGCGCCGCAAATGGTCCGGATTGTCGCTGGCGGTGACGGTTTCGCCGATTTCGTCAACAACGGCTTTGTTGACCGGTACGTCAAGATCGTCTTTCCGCAGCCGGGTGTCCAGTACCCCTCACCCCTCGATCTGTGGAGCATCCGGGAGACAATGCCTCGGGAACAATGGCCTTTCACGCGCACATACACCCTCCGCTGGGTGGATACCGCGGCCCGGGAACTTGCCATCGACTTTGTGGTCCACGGCGATGAGGGGCTGGCCGGGCCGTGGGCGGCCAGGGCCCGGCCGGGCGACACCCTGACTTTCACCGGCCCGGGTGGAGCGTACAACCCGAATCCCGAAGCTGACTGGTACCTGTTCGCCGGAGACGAGGCCGCCCTGCCCGCCATCGCCGCCTGCATTGAATCCCTGCCTGCGGAAGCAGCCGGCGTCGCGTTCCTCGAGGTCGATTCCGACGCCGACATCCAGCCAATTGCCGCCCCGGCCGGGCTGGAACTGCACTGGCTCTTCCGCCACGGTGTCCCCGCCGGCGAAAGCAACCTCCTGGTGCAGGCCGTTGCGGACGCTGACTGGCCCGCCGGCAGGGTGGACGTTTTTGCCCACGGCGAGCGGGGGTACATGAAGGCGCTCCGGGATGTCCTTTTCGTCCAGCGCGGCCTGGAACGCAAGCAGGTTTCCCTGTCCGGCTACTGGGCCAAGGGCCGCGTTGAGGACGTTTTCCAGGCGGAGAAGAAGTTGCCCGTAGGACAGATCTAGGCAGCCAGGCCTGGTCAGCGGCGGCGGGCCCGCCGGCGCTCGTTGCTGGCCAGGCTGCGGGTCAGTGGCCTGGCAAGGGTATCTCCCAGCACGATCCCCCCGGCAGTTCCCAGGACGATGGCACCGGCGTTGAGCATCCCGCCGGCGCCGAGCAGGATCTCGGCTTCCTCGATGGTCAGTACGTACATGGAGCGGAAAATGGTGAGGCCGGGCAGCAGGATCAGTGCCGCCGGTACCGCCACCACCAGCTGGGGTGCTCCCATCCGCAAGGCGACCACCCGGGCCAGCAGGCCGATCACCACGGCGGCCAGGGCCGGCGAGAACCGGTCACCAATGCCCAGCAGGCCGCCGCCCAGCAGGACCAGGTACCCCGCGACCCCCACGGCCGCGGTGGGAAGCAGGAGCTGCCAGGTGGTCTGCTCGGTCACCCCGATGGCCATCACCGCCACGGCAACAAGGATCACCAGCACCCACAAGTCGTAGGCGGGCGGGAAGGTCTGCGTCACGTCGATGGCCTGCATGCTGGTCAGCTGGCCCACCACAAAAGCGACGGCGATGCCTGCCACCAGCGCGCCAAAGGTCAGCAGGGTGGAAAGGAACCGCCCCGCGGCGGTCACGGGGAAGCCGTTGATGGCGTCCTGCACGGAGGAGACCAGCCGGCCTGTGGGCAGGAGCAGGAGGATTCCGCCCACCACCACGATCGCCGGCGAGGTGGTCAGCCCAAACTGCCACAAGAGCAACGCCAGCAGGGTCACGGCGAAGGAGCAGCTGGCGGTGGTGAAGAAGTCCGGCACGCGCCAGCGGCCCAACTGGCGGGCCAGCAGGCTCACGCCGATGTTGACGGCGAACGCAATGGCGGAGGACACCGGGCCTCCGCCCAGCACAGCAACGAACGCGGCAGCAAATACCCCGAACGCCGCCGTCACCATCCAGCGGGGGAACGGCTTGGGACTGGTGATGGCCTCATCCAGCCTGCGGATCGCCTCATCACGCCCTACTCCCCCGGCAACGATGTCCGTCACCAGCTGGTGGACCTTGGCCAGGCCCGCGTAGTTGTTGGTCCAGGACCGGACCACCCGCAGCAGCGCAATGGGTGTTTGGTCCTTGGGGGCGTAGTTGATGCCCACCGACTGGTTGGTGATGTCCACTTCGATGTTCTTCAGGCCAAGCGCCGCCGTGACGGCAATGATGCTGGTTTCAACCTCCAAGGCACCAGCACCGTAGCGGAACATGGTTTCGGCCAGGTGCAGCGCGAAATCCAGGGTTTTCCGGGCGGACGTGTCCACGCCGCCCACCTGGATCATGGGGTTCGCATAGGGGCTCCCGGTGAGCCTGTCCACGATGCTCATGGGAGCCGTGGGCGGGTTCTCGCCCTGGACCAGGCGCCGCAGCATCCTTTTCGCCGCAGCATTCTGCCGCAGCTGGGAGGGGGTCAGCGGCTCGGTTTTGGGCAGGCCGTCCGTGCGCGGCGTTGCCTTCGGTGATGGCGTTGCCTTCGGTGATCCGCCGCCGGGATAGTCAGGCCGGTCGGTCATGGGTCCCTCCTCCCGTTGTAATGGTGTGCAGCGTGGCTGCGGAGCGCGTCAGGCGGAGCGCCGCAGGGGCAGTTTGGCCAGCAGGAGGCGGGCGGCCCCCGCTGCCGCGCGGGCAAGCTTATTGGCGCGGAACACGGCAGGGCGGACAGGCATCACAAAGTCGCCCACGAGCTGGACCACTTCGCCGCCGAAGCCCTTCTTGAACTCGTAGCCGCCGTGGCCTTCCTCGTCCTGGCCGGAGATGCCGAACGTGCCGTAGAAGTTGTACCGCGGGTAGCCCTTTTCAAGGGCGTGCAGCATCATTCCCCAGTACAGCGACGTGGCGCCGTTGAAGTAGATGTAGTCCTGTACGGTGCCGCCGATGACGCAGACCACTTCGTCGCCGTAGCAGACGAAGTGGATGGCGGCCACCGTGGCAACGCCAACCGAATCCGGAAAGCGTTCAATGTCCTTCAGGCTTCGCTCGTAGCTGTCCACCAGGTCCTGGACCACTTTGAGCCGGTTGGCCTTCTTCTTGCTGCCGGTCTCCTCTACGTCGCGGCGGAGTTCTGCCGCGGTTTCCGATTCCGCGGCCAGCCGCTCCGTAATGGATTTCCGGTAGGCGGGAATGTCAATCTTGGCCATCATGAGCTTGGTGAACTCGGCCGACGTGGTGCGGAGCAGCTGTTCATAGTAGGCGCGTTCGCGGTAGACAAAGCCCTTTTCGTCGCCGGCCCGGCTCAGGGCGCCGTAGAACTCATCAAGGGTCTCCAGCGTTGCCTGCTCCAGGAAAACACCGTTCTTTTCCGCTTTGCGGATGGCCTTCCGGGTGCGGTAGCTGGTTCCCATGATCAGTTCCTCCGCGTCCTGGATGCCTTCCAGGCTCTTGATGAACATCCAGTTCACGTTCACGAAGTTCATGTCCAGCCCCTGGTGCTGGAACCCAAGCCCGCCGAGCTGTTCCACCAGCGGCCTGTTGTCCTCCACGTCGGGGTGTTCCGCGCCGTCGGCATCCCGGGCGATGTACCTGAGGTTCGGGGAGATCCGCAGCTCGGCGGCTTTCCGCTCGGCTGCACGTTTGCGGAGGAGCCCGACGACGGCGCGCACCAGTTCAAGGTCCGTGTAGTCCATCAGGGGGCCCTTGGCGCATTCGCACACCGTGTAGCCGAGGCGCGTGGTGGTGTAGTTCAGTTTGCCGGCCGCCACCAGTTCGCCGTCGCGGCGCACTCCGAAGAGTTCAACCTGCTGTCCCCGGGCGCGCTGGAACCGGGCGAAGTCGAGGGACTGGAGGAAGCTGTTCTGTGGGTGCTTCAGTGCGAACTGCTCGAATTCGGCATCGCTGAGCATGGCGAACTCCAGGTCGGCGGCGGAGATTGCAGTCAAGGGGTTACCTTCTTCACGAATGGGGGCTGGCATAGGCAGGATGTGGGCAGGGCCGGCGGTGGGGGTGGCTGGGAAGTCAGCTGCGGCCCGTCTTCCGGGTCAGTAGAACTGCTGGCCGGTGCGGGCAGTTTCGATCCGGCGGAACACCTTCTCCGCTCCCCTGACCCAGAGCCGGTGCTTGAGGGGCGAGAGAACGTAGTCGTGGCAGCCGACAAAATCGGTGACAGTCTTGGTGAAGCTGGTCTTGAACATGCCCATCCCGTAGAGATTGTGGCTCTTGTCCTTGATCTGTGAGGCTGGCGGGGTGCCGCAGAAGTCGTATTCCGTGCAGCCCAGTTCCTGCATGCGCCGGATGGCAGCCCACTGGACGAGGTGCGAATCGCCGTACTGCTTGCGGTTCTGGGTGGAGCCGCCGTCCTTGTAGGTGGCTTTGGCACCATAGTTGATGACGAAGGCTCCCACACTGGGTTTTCCGTCCTCATAGGTGAAGAAGAAGTTGCCCTGGCCCCGGTTGCAGAATTCGTCCCAGAACGCAGCGTAATACTCGTAGCTGCGCAAGGGCATGGAGCCCTTGGCGTTGACGGTGTCCGCCATCAGTCCATAAAGGGCCCGGTAGGTTTCCGGACCGTGTTCCTTGCGGACCACTTCGCAGCCTTCCCGCTCGGCCCGCCGGATGGCGTTGCGTGCCCGGGAGGAGATGGCCTTGAACACCGCTTCTTCGGGGCCGGAGATATCCAGCAGCGCAGTGGAGTCGTTGGACTGGATGTTGGGTGCCTTGGCCAGGCCCGCCCCCCTCAGGTGTGCCTGGGCCTCCTCCGAGTCAACGATGTCCGGCTCGATCTTGATGGTGAAGACGTTAAGCTTCCGGCCGCGGACAAAAGCTGCGCAGGCCTCCAGCGCAGCCTTGAGGTCCGGCGCCGCCTCCAGGTCAGGGCCCTTGATGAGGTACCAAAGCCGGCCCAGCACAGGGAAGCTCTTTTCGAGCACCGGGTTGTAGCTGGCAGATCCACCGTTTTCGAGGACCAGGAAGCGGACTTTCCAGCCGCTGCCGTTCTTTACTGACGCGTACGCGGCGGACTGCAGCATGTTGCCGCCGTTGGGGTTGGCCGTGACGTGCTTGTCCCAGTTTTCAATCTCTTCGGCTGTGGCAAAACGTGCGGTAAATTCTCGCAAGGGGGCCGTGTCCAATCGGTTTCGTGCGCGGTTTCGGTACTCGTGTCTGCGTGCGGACATGCAGCCTCAAGTCTAAAGCCTGAAGCCCCCGCGGCTTTTCAGCAGCCGGCCCGTGCCTGCCGTCACCCGTGCCCTTGACTCGGGTGGACGGGTTGGCAAGGGTGGAGGCATGCAGCCGAACCGTGAAGAGTTGCCATCCCCGCCGGATGGAAGCGACCAGCCGTACAGCGCGCGGGTTCAGGCAGCGGTGCTGGCCGGATTCCTGGTGGCATCCTTCCTGGTGGCCGGGCTCGGCGGATTCTCTACCGTGGACAACGTGGACGGTTGGTATGCCACAGCTGACAAGGCACCCTGGTCCCCGCCCAACTGGCTCTTCGGCCCGGTGTGGACACTGCTCTACACAGCCATGGCGGTGGCTGCCTGGCTGGTCTGGCGGAAGCGGACTTCCAAGACCAGGCCTGCGTTAACGGCCTACGCGGCCCAGTTGGGCCTGAACCTCGCCTGGACTCCGGTGTTCTTCGGCCTCTATCCCGCTCTGGGTACGGCTGCCCTGTGGCTGGCCATGGCCATTATTGTGGCCCTGATCGCCGCGGTCACGGTGACGGTGCTCTATTTCGGCCCCATCAGCCGGACCGCGGGACTGCTGCTGCTGCCCTACATCGCCTGGCTGGTCTTCGCGTCCACTTTGAACTGGTGGGCAGCGGTCCACAACTGAAGGGTTAGTGCTGTCAGCATTCGACGACGTTCACGGCGAGGCCGCCCATGGCTGTTTCCTTGTATTTGGAGCTCATGTCCTTGCCGGTCTCGCGCATGGTCACGATCACCTCGTCCAGCGAGACG
>NZ_JCAXEF010000009.1:0-170919 GCF_059758765.1 Pseudarthrobacter sp. GQ63
CTCACCAGTCCAGCCGACGCGCCTAAACCAGCGGATATTTCAGCAGTCTCCTAGCCCCTCCCGCCCAACTGGGTAGCAGCAGATGTCGTTTTGAGCGCTCATAACGACATCTACTGCTACCCAGTTGCGTTTAAGTAGTACTCACCTCCCGGCAGCCGCTGGCTACTCGTGTGCGGCAGTACAGCCCCGTCCTACACTGAACCACCAGGGCTCCGCTCACGAGGAATGTCCTGCCGTTGCTGTGGGAGGTGTGGGTTTATGTCGGTAAGGGAACCGCTGGGATTCCGCAAGGCTGCGCTAGGCGGGGCCGTGGCACTCGTCCTGACCGGGACCGGGGTGGCGTTCGCGTGGGCCGCGAACGAGACTCCGCCGCCCGCACCGTCGTCGTCCTCGCCGCCGGGAAAGTCGGGCGATGCCCCTGGGCAGAACAGGGCCCCCGGCCAGGACAAGGCGCCCGGACACGCTAAGCCAGACAAGGCACAGCGCCCGCAGCACCTGCATGGCGAGAGCGTGGCCAAAAAGGCTGACGGGACTTTCCATACCGAGGTGACACAGCGCGGCACCGTGGAGTCCGTCAGCGACACCTCCATCACCGTTCGAAGCGAGGACGGCTACTCGCAGGCCTACACCATCGACGCCAGCACGAGGATTACGCAGGTGACGGCTCCGCCGGCGGAGGATGCTGAGGCCAAGGACGACGGCGGCAAACGGCTTAAGCGGGCCGACGGAACCATCGCGGACATCGCCACGGGCGACGACGTCCGGATCTCCGGAGTGAAGGACGGGGACACCGTGACGGCGGAGCGCATCGTTGAGGGCGCCGGCGGGGGTCCGGGCCTGGGGCTGGGCCGCGGCCACGGCAAAGGACCCAACTAGGTAGCAGCAAGTGTCGTTGTGGAGGCTCATAACGACATCTGCTGCTACTCAGTTGGGTCAGCCCTGGTCCACCAGCCCCGCCATGATGCCCTGCAGTGCCTCGCACACGATGGTCACGGACCGCCGCTTCAGGTTTTCAGGCCTGGCCAGCAGGTCGATCCGCCGCCGGGTGCTGATTCCTTCGAGCGGGCGCAGCACGATGTCCGGATTCAGTACCGGCCCCGCGGTGTACCTGGGGAGCAAGCCCACCACGCCGCCGGTGGCAACCAGGGCGGCCACCGTGGAGTAATCGTTGATCCGGTGGACGATGTTCAGTTCCCGGCTGGAAACGGCGGCGACGGCGGACAGCACGTCCGCGGGGGAGTAGCCGGCGTGGCTGGTCACCCAGGTCTCGCCTCCGACGTCGTCCGCTGTGACCGCCGCCTTGGCCGCCAGGGGGTGCCCGGCAGGCAGAGCCACGTCCAGGGGCTCGTGGGCAAGAGGGATCACCGTCACGCGTTCGGCAGGCCAGCGCGGGCTGTGGTCCATCCGGTGGGCGAGCACCAGGTCATAGCGCGCGGTGAGGGCGGGGAAGTCCTGCTGGGCCACGTCCTCGTCCGAGAGTTCTATCCGCGGCTGTCCAGGGGCGGCGAGGATCCGGGCGAGCGGGGCGAAGACCGCCTGCCCCGCGCTGTGGAATCCGCACAGGCTTACCCTGCCGGCAGCGGAACCGTGGTAGTTCCCGATGGCATCCTTGGCGTCTGCGATGGCGCTGACGACGGCGGCCCCGGCGTCGGCCAGCACCTGGCCTGCCTCGGTGAGCACCAGGTTGCGGCCCTCCTTGCGGGTGAGCGGGACCTCGATCTTCCGTTGCAGCAGAGCCAGCTGCTGGGAGACGGCGGACGGGGTGACCATGAGGGTGTCCGCCACTGCCTTGACGCTTCCGAGGGCGCCCAGTTCGCGCAGGATTTCAAGCTGGTGAATCTCCATCACAGCATTCTATGCATTAGGAATAGCTACATCGTCGATTGAGTATTTTGCTGTTGTGCTAAAGCTTCTTCCTCGCTGTAATGAGGAAGGCAGGACCTGCCACGACAAACAAAGAGTGAGGAAGCCGATGAAGGCTTTGTACAAGGCCGGACCCCAGGCCGGCTTCGAGCTGGTAGACCGCCCCGAGCCGGTACCGGGCCCTGCTGATGTGAAGATCCGGGTCATGACCACCGGCGTCTGCGGCACCGACCTCCACATCCAGTCCTGGGATTCCTGGGCGCAGGGGATCATTGAAGCCCCCCTCATTCCGGGCCACGAGTTTTATGGCGAGGTTGTGGAAACCGGGGAGGACGTCCGCGACGTCAAAGTGGGGGACCGGGTGTCCGGGGAGGGCCATGTGGTGTGCGGGATCTGCCGGAACTGCCGCGCCGGCAGGCGGCAGATGTGCATCCATACCGTCAGTGTTGGCGTGCAGCGTGACGGTGCGTTCGCCGAGTATGTGGTGATCCCGGAGACCAACGTCTGGGTCCACCACGATCCCTCGGTCACGCCCGAACTCGGTGCCATCTTCGACCCTTTCGGCAACGCCGTGCACACCGCCCTGAGCTTTCCCCTGGTGGGGGAGGATGTGCTCATCACCGGCGCCGGACCCATCGGCCTGATGGCCATCGCCGTTGCCCGGCACGCCGGGGCCCGTAAGATTGCCATCACCGACGTTTCGCGCCCACGCCTTGAGCTTGCCCGCCGGTTGGGGGCAGACCTCGCGATCGATGTTTCCACCACCCGCGTGCGCGATGCCCAGCGCGACCTCGGCATGCGGGAGGGCTTCGACATCGGCATGGAAATGTCCGGCCATCCCGGTGCGCTGCCGGAGATGATCGACAACATGAACCACGGCGGCCGGATCGCGATGCTCGGCCTGCCTAGCCAGGACATCATCATCGACTGGGGCAAGGTGGTCACCCATATGCTCACGCTCAAGGGCATCTATGGCCGCGAAATGTATGAAACCTGGTACGCCATGAGCGCCATGCTCTCTTCCAGCCCCGTGCTGCATGCGGGAATATCCGCCGTCGTCACTGACACGCTGCCTGCGGGCCAATGGGAAGAAGGCTTCGACCTTGCCCGCAGCGGCACAGGTGGCAAAGTTGTCCTCGACTGGACCCAACTCTAAGGAACACCATGTACACCTCGATCAAGGACCAGCTGCGCACGGAGCTGGACGATATCCGCAGCGCGGGCCTTTTCAAGACCGAACGCAGCATCAGTTCCCCGCAGTCCAGCCACATCACAGCCGGACAGATCGGGCAGACGGGCGCGGACGTGCTGAATTTCTGCGCCAACAACTACCTTGGCCTGGCGGACCACCCGGACATCATCCACGCGGCCAAGGCGGCCATGGACGAGCGAGGCTTCGGCATGGCCAGCGTGCGGTTCATCTGCGGCACCCAGGACCTGCACCTCGAACTCGAATCCCGGGTTTCCCGCTTCCTGGGCACCGAGGACACCATCCTGTTCTCCAGCTGCTTTGACGCCAACGGCGGTGTCTTCGAATCGCTCTTCGGGCCGGAGGACGCAATCATCTCCGATGCCCTGAACCATGCCTCCATCATCGACGGGATCCGGCTCTGCAAGGCCCAGCGGTACCGGTACGCCAACCAGGACATGGCGGACCTCGAGGCGAAGCTTGTGGAGGCGAAGGACGCCCGCCGCAGGATCGTTGTTACCGACGGCGTCTTCTCCATGGACGGGTACCTTGCGCCGCTGGAGGCCATCTGCGACCTCGCCGAGAAGCACGACGCGCTGGTGATGGTGGACGACTCCCACGCCGTCGGCTTCATGGGCGGAACGGGGGCGGGCACACCCGAACACGCAGGAGTGTCGCACCGGGTGGACATCTACACCGGCACGTTCGGGAAGGCGCTGGGCGGAGCGTCCGGCGGCTACGTGTCCGGCCGGGCCGAGGTGGTGGCCATGCTCCGCCAGAAGGCCCGCCCCTACCTGTTCTCCAACTCGCTTGCTCCGGCCATTGTCGCGGCCACCATCAAGGCCCTGGACCTGGTGGAGAACTCGGCGGACCTGCGGCGCACGCTCTTCGAGAACGCCGTCCTGTTCCGGCGCCGGATGACGGAGGAAGGCTTCGATCTCCTGCCCGGGGAACACGCCATTGTGCCGGTGATGTTCGGCGACGCAGTGCTGGCCGCAAAGGTGGCTGACCGGATGCTGCAGCACGGCGTCTTTGTCACAGCCTTCAGCTTCCCGGTGGTTCCGCGGGGTGCCGCGCGGATCCGGGTGCAGCTATCGGCTGCGCATTCGGCGGACGACGTCGAAGCGTGCGTGCGTGCCTTCGTCGCCAGCCGTGCCGAGGTAGCAGGCCAGGAAGGGTAGCGCTGGAAGCCAAGTCTGCAAGGATAGGGAAATGGCAGCTCATTATGATGTCCTGATTGTTGGCGGCGGCATTGCCGGACTGTCCCTGGCGTCTGCGCTGGCGGGCAAATGCAGCGTGGCATTGGTGGAGGCGGAACAGGAACTGGCGTACCACACGTCATCCCGCTCGGCCCGCCAGTTCATTCCGAGCTACGGCCCGCCCGTGGTCCAGGAACTGACCGTCCGGACGCTTGAGCTGCTTGCCGCACGCGATACGGAGTTGCCCGAACCCATCCTGACGCCCCGCAGCTTCATGCTGATCGGCGCGGAGGAAGACGTGGCCGCGGAAGCCAGTGGGCTCATGCGGTCCATTACCCCCGCTGAGGCGCTGGAGCTTTGCCCGGCGCTGGTCCCCGGTACCTTCCAGGCCGCGGGGCTGGACGAAGGGTCCTTCGGCTGCAACGCGCCGCTGCTGCTGGCAGACCACCGGGAGCGGGCCGCCTCTGCCGGGGTGGACATCATTACCGGCGCCAGGGTGCACACCGCGCAACGGCTTGGTTCCGGCTGGCAGGTGGGTGCCGGCACGGAGGGCTTCCAGGCGGGCGTCCTGGTCAACGCTGCCGGCGCATGGGCGGACGAACTTGCCGTGATCAGCGGAGTGGAAAAGCTTGGACTCCAGCCGTACCGTCGCACGGCGGCGATTGCCGCCGTCGACCATCCCTTGCCTGAGCACAGCCCCATGGTGGCGGCAGCGGACAATTCGTTTTATTTCCGGCGGGACGGGGACGACGTGCTCATTTCGCCCTCCGAATCGGAGCCCAGCGGGCCCGAGGATGCCCGCCCGCGGCCCGGTGACATCGAGCGGCTGGTGGACAGGTTGAACCGGGAAACCACGTTGGGGATCACGGAAGTCCGCAGGGCATGGACGGGGCTGCGGACGGAGGCGGCCGACGGCGTTCCGGTGGCGGGGTTCGACGCGGAGGCTCCGGGCTTCTACTGGCTCGCCGGGCAGGGCGGCTACGGATTCCAGACGTCCTCGGCCATGGCTGAACTCGCGGCAGCCCAGATTTTGGCGGGCCAGGCCGGTGCTGCCGCCGCAACCGGGACGGCGGGTCCGGAATCCCGGACAGCGCAGGCGCTGGCGGCCACCCGCTGGTCCGTGCGGCGCTGAAGAATGGCTGTATGAGCACCCTGATTACCAATATCGCCGAGCTGATGACGCAGGACCTGGAACACAGGGTCCTGAAGGACGCGGCGGTGGTGATTGAGGGCGAACGGATTGCATGGATCGGCGCTGCTGCCGATGCTCCGGCCGCGGATGATGTCGTGGACATGGGCGGCCGCGCCGTGCTGCCCGGCTGGGTGGATTCCCATACCCACCTCCTGTTCGCGGGGGACCGGACCGCTGAGTTCGAGGCGCGGATGGCGGGGGAGTCCTATGCGGCCGGAGGCATCGCGGTCACCATGAACGCAACCCGTGGCACGTCGGATTTTGACCTGACCCGCCTGGCGCTTGGCCGTGTTGACGAAGCCGTCTCGCAGGGAACCACCTACCTTGAGACAAAAACGGGCTATGGACTGGACGTTGAGCACGAAACCCGGAGCGCGCGGATTGCCTCCACCGTGGCGGACCAGGTCACCTATCTGGGGGCGCACCTGGTTCCCGCGGGACAGGACCCGGAGGAATACACCAGCCTGGTATGCGGTCCCATGCTGGCTGCCGTCCGGCCCTTTGTGCAGTGGGCAGACGTCTTTTGTGAGGAAGGAGCCTTCACTGCCGAACAGTCCCGGCGGGTCCTTCTGGCCTGCCGCGACGCCGGCCTGGGGCTCCGCGTCCATGGAAACCAACTTGGCGAAGGCCCGGGCGTGCAGCTCGCGGTGGAGCTCGATGCTGCCAGCGTGGACCACGTTAATTACCTCGCCGCAGGGGATGTTGATGCCCTGGCCGGGACCTGGACCGGCTGGGACGCCGGCACGGGCACCGGCAGCCGCGGCACGGTTGCGACCTGCCTTCCGGCCTGCGACCTTTCCACCCGCCAGCCTCTGGCCCCTGCCCGGGCGCTCCTGGATGCCGGCGTCCAGGTGGCGCTCGCGTCCAACTGCAACCCGGGAACGTCCTACACGAGCTCCATGGCGTTCTGTGTCGCCACGGCGGTGCTGCAGATGCGCCTCAGCGTCCATGAAGCCGTCCGGGCAGCCACGTACGGGGGAGCCCTCGCGCTGCACAAGGACACAGGGAACGACGCCGACGGCGAACGGGCGGTGGGGTCCATCGCGGTCGGCCACCGGGCCGATCTGCATGTCCTTAATGCGCCGTCCGCCACCCACCTCGCCTACCGGCCGGGGATGCCCTTGACATACGCTGTGTGGCGGGCAGGAAAGCAGGCGCGGTAGCTCCGGGATCCTAATGACGTTAGATGATCGTTTGCGGTCTGTTATGATCAGAAAACGTCATCTGAGCAGGTGGCTTGAGTACTTGGAGGCCCTGCATGACCCGCACTGACAGACTGACGGCAATCCTGGACCTCCTCGCACGGACCGGCCAGGTGGAGGTCGAAGAGATTGTCAGCACCTTGAACGTGTCCCCAGCCACCGCCCGTCGCGATTTGGACAGCCTGGCCAAGCGCCGGCTGCTCACCAGGACCCGCGGAGGCGCCACCACGGGAGCCCTTGCCTACGACCTGCCCGGCCGGTACAACCGCGATGACCACGCCGAGGCCAAGGAGCAGATTGCCCAGGCTGCCTCTGCGCTGATAGCTCCCGGTGCGGTGATCGGATTGTGCGGCGGGACCACCAGCACCGCGCTGGCACAGATCCTGGCCACGCGCGAAGACCTCAACGCGCCGTCCAACCAGCCCACCCTGACAGTGGTCACGAACGCGATCAACATCGCTTCGCAGCTGGCGGTCCGGCCCAGCATCAAAGTCATGGTCACGGGCGGGATCCTCAATCCACGCTCCTACGAGTTGGTGGGTCCCTACACGGACATCATCATGCAGAAGGTGGTGCTGGACATCGCCTTCATCGGCGTTAACGGCATTGATCCCGAAGTGGGGCCAACCAATACAGGTGAGGGTGAGGCCTCCGTCAATGCCCTCCTCGCCAGCAGGGCAAGGGTTTCCTACGTCCTGGCGGACTCGTCCAAGGTCGGCGTGCGTGCCTTTGCCACCATGGACGGGTACAACTTCACCCGGCTGATCACGGATTCCGGAATTTCGGCGAAGGACAAGGCTGCCTTCGAAGCCAACGGCACGGAAGTGATCGTCGCCCCCGGCTAAGCGGCATTGGCTGGGCGGCACCGGCTCGTCGCCACCGGGTGGGAGGCACTGGCTGGCGCCACGGGGTAGAAGGCATTGGCTCGGGCTACCGCGTGACACTGGAAGGGCAATCAGCCTGGATCCAGAAACTGAAGGCAAGATGGGAGCATGCTGGTTCCCTCCCGCCGTCGCCTTCGGTTTGAAGTCTGGATTGTCCTGGGCCTGTCCCTGGGCCAGTCTGCTGTGTACTCCGTGGTGCAGCTCCTGGACAAGATGACCCGTGCACCGCTGGCGGAGGGCACGTCCACACTTAACCGCTCGCAGAGCACCCGCGAATATTTTGACCTGACCTACCAGCTGCTGGACATCATTTTCGCGCTGGTTCCGGTGCTGCTGGTGCTCTATTTCCTCAGCGACCATCGTCAGGCCGCGTCCGGCGACGGCAGCAACTCCGGGTCAGCTTTCAACAAGCTTGGCTTCAACTTTGCCCGCCCCGGCGGGGATCTGCTCCAGGGACTCGGGTTGGCAGCACTGATCGGCATCCCCTCCCTGGGCCTTTACGCCGCAGGCAGGGCGCTGGGGATTACCACGGCCATCATTCCCAGTGCACTGGACGCGTACTGGTGGACAGTACCGGTGCTGATCCTGTCAGCGATGCGCCATGCCGTGGTGGAGGAAGTCATCGTGGTGGGATACCTGATGAACCGTTTTGGAAAGTTCGGCTGGAGCATTCCGCTGTCCATCCTGGCGAGCTCGCTGCTCCGCGGCACGTATCACCTGTATCAGGGCTTCGGCCCCTTCATCGGCAATGTGGTGATGGGCATCGTCTTCGCGTGGCTCTATACCCGAACGCGGCGGGTGATGCCGCTGGTCATTGCTCACGCACTGCTCGACATCGTTGCCTTCGTAGGCTTCAGCCTGTTCGGCACGGCAGTCGGGTTGGGCTGAATTCCTCAGGCGACGTCGGCCACGGTAAGCACCGCGTTAGGCTCGGGTGGGCACGACCGCGGGCAATAGTGAGCACGATGGCGGGCAGCAGGTGGCAGCTAGGTCAGTACCGGGTCAACTTCCCTGAGCGGGCCCTGCGCCAAGACGGCCGGCGCAGCGTAGAAGAGGGAGCAGTCACGAGCAGTGGGCATGGGCGGGTACGGCCCTAAACCATGCGTTTGCCCGGTGTGATGCTCCGTCAGTTTTAACTCCGCCGCTAAGGCCGACAGGACAGGCTGGGCCAGTGGGGTGGTTCCCAGTCTTGGTGTTCGCTTTTGTAGTGGCGGCCGGTGGGTGAGGTCCAGCCGGGTGGTTGGTTTTTGGTGGCTGGTGTTGGTTTCCAGCCGGTGGTGTGCCGGAGTTTGTGGTGTTTCGGGCAGGGTTGTCCGAGGTTGCTGATGCCGGTGGTTCCGCCGTGGTGCCAGGCGAGGAGGTGGTCTGCCTCGTTGTCCAAAGAGCTGTTGCTGCAGCCGGGGAAGGGGCACTTGCCGTCGCGCAGCCGGAGCCAGTTCCGCATGGCTTTGGTGACCCGGTAGCTGGTCCTGCCGATCTCCAGCGGGGCCCCGTCCCGCGGATCGACCAGGACGCGGTGGAACGAATCGGCCCCGTTAGCGGCCAGGTCCCTCGCCATGGAGGCTGGGATGGGTCCGTATCCGTCGAGCATTGCTGGCTCGTCGGTCAGGCCCATGAGGGTGAGGACCGGTACGGTGACGAGGACCTGCGCCCGGATCCGCGACGACAGCCCGGCGGGATCCGTTCCGGCACCTGCACCGGCGCTGGTGTCTGCAGGGACGCTGGGACTGTCACCACTCCCGCGGCCGGTGCCGCTGGTGAGGATGGCTTCGGCGAAGGTATCGGCCCGGATTTGGGTGAGGGTGCGGGCCTCGTGGGGTCCTTGTGCGGCGCGGGCGAGGGCGTTGAGCCGGTTCCAGCCTGCCATGGCCTGGTGGGCGGGGAGGTAGGCGGTGAGCCAGGCCATCCCGTCCTGGTCAGGACTGTATTCCACCCGCCGGTCCGCCACGGCCTTGGTATGGCGCTTCTCGATCGATTCGGCGTGGTGGCGTTCCCGCCAGGTCAGGGCCTTGGCCTTGAACCGGTGAGCGGGCATCTCCCCGATCGTCGCCGCACCGGCCGGCCGTGGTGTGTCCGGGTCCAGGAAGTGGGCCTCCAGGGCGGTGGCGGCGGTGGGGTCGAGGGTGGCTGCCTCGTCCGCCATGACCTGGGCGTGCTGCCACGAGAGCGTGCCGGCCTGCAAAGCGGAGAGGGTCAGGGGCAAGGTGGTGGTCAGGGCGTGCGATACGGCCAGGAACGCGCTGGCGGCCCGCGGCCCGATGGCCAGCACGCACCCGATCTCGGCGGCCACAGCCATTTCCTGTGCCTGCACCGGCGTCCCGGGAGGGGCCAGGGCATGGGCGGTGTCGGCGTACTTCATGGCAGCTCGGGCCTTCAGGCCCGCCACGCCGGCCTCCACAGCCGCCGCGCCGGCAAGGATGTCCAGGCTCCCATCCGCCAGCCCGGCCAACGGATCGGCAGCAGAGAACGGCTCCGCACCGCACCCATCCACCTCCGCATTGAGCACAGCAAGAGCGGCCCTGATATCCGCAAACGCCCCCGCCACCGCTTCCCTGCCCATACACCCATCATCGCAAGGGGGTCTGACAATGTGGCGTTCATGGAGGCGGCATGAACTCCCGCGCACTGGAATGCAGCTGGGAGACGAATTCGGCCGCCATCAGCGGGTGGCGCCGTTGTCACCTGCTGATGGCGGCCGAAGCTTTTGCGGGCAGAATGCATTTTTTGCCCACGTTGATGCCCAGGCGTGGGCACCCGGGCAGGCGGTGGAGCGTCAGATAGTGACTGCCCCGTTGGCGGTCTCGAATGTCACCGAAAGGATCCCGGGGGTTCCATGCGGTGCCACCCACTCCACAGCTACGTCTTCCAGCGGCTTTTCCACTGGTTCCCCCAGCCACTCGGTCACCCGGGCTGCCGAGCCGGCGATGGTGAGGCAGCTCATCTTGACGTTGCTCTCGTAGGCGTTGGACGGGTGCAGGGACGGGTCGCCCTCCCACTTGAGCATGTACGGGACCTGGGGGTCGGCGATCAAGCCGAGGATGCCGATTTGCTTCCACACGAGTTCGCGGCCGTCAGGGAATTTACGGTTGCCGTTGACTGCGGAGCGTCCCAGGCGTTCCTCGAAGGGGACCAGGTCGTCCACTTCGACGCACCAGCCCATCCATCCGCCACCTGCGGCGGAGCGTGCCCGCACTGCCTGGCCGAAGGGGGCCTTGTCAGAAGCCGGGTGGTCCAGGACCTCAACGACCTCAAGGTACTTGTGCCCCGCGAGCGGGATGATCATATTCCGGGTTCCAAACCGCGGGTGCACTCCACCCTTTACTGCCTCAACGCCGAGGGCAGAGGAAATACGTTCGGTGGTGGCAGCCAGGCCATCGTGTTCACAGGCGTAAGAGACGTGATCCATGCGCATGGCAACATCTTGGCACTTTGTGATCGGGCTCTCAGCTAAGGGTAGCCTTACTGGGATTTTCCCTGCGGGAAGTGATTGCGCGGACTTCCGCAAGGGTCATGCGCGGGACCATGTTCGTCACAATGCTGTGCCGCTTTGCGCAGGTGTTCCTACACTGGGCTCAGGTTATGAGTGCCAGCGCTAAGCCCCGGCTTGCTGGCCGGCAACCCTCCTTCCGCGGTGGGGTGCCCCGGGTGAGGACCTGGCTGTCCGGTAAATGGCCGGATGGCAAGCGCGGCCCGCGGTGCTTCGTGCATGCCGGGCCCAGTCAAAGGAGCCTTAATTGTCCAACGGATGGTCATTCGAAACCCGCCAGATCCACGCAGGACAGGAGCCGGACAGTGCCACGGGCGCTCGGGCACTCCCTATCTACCAGACCACGTCCTTCGTTTTTCCCAGCGCCGAGAGCGCCGCCAACAGGTTCGCCCTTGCTGAACTGGCACCCATCTATACCCGCATCGGCAACCCCACCCAGGAGGCCGTGGAACAGCGGATCGCCAGCCTTGAAGGCGGGCTGGGGGCACTGCTGCTGAGTTCGGGCCAGGCCGCCGAGACCTTCGCCTTCCTGAACATTGCAGAGGCTGGAGACCATATTGTTGCCAGCCCCAGCCTTTACGGCGGAACATACAACCTCTTTGCCCACACCCTGAAGAAGTTCGGCATTTCGGTGACTTTCGTGGCGGACCCGGACAACCTGGAGCAGTGGCGCACTGCAGTGCAGCCCAACACCAAGTTGTTCTTCGGCGAGGTGGTCTCCAACCCCCGTCAGGACGTCCTGGACATCGAAGGCATCTCCCAGGTGGCACACGATGCCGGTGTGCCCCTGATCGTGGACAACACCCTGTCCACCCCGTACCTGATCCGCCCGCTGGAATGGGGAGCGGACATCGTTGTCCATTCGGCAACCAAGTACCTGGGCGGCCACGGCTCCGCGATTGCCGGTGTGATCGTGGACTCAGGCAACTTCGACTTCGGCAAGGACCCGGCAAAGTTCCCGGGCTTCAACACCCCGGACCCCACCTACAACGGGCTGGTGTACGCCAGGGACCTCGGCAAGGACGGTGCCCTGGGCGCCAATCTGTCCTACATCCTCAAGGCCCGCGTCCAGCTGCTCCGGGACCTGGGCTCCGCCGTCTCCCCGTTCAACGCATTCCTGATCGCACAGGGCCTGGAAACGTTGAGCCTGCGCGTGGAACGGCACGTTGCCAACGCCACGGAGGTGGCGCGCTGGCTGGAAGGAAGGGACGACGTCGAATCCGTCGCCTATGCGGGGCTGCCCTCCAGCCCGTGGTACGAACGGGGCCGCAAGTATGGCCCCAAGGGCACGGGCGCGATTGTGTCCTTCAACCTGGCCGGCGGAGCCGAGGCCGGCAAGCGCTTCGTGGACGCGCTGGAGCTGCACTCCCATGTGGCAAACATCGGTGACGTCCGCTCCCTTGTCATCCACCCGGCGTCGACCACCCACAGCCAGCTTTCCCCGGAACAGCAGGCTGTTGCCGGCGTAACCCCCGGCCTGGTCCGGCTGTCGGTGGGAATTGAACACATCGATGACATCCTGGCGGACCTGGAAGCGGGCTTCCGGGCAGCGAAGGACGCCACCGGAGCCTAGCCAGGCGCCCAAAGAAAACCAGCACGGCGGCAAGCCGGGGAAGTCATAACCAGTCACACTCTTGGCGGCAGGCGGGGGCTGTTTCGTACACTCGAACCAGGTCATGAGTGCCAGTGACAGCCCCGGCTTGCTGGCCGGCAACCCTCCTTCCGCGGTGGGGTGCCCCGGGTGAAGACCTGGCCTGCCGGTCATTCGACGGCGGGCAAGCGCGTAGAAGAGGTCTTGCCATGACGGTTACCGTCACCCGTACCACCGTCCCCGAACACGGAATCGTCCGCTATGCCTCCATTGGGGGACTGGACCTTGAGGCTGGCGGCTACCTGCCCGAGGTCACCCTGGCCTACGAAACCTGGGGCACACTTAACGCGGACGCCAGCAATGCCGTCCTGATCGAACACGCCCTGACCGGCAGCACCCACGTGACCCGCGGCGATACCGACGAACCGGGCTGGTGGGAGCAGCTGGCCGGGCCGGGTGCGCCCGTGGACACGGACCGGTTCTTTGTAGTGTCCATCAACATTGTGGGCGGCTGCTACGGGTCCACCGGGCCGTCGTCGCCGGCACCGGACGGGGCCCCCTGGGGATCCCGGTTTCCCCTGGTCACGCTGCGGGACAGCACTGTGGCGGAGGCCCGGCTGGCTGACCAGCTGGGGATCCGGAGCTGGTTTGCGGTGCTGGGCGGTTCCATGGGCGGAGCCCGCGCACTTGAGTGGGCCATCTCCTTCCCGGAGCGGGTGCAGCGCTGCGGGGTGATCTCCATCGGCCACGCCAGCACGGCCGAGCAGATTGCGTTCGCACAGGCACAGACCCTGGCGATCCGCCAGGATGCCAACTTCAAGGGCGGCGACTACTACGGCGGCCCGTTCCCCGAGGACGGACTGGCCCTGGCCCGGCGGATCGCGCACATCACCTACCGCTCCGCGGCGGAACTGGAAGGCAGGTTCGGCCGCGAACCCCAGGCTCCGGAGTCACCCCTGCACGGTGGCGTCCTGGCCGCCCGCGGACGCTACCAGGTGGAAAGCTACCTGGACCACCAGGGGAACAAGCTGGTCCGACGGTTTGATGCCAACAGCTACATCGCCATCACCGAGGCCCTGATGAGCCACGACATCTGCCGGGGCAGGGGGCCGCTTCCCGAGACCCTGGCGCGGTCGGGTGCGCGGTTCTTCGTGGCAGCCGTGGATTCTGACCGGCTCTACTTCCCGGCCCAGTCCCGGGAACTTGCCGCGGCGCTGCCGGGAGAAGTGGACGTTCACGTCATCGAGGCACCGATAGGCCATGACGGCTTCCTGACCGAAATAGGCCAGCTGGGCCACCAGCTCCGGGCGCACCTCTCGGCATAAAACTTCCCCCCACAGGCAGTCAAATGTGCATTTATGCAGATAGCCTCTGCATGATTCGCCGTTGAGCTTGGTGTTCAGGCGGACCATACTCGTTGGGACCCGGCGGTTCGTGGCCAAAATCACACGTATCCGCCACAGACTGTCCCAGTGGTGTCGAAGAAGACGCCGAAGGAGTTCATCAATGAGTACGGAAAAGTCCGCCGCACGGCGGCCCGAGGAAACCGACGTCAAGTCCTCAGGCCTGAAGAAGGTCGTCACGGCCTCCATGGCCGGCACCGTGGTTGAGTGGTACGAGTTCTTCCTCTACGCCTCCGCCGCCACGCTGGTGTTCGGCAAGCTGTTCTTCCCCAACTCCGGAACCGAGCTGGACGGCATCATCGCAGCCTTCGTCACCTACGCGGTCGGCTTCGTTGCCCGCCCCATCGGCGGCATCGTCTTCGGCCACTTCGGCGACAAGTTTGGGCGCAAGCAGCTGCTGCAGCTGAGCATCATCCTGGTGGGTGTTGCCACCTTCCTCATGGGCTGCCTGCCGACCTTTGCGCAGATCGGCTACTGGGCCCCGGCGCTGCTGGTGTTCCTGCGCTTCGTCCAGGGATTCGCGGTGGGCGGCGAATGGGGCGGCGCCGTGCTCCTCGTCGCCGAGCACAGCCCGAACAAGTCCCGCGGCTTCTGGTCAAGCTGGCCGCAGTCCGCTGTCCCCATGGGCAACCTGCTCGCCACCGCTGTCCTGTTCACCCTCTCCTCCACCCTCGCCCCGGAAGCCTTCCTCAGCTGGGGCTGGCGCGTCGCCTTCTGGCTCTCCGCAGTGATCGTCATCATCGGCTACTACATCCGCACCAAGGTCCAGGACGCGCCGATCTTCCTCGAGGCCCGCAAGGAAGTCACTGTCGAGAACAAGGGCTACGGTGTTGCCGAAGTCTTCCGCCGGTACCCGCGCGGCGTGTTCACCGCCATGGGCCTGCGCTTTGCAGAGAACATCCTCTACTACCTCGTGGTCACGTTCTCCATCACCTACCTGAAGGTGGTGGTGCAGACGGACACCTCCCGCATCCTGCTCCTCCTGCTGGTGGCACACTTCATCCACTTCTGCGCAGTACCGCTGGTGGGCAAGATGTCCGATTCCCTGGGACGCCGCCCGGTGTACATGGCCGGTGCAATCCTCGCCGGAACCTGGGGGTTCTTCGCATTCCCCATGATGGACACCGGCAACGATTTCATCATCCTTGCGGCCATCACCATCGGCCTGCTCTTCCATGCGCTCATGTACGCCGGCCAGCCGTCCATCATGGCCGAAATGTTCCCCACCCGCATGCGGTACTCGGGCGTTTCCCTCGGCTACCAGGTGACGTCCATCGTGGCCGGCTCGCTGGCGCCCATCATCGCCAGCTCACTGCTGGGCAGCTTCGGCTCGTCCGTTCCGGTGGCGTTCTACCTCCTGGGCGCCTGCGTGGTGACCGCGATCTCGGTGTTCTTCCTCAAGGAAACCCGCGGTATCTCGCTGCATGACGTTGATGCCGCCGATGCCCAGGGCACCGCCGACCTTCTGGCCGCGGCCAAGAAATAGCCGCCAGGAAGTAGTCCCCACGGCACAGCACCACGGACACGGCAGCTGCCCGGACCTGCACGCACCGCAGGTCCGGGCAGCTGCCTGTCACCAAACATAAAGTCAGGAACACCATGCGAGCAGCAGTCCTCTATTCCACAGTTCCTCCTGGCACCAGCTACGCCGAAGCGCAGCCCTTGGTGGTCCAGGAGCTCAGCCGTCCCGAACCCCGCGCCGGCGAGCTGGGTGTCACCGTCACCTACTCCAGCCTCTGCCACTCTGACCTTTCGGTGGTGGACGGATCCCGCGTCCGGCCGCTTCCCATGGCGCTGGGGCACGAGGCCGTAGGGCGGGTGGCGGCGGTGGGTGAGGGCGTCACCGACGTTGCAGTGGGGGACCACGTGGTCCTCGTTTTCGTCCCCAGTTGCGGTTCCTGCCGTGCCTGCCTGGCGGCGCGGCCCGCGCTCTGCCACCGGGCCGCGGAGGCTAACGGCTCCGGTGACCTTCTGCACGGCGAGGCGCTGCTGCGCACGCCTGCGGGGGAGCGGATCAACCACCACCTGGGGGTTTCTGCCTTCGCGGATTACGCGGTGGTGGCCCGCGAATCAGTGGTGGTGATCGACGACGACGTCCCCGACACGGTCGCGGCGATGTTCGGTTGCGCCGTGCTCACCGGAATGGGAGCCGTCCTCAACACGGCCGCTATCCAGGAAGGCCAGTCTGTAGCCGTCTTCGGGCTCGGCGCGGTGGGGCTTTCGGCCGTCATGGCTGCCGCGCTCGCCGGTGCCTCCGCCGTCATTGCCATTGATCCGAACAAGGCCAAGCACGGACTTGCCATGAAGTGTGGGGCAACCGCGGTGGGGACCCCGGAGGACGCCACCCGCCTGATCGCGGAAGCCGCCGGTGACGGTGTGGACATCGCGGTCGAGGCCGTGGGCTCGGCCCGGGTGATTGCGTCCTGTCTGGGGCATGTGACGAGGGGTGGCGCGGTGGTCTCCGTCGGCCTGCCGCACCCCACCGCAGAGCTGACGGTGCCTGCGCTGCAGTTTGCCGGCGCGGGCAAGCGGCTGCTGGGCTCCTACATGGGCGACGCCGTACCGGACCGGGACATTCCCCTCTACCTGGGGTACTGGCGCGAGGGCCGGCTACCCGTTGAGCTGCTGCACACGGACACCAAGCCCCTGGCGGAGATCAACGAAGGCCTCGACGCGCTCGCCGCCGGGCAGGTGGTGAGGCGGCTCTTCCAGGCGTAAAACCGGTCCGGCGTCCACTACCACGGCGTCCACCACCTAAACTGCCGGCAGCTCAGGCGGCCAGCAGATCCTGGCGCTCCGCCACCTCGTGCTGAAGGGCACCGATCACGGCCTGCACCCGGGCGGACCGCAGCGACTCCGGGCGGGCCACTGCCCAGATGGGGACCTGGCGCTGGAACGCATCGGGGAGCACCGGAACGAACTCCGGGTTGCGGGCCACCATGAAGTTCGGCAGCAGCCCTATCCCGGCGCCCCGGCGCACCGCCTCTACCTGGGCAAAGATGCTCGTCGCCTGGAAGCTGGACTTCGGCATCGGCAGCTGCGAGGACCGGTGCCCCAGTTCGGCCACCTGGAGCGCCGACTCGACGTAAGAGACGAAGCCGTGCTGCCCCACGCCGTCGGGCGTTTCCGGCAGGCCGCGCTCCGCCGCGTAGGCGGGGCTGGCGTAAAGCCGCAGGAAGTAGTTGGTCAGGAAGATGGCCTGGGCGTTGCTCACGTCGGTGCGGCCCACCACCACTTCAAGGTCCACTCCGGAGCGGTTCTGGCTGACCCTGCGCGTGGCGCTCAACATCTCCACGTTCAGCAGTGGATGCCGCTGCTGCAGGCGGACCAGCGCAGGAGTCACGAATTCGGCGCCGAACCCGTCCGAGGTGCTGATGCGCACCATGCCGGACAGGGCGTCCCGGTCCTGGCTTGTGGCAGCGGCCAGTGAACCGAGTGTTTCCTCGATCCGTTCCGCCGCGGCGACGGCCGAAGCTCCGAGCTCCGTCAGTTCCCACCCGTGCGGGCTGCGCTCCAGGGTGCGGCCGCCCAGCTGCCTGTCGAGGGCCAGGATCCGGCGCGAAATGGTGGTGTGCGTTGTGCCCAGCGTTTCGGCGACGGCGTTGAAACGCCCCAGCCGGGCTACTGTCAGCAGGATCAGCAGGTCGTCCGGACTCGGTAGCTGCGCCATGCCTGCCTCCCACGGATGTGCATCAGTGCACATGCCATCTGTGATTTTTTGCCTTGATTGCACTATAGCGGGGTGTGATGGTGGACACAGACTTTACGGCCGCCGGCCGGAGACACAGCAAAGGAGCTTATGCCATGGCAGTAATCGGTTGGATTGGTTTGGGGAACATGGGCGGGTCCATGTCGGCGAACCTGGCAAAGGCCGGGCATGACGTGAGGGGGTTCGACCTCAACCCGGCAGCCCTGGCCGCAGCAGAGGCCGGTGGGGTCAAGCCCGCGGGGAGCATCGCCGAGGCCGTTGCGGGCGCGGACGCCGTGTTCACCATGCTTCCGAAAGGCGAGCACGCCAAGGCGGTCTACCTGGGCGGAGATGGGGTGTTGGCGCACGCCGATACGCGCACCCTCCTCATCGATTCCTCCACCATCGACATCGCAGCCGCAAAGGAACTGCACGACGCCGCCGCTGCCGCCGGCTTCCGCTTCGTCGACGCCCCGGTGTCGGGCGGGATGAGCGGCGCCAAGGCAGGAACGCTGACGTTCATGGTGGGCGGCGAACCGGACGCTGTGGCCGACGCCAGCCGCTACATCGAGCCGATGGCCGCGAACACCATCCCCACCGGAGGACCCACCACTGGGCAGGCGGCCAAGATCTGCAACAACCTGATGCTCCTGATCAACCTGGCGTCCACTGCAGAGGGCGCCGTGCTGGCGGACAGGCTGGGCCTGGACAAGAAAGTCTTCTGGGACATCGCCTCGGTTTCCTCCGGAGACAGCTGGGCCCTGCGCACCTGGTACCCCGTACCGGGTGTGGTTCCCACCGCAGCATCCAACAACGGCTTCGCACCCACGTTCACCGCAGAACTGGCGAACAAGGACATCGGACTGGCCATCAGCGCCGCTGAGGACACAGGAACGCCGCTCGAAATCGGCAGGCATGTGCAGCAGCTGTACCAGCGCCTCATTGATGCCGGTGACGCCGGCAAGGACTGCTCCATGATCATCAAGCTTGCCGACGGCTCGCTCGATGCAGCGAAGTAGCTGCCTCCGCGAACCCGCCGTCCACACCACAGCCATCTGAACGCCCTGGAAAGAGACCTTCGTGCACACCATTCCGCATTACATCAACGGCAGCCGCGTCACCGATGCCGAGCGCTTCGGCCCCGTCTTCAATCCCGCCACCGGCGAGCAGGAAAAGCAGGTGGCGTTGGCCTCCGCGGCCAGGGTGGAGGAAGCCATTGCCGCGGCCAAAGCCGCGCTGCCGGCGTGGCGGGCGGCGAGCCTCGCCAAACGGACCAACATCTTTTTCCGTGTCCGCGAAATCCTTAATGAGCGCAAGTCCGAACTCGCCGCCATCCTGACCAGCGAGCATGGCAAAGTTCTCTCCGATGCCGAAGGGGAGATCTCCCGCGGCCTTGAGAACATCGAGTTCGCCACCGGCCTGTCCCACATGCTCAAGGGAGAACGCTCCGAGCAGGTGTCCAGCGGTGTGGATGTCCACTCCGTCCGGCAGCCCGTGGGCGTGGTGGCCTGTATTACGCCGTTCAACTTTCCGGCCATGGTGCCGCTGTGGATGATCGGCAGCGCCCTGGCGTGCGGCAACACTGTGCTTTTGAAACCCAGCGAGAAGGATCCGTCCTCTGCCGTGTTCATCGCGGAGGTCTTCGCGGAGGCAGGGCTTCCGGCCGGGGTGCTGAACGTGGTCCAGGGTGACAAGGAAGCCGTGGACACCCTGCTCAAGCACCGGGATGTCAAAGCAGTCAGCTTCGTTGGATCAACACCCATCGCACAATCGATCTACAAGCGTGCAGCAGACCACGGCAAACGGGTCCAGGCCCTTGGCGGCGCCAAGAACCACATGGTTGTCCTGCCGGATGCGGACCTGGACATGGCAGCCGACGCCGCCATCTCCGCCGCCTACGGCTCTGCGGGTGAGCGCTGCATGGCGGTGAGCGTGCTCGTCGCCGTCGGCAACATCACCGATGACCTCGTGGCTGCCATCAAGAGCCGGATGGCCACCCTGAAGATCGGCCCCGGCACGGATCCGGCATCGCAGATGGGTCCGCTGATCACCGCGGAACACCGCGAGAAGGTTGCCTCCTACGTTGCCGGCGCCGAAAGCGAGGGGGCCACGGTGGTTGTGGACGGCCGGTCCCAGCAGTTCGACTCGAACGGGTTCTTCATCGGCGTCAGCCTGGTGGACCACGTCAAGCCCGGCATGAAGGTCTACGACGACGAGATTTTCGGCCCCGTCCTGTCCGTGGTCCGGGTGGACAGCTACAGTGACGCCGTCCGCCTGGTCAACGACAACGAGTTCGGCAACGGGGTTGCCATTTTCACCCGCGACGGCGGGGCGGCGCGGCAGTTCGAGTTCGACGTCGAAGCCGGGATGGTGGGCGTCAATGTGCCCATTCCGGTGCCGGTGGGCACCTTCTCCTTCGGCGGCTGGAAGAACTCCCTGTTCGGTGACACCCACATGTACGGGCCGGACAGTATCCGGTTCTACACCCGCGGCAAGGTAGTGACCACCCGCTGGCCGGACCCGGCAACATCAGTCATCGACTTGGGCTTCCCCCAGGTGGATTGAGCCAGCGGGTCGACTGATCGGACGGACGCCCGTTGTGCCCTAGCCGTCCATGATCTCGCTGCGGCGGGCCATGTACTCCTCAACGGACAGTTCCCCGTTGCTGTACTGCTGGTCCAGTTCCGCGAGCTTGCGCGCCCGGAACCCCTGCGGGGCCGACGGCGGCGGGGGAGTGGCGGGGGCAGCGGGCTGCTGCGGGGCTTCTTCGCGCTGGTTCTGACCGTACGGTTGCTGCCCGTACGGCTGCTGTCCGTACGGCTGCTGCCCGTACGGCGGAAACTGCTGGTCCGCGGGCGGGACAGGCTGGATTGGGGGCAGGGGCTGGCTGGGCGGCAGCGGCGCCGGCTGCCCGATCTGGCGGAAGCCGCCCGCGAGGTAATCCTGCTGGGTGAAGCCGTCCCGGGGCTGCTTGCTCTGCGGACCGTTCGAGCCAAAGCCCCCCGGCCCGGGGAACTGCCCGGAGCCCGGGAACTGGTCCGGGTACCGTCCCGAGAAGGTTTGCTCCTGGTCCCGGCGGGCCACAGACTTCCGGTACATCCGCATGGCCATCGGAATCACGAATGACAGGATGATGATCCAGAAAAACAGGTTGCTCACGGTGCTAAGCCTCTCGTGTGTGTCCCTCCAGCTTAACCCCGGCGCGTTAATACCGGGCTTAGTTCCGGATGCCGGCTGCCGACCCCAGCGGACCCTCGCCGGATCCCAGCGGAACGCCCGGACCAAAGACGGGACCCGGCGTCGGCCGTTTTGCCGTAATGCCGTCCCCGGACGACTGGTTGCGCAGCCGGCGCAGCACCCACGGCACAAAGTACTGGCGGGCCCACACCAGGTCGCCGGAACGGGCCTCCCGCCAGCTCCGGGCCGGGAACGGCTTGGGCTGGAGGGGCTGCAGGGTGTGCTCCACGTTCAGCGAATCCAGCACCATGGCGGCAATGGTGTGGTGGCCCAGGGGCGAGAAGTGAAGCCGGTCCTCGTCCCACATCTGGGGATCGCTGAGCTGGCGGAGCGACCACATGTCCGCAATGACGGCGTCGTGCCGGGCGGCGACAGTCCGCAGGTTCTCGTTGTAGATGGCAACCTTGCTGCGGATCCTGCCGAGTACGGACGTGCCGGTGTCCGGGCCGTTGAACAGCACCACCGTGGCGCCGCCCATCGTCAGGATCTGCACCACCGAATCGAGCTTTGCGGCGAGGACATCGGGATCCCCGCCCCGCCGCAGCAGGTCGTTTCCGCCCGCCGACAGGGTGACCAGGTCAGGCTTCAGCGCAAGGCACGGGGCGAGCTGCTGATCCACGATCTGCTGCAGCAGCCGGCCGCGGACGGCAAGGTTGGCATAGGCGAAGTCCGGCTGGGTCCGGCCCAGTTCCTCGGCAACGCGGTCCGCCCAGCCGCGGAACCCGCCCGGGCTTGAGGGTTCGGGGTCCCCGATGCCTTCGGTAAAGGAGTCACCCATGGCCACATACCGGCTCCAAGGGTGGGAGCCGGCGGTCATGGATGGGGTTTCGATGGCGCTTGTGTCACTCACGGTCCTATCCTGCCTTTCGCTTCCCTGGCTACGCCAACGTAGGTAGTTACCTGTGGGTAACTGGTATGAATGGAAACCATGACTGACGCCGAAGTATTTCCTGCCCCTGTTGTCCTGTGGTCCCATCCGGAGGACCAGCGTGATGGCAAGCCCTTGCTGGTGCTCCTGCACGGCTACGGCGCGAACGAACAGGACCTGCTGAGCCTGGCCGACATGCTGCCGGGCGGCTTTGCCGTAGCGTCCGTCCGCGCCCCCATCGCCATGGGCCCGGGCTTCACCTGGTTCCCGCTCACGGCGTCCATCGACTACTCGCTGGACCGCGTCAAGGAGGCATCGGCCTACGTGCTCGAGTGGATCGACGCCATCCGGGTGGGGCACCCGTCGGTAACCCTGCTCGGCTTCTCGATGGGCATGGCCATGGCCACCACCCTGCTGCGGCAGCGGCCCACCGACTTCGCCGCCGTCGTCGGACTCTCAGGCTTCGTGGTGGACGCCGGCGACGATCCCAGCTTCCGGGACAGCGAGCTGGACGGCACCGTGCCCATGTTCTGGGGCCGGGACCAGCAGGACCCCGTGATCACCCCGGACAAGATCGACTTCACCATGGCCTGGGTCCGCAAGCACGTCAAGCTCACCAAGGTGCTCTACACAGGCATGTGGCACGGGATCAACCAGCAGGAGATCGGGCACGTGGGCGAGTTCCTCACGCATGAGGTCCTGAAGAAATAGAACGTACGACGGCGGGCGGCGGCTTTGGCGGCCCGCCGGCGCCGGAGGCCCGCCTGCCCTGCCTGTCTTCCTGCCCTGTGGTGGCGGTCAGGCCTCCGGCGCGGCGACCTTCACAGTCTGGCCGTTCACCGTCACGGTGTCGCCATTGTGGAGCTGCCGGCCGCGGCGGTCGTCGATCTCTCCGTTGACCTTGACGAGACCGTTCTTGATGAGCTCCGCCGCCTCCACACCGTCCTCCACCAGGTTGGCGAGCTTCAGCAGCTGGCCCAGGCGGATCATGCTGTCGCGGATGGTGATCTCTTCAACATTGCTCATACAAGCAATGATGCCTGACGTAGGGTTGATTCAATGACTTCCAGCCCCCGCCTGCCGCTGCTCGCAGGCCTTCCACTCGCGGTGGGCGCGGGCCTCGCCATTCCAGTCCAGGGCCGGATTAACGGCGCCCTCGGCACCCGCCTCAATGACGGCATCGCCGCCGCGGTGGTGAGCTTCAGCACAGGGCTGGTGGTGATGATCCTGATCTCGCTGCTCCTGCCGCGGGGCCGGGCCGGCCTTGCGCGGATCCTGCCCGCGGTCCGCAGCAGGGCGTTTCCACGTATCTATGTTCTGGCCGGCGGCATCGGTGCGCTGTTCGTCTTCGCCCAGTCCTTCACGGTTGGCATCCTCGGCGTCGCCCTCTTCACCGTGGCAACTGTCACCGGTCAGACCGTCAGCGGCCTGCTGGTGGACAAGCTCGGTATTGGACCGGCCGGCCGGAAGTCGGTGACTGCCATCCGGGTCATCGGGTGCCTCCTGACCATCGCCGCCGTCGCCTGGGCTGTGTCACCCCGGTTCGCCGCAGCAGGCGGCACCCCGGGAATGCCAGCCGACGGCGGTGCAGGGCCGGACGGCCCCGCGGCGCTCCTGGTTCCACTACTCCTGCCCGTGGCGGCGGGGTTCCTGATGAGCTTCCAGCAGGCCATGAACGGGACCGCCACCATGCATTACGGAACACCGATCGCCGCCACGCTGGTGAACTTCGTTGCGGGTTCCTTTGTGCTGTGGACTGCCTACGCGGTCAAGGTTTCCGTGGCCGGACCCGGGAACCCGCTGCCCGCCGAGTGGTGGTACTACCTTGGCGGCCCCATGGGATGCGTGTTCATCGGCCTCGGCGCGCTGCTGGTCCGGAGCCTGGGCGTGCTGGTCACCGGGCTGGGCATGATCGCCGGGCAACTGCTGGGCTCGCTCGCCCTCGACGTGGTGCTGCCGGCTCCGGGAACAATCGTGGCTCCGGCCACGGTCCTGGGCACAGTCCTTACCCTCGCCGCCATCATCCTGGCCACCCTGCCCTGGCCCAGGGGCGCCCTGCGCAGATAACGCCTGCGCAGGTAACATCCGGGCAGGTAGCGGCCGGTAGGCTAGTACACGCAGCTTTTTCGCACTTTCCTTCACCCGCCCCGCCCTGCAGCCAGAGGTATCCCGCCGCTGGCTTCGCCGGGGCCAGAAACCGCGGACCGCACCCAGCGGCCCTGTAGAAATTGGAGTTACCCCCATGGCAGCAAAATCCGTACTCGACCAGGTCATCTCCCTCTCCAAGCGCAGGGGATTCGTGTTCCAGGCCGGTGAGATTTACGGAGGTTCGCGCTCTGCCTGGGACTACGGGCCCCTCGGCGCCGAACTGAAGGAAAACATCAAGCGCCAGTGGTGGCAGTCCATGGTCCGCGGCCGCGAGGACGTGGTGGGCCTAGATTCCTCCGTCATCCTGCCCCGCCAGGTCTGGGAAGCCTCCGGCCACGTTGAGGTCTTCTCCGATCCGCTGGTGGAGTGCCTCTCCTGCCACAAGCGCTACCGCGCGGACCACCTCGAGGAAGAGTACGAGGAAAAGAAGGGCCGCCCCGCCGAAAACGGCCTCAAGGACATCGCCTGCGCCAACTGCGGCACCCGCGGCGAATGGACCGAGCCGCAGGAATTCTCCGGCCTGCTCAAGACATACCTGGGTCCCGTTGCCAGCGAAGAGGGCCTGCACTACCTGCGCCCCGAAACGGCACAGGGCATCTTCGTGAACTTCAACAACGTGCTCACCACCTCCCGGAAGAAGCCGCCGTTCGGCATCGGCCAGATCGGCAAGTCCTTCCGCAACGAGATCACCCCGGGCAACTTCATCTTCCGCACCCGCGAGTTTGAGCAGATGGAAATGGAGTTCTTCGTGGAGCCCGGCACGGATGAGGAATGGCACCAGTACTGGATGAAGGAGCGCATGGCCTGGTACACCGGCCTGGGCATCCGGGAGGAAAACCTGCGCTTCTTTGAGCACCCGCAGGAAAAGCTGAGCCACTACTCCAAGGGCACCACGGACATCGAGTACCGCTTCGGCTTCCAGGGCTCCGAATGGGGCGAGCTGGAGGGCATCGCCAACCGCACCGACTTTGACCTCTCCACCCACGCCAAGGCCTCCGGCACGGACCTGAGCTACTTCAACCAGGCCACCAACGAGCGCTACACCCCGTACGTGATCGAGCCCGCCGCAGGCCTGACCCGCTCCTTCATGGCGTTCCTGGTGGACGCCTACACCGAGGACGAGGCTCCCAACGCCAAGGGCGGCGTGGACGTCCGCACCGTCCTGAAGCTGGATCCGCGCCTGGCGCCGGTCAAGGCCGCCGTCCTGCCGCTGAGCCGCAACGAGGACCTGTCCCCGAAGGCCAAGGACCTCGGCGCCCAGCTGCGCAAGAACTGGAACATCGACTTCGACGACGCCGGCGCCATCGGACGCCGCTACCGCCGCCAGGACGAAATCGGCACCCCGTTCTGCATCACCGTGGACTTCGACACCCTCGAGGACCAGGCCGTGACCATCCGCGAGCGGGACACCATGAGCCAGGAACGCGTCTCCCTGGACAAGGTGGAAGGCTACCTGGCCGCACGCCTGATCGGCGCCTAGCCATGGCCATCGAATACCGCGAATGGCGGGAAGGCGACGACCTGGCGCTGCTGGAAATCTGGGGCGACCCGGAAACCCACCAGGCCCGCCAGTTCCGTGGCGCGCTGGCACTTTCCTCAGCCGGGACCAACGGCACGCCGTGGCGGCGCTGCATCGTGGCCGAGGACGTGATCGACGGCGTCGGGATTCCGGTTGCCGCCGGCGTCGTCTACGAAGCTTCCCTGCATCCCGAACGGCTCTGGGCCTACATCGAGGTGGCACGGGACCACCGGCGCGCCGGCATCGGTGCCACGCTCCTGGCGATGCTGCGCCGTGAAGCTGAACACTCGCCGTCGGGCGTTACCAGGCTCCGCGCCAAGGTGGAGCCGGGCACCCCGGGTGCCGCCTTCGTGGAGGCTTTCGAGCTGGAACCCATCCAGCGTTCCCGTTTGGTGGTCATTGAACCGGGAGCCCTGCGGCTGCCGGTGTTCCCGGCCAAGGACGACGGCGGGGGGCCGGCCAACGACGAGAACGCAGGCTCCGACGTCGTGATGGACCTGGCCACGGGCTCCGTGGAACTGACCGACGTTGTGGGCAGGTACTACACCTCCATCCACGACTGGGATTCCCCCGGGATCCTGTCAATGGGCCAGGTGCAGAAGCTCTTCCTGGACGACCTCACCGGCGCCCACGGCGCAATTGTGCTGCGGGCCCAGCCTGAGTCGGCTTTCGGGGCAGGCGTTGCACCCAGCAAGAAGGGCCGGATCCGGGCCTTCGCCGTGAGCTACGCGGCGCCGGCCAATCCGGACGCGGCACCTGGCCAGGAGGATGCCGGGGCGGAAACGCCCACGGACGTCTTCGTTGGCCACGAGCCCGCCCTCGCGGCGGACGACGCTGCGGAAGCCGTGCGCGACATGCTCTCGCTGATCGCGTACCAGCACCCGGTCATGCTGGAACTGGACGATTCCATGACTGCCCTCCGCGCCGCCGTCGAACCCCTGCTCGAGAACGGCAAGGCACGCCTGGCGGGCGCGGAAACCCTGGTGGTTTCGGACTAGCCCCGCCCAACCCCGACCAGGTAGCGCTAAGTGTCGTTTTGAAGCCTCATAACGACACTTAGCGCTACCTCGTTGGGAAGCACGGGCCGAATCCGGGGGAACGGGTTTAGAGGGTCACCTGGACGGCCGATTCCGGCAGTAGCCTGCTGTAGTCCGCAGGCAGGGGAAGCTCCGCCCCAATGCTTTCGGAAAAGGCCTTCATCACAAAACCGGTAGTCAGCGTCTGCCACACCCCGACCTTGCGGAGCATGAAGTGGCCGGCACCCCTGAGGGCAACGTACTGCATGCTGGCGGCCTCGGCAGAGGCACGCCGGGCGAACAGCAGGGACGCCGAGGCGCTGGTCCACCTGTCCGTGGTTCCGTGCACAATGAGCACCTTGCGGTTGGCCACGCCGGACGTGGGAGTTGCAGGGTTGAGCCAGGGGGCAAGGGCGACGACGGCTTCCACGCCCGGGTGGTCCGCGGCGATCACAGCCGTGAGCCCGCCCATGGAATGGCCTACCAGGAACACGGGCACATCAGGGTGCTGTTCCCGGATCCGGGCGAGTGCCCAGCGGGCGTCCTGCAGCGGAGACATGTCCTGGCCATTCCAGCCGCGAACGCTGTTGCGGAGCGACCACACAGCCAGCCCGTGCTTCCGCCCGGACCGGTGCAGATGCCAGGCGAAAGGCACCATCCGTGCCGGACTAAGGTGCCTGGCCTCCACCGGCTCACGGCTTTGGGATTTGCCCCCGTGCAGGACCAGGGCCACTCCCCGGGTGGTACCTGATGATTTCCGGACGCTGAGGACTGCCTGCCGCCCGGCGCCGGGTGCTTCGGAAGGGCGCGCGCCGCCGTTTTTCTCAGTATTGCTGTTGGCCATACCTGGTACCTCCGAGTCCCCGATGATCCATTTATCAACCCTACGGTGCCGGACGTAGAGTTCACTGTATGAGGTTCTACAGCTGATGGGGTCCGGTCACTCCCACGCTTCCACAGGTCATTCGGAGCCAACGCCGCAGGCGATGGCCGCCCGGCGGAAGGCAAACCGCATCCTCGCGGCAGTACTCATTCCGCTGACGCTGCTCACCCTCGCAGGGATGGCGATGCTCTGGCCCTCGGGCAGCAAGGAGGGCATCTCCCTGGCCAACCCCTACTCCGCCGCGCCTGGTGTCACCTTCGATACCGGCACCATCCAAAGCGTGGTGACCGAAAACTGCATGCAGGGCATTGCCCAGCAGGGCCAGGGAGAGCCGGGCGAGGGAGACCAGGCCCAAACCCAGCAGGGCCAGCAGAGCCAGCAGGGATCCGACTGCACCTTTGCCTACACGGAGCCGGACAAGGGAGGAAGCCCGGTCAAGGTGGTGATCAACCCGGACGTCGCGAAGTCGCACGGGGTGAAGCCCGGTGACCAGATCCGCTACCTGAACCTGTCCAACGCCCAGGGCGCTTCCGCCTCCCAAGGTTCGCCCGCCTTCATCTTCGTTGACTTCGTCCGCACCCTGCCGATCGTCCTGCTGGCGCTGCTGTACGCGGCGGTGGTGATCGCGGTAGCCCGCTGGCGGGGCCTCCGCGCCCTGATCGGGCTTGTCGGCGCTTACTTCGTGCTGGCCAGCTTTATGCTTCCCGGGCTGGTGGAAGGGAAACCGCCGCTCCTGCTGGCCCTGGTGGGATCCACGGTGATCATGATCGGGGTGCTGTATTTCGCCCACGGCTTCTCGGCCCGGACCTCCACCGCACTGCTGGGCACCATGTTCGGGCTGGGCATCACCGCGCTCCTGGCGGCGTGGGCAACCGGCGCGGCGAACCTTGCCGGGGTGGGGAACCACGAGGCAACCACCCTGGTGAACACCTCCGCCAACATTTCCATCTCCGGCGTCATCCTGTGCGGGCTCATCATCTCCGGCCTGGGTGTCCTCAACGACGTGACCATCACCCAATCCTCCGCGGTGTGGGAACTGTACGAACTGGCGCCGGGCAGCAGTGCCAGGAAACTCTTTACCTCGGCCATGCGGATCGGCCGGGACCACATTGCGTCCACCGTGTACACCATCGCGTTCGCCTACGCCGGCGCGGCCCTTCCCATCCTCATCATCGTGATGCTTTACGACCGCCCGCTCGCTGACACGCTCACCAGCGCGGAACTGTCCGAGGAAGTCATCCGGACCCTCGTGGGCTCCATCGGACTGGTCCTGGCCATCCCGGTCACCACGCTGATCGCTGTGCTGGTGGTCAAGGCCACCGGCGTCCGGGCAGGAGTTTCGGAGGCGCAGGAGCCCCAGGCAGCGGAAACAGGCAGCCAGGGGGAGCCGGGCGTGGATGACAACGGGTCGCTGGCCGCAGCAGCCTTTGCCCGCCGGTCGCGGCTTTCCGCCGCTGAGCTGGAGGACGCACCGCCCACCAGGCGTGGGCGCCGGGCAGACCGCGGCTGACCACCTTGGTTGACCAGCACGTCCGGCAGCCCGATTTGCCCGGCTTTGCAACAATGGACAGGTGACTGTTGCAGCAACCCCTCCCGCCCCCAAGCTGGAACTCCCGCCCCTGAAGCTGGGTCCCATCACCGTGGACACGCCGGTGATCCTGGCGCCCATGGCCGGCATCACCAACTCCGCCTTCCGCAGGCTCTGCCGTGAATACGGCGGCGGCATGTACGTGGCGGAGATGGTCACCTCCCGTGCCCTGGTGGAGCGGACCCCGGAGTCCCTGCGGATCATTTCCCACGACGACGACGAAAAGGTGCGGTCCGTCCAGCTGTACGGCGTGGACCCGGTGACCGTGGGCAGCGCCGTGCGGATGCTCGTGGAAGAGGACCGCGCGGACCACATCGACCTGAACTTCGGTTGCCCGGTCCCCAAAGTCACCCGCCGGGGCGGCGGCTCGGCCCTGCCCTGGAAGATCGACCTTTTCACCTCGATCGTGCAGACGGCCGTCAGGGAAGCGTCGAAGGGCAACGTCCCGCTGACCATCAAGATGCGCAAAGGCATCGACGATGACCACCTCACGTACCTCGACGCCGGCCGCATCGCCCGCGACTCCGGAGTGGCCGCCGTCGCCCTTCACGGCCGGACTGCCGCCCAGTTCTACTCCGGTCAGGCCGACTGGTCCGCCATCGCGCGCCTGCGCGAGGCCCTGCCGGACATCCCGGTGCTGGGCAACGGGGACATCTGGTCCGCGGAAGACGCGGTCCGCATGGTCCGTGAAACCGGCGTTGACGGCGTGGTGGTGGGCCGCGGCTGCCAAGGCCGGCCCTGGCTGTTCGGTGACCTGCAGGCTGCCTTCGAAGGCAGCGACACCCGGCACAAGCCGAATCTGGGCCAGGTGGCCCAGGGCGTGTACCGTCACGCCGAACTGATGGTGGAGACTTTCGGCGACGAGAACAAGGCGCTGCGGGAGATCCGCAAGCACATCGCCTGGTATTTCAAGGGCTACGTGGTGGGAGGCGAACTCCGCACGCGGATGGCTTTGGTGAGCAGCCTTGGGGAACTGCGCGCCGCCCTGGACGAGCTGGACGCCGCTTCGCCCTACCCGGGCAACGACGCCGAAGGCCCCCGCGGCCGCGCCGGCTCACCCAAGAGGCCGGCCCTCCCGAAGGACTGGCTGGAGTCCCGGGCCCTCAATGCCGACCAGTCGCGGGACATCTCCGCGGCGGAACTGGACGTTTCCGGTGGCTGAAACGCGCACTGCAGCCCCCGTCCTGCCGGGCTACGACACCCACGACTCCGCGCGCTGGGTGGAGGAGCCGCCCAAGAACGTCTACCGCTCGGACTTCGAACGTGACCGTGCCCGTGTGCTGCATTCCTCGGCGCTCCGCCGGCTGGGTGCCAAAACCCAGGTGGTGGCACCGGACACGGATGATTTCGTCCGCACCCGCCTGACCCACAGCCTCGAGGTTGCCCAGGTGGGCCGCGAGCTGGGCCGTTCCCTCGGCTGCGATCCCGACGTTGTGGACACCGCCTGCCTCAGCCACGACCTTGGACACCCGCCGTTCGGCCACAACGGTGAATCGGCGCTCAACGAGGTGGCGCACGCCATCGGAGGTTTCGAGGGCAACGCCCAGACCCTGCGGCTCCTGACCCGGCTCGAGCCCAAGGTGCTGACGCCGGACGGCCAGCCCGCAGGCCTTAACCTCACCAGGGCCAGCCTGGATGCGGCAGCCAAATACCCGTGGTCCGCACTGGAAGCCCCGGTGATCCACGGCCAGCGGACCAGCAAGTTCGGCGCCTATGAGGACGACCTGCCGATCTTCAACTGGATCCGGGAGGGCGCTCCGGAGCGCCGCTCCTGCCTGGAGGCCCAGGTGATGGACCTCGCGGACGATATTTCGTATTCCGTGCACGACGTCGAGGACGCGATCGTGGCCGGGCACTTCCAGCTGCGCTGGATGGACAACCCGGACCACCGCGCCCGGGTGGTGGGGTACGCCAAGCAGTGGTACCTGCCGCACAACGATCCCGCCGCCATTGACGCCGCGCTGGCCCGGCTCGAAGCCACGGACGTGTGGGTGCGCGAGGCCGACGGCAGCCGCAAATCCATGGCGGCCCTGAAAAACATGACCAGCCAGCTGATCGGCAGGTTCTGCCAGAGCGCGCTGGAAACCACCCGCGCCGTGTACGGCCCGGAGAACCTGACGCGGTTCAACGCCGAGCTCATGGTTCCGGACGAGACCGTCATGGAGATCGCCGTCATGAAGGGCCTGGCCACCACGTTCGTGATGACCACCGAGCACCGCCAGCCCATCTACGAGCGCCAGCGGGAGGTGCTTCACGCCCTGGTCACCGCGCTGAGCGCCACCGGGGACCGCCACCTGGAACCGATGTTCGCGGCGGACTGGCGGGACGCGCCCGACGACGGTGCGCGCCTTCGCGTGGTGATCGACCAGGTGGCGTCGCTGACCGACGGCTCGGCGCTGGCCATGTACGAACGGCTGGTAGGGAGCCTGCCGTCCCTGTGGTGACCCTGGTTACTCCGGCGCGTCCGATGTCCGGCCCCGGCACTAGGATGGCTCTGTGCCAGGCCTGATCAAACGCGAAGATATAGACGAAGTACGCCAGCGCACGGACATCAAGGAAGTGGTTGACGGGTACGTCACGCTCAAGGGCGCCGGGCTGGGGACTTTCAAAGGCCTGTGCCCCTTCCACGACGAACGTTCCCCCTCCTTCACCGTCCGGCCGCAGGTGGGCCGCTACCACTGCTTTGGCTGCGGCGAGGACGGAGACGTCATCGCCTTCGTGCAGAAGCAGGACCACAGCTCCTTCCAGGAGGCCGTGGAGAAGCTGGCAGCCCGGATCGGCTACGAGCTGCGGTACGAGGACGGCGGAACCGGCCCCAACCGCGAGGAAGTGGGGCGCCGGCAGCGGCTGCTGGACGCCCACAAAATCGCCGACGAGTTTTTCCAGGCGCAGCTGCTGACGCCCGGCGCCGCGGAGGCCCGCACCTTCCTGCATGGCCGCGGGTTCGACCGGGCGGCCGCGGAGCAGTTCGGTGTGGGCTACGCCCCACAGGGCTGGGACGCGCTGCTCAAGCACCTCCGCGGCCGGGGCTTCACGGATGCGGAACTGAAACTCACGGGGATGTTCTCCGAAGGCAACCGGGGGATCTACGACCGCTTCCGCGGGCGCCTGATCTGGCCCATTCGCGACATCGCCGGGGACACCATCGGTTTCGGCGCCCGCAAGCTCTATGAGGACGACCAGGGCCCCAAGTACCTCAACACCCCCGAGACCGCGCTCTACAAGAAGTCACAGGTGCTGTACGGCATCGACCTCGCCAAGCGCAGCATCGCCAAGGAGCGGCAGCTTGTGGTGGTGGAGGGCTATACGGACGTGATGGCCTGCCACCTTGCAGGAATCACGACGGCGGTTGCCACCTGCGGCACCGCGTTCGGCACCGACCACATCAAGATCGCCCGCCGCCTGCTGTCCGACGACGGCACCGGGGGAGAGGTCATCTTCACCTTCGACGGCGACGCCGCCGGGCAGAAGGCGGCGCTGCGCGCCTTCGAGGAGGACCAGCGCTTTACTGCCCAGACCTACGTCGCCGTGGAGCCCACCGGTGCGGATCCCTGCGACCTGCGGCAAAGCAGCGGAGACGAAGCCGTGCACGCGCTGGTGCAGTCCCGCCGGCCCCTGTTTGAGTTCGCCATCCGGACCACCCTGAAGCAGTTCAACCTGGACACCGTGGAGGGGCGCGTCCAGGGCCTGAAAGCCTCGGTGCCCGTGGTTGCCGCCATCCGCGACGCCTCCACCCGGACCGGTTACTGCCAGGCCCTCACGGGCTGGCTGGGCATGCCGGACCCGAACGAGGTGCTGCGGCTGGTCACCACGGAAGTCAAAAATGCCGGCAAGCGCGGTGACCAGGGAGGGGCTCCCGCCGCCGCTCCACGGGCCTCCGCCCCCGGAGCCCCACCCGGCGGACCCGGCGTAGCTGCAGGGCCGCCGTCGGGAGCTGTGCCGTCCTACCACCGGCCCGACCCCCGGGATCCCGTGGCCTCCATGGAGCGGCAGGCGCTCGAGGTTGCCCTGCAGGAGCCGTCGCTCCTGGCGGGTGGGGTCTGGGAACGCTTTTCCGCCGCCCGCTTCGCCACCCCC
The DNA here is from genome assembly GCF_059758765.1 of Pseudarthrobacter sp. GQ63. Taxonomy (NCBI): domain Bacteria; kingdom Bacillati; phylum Actinomycetota; class Actinomycetes; order Micrococcales; family Micrococcaceae; genus Pseudarthrobacter; species Pseudarthrobacter sp. GQ63. Next base: position 33,035 of record NZ_JCAXEF010000009.1, read on the forward strand.
GCCTTCCAGGCCGTCCACGACGCCATGCGGGCCACGGATCCCGCCCTCACTGCCGACCCCGTCCGGTGGGTTGAGCATGTGATGCACGAGGTTCCGGAACCATTGCGGCCCCTGGTATCCGAGCTTGCTGTTGTTCCGTTGCCCGCCAGCACCGAAGAAGCAGTGCAGAAGTACTGCCGGGACATCCTCTCGCGGCTGTTCGAGCTTCAAATTACCCGGGTCAAGGCGGACAAGATGGGCCAGCTCCAGCGGCTGGACCCCGCGGCTGATCCGGAAATGTACCAGCGGCTCAACCGTGAACTGATGATGCTGGAGATGGAACGCCGGGCGCTCAGGTCTGACGCCTGAGCCGTTCCCGCGGCAGCGCCGGACCCTATGACGCCGTTTCCCGATTTCGCTTCCAGCCGGGGTCTTTGCTAGGCTAATACCCGCTTCATTCCTCCTTAGCTCAATTGGCAGAGCATTCGACTGTTAATCGAAGGGTTGCTGGTTCAAGTCCAGCAGGAGGAGCGCACAATCCCCGTTCCGGCCTCCGGAACGGGGATTTTTTATGCCCGCAACTGCCCGTTCCACCCCGGATTAGCGCCGATTTCACTTTGGCCGGAAACCTTTGCTAATGTCATACCTGCTTCATTCCTCCTTAGCTCAATTGGCAGAGCATTCGACTGTTAATCGAAGGGTTGCTGGTTCAAGTCCAGCAGGAGGAGCAACACGGAAAATCCCCGTTCCTCCTTTGTGAGGCACGGGGATTTTTGTTTGTTAGACGAAGTCCATCTCCACCTGCAGGAAGCGCTCCGCCTCCGCGATGGCTGCCAGGAACGCCTCTTTTTCGGTGGGCGACGTCCGGGGCTGGCGGGGGTTCCACTCGTGGGGAGCCGAATGGATTCGCACCACTCCGGTGTCCGGCGGCGCGTAGAAAATACCGAAGCGCTGCACAGGCCATTCGGGGGAGGCCTCAGGGGCTACCAGCAGCGCGGCATTGAAAGCGGGGTTGTACCACTGCGCGATGGGCCGCCGCCGGTCCTCAGTAAACAGTCCCGCCGCATACAGCGCTGCTGACTGTTCGCCCGCCTGGGCACGCAGCCGTTCCCACCACAGTGGCAGTATCCGGTGATCGCACCGTTGCCATGTGGCCGGAAGCGGCGGTTGGTCCTGCCAGGTGGGCACAAGCACTATTTTATCGCGGGCGCCCTGCGGGTGGCAGGTACTCCACGCCCGCCACGCGCTTTGCTTCCGCCCCTGCGGTACGGCTTCAGGGTCGGTTCCAGGGCCCCGGGTTGACGCGGTACAGCAGTGCCGACCCTGCAACCATGCCCAGGACAATGCCCATGGCAGGGTTGCCCAGGGCCCGGCCGGCGAAGTAGCCCGCGACGGCGCCAATCACCGCTCCGAGGAAAAGTCCCCGGCGGTTCCGGTGCGGCCTGCGCTTTGGTGTGTTCTGCACGGCGTCAGTGGATCGACGGAACGGTACGTGGCCGGACCACCAGCCACAGGGCTGCGATGGCCAGCAGGATGCATGCTCCCTGCACCGCACCCATGGGGGCGGCGCTGGTGATGCCCAGCCAGCCGACCACCGGTGAGATGAGCCCCGCCATCATGAACGTCGAGAACCCGAGCAGGGAGGCTGCAGTACCGGCCTGTCCCGCGTGGCCGGCCAGGGCGAGCACCTGCACGCAGGGGAACATGAACCCCGTTCCCAGGATGTAGAACCACAGGGGAACCAGCACGCCCCACAAGCCGAAGCCCAGCTGGTCGAACACGACGATCAGCGTGGCCATCACGAACATCCAGGCAGTGGCGGCAGCGATGATCCACTGCGGCGGAACCCGGCGGATGAGGCGGGCGCTGGTTTGGATGCCGGCAACAATACCCAGGGAGTTGATGCCGAACAGCAGGCCGTACTCCTGCGGGGAGAAGCCGAAAACGTCCTGGAACAGGAAAGGGGAGGCCGACAGGTACGTGAAGAGCCCGCCAAAGTTCAGCCCGGCCACCAGCAGCAAACCGACAAACACCCTGTCGCTGAAAAGGACCCGGTAGCGCTGGCGGGCCGTCATGCCGCTCTGTCGGCGCTTTTCAGGCGGCAGGGTTTCGCGGACCAGGAACAGGGCGGAGATGATCACCAGCGTCCCGTAGGCGGCAAGGAACACGAAGATCCCGGGCCATTCCATCACCAGGAGCAGCTGTGAACCGATCACGGGCGCCAGGATGGGTGCCAGCCCGTTCACCAGCGCCATGCGGGAAAACATCTTCACCATGGCGTATCCGGAAAACAGGTCCCGGACCATAGCCATGGCCACAACGCCGCCGCCGGCAGCCCCCACGCCCATCAGCACGCGGAAAATGCCCAGGGTGGTGATGTCAGTGGACAGGGCGGCGCCCACGGAGGCTGCAATGTGGACCGCCGTCGCCAGGATAAGCGGGGTGCGGCGGCCGAACCTGTCGCTGAACGGGCCCACCACCAGCTGGCCGATGGCGAATCCAACGGTGGTGCCGGCGAGGGTCAGCTGGACCTGGGCCTCGGTCACGCCCAGGCTCGCCTCCAGGGCCGGGAACGCGGGAAGGTAAAGATCGATCGTGAACGGACCCAACGCCGTCAGGGCGCCGAGCAGCAGGATGTACAAAAGTTTCCGGCGGCGGCTCAACAGGTCGCCCGGATTGCTGGGAGTGGTCACGGAGATCAATCCTAGGCCCGGCGCTGCCTAATTTTGCAGCGTTGTAGTCCACGCCGCCCGGCAAGCCCCGAAGTTCGCCCTGAACCTGAATGATAGTTTTGGTGCGGGGACTGTGCAGCTGCACTTTCCTGCAGCACACGGAAGCCGATTCGACCCATAACCAGTAAGGCGGAACCGATGAGCGGACGTCACAGCGGGCGTACCAGCCAGGGATTGCGCATCACTGCGCTGCCCAGGACGCTTAAACTCCTTTTCCGGTTGGCGCCGCGCCAGCTCAATGACGAAATCGCCTTCGCGAAGATTGAGCTTAAGCGCAAGGGAATACAGGTCGGAGTCGCCGCTGCCTTTTTCGCCGTCGCCCTCGTTTTCCTCCTTTTCCTGGTGGTGGGCCTCATTGTGGCAGCCATCATGGGACTGGCAACCATCATGCCCGCCTGGCTGGCCGCCCTGCTGGTGTCCGCGGCCTTCCTGCTGATAGCGCTGATCGGCGGCCTGATCGGGGCCCGGAAGTTCAAGAAGGCCATGCCGCTCATGCCGGAAGAGACCATCCGCGGCATCAAGCACGATATCGGTGTGGTCAAAGAAGGCTCCGCGTTCAACCCGGCTGTCCTTGACCCGCAGAGTCCCGAAGCCAAGGCGGCGAAGGCCGCAAAGGATGAAGCGGCTGCCAAGGCCAAGGCCGAGAAGGCAGCCAAGGCCGCTGAACACGAGAAGGAATTCCCGCACGCCTCCGAACCGGAGCTGGTGCGCAGGCTCAGCCAGCGCCGCCACCACCTCACCGAAGTGCGCGACGAACTCGGCACCGAACTGGATGTCAAGCCCCAGGGCAGGTACCTGCTGGCAACCGCCCAGGACAAACTGCGCGAAGGCCAGGCCCTGGCCGGCCACGGCAGGGATATTGCCGACCGGAAATTCGCAGCGTTGTCCGGATCCGCGGACCTGGAGCAACGCTGGAAGCCGCTGGCAGCGTTTATCGCCGCGGGAACCGTCTTCCTGGTCCTGGTGCGCAAGCTCCTCCGGACGTACTAGCACAGGGATAGGGCAGGCTCTTCGGCAGCCGCGGAAGTTCAGGGAACGGTAATTGCGCTCGCAGGGGGCGGCAGGAAGGAAGGGGGGACGGGGTGAAGTTCATTGGTGCCGGCTCCCGTCCCGGACGCCCCCAGGTGGACCACGACCTCGTGTTCACCATCCCCAACCTGCTGACCGTGGTGCGCTTCATGGGGGTGCCGCTCTTCATCTGGCTTGTCCTGGCCGAGAAGGAATACGGTGCCGCCGTTGTGGTCCTCGCCGTTATGGCCAGCACCGACTGGGTTGACGGGTACATCGCCCGCCGCTTTGACCAAGCCTCGAAACTTGGCAGGGTCCTGGACCCGATCGCCGACCGGCTGGCGCTGATCGCGGTCGCTGTCACGCTGGTGATTGCCGGCGTCGTCCATTGGCTCTACCTGGCCGCCCTGGTGGTTCCGGACGCTGTCCTGCTGACCATGACGCTGTTTTTCTTCCGTGGACACCCTGACCTTCCCGTGAGCGTGGTTGGCAAGGTGCGCACAGGCCTGCTGCTGCTGGGGACCCCCATGCTGGTCCTCTCACGCCTGGACACCGGGTTCTCCACCGAATTGTTCGTCGCCGCGTGGATAGTCCTGGGCCTGGGGTTGATCGGCCACTGGATCGCCGCCTACAACTACTTCTGGGCCATCCTGCGAAAGGGCAGAATGCAGGCACAGCACGGCGACGGGACCGCCTGATGGTATGGCTGGCAGTCGGGCTTGCGCTGGTTGGCGCGTTCTGCCTGGCCCTTGGTGCGCAGCGCCAGGGGAGCGCCGTCAAAGCCGACACTGGCGGCCTGGCCCTGAGCTCGAACGGCTTCCTGCGCCTGCTGCGAAATCCCCGCTGGGTGTTTGGCCTCCTGCTCCTGTGTGCCGGCATGGCCATGAACGCCGTGGCACTCGTGTCCGCACCGCTCACTGTGGTGCAGCCCATTGGCGCGATCGCCCTGGTGATCACCACCGTCATCAATGCCAAGGACCAGAACCTCACCATCAACCGGGCAACGGTGGTGGCCATCGCGGCCTGCGTGACGGGCTCTGCGCTCTTCGTCCTCCTGGCGGTCAACGTCACGCAGGAAAACCACGACGTAAACGTCGCTGACGAGATCACCATCGTGCTGCTGCTGGCCCTCGCCGTCGGTCTCTTCGGCACCCTGGCCGTGATGTTCAGGCACCGGATCAACGCCTTCGTCTATATCCTCGGCGCCGGGGTCCTCTTCGGGTTCGTGGCCGTCCTGACCCGGATCATCGGCAAGCACCTGCTCGATCCGAACGGGCTGTTCCTGCTGAACGTGCAGTGGTACTCCGTGGTGGCCCTCATCGCCGCGGGCGGGCTGGGGTCCTGGTTTGTCCAGAGCGCCTACTCGTCGGGTCCGCCGGACCTGGTGATCGCAGGACTGACCGTCATTGATCCCCTGGTGGGAATAGCCATCGGCATTGTGATCCTCGGCGAACTGCGGCCGGATGTCCACGCCGTGATGGCCATTGCCATGGGAACCGCTGCCTCCCTTGCTATCGTTGGGGTGATCGCCCTTTCCAGGCACCATCCTGAGGTCACGAAGCGCAAGAAGGACGCGCGGAAGGCCGTGGGCCGGGCGAGCCGCTAGCCATTGACCACCAGATCCCGCCCGTTATCTACGCAAGCAAGTTTCACCACGAGGCCAGGCGCCACCGCGCCAGCGGCCAACTGTGCTGCCAGTACATGCTGAACGCACCGTGACCATCAGGAGCTCTCCACGTGACCACGCCCGCAGACCAGCGTCCCTTGACCATCCTGATCGCTGCAGACACATACCCGCCCCACATCAACGGAGCAGCACAGTTCGGCTACCGCCTGGCCAAGGGAATGACCGGCCGCGGGCACAACGTCCATGTGCTGGCCTGCCGCGCGGACAACGGAAAGAGCTTCACGGAGTTTCGGCCCGAAGGGACAGTCCACAGGCTCCGCTCCCACGGCGTCCCCACGCACGAGTACTTCCGGATTTGCCTTCCGTGGGAAATCAAGAAGGAGATCAGCCTCCTCTTCGACCGCGTGAAACCCGACGTGGTGCACATCCAGAGCCACTACATGATCGGCGAGCACGTCCTGTACGAGGCCGTGAAACGCGGCGTCCGGATCGTGGCCACCAACCACTTCATGCCGGAGAACCTCAACCCGTTCCTGCCGTTTCCCCAGTGGTTCAAGGACATTATCGGCCGGATCTCCTGGAAGGACATGGGCAAGGTCATGGGCAAGGCGGACGTGGTCACCACGCCCACCCCGCTTGCCGCCAAGGCCATGCACCAGCACGCCTTCCTGCGCAAGGTGCTGCCGCTGTCCAACGGCATTGACTCCGCCGCCTACGAGCTCCAACCCGGCGAGCAGATCGAACCCCACCCGCACCCAACCGTGATGTTTGCCGGGCGGCTGGCCGAGGAGAAGCACGTGGATGTGCTCATCGAAGCCGTCAGCAAGACTCCGCCGGAACTCAACGTCCACCTGGAAATTGTTGGCGGCGGCGAGGTGCGCTCCTCCCTGGAGGAGCTGGTCCGCCGGCTGCGCATGACGGACCGGGTAAAGTTCCTGGGCCTCGCCAGTGACGAGGAACTGCGCCGGGCCTACATCCAGGCCGACCTGTTCTGCATGCCGGGAACGGCGGAGCTGCAGTCCCTGGTCACGCTCGAGGCGATGTCTGCCTCCACTCCTGTTGTGCTGGCGGACGCCATGGCCCTGCCGCACCTGGTGCGCGACGGCGAAAACGGCTACCTGTTCACGCCGAACGACAGCGACGACCTCGCCAAGAAGATCACCATGGTCCTGGAGCTCCCTGCCGACCAGCGGGCCGCCATGGGACAGGCCAGCCGGCAGATGGTGGAACCCCACAGCATCGATGGCACGCTGCAGACCTTCGAGGACCTGTACCGCGGAGCGCGCTTCGAGGACAAGGTGGTCTGAACGCTTTCCCGGGTTTGCTAGAGTAATTTTGCCCTGCCACCGCGTACCGATCGCGGGAGGTTCGGGACATCTAGGGGCTATAGCTCAGCTGGTTAGAGCGCGGGACTCATAATCCTAAGGTCCTCGGTTCAAGTCCGAGTAGCCCTACCCCCCAACGCGGAATCCGCGGCCGGCATGCATGCCAGCCGCGGTTTTCTTTCTAAAGCCTTAGATCTGCGGTAAGTTACTGAGCAGTAACTTACCGTGCTCCTTCCTGGAGAGCTCCGGTCACCGCTGATCATTGTGAGGTAACCATGTCCACCACCGCTGCCGACCTCAACGAACTTCCCTATGCGGATGGCGACTTTTTCGCCTTCGAGCAACTGCTGAGCGACAAGGAACGGGACCGGCTGGCGGAGATCAGGGAGTTCCTGGCCCGCGAAGTGCGGCCTATCGCAGTGGACTGCTGGAACCGGGGCGAGTTCCCGATGGACCTCATCCCGAAGCTTGCCGGCATCGACCTGGTCAGCCCCGTCCACCGGCAGGGCCACTCCAACCTGTTCGCCGGCCTGGTCCACGCCGAAGTGACACGCGCCGACACCTCCATTTCCACCTTCATGGGAGTCCATGACGGGCTGTTCACGGGTTCCATCGAAGCGCTGGCTTCGCAGGAGCAGAAGGATGCATGGCTCCCGGACATCTACAGCATGAAGAAGATCGGGGCTTTTGGCCTCACTGAGCCGCTTGGCGGATCGGACGTGGCGGGCGGAACCCGCACCACGGCGCGCAGGGAAGGGGACTCCTGGATCCTCAATGGAGAAAAGCGCTGGATTGGAAATGCAACCTTCTCCGACTGGGTGGTGGTTTACGCCCGCGACCTCGCCGATGACAAGGTCAAGGGGTTCCTGGTGGACACGTCACTCGGTGGCTTCAGCGCCAGCAAAATCGAGAACAAGATTGCGCTCCGCACCGTCCAGAACGCCGACATCAAGCTGGACAATGTGGTGGTGCCCGACTTCTTCAAGCTCGCCAACGCCAACAGCTTCCGCGACGTCAACAAGGTCCTGAAGGTCACCCGGCTCGGTGTGGCCTGGCAGGCCGTCGGCCAGCAGCTGGCTGCCTTCGACGTGGCCCGGCGCTATGCGGTGGAGCGCCACCAGTTCGGCCGGCCGCTGGCATCCTTCCAGCTGGTGCAAAGTCAGCTGGTCCAGATTCTGGGCAACGCCGTCAGCTCCATGGGCATGATGGTCCGGCTCTCCCAGCTGGAGGACGCCGGCGAGGCCAAGGATGAGCAGTCCGCCCTGGCCAAGGCTTTCACCACTGCGCGGATGCGTGAGAGCGTGGCGATCGGCAGGAGCCTGCTGGGCGGCAACGGCATTGTGACGGACTTTGAGATGGCCAAAATCTTTGCGGATGCAGAAGCTATCTATTCCTACGAAGGAACGCACGAGATCAACACGCTGGTGACCGGCAGGGCCATCACCGGGATCTCCGCTATCGTCTAGGGTCCATGGCAGGCCTCGTCAGGCCTGCTGCTCCCTAGGAGTCCAGGGGCAGCAGGACCGATGGCCTCAGGTCCATCACGAACTGCAGCGGATCCACGTAATCTTCCCCGCGCCGGACGCCCCAGTGGACACAGAGCACGGTAGAGCAATGCCCGGGAAGCGCAGTGCCAATAACCTGGCCCTCCGCCACTGGGGTCCCGGCGGCCAGGGTGCTGTCCACCGGCTCGAAGCTGCTCCGCAGCCCATCCCCGTGGTCGATGGTGATCACCGGCCGGTCCACCACCATGCCCACGAAGCTGACGGTACCCGCCGTCGGGGAGGTGACCGGTGCGCCGTCGGCCGTTGCTCCCAAATCAACGCCGCGGTGGCCGCTGAGCCAGGGCTTGGGCGGGGGATCGAAATGCCGCAGCACCTGCGGGCGCGGGGCAAGCGGCCATTGCCACGAAGGCACGGCCACCGCCGGGGAGCTGGCGCCCGCAGGGGAATGCCCCGCCTGCTGCACGGAATAGGCCGGCCCGAACGCCAGGGGCCCGCCGGCCGGGGTCAGCAAGGCCGGCAGCAGGAGAAGGGCCGCGAGCTGCCGTGATGGTTTCATGCCACCAGATTGCTCCTGCTTCAAAGGCGCCGGGAGTGCCCACGCCGGCTATGTGGACAAGCCCCGTGCCGGCGTCGTCACTGTCCTCGTCAGTGTCCTCCTGCTGAAGGTGCCTGTAGTACACTTGGTGGAGCAGTTTGCTGCGCCCTCAATGCTTTCGGTCCGGCGGATATCCCAGTGGTCTTTCCAACGGTATATGCCCGTGTCCGGAATGCGTCGGCACATCTCATTCAGGAGTGTGGGGGAGCAGCAGCTGACTACGCGCATCCAGCCCTCCTGCAAGCGACGCTCCGGCCTCGCTGACGGAGGATCAGGCCTCCTGCGGTCAGGACCATCGTCCTGATGGGAAGCATGGTGGATGCCAGGAGCACGGCCCGGCCCGGGCCACGCTAATCAACCGTCAACTATTGGCAGGGTAAGAGAGCCATGGGCTCTCTCATGAATGACCTGCCGGAAGGAGCGCCGGCATGCCCGTCGTAACCATGCGCCAGCTGCTTGACAGCGGCGTCCACTTTGGACACCAGACCCGCCGTTGGAACCCGAAGATGAAGCGCTTCATCTTCACCGAGCGCAACGGCATCTACATCATTGACCTGCAGCAGTCGCTGTCCTACATCGACCGTGCCTACGAGTTCGTGAAGGCCACCGTTGCACACGGCGGCACCGTTCTCTTCGTCGGCACCAAGAAGCAGGCCCAGGAAGCGATCGCCGAGCAGGCCACCCGCGTCGGCCAGCCGTACGTCAACCAGCGTTGGCTTGGCGGTATGCTGACCAACTTCCAGACCGTCTCCAAGCGCATCCAGCGCATGAAGGAACTCGAAGAGATCGACTTCGACGACGTCGCCGGTTCCGCTTACACCAAGAAGGAACTGCTGCTCCTTCGCCGTGAACTCACCAAGCTGGAAACCAACCTTGGCGGTATCCGCAACCTGACCAAGGCACCGTCCGTGCTCTGGATCGTGGACACCAAGAAGGAACACCTCGCCGTTGACGAGGCCAAGAAGCTGAACATCCCCGTTGTGGCCATCCTGGACACCAACTGCGATCCTGACGAAGTCGACTTCCCGATCCCGGGCAACGACGACGCCATCCGCTCCGTGAACCTCCTCACCCGCGTTGTTGCCGACGCCGTTGCCGAGGGCCTCATCGCCCGCAACAACCGCGGCACCGGTGCTGCCGAAGCTCCGGAAGAGCCCCTGGCTGAATGGGAGCGCGAGCTCCTCGAAGGCAGCAAGGCTGAAGAGGCTGCCGCTCCGGCCGCTGAAGAGGCTGCTGCTCCGGCTGCCGAGGAAGCTCCGGCCGCTGCCGAGGCTCCCGCCGAAGACGCCAAGTAACACAAGTACATCCGGATTTTCCGGCGCTGCCTGCAGCGCCGGAGCTGCTGACAGGATGGCGGCCCACCCGTGGGCTGCCGTCCTGTCAGTCCGTACACCACCACACATTTCTAGACAGAGGGGTTCACATGGCGAACTACACTGCCGCGGACATCAAGGCCCTGCGCGAGCGCACCGGCGCCGGCATGATGGACGTCAAGAAGGCTCTTGACGAGGCCAACGGTGACGCCGAGAAGGCCATCGAAATCATCCGTATCAAGGGCCTCAAGGGCGCTACCAAGCGTGAAGGCCGCTCCACCGCTGAAGGCCTGGTGGCCGCCAAGGTCAGCAACGGCGTCGGTGTCATGATCGAGGTCAACTGCGAGACCGACTTCGTGGCCAAGGCCGACAAGTTCATCCAGCTGGCCGACAAGGTCCTGGCCGTGGCCGTCGAGTCCGGCGCTGCCGACCTCGAGACCCTGCTCGCCACCGATGTTGACGGCAAGCCCCTCTCCGAGGTCGTCGTCGAAGAAGGCGCTGTCCTGGGCGAAAAGGTTGTTGTCCGCCGCATCTCCCGCATTGAGGGCGCAACGGTCGACGCTTACCTGCACAAGACCTCCAAGGACCTTCCGGCCCAGGTTGGCGTGCTGTTCGCTGTTGACGGTGAAGGCGAAGCCGCTGCCACCGCAGCACACGACGTCGCAGTCCACATCGCTGCCATGGCTCCGAACTACCTGACCCGCGAGGACGTCCCGTCCGACCTGGTCGAGTCCGAGCGCCGCATCGCCGAAGAGACCGCCAAGGCTGAGGGCAAGCCCGAGGCCGCGCTCACCAAGATCGTGGAAGGCCGCGTTACCGGCTTCTACAAGGGTGAGGTCCTGGTTGACCAGGCATTCGCGAAGGACGCCAAGAAGTCCGTGGCGCAGGTCCTCACAGAGGCCGGTGTCAAGGGAACCGCGTTCACGCGTTTCCGCGTCGGCTCCTAGCCGAAACTGCAAGGGGGTGGCCACTTCGGTGGCCGCCCCTTTTGCATGCGCGGGGGATGCCCCGTATGGAACAGGCCGGAATAAGACCTTTGGCCACGCAGCAGGATAACCTTTTTAGAGTCCACCAACGGGAAGGCATCATGGAAGCCGTCAACACTGTAATCCAGCCAGAGAAAAGCCGACGCCGGGTCCTCTTGAAGCTTTCAGGTGAAGTCTTCGGCGGCGGAAAGCTGGGCGTTGACCCCGAGACCGTCCGCGACGTCGCCAAGCAGATCGCTGCAGCCGTTCCCCAGGTGGAGGTGGCCATCGTCGTCGGCGGCGGCAACTTCTTCCGCGGTGCGGAGCTCTCCCAGAGCGGCATGGACCGTTCCCGCGCGGACTACATGGGCATGCTCGGCACCGTGATGAACTGCCTTGCCCTCCAGGACTTCCTGGAACAGGCCGGCGTCGAAACCCGGGTCCAGAGCGCCATCACCATGGGCCAGGTCGCCGAGGCCTACATTCCCCGCCGTGCCATCCGCCACATGGAAAAGGGCCGCGTGGTCATCTTCGGTGCCGGCGCGGGCCTGCCGTACTTCTCCACCGACACCGTCGCCGCCCAGCGGGCCCTCGAGGTCCATGCCGACGTCGTCCTGATGGCCAAGAGCGGCGTGGACGCCGTCTACACCGCCGACCCCAAGAAGGACCCCACCGCCGAGCGGCTGGAAACCCTCAGCTACGACGACGCCCTCCGCCGCGACATCCGGGTCATGGACCAGACCGCCATGACCATGTGCAAGGACAACGACCTTTCCATGGTGGTCTTCGGCATGGAAGGCGAAGGCAACGTCACCAGGGCCATCCTCGGCGAAAAGCTGGGCACGCTGGTCACCACCTAGCTACAGCTAGGATGATTTCAGGACTGTTCCGTTCCTGCCCCTGCGGGCGGGGGCGGGCCGGCATCAAAGAACCACGTTTGTGCATGGACCCGGCGCCCCGGACTGCACCAGAATCTGAGGAGAGACCGTGATCGAAGAAACCTTGCTCGAAGCCGAAGAAAAGATGGACAAGGCCGTAGAGGTAGCCAAGGAAGACTTCGCTTCCGTCCGCACCGGGCGTGCCAACCCGGGCCTGTACAACAAGGTCCTGGTGGAGTACTACGGGTCACCCACCCCGCTGCAGCAGCTCGCCTCGTTCGCCATCCCGGACGCCCGCACCATCCTCATCACACCCTTCGACAAGACGGCGCTGCGGGATATCGAACGTGCGCTCAGTGATTCCGAGGTCGGCGCCAACCCGTCCAACGACGGCAACGTCATCCGGATCACCATCCCGGAACTGACGAAGGAACGCCGCAAGGAATACGTCAAGATCGTCAAGACCAAGGGCGAGGACGCCAAGGTCTCCATCCGCAACATCCGCCGCAAGGCCAAGGAAACCCTGGACCGCCTGGTCAAGGACGGCGAAGCCGGCGAAGACGAAGGCACCCGGGCCGAGAAGGAACTGGACAGCCTCACCAAGGCGCATGTTGACGGCATCGATGAGCTGCTCAAGCGCAAGGAAGCAGAGCTGCTCGAAGTCTGATGGGCCAGGCAGATCAGGCCCCGGCATCCAGGGCGCGCATACGGGGGAAGCAGCCCAGGAGCAACCCGACGCCGAAGGCAGGGAGGAACCTCCCTGCCGCCGTCGTGGTGGGCCTGGCCATGCTCTTCGCCGTACTGGGCGGACTGCTGCTCCTCCCGCTTGCCTTCGTAGCGGTCACCACCACCTTCGCCATTTTCGGCGTGTGGGAAATCTACCGCGCCCTGGAGGCCAACGGCACCAGGATGCCCATCATCCCGGTCATGACGGGTACTGTCGCCATGCCGTTTGCCGCCTACCTCGGAGGCATCGAGAGCCTCCTGTTCGCGATGCTGCTGAGCTCAGTGGCCGTGCTCCTGTGGCGGTCCATCGAAAGCGCGGCAGGTTCCGCCAACAGCATCTTCGCCGGCGTCTTCACGCTCGGCTGGGTGCCGTTCTTCATCAGCTTCGCCATCCTGCCGCTGCACGCGGCCGGCGGTGCAACGCCCCTGGGCCTCTGGCCGGGCGGAACGGTTCCCCACGGCGCGTGGCAGGTAGCCGTGATGCTCCTGCTGGTGGTCTCCAACGACACCTTCGGATACCTGGTGGGTGCGTCGCTGGGCAAGCACCCCATGGCGCCCAAGATCAGTCCCAAGAAGTCCTGGGAAGGATTCGCCGGCTCCATCGGCGGGGCCATTCTCATTGGAATCCTGGCCTGCCTGTATGTGCTGGACCAGCCCTGGTGGGTGGGTGTCGTCCTGGCGGTCGGCCTGGTGGCGGCTTCCACGGCGGGCGACCTCGCGGAATCGATGGTCAAGCGCGAACTGGGCATCAAGGACATGAGCAGCATCCTGCCCGGGCACGGGGGAGTCATGGACAGGCTCGACTCAATCGTGTTCGCGTCCCCGGCCGCGTTCATCCTGTACGGACTGGTGTCCGTCGCCTGACACAAACCCTGCCGGACCTGCAGAGAACCCCCGGCACAAATAAGCTGGTGCAGAAAGCACCACCGCTGAAGAGCATTGAAGGAAGCAAAGTGGCATTGGACATTCATCGGCAGATCCCTGCGTCCTTTGAGCGCGTCCAGCGCGGCGAATACGGCTACAACGCCAAACAGGTGGACCAGTTCCTGCAGCAGGCGCGCGTATCGCTGGAGAACCCGGAATCAGCGCCGCAGCCCATCAACAGCTCGGATGTGCGGGCTGTCTCCTTCGATCCGGTCAAAGGCGGATACTCCGCGGCCATCGTGGATGCCGCACTGGACCGGCTCGAGGATGCCTTCGCACGCAGGGAACGTGATGAGCTGATCGCTGCCAGCGGCGAGGAAGCCTGGCTGCGCGAGATCGGACACCTCTCGGGCATCCTGCGCGGCCGCCTGCACCGGCCGGACGGCGACCGCTTCCGCCGCCCCGCCAAGAAGAAGGCCCGCAGCTACAACACGGCCGACGTCGACCGGCTGTGCCGTGAGCTCATCGCCTACCTTGAGCAGGACAAGCCGCTCAGCGTTGACAGCGTCCGCCGGGCGGTCTTCCGCCCCGCCGCGGGCCGCGACGGGTACGAGGAAGCCCAGGTGGATGCCTTCCTGGACCGGGTCGTCGAGCTCATGGCTGCCATCGACTGATCCTGCCGGCCCCGCCTCAGCGTTCGGTGGCCAGCGGCCGCTCGGGGGTGTGCAGCCGGGTCATCACCTTCGACATGGTTTTGGGGATCCGCTGCGACGTTGCGCGGGACACGATGACCATCACCGCAAAGGCGGCGGGAACCGTCCACGCCGCCGGCTGGGCCAGCCAGCCGGGCGTGCTGGCTGCCCCGGCCAGGGCTCCGGCGATCATTGCCCCGCCGCACAGGACCCCGCCGGTCAGCATCCCGGCGATGGCGCCGGCGTCGGTCAGCCCGCGCCACCAGATGCCCAGCAGCAACACCGGGCAGACCGTTGAGGCCGTGAATGCGAACACCAGCCCGACGCTCCCGGCGAGGGCGAACGAATCGGTCATGAACGCAAAGCCCAGCGGCACCACGGCGGAAATGACTGCTGCCAGCCGGAAGCTGCCCACGCCTGCCCCCAGGACGTCCTGGCTGATGACGCCGGCCAGGGAAACCACCAGCCCCGACGTGGTGGACAGGAACGCGGCGAAGGCTCCCGCCACCACCAGGGCTGACAACAGGTCCCCGGCCGTTCCGCCCACCAGTTCCCCCGGGAGCAGCAGCACCATGGCGTCGGCCTGGCCCGCAGTAGCCAGGCCGGGAGCGAACATGCGTCCCACCAGCCCGTACGCGGTAGGGAACAGGTAGAACACGGACAGCAGGCCCAGGACGATCAGCGTGGTGCGGCGGGCGGACTGCCCGTCCGGGTTGGTGTAGAAGCGCACCAGGACGTGCGGCAGGCCCAGGGTTCCGAACAGGAGGGCCACCAGGAGCGAGACGTTCTGGTAGAGGCCGGCAGGGGGCGCGCCGGTGGGGTTGACCGACGGCGGGGCGAGCGGGGCGGTCCCGCTGCCGGCAAGGACAAAGATGATGAACAGGATGGGCACGGCCAGCGCGGTGAGTTTGAGCCAGTACTGGAACGCCTGGACGAACGTGATGGAGCGCATGCCGCCCGCCACCACGGTGAGGCACACAACAATCACCACCGCCACGGATCCTACCCAGGACGGCAGGCCCGTGGTGATGCGGATGGTGAGGGCAGCGCCATGGAGCTGGGGCACAATGTACAGCCAGCCCACCAGCACCACCACCAGGCTGGTCACTTTTCGGACCGGCAGGGAGTCAAGCCTGGCCTCGGTGAAGTCCGGGATGGTGTAGGCCCCGGACCGCCGCAGCGGTGCGGCCACGAAGAGCAGCAGCATCAGGTACCCGGCCGTGTAACCCACCGGAAACCACAGCGCATCCGTGCCGGACAACAGGATCAGGCCGGCAACTCCCAGGAAGCTGGCGGCGGAAAGGTACTCGCCGCCGATGGCGGAGGCGTTCCACCACGGCCGGACCGTCCGGGAGGCAACATAGAAGTCACCCGTGGTCCGTGAAATCCGCAGGCCGTAGAAACCGATGACCGCGGTGGCCACGGACACCCCTACCAGGGCAGCTATTGCCACTCCGGGGTTCACGGAGCCCTCACTGGTCCTCGGCCAGGTCGCGGTAGCGGGCCTCGTTGCGCGCCGCAGTCCGGATGTACAGCCACGCGCTGAGCCCGATGACAGGATAGATGCCGGCCCCCAGCAGCAGCCAGGCGAACGGAATGCCGGCCACCCGGGTTTCCGCCAGGCCGGGGACCGCTGCGAGCAGCAGGGGGAAGGCGCAAAGGATCAGCAGGAAACCTGCAGCCACCACCATGGCCAGCCGAAGTTGGGACCTGATCAGGGACCTGACGAACACCTGGCCCACTTCCGAGTCCTGCGCGGCCTCCCTCGTCTCCTTGGCCGGACGCGCCGCTGTCCGCGGAGCCGTCACCCGCACCCTGGTCATGTATTGGGCCTGATCCGGGTGGCCTCAAGCTTTTCCCGGACCGTGGGCAGGTGCCGCCTGCTGATGGGAAGGCCTGCGCCCGCCACGGTGACGCTGGGACCGTCCGCGGCGAGCTTCATCGAGGTCACGTGCTTGAGGGCCACGAGGTAGGACCGGTGCGTCCGGATGAACCCCGCATCCGCCCACTGCTGTTCGAGGTCCGCCAGCGGGACCCTGATCAGGTAGCTGGCTTCGGCGGTGTGGAGCCTCGCGTAGTCCCCCTGCGCCTGGACGTACGTCACGTCGTCGCGCCTGATCATCTTGGTGGTCCCGCCCAGGTCCACCGTGATCATCTCCGGGGCGGCGCCGCCGTCGCGCAGTTCACTGATGCGCCCCACGCAGCGTGACAGGCGTTCCACCCGCACGGGCTTGAGCAGGTAGTCCACTGCCGCGAGCTCGAAGGCGTCCAGTGCGTGGTCCTCGTCCGCTGTCACGAACACGACGGCGGGCGGGCGGCTGCTCCCGGCGATGGCACGGGCAATGTCCAGGCCGGACACCGCCGGCATGTGGATGTCCAGGAAGACGGCGTCAATACTGGCGGAGGCGAGCGCTTTGAGCGCATCGCTGCCGGAGGTGGCGCGGAGGATTTTGCCCACGCGCTCGTCCTTGCCCAGCAGGAAGGCCAGTTCCTCTACGGCAGGCAGCTCATCATCAACGACGAGGACGTTAATCATGCTCCTAGGGTAGCTTTCCGGAGCAGGGGCAAGGCGCCGGCGGTCCGGGCAGGGTCACGCATCGTGCCCGGGCTGGGACTTGGGGACCCGCATGGTGATCAGGGTTCCTTCGCCGGGCGCGGTCTCGATGACCAGCCCGTGGTCGTTGCCGTAGACCTGGCGGAGGCGGGCATCGACGTTGCGCAGGCCCACATGCTCGCCGTCTGTGTGGCCGGCCAGCATGGACTGCAGCTGCTCCGGATCCATGCCCACGCCGTCGTCCTCGATGGTCACCTCCGCGAACGCGCCGGCGTCGTTGGCGGTGATGCTGATGTGTCCCGGCCCCTCCTTGGCCTCGAGCCCGTGCCGGACCGCGTTCTCCACCAGCGGCTGCAGGCTGAGGAACGGGATAACGGTGCTGAGCACTTCCGGTGCCACCCGCAGGCTGACCTGGACCCGTTCACCAAACCGGGCGCGTTCCAGCAGCAGGTACCGGTCGATGCAGCGGAGTTCCTCAGCCAGCGTGGTGAAGTCCCCGTGCCGCCGGAACGAGTACCGGGTGAAGTCGGCGAACTCAACCACCAGCTCCCGGGCACGGGCGGGGTCGGTGTTGATGAAGGATGCGATGGCATTGAGCGAGTTGTAGATGAAATGCGGGCTGATCTGCGCGCGCAGGGCCCGCACCTCGGCCTCCATCAGCTGGGTGCGGGACGCGTCCAGCTCCGCAAGTTCCACCTGCACGGCCACCCAGTCCGCCACTTCGCTGGTGGCCCTGACCAGCCCCGCGCCGGCGGCGGGAGCGAAGGCGGCGACGGCGCCCACCACCCGGGTGCCGGCACGCACCGGTGCGATCACGGCGGCGAGCGGGCCGCCGGTGGCCTCCGTGGCGGCCCCTGCCTCCCCGGCAGGAAGGACAGCTGTCCGGCCGCTCGCCAGGACTCCGGCAGCAAGATCCATCATCCGCGGCTTCAGGTCCTCGCCGGCACCGTCCCACGCCAATACTCCGGAGGTGTCCATGATGGCCAGGGCGTCACAGCCCAGCAGGGTGCGCAGCTGGCGGCTGGCCTTGGCAGCGCCGGCGGGGTTGAGGCCCCGGCGCAGGTGCTGGCCTGCCTGGGAAGCGGCATGCAGGGTGTGGTATGTGGCGCGTTCCGCATCGGTGCCCAGGTCGCGGAAGGACCTGAGCACCTTGAGCCCCACCCCGACGACGACGGCAATGGCCATGGCGATGACGGCCACGGCCACGGCGGTCAGGAGGGGGGAGTCCGGCATGGTGCCCAGCGTAGCCGCGGGTGCCGTTTGTCGCAGCATCCCGACCGTTGAGCGCCCGCAGGCCTGCAGGCTCTGGAACTGGCGCGATGCAGCCTGCAGAGTGATTGCAGTCACATTTGCGGTATCCCGTCTTCAGGGCCTGCCGTTGGGTGTGTTCAGGCAAGTCTCAACGAGGAGGAACGATGGGTAACGATGCCCACACTCCGGACGCAGCGGCGTCCGTGGACTTCGAGCAGGTCCAGTCGACGGAGCAGTTCAAGGAACTGCGCAAGCGTCACCGCAGCTTTGTCTTTCCCATGGCAGTCGCATTCCTGCTGTGGTACTTCGCATACGTCCTGCTCGCCGACTACGCCGTGGACTTCATGTCCACCAAGGTCTGGGGCAACATCAACGTAGGCCTGATCCTCGGCCTGCTCCAGTTCGTGTCGACGTTTGCCATCACCGGCTGGTATGTCCACTACTCCAACAAGCGGCTGGACCCCATCGCGAAGGAAATCAGGGACGAAATCGAGGGGCACGAATTTGATAAGCACGGCAACCGAGTGAGCGGAGCAAGCAAATGATCGGCATCGCAACAGCGGTGGACGTCGCCGCCCTCAAGGACACCACGCTGCTCAACATGGGAATCTTCGGCATCTTCGTGGCCGTGACCATGGTGATCGTGCTGCGCGCCAGCCGGAACAACAAAACCGCCGCGGACTACTACGCCGCCGGCCGCTCCTTCACCGGCTCGCAAAACGGAACCGCCATCGCCGGCGACTACCTCTCCGCAGCCTCATTCCTTGGCATCACCGGCGCCATCGCCATCAACGGCTATGACGGCTTCATGTACTCCATCGGATTCCTGGTGGCCTGGCTCGTGGCACTCCTGCTCGTGGCCGAGCTCCTGCGCAACACCGGCAAGTTCACCATGGCCGATGTGCTGTCCTTCCGGCTGAAGCAGCGGCCCGTCCGCATCGCCGCGGCCATCTCCACGCTCGCCGTCTGCTTCTTCTACCTCCTGGCCCAGATGGCAGGCGCAGGCAGCCTGATCTCCCTGCTCCTTGGCATCAGCGACTGGGGCGGGCAGGCCCTGGTGATCATCGTCGTCGGCGCCCTGATGATCATGTACGTCCTGATCGGCGGCATGAAGGGCACCACCTGGGTGCAGATCATCAAGGCCATCCTGCTCATCGCAGGCGCAGCCGTCATGACCATTTGGGTCCTGGCCATCTACGGCTTCAACCTCTCCAGCCTCCTGGGCGCCGCAGTGGAGACGGCCAACAACCCGGCTGTCCTGAATCCCGGCCTGCAGTACGGCAAGACGGAAACCTCGAAGATCGACTTCATGTCACTCGGCCTCGCCCTGGTCCTGGGCACCGCAGCGCTGCCGCACGTACTCATGCGCTTCTACACGGTCCCCACGGCCAAGGAAGCCCGCAAGTCCGTGGTGTGGTCAATCTGGCTGATCGGCCTGTTCTACCTCTTCACCCTGGTGCTTGGCTACGGTGCAGCTGCCCTCGTTGGTGCCGAGACCATCAAGGGCGCACCGGGCGGCGTGAACTCGGCCGCCCCGCTGCTGGCCTTCTACCTGGGTGGGCCGCTGCTGCTGGGCTTCATCTCGGCCGTGGCCTTCGCCACCATCCTCGCCGTCGTGGCCGGCCTGACCATCACGGCTGCCGCCTCCTTTGCCCATGACATCTACGCCAGCGTCATTTCCAAGGGCAAGGCCGACGCCGACACCGAGGTGAAGGTGGCCCGGCGCACCGTTGTGGTCATCGGCGTCCTCGCCATCCTGGGTGGCATTCTTGCCAACGGACAGAACGTGGCGTTCCTCGTGGCGCTCGCATTCGCCGTCGCCGCCTCCGCCAACCTGCCCACGATCGTCTACTCGCTGTTCTGGCGGAAGTTCACCACCCAGGGTGCAGTCTGGAGCATGTACGGCGGCCTGGGTTCCGCGATCATCCTGATCATCTTCTCGCCGGTGGTTTCCGGCGGAGCAACATCCATGATCAAGGACGTCAACTTCGCACTCTTCCCGCTGAGCAACCCGGGCATCGTGTCCATCCCCCTCGCCTTCTTCCTGGGCTGGCTCGGAACGACGCTCGACAAGAAGCGGGAGGACACCGCCAAGCAGGCCGAAATGGAAGTCCGCTCCCTTACGGGGGTGGGTGCCGAAAAGGCCGTCGACCACTGAGCTGACGGCAGCAACAACAAAGCCTCCGCACCGGGGAACAGTTCCCCGGTGCGGAGGCTTTGTTGTGCCGGCCGGGACTACGCTGCCGGCCGCAGCTTGATATTGGTCATCTTGAGATCGTCAGTGCCCTCGAAGCGGTAGGCAAGGTCCACGTTTTTGCCGTCGCAGGTGATCAGGCCGGCAACATCCGCGGACTTAACGCCGTTCTCGGTGGCCACCTTGAGGTCGCTGTAGTCCGGCGTGCAGGTTTCATCCATCTCTAGGCTGTTGACGCCTTCAATGAAGGCCTCCTTGGACAGCTGCTCCTGGAGCGCGGGGTCGAGGTACTCGTCATAGGCCTTGGAGCTGTCCCCGGCAAGGACCAGTTTGGTGAAACCGTCAGCCAGGCCCCTGGCCTGGTTGGTGGCGCTGCCCACCACGTTAACCAGAATGACGATGCCCAGGACCACCAGCAGCAGGACGCCGCCGGCGCCCGCCAGGATGATCCACAGTTTCCGCCGGCTCCTCGGCGGGGGCTGCCCCGGGAGCCCGAAGGGGGACCCCGGGTCCTGCCCGTAGTGCGGAGGATGTGCCAGCTGCGGGGACGCGGCGCCGGCGCGGCCCGGCTGAAACGGTTCCTGGGGAGTGCTCAAGGTGGAGCCTTTCCGGAAAATGGTGCATGGCACCGCCTGGATGCGGGGCGCTGTGCCTGCCCCGCCGATTTACTGGCATTCAGCCTATAGCGCGGGCCGCCGGCGTCGTGCCTTCCGCAAAAGTGCGCCGGCTGCTAAGCCCGCCCGGGACCACGTTCAAGGAGGGGCTGGACACGGAAGGGAATAAGCTCTCCCATGGCAAGCGCCGTGTCGGTCCGGTCCACGCCTTCGCACGCCAAAATTTTCCCGTTGATCCGGAACAGGTCCTCGGCATCCACCGCCACCACGCGCAGCAGCAGGTCCGCCGAACCCGTCAGGCCATAGCCCTCGAGGATCTCGGGAATGTCCGCGAGCTCCTTCGCCAGCAGGGCGAGCCGCTGCTGCTGGACATGGACGGAGATGAAGGCCATCAGCGGGTAGCCCAGGGCCGCCGGATTGATGCGCCGTTCGAAGGACAGGAAGACGTGTTTCTTCTCCAGCTGCGCCATCCGCGCCTGCACGGTGTTCCGGGAGAGGCCAAGCTTCTGCGCCAGTGCCACCACCGTTTGCCGGGCATCCTGGGCCAGGGCAGAGAGCAGGCGGGCGTCGGTGCCATCCAAGGCTTGCATAATGCGCAACGCTAGCACGGTCCCGTGCCCTTCCGCAGAGCATTTTGCTCAGTGATCGCGCCGGTAGTTGTACCTCCTGAGCATTGTGAGTAGGGTCACAAATATCCGGGGCAACGGCGCCCGGGCGGCCGGCGGCCGAAGGGGCCACAAGTCCCAAAACCGCGGGTCAACGACGTAAGAAGGTTGCGGGCTATCGTGTCTACAGACGAAACGGGCCAGGGCGGACCAGCCGCCTCCAACAGCGCCCGGCACCCCCAGGGGCAGGGGCGGGATCTGGTCCAACTGGTCACCCCTTCCGGTGAGCGGATCAGCCACCCGGAGTTCGACTATTGGGTCAGGGACGTCACTGACGAGCAGTTGTGTTCCCTCTACGAGGACATGACCGTGATCCGGCGTATCGACGTCGAGGCAACCGCCCTGCAGCGGCAGGGCGAACTCGGACTGTGGCCGCCGCTGCTGGGGCAGGAAGCCGCGCAGATCGGTTCGGGCCGGGCGCTCCGCACGGACGACTTTGTGTTCTCCAGCTACCGGGAGAACGGGGTGGCCTACTGCCGGGGAGTGGACCTGACGGACATCCTCCGGGTATGGCGCGG
This sequence comes from Pseudarthrobacter sp. GQ63, assembly GCF_059758765.1. Lineage (NCBI taxonomy): Bacteria > Bacillati > Actinomycetota > Actinomycetes > Micrococcales > Micrococcaceae > Pseudarthrobacter > Pseudarthrobacter sp. GQ63. The sequence goes on from NZ_JCAXEF010000009.1 coordinate 55,040, forward strand.
CACTGCGTCCTCGGGCTGGGATCCCTACACCATCAACATGGCCACCCCGCAGATCATCATCGGCGCCCAGACCCTCCACGCCACCGGCTATGCAATGGGCATCCAGAATGACGGCGCCGATTCCGTGGCCGTGACCTATTTCGGTGACGGCGCCACCAGCGAGGGCGATGTCAACGAGGCCATGGTCTTCGCGGCAAGCTTCCAGGTGCCCGTGGTGTTCTTCTGCACCAACAACCACTGGGCCATCTCCGAGCCCGTCCGGCTCCAGTCGCACATCCAGCTGGCCGACAGGGCCGCCGGATTCGGCATCCCCAGCCTGCGGGTTGACGGCAACGACGTCCTGGCCGTGATGGCAGCCACCCGTGTGGCCCTGGACCGGGCCCGCCGCGGCGGCGGCCCCACGTTCATCGAGGCCGTCAGCTACCGCATGGGCCCGCACACCACGGCGGATGACCCAACGCGCTACCGCGACGCCAACGAGCTCGAGGACTGGGCGGCCCGCGACCCGATCAGCCGGATCGCCGCTCTACTCGAGCGGAAGGGCCTGCTGACCGCGGAACTGCAGCAGCAGGTTAAGGACAAGGCCGACGCCGTGGCACGGGAGATGCGGACGGGCTGCACCACCCTGCCGGACCCGGAGCCCCTGGACGTTTTCAAGAACGTCTACAGCACGCCCAACTCCTGGCTGGACCGGCAGCAGGACCACTACGCCCGTTACCTGGCCACCTTCGGTGATCCCGCAGGAGCCGTTTCAGAAGAAGGTGCACGCTGATGACCCAGATGACCTTTGCCCGCGCCATCAACGCGGGCCTGCGGAAGTCCCTGGAGAACGACCCCAAAGTGGTGCTCATGGGTGAGGACATCGGCACCCTCGGCGGCGTGTTCCGGGTGACCGACGGGCTGCAAAAGGACTTCGGCACGCACCGGGTGGTGGATACACCCCTGGCCGAATCGGCCATCGTGGGCACCGCCGTCGGCCTCGCCTACCGTGGCTACCGCCCGGTGGTGGAGATCCAGTTCGACGGATTCATCTATCCGGCGTTCGACCAGATCGTCAGCCAGGTGGCCAAGCTCCACTACCGCACCCGAGGGGCAGTCAAGATGCCCATCACCATCAGGGTTCCGTTCGGCGGCGGGATCGGCTCGCCTGAGCACCACTCCGAATCGCCGGAGGCCTACTTCACGCACACGTCCGGCCTGCGCGTCGTCACGGTGTCCAGCCCCCAGGACGCGTACACCGTGATCCAGCAGGCGGTCTCCTGCGACGACCCCGTGCTCTATTTCGAGCCCAAGCGGCGGTACCACGACAAAGGCGACGTGGACGAGTCCCTTGACCACACCGCGCCCGTGCCCATGGGCCAGGCGCGCGTCCTCACCCAAGGCACCGACGTCACGCTGGTTGCTTACGGCCCGCTGGTCAAGACGGCACTGGACGCCGCGTCGGCCGCCGCCGATGAAGGAGTTTCCATCGAGGTCATCGACCTGCGCTCGCTGGCACCGGTGGACTACGAAACAGTTGTGGCCTCCGTCCGCAGGACCGGGCGCCTGGTCATCACCCACGAGGCCGCACAGTCGGGCGGCCTGGGGGCGGAAGTGGCCGCCAGTATTACCGAGCGGTGCTTCTACCACCTGGAGGCGGCACCAGTCCGCGTCACCGGATTCGATATTCCCTACCCTTACTCAAAGCTTGAGATGCACCACCTGCCGGGCCTGGACCGGATCCTGGACGGCGTAGACCGTGCCCTGGGCCGGCCGAACTCCCTCAGCGGGCTGGAAGGATGAGCGGGACCATGATCAAGGAATTCCGGCTGCCGGACCTGGGCGAGGGCCTCACCGAATCGGAGATCCTCAGCTGGAAGGTGGGGGTGGGCGATACCGTCTCGCTAAACCAGGTGATCGCCGAGGTTGAGACTGCCAAGGCTGTGGTGGAGCTCCCGTCCCCGTTTGCCGGGGTCATCAAAGAGCTCCACGAACAGCCGGGAGCCGTCGTGGAGGTGGGCAAGCCGATCGTCTCCTTCGAGGTGGCGGACGACGCCGGCCCGGCACCTTCCGGGGCAGGCGGCGCCGCCGCTTCGGTCAGGGATGCGGGCAAGGACTCGGGCGAGGATGTTAGGGAGGCTGCGGGGCAGGCAGCGGGGGAGAGCTCCGCCGGGACCCCCAAGAGGGAGCCGAACCTCGTGGGCTACGGTGCCGTCGTCGAAAGCACTGGCCGGCCCGCACGGCGCCCGCGGACCTTCCCGGTGGCTGGTCCTGCCGGTTCGACGCCCGCGGCAACCACGCGCACCGACACAACGTCTGCCGAGACCACGTCTGCCGACGCCATGTCCGTGGAGGCCACGCCTGATGTGGCCAAAACCCCCGCGGTTGAGCACCTCGCGGCTGCGTCAGAGCATCCCGCAGGCGAGCGCCCACGGTCCACCCCGCCTGTCCGGAAGCTGGCCAAAGACCTTGGCGTAGACCTGGCCAGGGTTACCGGTACCGGACCCCAGGGACTGATTACCCGGGAGGACGTCCAGCACTTCATGGACAGCCAGTCCGCGGGCGCAGCATCGGCCGGCGCGGCTGCCGCGGACCATGCGGGTGTGCAGGCCGGCGGGGGTGCGCGGGAAACGCGCACCGCCATCAAAGGGGTCCGCAAGTTCACGGCCGCAGCCATGGTGCAGAGTGCCTTCACCGCGCCGCATGCCACCGAGTTCCTGACGGTCGACGTCACGCCGTCCATGGAACTGCTCGCCAGGCTCCGGGACAGCCGGGAGTTCGCGGGCGTCAAACTCACGCCGCTGACCCTGGCCGCGAAAGCGGTGCTGATCGCCCTCCGGCGCAATCCTTCCCTCAACTCGCGCTGGGACGGGGAGAACCAGGAGATCATCACGTTCCATTACGTGAACCTGGGCATTGCAGCCGCCACGCCCCGAGGGCTCACGGTCCCCAATATCAAGGACGCGGATTCGTTGTCCCTGGCCCAGCTGGCGCAAGCCCTCTCAGCGCTCGCCGACACGGCCCGTGCCGGCAAGACCCCTCCGGCCGACCTCGCCGGCGGCACGGTCTCGATCACCAACATTGGTGTTTTCGGGATTGACGCCGGCACCCCCATCCTCAACCCCGGCGAAGCGGCGATCCTTGCCCTGGGAGCCGTGCGCAGGATGCCTTGGGAGTGCCGGGGGGACATTGCCCTGCGCCAGGTGATGACCCTCAGCCTTTCCTTCGACCACCGGCTGGTGGACGGCGAACAGGGCTCGCGCTTCCTTGCCGACGTCGGTGCCATCCTCGCGGATCCCGGCCTGGTGCTGACCATGGTGTGACCCTCGAGTTCTTGTCCGGATACGCAGGGTTCCAACCGGTTTAAGCCTGCATATCCGGACAAAAACTCCGGGCTTCAGGGGGTGGTCTGGGAGTCCGCCAGCAGCGCGGCCAGGGCCATGCTCTCGAGCAGGGGCCGGGCGGTTCCGGACGCCATCTTCCTCCCGTGGCTCCGGACCGAGTGGGGGGTGGAGTTGATGAGCCCGAACGTGGCATGGGCCCGCATCCGGAGCTCCGAAGCGTCGGTCTCGGGATGGAGCCCCGCGAGGACCTCCACCCACACCTCCACATAGCTCCGTTGGAGGGTCCTGACAGCCGCCTGGTCCTCATCGGAGAGGCAGCTGAAATCCCTGTCCTGGACCCTGATGACGTCCGGCTTCCCCAGCGCGAAGTCCACCTGGAACGCCACCAGGCTGCGCAGGGCCGCCAGGGGATCGGCGTTTTCTGCCGCCACCCGGCGCCCGCCGTCCAGGAGTTCCTGGCTGACGGTGACCAGGAGGTCCGCCAGGACTGCCTGCTTGCCGGGAAAGTGTCGGTAAACGGCCGGGCCGCTGACGCCGGCGGCGGCGCCCAGATCCTCCAGGGAGACACGGCTGAACCCGTGCAGCGCGAACAGCGAAGCTGCAGCGGACAGGAGCGCCTGGCGGCGGTTCTCCTTGGCCAGGCTGCGCTGGGTTGTGCTGGGGGACTGGTTTGGGCTGCTGGGCTCGGGCGGGCTGGCGGGCTGGGATGTGCCACTGGGCTGGGTCGTGCTGCTGGCCGCAGCGGCGTCGGTGCTTGGCACAATTCCTCCTCGGACCCCGGAAGTCTAGCAAGGCAGCTGCTGTGTTGGACATCACAGTTAATCGAGACTAACCTGAATTTCAGTTATTGAGTACTAACCGAGTTGGCCTTCTTGCCCCGGCCGGAACAGGAACAGGACGCGTCGATGGAGACCCTTGCCAGCAGGATCGACCCCGCCAGCAGCACGTTCGTGGCAAACCGCGAAGCCCAGCTTCTGCTGACGGAGGACCTGCGGAAAAGGCTCGCGGACGCTGCCCTGGGCGGACCGGAAAAGTCGAGGCAGCGGCATATGGGCCGGGGCAAGCTCCTGCCCCGCGAGCGCATCGACCGGTTGCTGGATGACGGCAGCCCCTTCCTTGAGATCGCTCCGCTGGCCGCCAACGGCATGTACAACAACGAGGCCCCCGGCGCGGGCGTCATTGCAGGCATCGGCCTGGTCCACGGCCGCCACGTGCTGGTGATTTCCAACGACGCCACGGTCAAGGGCGGGACCTACTATCCGCTGACGGTGAAGAAACACCTGCGGGCCCAGGAGATAGCCCTCGAGAACAGGCTCCCGTGCATCTACCTGGTGGATTCCGGCGGGGCCTTCCTGCCAAAACAGGACGAGGTGTTTCCGGACCGGGACCACTTCGGCCGTATCTTCTACAACCAGGCCCGGCTCTCAGCTGCCAAGATTCCCCAGATCGCCTCGGTCATGGGGTCCTGCACGGCCGGCGGAGCCTACGTGCCGGCCATGAGCGACGAAACAGTGATTGTCCGGAACCAGGGCACCATCTTCCTGGGCGGGCCGCCGCTGGTGAAGGCTGCGATCGGCGAAATCGTCACGCCGGAGGAGCTTGGCGGCGGGGAAGTGCATTCGAGGATCTCCGGCGTCACCGACCACCTCGCCGAAAACGACGAACACGCGCTGCAGATCATCCGGGACATCGTGTCCACGCTCCCGTCTTCTGCGCCGCCCGCCTGGGAGGTGGACGCCGCCGTCGAACCGTCCGTGGAACCGGAGGAGCTCTACGGTGCCGTCCCCACGGACGTCAACGCCGCCTACGACGTCCACGAGGTCATTGCCCGGCTGGTGGACGGCAGCCGGTTCCACGAATTCAAGAAGGAGTACGGCGCCACGCTGGTCACCGGGTTCGCGCGGCTGCACGGGCACCCTGTGGGGATCGTGGCCAACAACGGCGTCCTTTTCAGCGAATCCTCACTCAAGGGGGCCCACTTCATCGAACTCTGCGACCAGCGCGGCATTCCGCTGGTCTTCCTGCAGAACATCTCCGGTTTCATGGTGGGCAGGGACTCGGAACAGGGCGGCATCGCCAAGAACGGGGCCAAGATGGTCACCGCCGTAGCCACCGCCCGGGTGCCCAAGCTGACAGTGGTCATTGGCGGTTCCTTCGGTGCAGGCAACTACTCCATGTGCGGGCGTGCCTATTCACCGCGGTTCCTGTGGATGTGGCCGGCCGCCCGGATCTCGGTCATGGGCGGCAACCAGGCCTCAAGCGTCCTCGCCACCGTCAAACGGGACCAGTACGAAGCCGCCGGACAGGAATGGTCCGCCGAGGACGAGGAAGCCTTCAAGGCACCCATCCGCCAGCAGTACGAGGAGCAGGGCAGCCCGTACTACTCCACGGCCCGTCTCTGGGACGACGGCGTGATCGATCCGGCCGATACACGCACCGTCCTGGGCCTGGCACTGGACGTGGTGGCCCGCACGCCGTTGCCGGAAACCTCCTTCGGCCTCTTCAGGATGTGAGCGAGCACATGACCACCCCTTCCCTGGCCGGCACCCCCGCCGCCACCAGGCCCATGTTCGGCACCGTCCTGGTGGCCAACCGCGGCGAAATCGCCTGCCGCGTGATCCGGACGCTCAAGGCCCTGGGCATCCGCCCGGTGGCCGTCTACAGCGATGCCGACGCCGGTGCCCGGCACGTGCGCGAAGCGGACACCGCCGTCAGGATCGGCCCGGCAGCCGCCGCGGAGAGCTACCTGAACATCGGGGCGATCATCGAGGCCTGCCGCAGGACCGGGGCGGAGGCCGTGCACCCCGGCTACGGCTTCCTCAGCGAGAACGTGGAATTCGCCCGGGCCCTGGAACAGGCCGGGATCGCGTTCATCGGCCCGGGCGTGGAGGCCCTGAACATCATGGGGGACAAGATCCGGTCCAAGAACCATGTGGCGGGCTACGGCGTCCCCGTGGTGCCCGGCGTGGCACAACCGGGGATGAGCGATGCGGAGCTGGTTGACGCGGCCGCGGGCGTGGGTTTTCCGCTGCTGATCAAGCCCTCCGCGGGCGGCGGGGGCAAGGGCATGCATGTGGTGCAGCGCCCAGAAGACCTTGCGGCCACGCTGGCCACGGCCAGGCGGGTGGCGGCCAGTGCGTTCGGCGACGACACCCTGTTCCTGGAACGCCTGGTTACCACCCCGCGGCACATCGAGGTGCAGGTCCTGGCGGACAGCCACGGCAACGTCATCCACCTGGGCGAACGCGAGTGTTCACTGCAGCGGCGGCACCAGAAGGTCATCGAGGAGGCGCCGTCGCCGCTGCTCGAGGCCCTGCCGGACGGCGCCGCCATCCGCGCCCGCATCGGTGAAGCGGCCTGCAACGCGGCCCGCAGCGTGAACTACAGCGGCGCCGGAACGGTCGAATTCCTCGTCTCCGACGACGCGCCGGACCAGTTCTACTTCATGGAGATGAACACCAGGCTGCAGGTTGAGCACCCCGTCACGGAGATGGTTACCGGCATCGACCTCGTCGAGTGGCAGGTGCGGATCGCCGCCGGCGGGGAACTCACCGTCCGGCAGGCCGACGTCGAACTCCACGGCCACGCCGCGGAAGCGCGCGTCTACGCAGAGGTCCCCGAGAGGAACTTCCTGCCCTCCACCGGAACTGTGCTGCTGCTGGACGAACTGCCCGGTCCACAGCAACGTCCCGGTGCCCCCGCCCGCGTGGCAATGGACACGCCCCGCGGCAGGGTGCGGGTGGACTCGTCCCTGGTGGAGGGCGTGGAGGTTTCCTCCAGCTACGACCCCATGATCTCCAAGGTCATCGCCTGGGGGGAGGACCGCACAGCCGCCCTGGACACCCTGGACGCGGCGCTCGCCGGCTATACGGCGCTCGGCCTGGACACCAACGTGGAATACCTGCGGCTGCTGATCAATGATGCCGATGTCCGCGCCGGGCGGCTGGAGACCGGGCTGATCGAACGCAAACTGCCCGGTTTGTCCTTCCGGAGGGTTGCCGACGCCGAGCTGGCGGCGGCAGCGCTCTTCACCCTCGCCATGGAGGAACAGAACAACACGCCGCCGGCCCCGGGGCTCTGGCAGGCACGCAACGGCTGGCGGCTTGGGGCGCCGGCGCCGCGCCTGGTCAGCCTGGGAACGCCCGACGGCGGCGTTGCGGCCGTGCGTGTCAGCGGCACCCGGGATGCGGGGGCGGAAGCGGACGGCACTGCCCTGGACGGCACTGTTTCCGGAAGGACGTTGCTTGTGGCTGTGGGGGACGGGCCTGTTCGGCCGGCACGGCTGGAATTCCCCTCCCGGCGGCAGGCAGTGCTGACCCTCGACGGTCGCACCAGTACCTACTCCATCGCGCCGGTCTTCCGCGGCCCGGCGGACCCAACGCGTGATTCGCCGGTTGCCGGCATACCTGCGGAACTGTTCCTGGGCAATGAGGGCTGGTCCTGCCGGCTGGACGTACTGAGCCGGGAAGCACGGCTTGACCGGGTGCTTGCGGCCCTCCAGCGGGAGGAGGGTGCCACCGATCCCGCGGTGCGTTCACCCATGCCGGGAACAGTGGTTTCCGTTCCGGTCAGTGACGGGGACACCGTAGCGGCCGGCCAGCTTCTCGTCTCGGTCGAGGCCATGAAAATGGAGCACCAGCTGGTAGCCCCGCTGGACGGCACCGTCCATCTCACCGCCCGCCCCGGCGACCTGGTGAAGGCGGACCAGGTGTTGGCCACCATCCACCCCCACGCGGGAGACACAGACGCAGATACGGGCGCGGGCGCAGGCACAAACACAGACACAGATGCATTCAACGGCGAAGGAGCCTAGACATGGCAGGTTTTGAACTCAGCGAGGAATACCAGGACCTCAGCGACACGGTCCGGGACTTCGCGGACACCGTGGTGGCGCCGGTGTCCGCCAAGCACGACGAAGAGCACAGCTTCCCGTACGGCGTCGTCAAGCAGATGGCGGAAATGGGGCTGTTCGGCCTGCCCTTCCCCGAGGAATTCGGCGGAATGGGCGGGGACTACTTCGCCCTTGCCCTTGCCCTTGAGCAGCTGGGCCGGGTGGACCAGTCCGTGGCCATCACCCTGGAAGCCGGCGTCTCGTTGGGGGCCATGCCCATTTACCGCTTCGGCACCGACGCCCAGAAACAGGAGTGGCTGCCCATGCTCGCGTCCGGCCAGGCGCTCGCCGGCTTCGGGCTGACTGAACCGGAAGCAGGATCGGACGCGGGCGGCACCAAAACCACGGCGCGGCGAGAGACCGTCGGAGACAAGACAGACTGGGTGATCAACGGCAACAAGGAGTTCATCACCAACTCCGGAACGGACATCACCCGGCTGGTGACGGTCACCGCCGTTACCGGGCAAAAGGAACGCGGGGACGGCATGGTGCAGAAGGAAATCTCCACCATCCTGGTGCCCACGGACACCCCCGGGTTCAAGGCCGAAAAGCCGTACAACAAAGTGGGCTGGAACGCCTCGGACACCCACCCGCTGACGCTGAAGGACGTCCGCGTTCCGGAAGAAAACCTGCTGGGAGCGGAGGGCCGCGGCTACGCCAATTTCCTGTCCATCCTCGATGAAGGGCGGATCGCCATTGCCGCGCTGGCTGCGGGCGCAGCGCAGGGCTGCGTGGACCTGTCGGTCAAGTACGCCAAGGAGCGCAGCGCCTTCGGCCACCAGATCGGCAAGTACCAGGCCATCTCCTTCAAGATCGCGCGCATGGAGGCCCGTGCCCACACCGCGCGCCTGGCCTACTACGATGCGGCCTTCCGTATGCTTGCCGGAAAGCCGTTCAAGACCCAGGCGGCCATCGCTAAGATGGTCGCAGGCGAGGCAGCCATGGACAACGCGCGGGATGCCACCCAGGTATTCGGCGGCTATGGCTTCATCAACGAGTTCACCGTGGCACGCCACTACCGCGACTCCAAGATCCTTGAAGTGGGGGAAGGCACCACGGAGGTGCAGCTGATGCTGATCGCCCGCGAACTGGGTCTGTAGTACTGGCACTGTTGTAACTGGCACCGAAGCCGGCCTGAGAGGATCACCGATGATTGACAAGGTTGTTGCCAGCGCTGGGGAAGCCGTAGCGGACATCCCGGACGGGGCGTCCCTGGCGGTGGGCGGATTCGGCCTCTGCGGAATCCCGGTCACCCTCATTGACGCACTGCACCGAGCAGGGACAACGGACCTGGAAACCGTCAGCAACAACTGCGGCGTGGACGACTGGGGACTCGGCATCCTGCTCCGGGACGGGCGGATCCGCCGCACCATCAGCTCCTACGTGGGTGAGAACAAGGAGTTCGCCCGGCAGTACCTGGCCGGCGAGCTTGAGGTGGTGCTCACCCCGCAGGGCACCCTGGCCGAGAAGCTGCGCGCCGGCGGCGCCGGAATCCCTGGCTTCTACACCAAGGCAGGGGTGGGCACCCAGGTGTCAGAGGGCGGGCTGCCCCAAAAGTACGACGCCGAGGGCGGGATTGCCGTGGCTTCCGCACCTAAGGAGGTGCGCTCCTTCGGCGGGGTCGACTATGTGCTGGAGGAAGCCTTGACCCCGGACTTCGGGCTTGTCCATGCCTGGAAAGGGGACCGGCACGGAAACCTGGTCTTCCACGCCACCGCCATGAACTTCAACCCCCTGTGCGCCATGGCCGGCAGGATCACCATTGCCGAGGTGGAGGAGCTCGTGGAGCCGGGCGAGCTGGACCCGGAACACATCCACACCCCGGGCATCTTCGTCCAGCGTGTGGTCCTTGCCGCAAACGCGGAGAAACGCATCGAGAAACGGACCGTGGCCCTGGCCCGGCCCGGACAGGCAGCATCCGCACACAACGCCGGCAGCCCCCGGCAGGCAGGAGCATAGCCATGGACCCCAACAGCCCCGACGCTCCCCGGCCCGAAGGCGTGCGGCCAGAGTACCGCCGGGCGGCGGCGCAGCAGCACGAGGTGCAGGCGGACGGAGCTGGCGCCAATGGGTGGACCCGGAACGAACTTGCGGCCCGGGTGGCCAAGGAGCTCAGCAACGGCCAGTACGTCAACCTCGGCATCGGCATGCCCACCCTCATCCCCAACTACATTCCTGATGGAGTGGAAGTGGTGCTCCACTCGGAGAACGGAATCCTCGGCGTCGGCCCCTATCCGGAGGAAAACGCCATTGATCCGGACCTGATCAACGCGGGCAAGGAGACAATCACCGTCAACAAGGGTGCCGCGTTCTTCGATTCGGCTTCTTCCTTCGGCATGATCCGCGGCGGCCACGTGGACGTGGCCGTCCTGGGCGCCATGGAGGTGGCCGCCAACGGTGACCTGGCCAACTGGATGATTCCGGGCAAGATGGTCAAGGGAATGGGCGGCGCCATGGACCTGGTGTTCGGCGCCAAGAAGGTGATCGTGATGATGGAGCACGTGGACCGCAACGGTAACCCGAAGATCGTCCAGGAGTGCTCCCTGCCGCTGACCGGCAAAGGCTGTGTTGACCGGATCATCACGGACCTGGCCGTCATCGACGTCGTGGCGGACGAATACGGGTCCCGGCTGGTGCTGCGCGAACTGGCACCCAACGTGTCAGCGGAGGACGTTGCCGCCGCCACCGGGGCCGAGCTGTTCGAAGAGGACCAGGAACTGACAGTATGAGCGGCGGTGGCGGCGCTGCGGCAGGCTCAACCGGCGGGGAACCGCGGGTGGTGGAACAGCGGGGACTGTACTTCGAGGAACTGGAAGAAGGGGTCACGTACGCCCACCGCCCTGGCCGCACCGTGACAGAGGCGGACAACGTCCTGTTCACCACGCTCACCATGAACACCCAGGCCCTGCACCTGGATGCCGCCTGGAGTGCCGGGCAGCCCTTCGGCCAGCGGCTCATGAACTCCATGTTCACCCTGGCCACCATGGTGGGCCAGTCCGTTTCCCAGCTGACGCAGGGGACCATCATTGCGCAGCTGGGCCTGACGGAGGTCTCGTTCCCGCACCCGCTCTACCACGGTGACACGCTCTACACCGAGACGGTCATCAGCGGAAAGCGGCTCTCGGGCTCCCGGCCCGGGCAGGGAATCGTCACCATGGAGCACACTGGCCGCAACCAGGACGGCACGGTGGTGGCACTTGCCACGCGGAGCTGCCTGATGTGGACGCGGGAAGCCCATACGGGCCAGCCCGGCAGAGGGCAGGGGAACGGACAGGAGACAATGCCGGTATGACTTTCGTAATGGGCCCTGCCCTGCTGTTCTGCCCCGCCGACCGGCCCGAGCGCTACCAGAAGGCCGCTGCCCGGGCGGACGCCGTCATCCTGGACCTTGAGGACGCCGTGGCACCAGCGGACAAGCAGCGTGCCCGCGGCGCCATCCTGGCCCAAGTGGGGACCACCGGGGTGGAGCCGGAGCTTGAACCCAGCTGCACCATCGTGCGGGTAAACCCCGCAGGCACCGAGGAGTTCGAGAAGGATCTTCACTGCCTTGCCCACACGCCCTACCGGACGGTCATGCTGGCCAAGACGGAAACTGTCCAGCAGCTTGAAGCCCTGGACGGTTACAAAGTCATCGCGCTGTGTGAAACAGCGCTGGGAGTCCTCAATGCCCCCGCCATTGCCGCCGCCCCCAACGTGGTGGGCCTGATGTGGGGGGCAGAGGACCTGCTGGCATCGCTGGGCGGAACCTCCAGCAGGACGGCCGACGGCGGTTACCGGGCCGTGGCGCTGCACGCCCGTTCCGCCGTGCTGCTGGCTGCGCGCGCCCACGGCAAGGAGGCGGTGGACGCTGTGTACACGGACATCCCGAATCTGGCCGGGCTGGCGGAGGAAGCGGCCGACGCCGTGGCCTCCGGCTTCAGCTCCAAAGCGTGCATCCATCCGAGCCAGGCCGCTGTGGTCCGGGCCGCCTACGCACCCTCCGCTGCCGACGTCGCGGCTGCTGAAGCCCTCCTCGAGGCTGCAGCATCGGCCGGCTCGGGAGTGTTCCAGCACCAGGGAAAGATGATCGACGGTCCCATCCTCAAGCACGCCCAGGAAATCATCCGCCGCGCCCAGGCCATCGGGTAGCCGGCCCGCTCACCCCGGCCGCCCGGGGGAGCGCCGCAGTGACAACGGCGGAATCGGCTCGTAGAGCAGCGTCCGCACCCAACGGTTCCCGGTCTTCCTGAACTCTTTCCGGCTGGCAAAGCGGTAGTGGTAGCTGCGCACGCGCACCCAGCGCGGCGGTGCGCCGTCGAACGGGTCATGGCGGAGGAGCCGCAGGGTCTGCCGGTCCGCCTCCAGCAGCTTTCCCAGGAAGGCGTAGAACCATTCCTCGTGGACGGTCCTCAGCGGCAGGAACCACATCAGCCAGTCAAGCCGCAGGTGGTAGGGCGCCCACTGCCGGGGGAGCCTGCGGACGTCACCCGGCTTGCCCCTGAAACCGTACTCCCGCCAGTCGGAGGACTCGTCCGGATCCTCGTCGAAGGTTCCCTCCACCACAATCTCAATCCGCTGCTTGGTCACGGTGCCGAATGCCCCGTAGGTATTGACCAGCTGCCACCGGTTGAAGCTGGCATTCATCAGCTGGCGGCGGGAGAAAAGGTTGCGCAGCGGCCAGTAGCTGAGGACCGCCAGCAGCAGCGTGGCCGCCAGGGTAAGGGCCAGCCACCACAGGGGAGTCTCCCTCTCCACGCCGGCCTGGCCGTGCCAGTCCAGGGGGATGGCCGGCAGCACGGCATGCGCAACGGGATCGCTAACGGCGGCGAAGGCCAGCACGATGGCAATCCAGTTCAGCCAGGCGAAGTTGCCTGTGGCCACCAGCCACAGCTGCGTGAAAATGACGATCCCCGCGGCCACGCTGGCGACGGGCTGGGGTGCGAACAGGAAGAACGGCACCACGAGCTGGGCGAAGTGGTTGCCGAGGACTTCAACCTTGTGCAGGGGCTTCGGCAGGAGGTGCGCCTGCCGGCTCAGCGGCCCAGGCATCGGCTGGGTCTCGTGGTGGTAGTACAGGGCCGTCAGGTCACGCCATTCCCGGCCGCCGCGGATCTTGATCATCCCGGCACCGAATTCCAGCCGGAACACCAGCCACACGATCAGGATCAGGATGGTGCGCGGCGGGTCGGTCTGGTCCGAGCCCAGGAAAGCGACGGTGAAGCCGGCCTCCAGGAGCAGCATCTCCCAGCCGAAGCCGTAGAACGTCTGTCCCACATTGACGATGGACATATACAGCAGCCACAGGGCCAGGAAGGCGACGAGTGGAACCCAAGGCGGGCCCTGCTGCGGGATGCCGGCCACCAGCAGCGCCGACACCAGCAGCCCGGCGGCACACACCCAGCGCAGCAGCCGGTCCGTGTACCGCCAGCGGAACAGCGTGGGCCGCCGCAGGCGGCTGAAACCGGACAGGAAGTCGGGTACCGGGAGAAGGCCCCGCTCACCCAGAAGCGCCGGGAACTGGTTCAGCGAGGACAGGAACGCGACGAAGTACAGGGCCGCCACACCCCGCTGCAGCACCTGCCGCGCGAATTCGTATTCCGGCGCATCGAACCAGGAGAGCCAGTCCACGCAACCCACGTTACGCCGACGCCCGTCAGGGATGCCACAGGGGAACCCCACCAGGGGGATGCCACTAGGATCGAGGGATGTTCGTGCTGGTGCTGATCGCCGTTATTGCAGGCGCGCTGGCCCAGCGGATCGCGGGCCTGGGCTTTGGGCTGCTCGTTTCCCCGGTGCTGGTGGTGCTCCTGGGCCCTTTCGACGGCGTGATGATCGTCAATCTTTGCGGCGCCACGTCATCGCTCCTTATCCTCTCCCGGGTGTGGCGGCACGTCGCCTGGAAGAAGTACTTCGGGCTGGCGCTCGCAGCACTGGCCGGCGTATTGCCCGGTGCCTGGCTGGCGAGCAACGTGCCGGAAGCCCCGCTGCAGATCTGCATCGGTGTCCTGCTCCTCATCGCCCTGCTCGCGTCCCAGCGGCTGACCAGGAGTTCCTGGCGTGCCAGCGGCCCGGTCCCCATGGCGTCCCTGGGGTTTTCCAGCGGCCTGATGAATGCCGCCGCGGGCGTTGGCGGTCCTGCCATCACGGCCTATGCCATCGCCACCCGATGGGAGCAGAAGAGCTTCAGCGCCACCCTCCAGCCGTACTTCATCACCACCGGGTTCACGTCGCTGCTCACCAAGTACGTGCTGTCCGGCGGGCACGTCCCTGCCTTGGAAGGCTGGCAGTGGCTGGCGATCCTGGCAGCGATGGTTGCGGGCATCGCTGCGGGCGACCTGCTGGCCGGCCGGGTGCGCCCCGCGTCCGCCCGCCGCATCGTCACAATCATTGCCTACCTGGGTGCCGTGGCCACGCTGGCCAAGGGCCTGGTGGAACTCGCGGCCGCCTGAGTACGTGGCCCGGTGCGCCGGCCTGCACAAACATGTTTTGCTGGATCCATGACACGTGTTGCGGTAATAGGTGCAGGTATCGTCGGGCTGTCCACAGCCCATGCCCTCCAGAAGGCAGGCGCGGACGTCACTGTCTACGAGTCCGGGACCCCGGGCTCAGGACAGTCAGCCGGGGAATCGAGGATCTTCCGGCACGCCCACGACGACGTCCGGCTGGCCTCGTTCGTGCGTCACAGCCGCGCCCTCTGGCGGGAGTGGGAGGCGGACTTCGGTGTGGAACTGGTCTCCGGCGCCGGTGCGGTGGCTATTGGGGACAGCGTGGAGGACAAGCTCCGCGTTCTCAGCGGCCTGCCCGGAGTCCCTATTAGGCTGCTTACCCCTGGACAACTTGCGGCCGCGCTGCCGATCCTCGCAGACTTCCACGGCAAGGCGATGCTCGATGCCCACGGCGGGGCAATCCGCACCAGCGCCGCGTTCCGGGCCCTGGCCGGCAAGCTCAAGGACGCCCTCGTGGCGGACCATGTCATGGCTGTCCGGCCCACTCCCGGCCAGGGTGTGGAGGTCCGGACCGGGACCCGCGTGGACCGGTTCGACCATGCAGTCCTGTGCGCCGGACGCGGCACGGCAGCCCTGGCGCGGGGCGCCGGACTGGACATACCCGTTGAACTTGCCGCGCACGCCCGCGTGACGTTCCGCGTGCGGGATGTCACGCCTGCCCCGCTGCCAACATTCCAGGACGGCAGCGGGGTATTCGGGGAGACCGGCGTTTACGCGGCGCCCTCGGCCGACAACCTGCGTTACTCAGTGGGCTTGAGCGAAACAACCGACGTGCGCCAGGACGGGAGCCTCGCCGACCCGGCTGCCCTGGAGTCGTTGGCGGCGCGTGCCGCAGCCTACGTGCGGACTGCGCTGCCCGGCCTCGATCCCGAACCGGCCGGCTACGTCCACTGCTGGGTGACGCGACTGCCGTGGGGCGATGACGGCGTGGGAATCTGGTCAGCCGGCAGCGTCAGCGCCGTGGCCGGGCACAACCTCTTCAAGCAGGCGCCGGCGCTGGGGGAGGCGCTGGCAGAAACAGCACTGTCCGGCGTCGTGCCCGCAGTCCTGCGGCCTGAATCGCAGCTTGGAAGGTCCTGAACGGCCGGGCGGCACGGTGCGGGATACTTAAGCAATGCAGCCACGCAGAATCGTCCTCCTCGGATCCACCGGTTCCATCGGCACCCAGGCGATTGACGTCGTCGACGGCGCCCCGCACCTTTTCGAGGTGGTGGCCCTCAGTACCGGGGGAGGCAACCTGGAGCTGCTCGCCCGCCAGGCAGTGCACACCGGCGCGTCCGTGATCGGCATTGCCGGCGGTGACCCCGCACAGTTGGCATCGCTGGTGGCCGCCGCTGCCGCGGCGGCGGGAAAGCCCGGCTACCGGCCGGAGATCATCGCCGGACCGGACGCCTCCACGCGGATCGCCGGCGTTGAGGCGGACGTGGTGCTCAATGGAATTACCGGCTCGATCGGACTGGCGCCCACGCTGGCCGCCCTGCGCTCCGGCGCCACACTCGCCCTGGCCAACAAGGAATCCCTCATTGTGGGCGGATCGCTGGTGAAGGCAGCCGCCCGGGAAGGGCAGATCGTACCCGTGGACTCCGAACATTCAGCGATCGCCCAGTGCCTGCGCTCGGGTTCGGCCGGGGAAGTGGAAAAACTGATCCTGACCGCATCCGGCGGCCCCTTCCGCGGCAGGAACAGGGACGAACTGCACGGCGTCACCCCACAGGAAGCCTTGGCCCACCCCACCTGGGACATGGGCGTCATGGTCACCACCAACTCGGCCACGCTCGTCAACAAGGGCCTGGAAGTTATTGAGGCGCACCTCCTCTTCGACGTGCCGCTTGACCGGATCGACGTGGTGGTCCATCCCCAGTCCGTGGTGCACTCCATGGTGCAGTTCATCGATGGTTCCATCATCGCCCAGGCATCCCCGCCGGACATGCGCCTCCCCATCGCACTGGGACTGGGCTGGCCGGACCGGGTGCCCAAAGCCGCCGCAGCCTGCGACTGGACGCGCGCGGCCACCTGGACCTTCGAGCCGCTGGACACGGAGGCCTTTCCCGCCGTCGGACTCGCCAAGCACGCAGCGGGGCAGGGCAGCACGTTCCCCGCCGTGTTCAACGCCGCGAATGAGGAAGCCGTCACAGCCTTCCACGCCGGGCGCATCAGGTTTACGGACATTGTGGACACGATCGATGCCGTCCTCAGCGAACACCCAGGGTCCTCCGGGCTGACGGTGGAGTCGGTGCTGGATGCTGAAAGCTGGGCACGTGCCCGCGCCAATGAACGTTTAGCAGTCAGAAGTCTCTAGGAAGCAGCAGCACGTCAATGACCCCCGTCCTCCTTTTTGTCCTCGGCGTCGTCTTTGTGGCGATCGGCATTGCCGTGTCCATTGCGCTGCACGAAGTGGGGCACCTGGTGCCCGCCAAGCTGTTCAAGGTCCGCGTCACCAAATACATGATCGGCTTCGGCCCCACCCTCTGGTCCAGGCGGAAGGGTGAAACCGAATACGGTGTGAAGGCCATCCCGCTGGGTGGCTTCGTGTCCATGATCGGCATGTACCCGCCCAACAAGGATGACGGCTCCGTCCGCCCCTCCAGCACCGGCATGTTCCAGACCCTGGCCACCGAAGCCCGGTCCATGGCCCACGAGGAAGTGGGGCCAGGTGACGAAAAGCGGGTGTTCTACCGGCTTCCGGTCTGGAAGAAGGTCATCGTGATGCTGGGCGGCCCGGCCATGAACATGGTCCTCGGCGTGCTCCTCACTGCGGTGCTGCTCATGGGCTTTGGCATGGCCACGGCCACCACCACCATTTCCGAGGTGTCCAAATGCCAGGTGGCGGCGGGGGAAACGGTGGATCCGGATTCGGCGGACTGCCAGCCCACGCCCGCTGCCGCGGCCGGCCTCAGGCCCAATGACAGGATCACCTCCTTCGACGGCAAGACCGTGACCGGCTGGGACCAGCTGACGGAATGGATCCGGGCCTCCGCCGGGCGCGAGGTGGGCATCACCGTTGAGCGGGACGGCGCCCAGGTGTCCACCACGGTGACCCCGGTGCTGTCGGCCCGGCCCGTCATCGGGGCGGACGGCCGCCAGGAAACGGACGACGCCGGCACCCTCCGCTACCAGGACGTCGGCTTCCTGGGCATCGGCTCCCAGACCGAACTTGTGGCCCAGCCGGCGTCGTCCGTCCTGCCCATGGCGGGGGAGAACATCCGCCAGGTGGCAGGGGTGGTGTTCAACCTGCCCGCCCGCGTGGTGGGTGTGGCAAAGGCTGCCTTCAGCGAGGAGCCCCGCGACCCCAACGGCCCCATCAGCGTGGTGGGCGTAGGACGCGTCGCCGGGGAAGTGGCCGCCATGGAAGAAATCCCGGTGCAGTCCCGGCTGGCCGCACTGATCGGGCTGCTGGCGGGCCTGAACTTCGCACTCGCGGTCTTCAACCTGATACCGCTGCTGCCCCTCGACGGCGGCCATGTTGCCGGTGCCCTGTACGAGGGGGCCCGGCGCCAGGTGGCCAAGCTGTTTGGCAAACCTGACCCGGGTGCCTTCGACATCGCCAAGCTGCTGCCAGTGACCTACGTGGTGGCCGCCCTGCTGATGGGCATGAGCGCCCTCCTCATCTACGCCGACATCGTGAAGCCGGTGAACCTCTTCGGCTGACACTGTGCCCTCCATCCGGAGGGACGCCGTAGCAGCCTTTTCAGGAAGGGCGATCACATGAATCCGCAGGACACCGGCCGCTGGATCCGTGCGGGACTGTGGGCGCTGCCTGCATCCTGGCTTCTCACGGCCTGGTCTTCCCTGGAGCCCCAGCCGGACCAGGAGATTGACCCCGGCGCCTGGGCACGGTTCGTCAGTTCGTACTCCTACCAGGCCAGCCATCTCGTCGGCAGTACGGGAGGCACCATCCTGGCTGTCTTCGGGCTCTTTGCGCTGGGCTGTTTTCTGGCAGGCGGCCGGTCCGGACGCCTGGCGCTGGCGGCAATGGTCATAGCGGCTGCCGGTACCGCGTTGCTGTTGGTGCCTGCAGTTATTTCCACCTTCGTGACTCCGGCTGTGGGGAGGGCTTACCTGGCGGGGAACCAGGACGTCATGCAGCTCGAGTTCCCTGGATCGATGTCGGCGGCGTTCATGGCCGGGCTGGTGCTTGCCTTTGTTCGGACTGTCCTGCTCGGCGTCGCGGTCTGGCGTTCACGCGTGCTCCCGCGGTGGGCAGGAGCACTGTGGGTGACCGGCGCCGTCGTGTTCTACGCCCTCGGGGTGGTTCTGGGGCAGGCGACAACGGGGAGCAGCCTGCCCACCCAAAGCGCCGGAGCTGCGCTGTTGGCAGTTGCCGCCGGTGGGATTGCCTGGCGTGGTTCAGCCCGGCAGGGGCGGGAGTTATCTCCTGCAGGGTGACTACGTAAAATCAGCATATTTTGACTGATATTAAATAATCAGCCAAATATGTTTGATTGGTGATCCTCACCCGCGTACGGTTAGGGCATGTACGTCCTCACGATCGACCAGCAGGGCAGCACCTCCGATATTGACCGCGTCCCGGAGCTGATCGCCGCCCTGCGGAACCTTACGCCCGTGCCCTTTGAACGTTCGGTAGGGGACGAACTCCAGGGAGTGGTGGAACAGGCCGCCGATGTGGTGGATGTGGCACTGCATGCGCTCCGCGACGGGCACTGGTACGTGGGCATAGGAATCGGGGCCGTGGGGTTGGCGCCAGGTGCCAGCCCGCGCGAGGGCTCCGGAAGCGGCTTTGTGGCGGCCCGCAAAGCCGTGGAACTCGCCAAGGGTGCCGCCGGCCAGGTTCCGTTGTCAGTGGTGTCCGGCACCATGGTCCGCAGTAAGGATCTTCAAGCCCACGCCGGGGAGGACGCCATGGCCAGCGCAAATGCCCAGGCGGTGCTTCGCTTGATTGGACGCCTGGTGCAGCAGCGCACCGAGGCCCAGTGGCGGGTGGTGGACCGGCTGCGGGCCATCCAGGGTGGAGCCAGGCATGGCAGCCAAAAACAGGTGGCCCGGGAGTTGGGAATAACCGAACAGTCGGTGAGCCGTGCCGTGCTGAGGTCCGGGTGGCAGGAAGAATGGGCGGCGAGGCCGGCAGCCGCCATGCTGCTGGACTACGCCCATTCCTTGGCAGCCCGCACTTCAACGGAAGGAAACCGGTGAACGTACTCTGGATCGCGGTTGCGCTGCTCGTTGCCGGATTCGCCGGGTGGCCAGTGACTGCACTGGTGTTCCGGCTGGCCAGGACCATCGACGACAGGGCAGACGCAGCCAAGGCTGCGGAGGACGCCAAAAGGGCCGCCGAAGATCCGTCCGCGGATGTGACCGTTGACCTGCCGCCCGCCGGCGGGTCCCAGGGCGTCGACGGCGAGCTGACCGCAGCTGCCGACGCGCCGCCGTCGGGCCTTGCCGGCTCCGGACCGGCCGCTCCCGCCCAGCGCATTCTTCGGGGCGGTGCCATCATCGGAATCCTCGAGCGGCTGGGAGTGTGCCTCGCCATCCTCACCGGCCAGCCGGTGGCCATCGCCTACATTGTGGCCATCAAGGGCCTGGGCAGGTTCGCGGAGCTCAAGGAAACGCCGGTGGCGGCTGAACGGTTCATTATTGGAACGCTGGCGTCCATGCTGTGGGCGGCGGGAACAGCCGCAGCTATCAAGGTCCTCTTCCTGGCCTGATCGCAGGCGTCCCATACAGCTGCCAAGCCGCCCCTCCGGCCAGGCGCGTCCACCCTCCGGATGGGTGCGAAGGCAGGCGGGGAGATAGGGTAGCGGTATGACAGTTTTTGCCGTTGAGTACGTTTATGCCGCCGATTCCACAGAAGACCGCAACGCCGCCCGGGCAGCGCACCGCGAATGGCTCTCGGGCCTTGCGCAGGACGGTGCCGTCCTTGCCAGTGGACCATACGGTGACGGGGCCGGCGCGCTGCTGATTTTCAAGGCAGCAGACGAGGCCGCCCTTAACTCGATCCTCAAGCAGGATCCCTTCGCCGCTGCCGGAGTCGTAGCCGGGACACGCATCACGGAGTGGTCACCCATCATCGGCGTGCTCGCCGGCCTCACCGCCTAAGCCCCTCCCTTTTTCAATCTCTAGGAGTCCTCGTGACCTCGGTCAGCCTGGGAATGCCCTCAGCACCGCCACCCGTCCTTGCCCCCCGCCGCAAGACCCGGCAGATCAAAGTCGGTTCCGTGGGTGTGGGATCGGACTCGCCCATCAGCGTGCAGTCCATGACCACCACGCCCACCACGGACATCAACGCCACCCTGCAGCAGATTGCCGAACTGACGGCGTCCGGCTGCGACATTGTGCGCGTGGCCTGCCCGTCTGCCGACGACGCCGAGGCATTGCCGATCATCGCCCGGAAGTCGCAGATCCCGGTGATCGCGGACATCCACTTCCAGCCCAAGTACGTCTTCGCGGCGATCGAGGCCGGCTGCGCAGCAGTGCGCGTAAACCCGGGCAACATCCGCAAGTTCGATGACCAGGTCAAAGAGATCGCCGCCGCCGCCCGCGACCATGGGACGTCCATCCGCATTGGCGTCAACGCCGGATCCCTGGAGCCGGGCATCCTCAAGAAGTACGGCAAGGCCACCCCTGAAGCCTTAGTGGAATCTGCTGTCTGGGAAGCGTCCCTCTTCGAGGAACATGGTTTCCACGACTTCAAGATCTCGGTCAAGCACAATGACCCCGTCATCATGGTGGCGGCCTACGAGATGCTGGCGGAAAAAGGCGACTGGCCGCTGCACCTTGGCGTCACCGAGGCCGGGCCGGCGTTCCAGGGCACCATCAAGTCGGCCACGGCTTTCGGGGCGCTCCTGTCCAAGGGCATTGGCGACACCATCCGGGTTTCCCTCTCGGCCCCGCCGGTGGAGGAGATCAAGGTGGGAAACCAGATCCTGCAGTCCCTCAACCTGCGCCCCCGCAAGCTCGAAATCGTCTCCTGCCCTTCCTGCGGCCGCGCCCAGGTGGACGTGTACACGCTGGCCGAGCAGGTCACCGCCGGGCTGGAAGGAATGGAGATTCCGCTGCGGGTAGCCGTCATGGGCTGCGTGGTGAACGGACCCGGTGAGGCCCGCGAAGCCGATCTTGGCGTTGCCTCGGGCAACGGCAAGGGCCAGATCTTTGTGAAGGGCGAGGTCATCAAGACTGTGCCCGAGAGCCAGATTGTTGAGACACTGATCGAAGAGGCCATGCGTATCGCGGAAGAGATGGGGGAGGCCGATGGCGAAGATGCTGTCAAGGGTAGCCCCGTGGTTAGCGTCTCGTAAGGACGTCCCCGACCCGCCGGGGATTTCCATCCGCACCCTTGACGGGGACGACACCGCTGCCTTGGTGCTCCTGGCGCAGCGTGATCCGGTCTCCAACGTGTTCATCCTCGCGCACCTGCGCGCAGCCGGTACCGCCGCTCCCACCAGCGGCGGTGCCGGTGTCCTGGGCGTGTTCGACGACGGCGTCCTGGCAGGTGCGTGCTGGGCCGGGGCCAACCTGGTGCCCGTCCAGCTCGATCCCACCCTGGCCGGAGTGGTGGCCGCCGCTGCCAACAAGTCCGGACGCCGCTACGCATCCGCTTTCGGGCCGGCCACCGCCGTGCTCGCGCTGCACGCCGAACTGGTTGAACTGGGACACCGGGCCCATGAAGTCCGCCCGGACCAGCCGTTGATGACCATTAGCGAGCCGCCGTCCGTGGAGCCGAACCCGGGGCTGGGGCTGGGAAACCTCGCGGACTTCGACCGGATCCTGCCGGCCTGCGCCGCCATGTTCGAAGAAGAAGTGGGGTATTCACCCTTCCTGGGCGGCAGGGAATTCTACAGCCGCCGCGTGGAAGGCCTGATTCGGCAGGGCCACTCCCTGGTTCATCTGAACGAAGCCCGCGAGGTGGTGTTCAAGGCCGAGCTCGGTGCCGTCACCTCCGAGGTCACGCAGATCCAGGGCGTCTGGATGAACCCGTTGTACCGGGGCCAGGGCCTGAGCGCCGGGTACATGGCTTCCGTGGTGGAGCAGGCACGCAAGATTGCGCCCGTCACCAGCCTCTACGTCAACGGCTTCAACACCCGCGCGCGGGCTACCTACGAGCGGGTGGGCTTCAGCCAGGTGGGGACCTTCGCCACGGTGCTCTTCTAGGCGGCTGACGTGCCCGTGCATGCCAGGAATGTGGGCAGCACTTGTCATAGTGCGCTGCATCACATAGGTTCGATCTAGCTGCGCTGGAGTGGCGTGGGCGGTCTCACCAGTCCTCACCAGTACTTGGGCGATAACGGCGTCGAGCCACGCCCGGACGCGATGACCAGCCTCTTGGGGGGCCAGGGGCTTTGCATGTCCGGGCGTGGCTCAACTGCGTTGCGGGCTGTTCTGCGCCGGGTGCACGCCGGGCGGCGCCCGCCAGGGAGCCGGGCCGCCGGAAAGGCCCCCGCTAGCCGGTAGATTAGTACCCAGACGAAATGCCCGGCTTGCTGTAGCTCCAGCACCTCCCCAGAAACGGATACCCGCCCGTGGTTACAAGACTGTCCCAGCTGTTCCTGCGCACCCTGCGTGAAGATCCCGTCGACGCCGAGGTGGCAAGCCACCGGCTCCTGGTCCGCGCAGGCTACATCCGCCGCGCCGCCCCGGGCATCTACACCTGGCTGCCGCTGGGATTGAGCGTCCTGCGCAAGGTGGAAGCCATCATCCGCGAGGAGATGGCCAGCATCGGGGCGCAGGAAGTCCATTTCCCGGCCCTCCTGCCCCGCGAGCCGTACGAGGCCACCAACCGCTGGACCGAATACGGCGAGGGCCTCTTCCGGCTCCAGGACCGCAAGGGCGCCGACTACCTGCTGGCCCCCACCCACGAGGAAATGTTCACGCTGCTGGTCAAGGACCTGTACTCGTCCTACAAGGACCTGCCGCTGAGCCTCTACCAGATCCAGAACAAGTACCGGGACGAGGCGCGTCCCCGCGCGGGCCTCCTGCGCGGACGCGAGTTCATCATGAAGGACTCCTACTCATTCGATGTTGACGACGCCGGCCTGGACGCCAGCTACGCCGCCCACCGCGGCGCCTACCTGCGCATCTTCGAGCGCCTGGGCCTGGAAGTCATTCCCGTCACCGCGACGGCCGGTGCCATGGGCGGTTCAAAGAGCGAGGAATTCCTGCACCCGACGGACATCGGCGAGGACACGTTCGTGCGCTCCGCCGGCGGCTACGCAGCCAACGTTGAGGCCGTCACCACCGTGGTCCCGGCGGACATCGACTTCAGCGCGGCTCCCGCCGCCGAGGTCCGCGACACCCCGGACACCCCCACCATCGACACCCTGGTGGCCGCCTCCAACCAGATCGCGCCCCGCAGCGAGGCCGACGGCGGCGCGTGGACTGCCGCGGACACGCTGAAGAACGTGGTGCTCGCCGTCACCCTGCCCACCGGAGAGCGCCAGTTGGTAGTCATCGGTGTTCCAGGCGACCGCGGCGTGGACCTGAAGCGCGTTGAGGCAAACATCGGCTCGTTCCTGCCCATCGGCGGCGAGATCGGCCTGGAAGCGGCCAACGACGACGACCTGAAGAAGCAGCCGCTTATCGTCAAGGGCTATCTTGGCCCCGGCCTGACCCTGGACGAGCCCCTGCTGGGCGCCGAAAGCTCAACAAAGCTCCTGTACCTGGTGGACCCCCGCGTGGTCCGCGGCACGTCCTGGATCACCGGCGCCAATGCGGCCGGCAAGCATGTCTATGGCCTGGTGGCAGGACGCGACTTCACCTGGGACGGCGTCATCGAGTGCACCGAGGTCCGCGAAGGCGATCCCGCCCCGGACGGTTCCGGTCCGCTGGAGACCGCCCGCGGCATCGAGATGGGGCACATTTTCCAGCTCGGCCGCAAGTACGCAGAAGCACTGGAACTGAAGGTCCTGGACCAGAACGGCAAGCAGGTCACCGTCACCATGGGCTCTTACGGCGTCGGCGTCACCCGGGCCGTTGCGGCCCTGGCGGAATCGAACCACGATGCCAGGGGACTCGTCTGGCCGCGGGCTGTTGCCCCCGCCGATGTGCATGTCGTCGCGGTGGGCAAGGGCGAGGAGATCTTCGCAACCGCCGAGCGGCTGGCAGCCGAACTTGAGGCGGCGGGGCTCGATGTCCTCCTCGACGACCGGCCCAAGGTATCGCCCGGGGTCAAGTTCGGGGACGCGGAACTGGTGGGCGTTCCCACCATCCTGGCTGTCGGACGCGGCCTGGTGGACGGTGTTGTGGAGATCAAGGACCGCCGCAGCGGCGACGCCGAGAATGTGGCGGTGGACAAGGCTGTTGACTATGTAGTCAACGCTGTCCGCACCAACTGACGCAACGGTGGAGTTCGGACTCGAATCCCTCGGGCTGGCAACTCTCCTCTTGATCGTGCTGGCCGGCTTTGCCGCCGGATGGGTTGACGCAGTGGTGGGCGGGGGCGGCCTGATCCAGCTCCCGGCCCTTCTGCTGGTCCCGGGGATCACTCCCGTCCAGGCGCTGGCCACGAACAAGATGGGATCCATCTTCGGTACCGCCACGAGCGCCGCCACCTACTACCGGCGGGTGGGGCCGGACCTTAAGACGGCCCTGCCCATGGCCGCGATCGCCCTGGCGGGCAGCTTTGGCGGCGCCGTCCTGGCGGCAAACCTGCCCGCCAGCGTCTTCAAGCCCATCATCGTCACCGCGCTGGTCGCCGTCGCGCTTTTCACAGCCCTGAAACCGGACGTCGGCGGCATCACCGCGCTGCGCCACGACGGCCACAAGCACTACGTGGTGGCCTGCCTGATCGGAGCCATCATCGGTTTCTACGACGGCCTTATCGGGCCGGGGACGGGCTCGTTCCTTGTCATCGCCCTGGTCTCGGCCATGGGGTATGCCTTCCTCGAGGCCAGTGCCAAGGCGAAAATCGTCAACATGGCCACCAACGCGGGGGCACTGCTGTTCTTCCTGCCCCATGGGTCCATCCTGTGGGGCGTGGGCCTGCTGCTGGGGGCGGCGAACATGGCCGGCGGTTACCTGGGCGCCAGGACGGCCGTGAAGCAGGGAAGCC
Organism: Pseudarthrobacter sp. GQ63; assembly: GCF_059758765.1. Classification (NCBI taxonomy): domain Bacteria; kingdom Bacillati; phylum Actinomycetota; class Actinomycetes; order Micrococcales; family Micrococcaceae; genus Pseudarthrobacter; species Pseudarthrobacter sp. GQ63. Next base: position 80,741 of record NZ_JCAXEF010000009.1, read on the forward strand.
GGTTTGTCCGCGTGGTCTTTTTGTTAGTCGTGTCGGCATTGATCATCAAGCTCGGCTACGACGTCTGGCAGGAAAACTTCGCCTGACGGTCAAGGCCGCGCACTGCGCAGTGCGCGGCAGCTGACCGCTGCGTGGTGCCCGCCGCCCCGGCCTGCAGGAGAAGGCCGTGCCCGGTTGCCGTTATACGCCGGGCGCCTGGCCGGGCTCCGGCAGCGCGTGGGCCGGCGGCAGTCCCTCGAGGGTGCGGCCGGCAAGGGTGCTGGCAACCCAAAGTGAGCGTGCCAGGTCACCGCGGTGGCCCGGCTGCCCGGCGTACCCCAGCGCGTTTGCCACTTCCCTGGCCAGGCCCCACTCCCTCGCGGCGTCGGAGTCAAGCCCGGCAGCGGCGCTGAAGTCCGCGCAGCGCTGCCGCAGGCCGGATTCAGGCTGGTTCAGCGGCAGCTCCTGCAGCCGGTTCCACAACAGCGGGGCCACGCCGAATTCCGCTTCGCCGATCATGGGCTGCGGATCGATGGCGGCGAAGGCTTCAGCCACCGGCCTTCCAGCCGTTGCCTCACCATCCGGCCTGGCCAGGATGTTGAGGAAGTGCAAATCCGTGTGGACCAGCACGTCCCGCCCCGAGCGGCGCCCCACCGCGCCCCGCGTCTGGCACACCTCGAGCGCCGCTTCCAGCAGCCACCGTGGAAAGGGGCGGCCGAGCTGTTCCCACTCAGCGGGCAGGTCATCACTCCACTGTTCGGCACGAGCTGCGATGTGCTCGAATTCCCGCCACTGCGGCCGGTCGTCGGGAACAAGGCTCAACTGCCGGACGAGTCCGCCCCACACGGCCGCGGCGTCAGCCAGGGGGACGGTACCCAGGGAGCGCCCGGCGTCGAGCCTTTCGAGGAGCATGGAACACGTGCCGGCGTCGGCCGCCAGGAGGGTGACGGCGCCGTGCCCGCCCCATAGCGTCAGCGCATGCCGCTCAACGCGCGCTTCCTCGTGCGGGAAGGCGATCTTGAGGGCTGCTGGCCGGCCGTCCGCCCGAAGAACCGGTATCACTACCGCGCCGTGCCCGTTCCACGGCAGTGAGCCAGGGGCGAGGTCCGGCACGAGCCGCCACCGCTCCAGCAGGCCCGCAGTGACGCCGGGCAGGGAAGCGAGCCACTCCCGTCCGGTGGCGGTGCGGGAGTAGCGCCCGGTAAGGTCCGGCGGGATGGGTACTGCCGTTGGCTGGCTCATCAGTCCCAGCCTAGGTGCAACGGGGCCCTGCCGTTTGGCCGGCACGTATCAGCGGCCGGCAGGTTTTCCTACACCACGCCCGTGGCGCCGAGCATGGTGCCAATGCTGAAGGTGGCAGCGAGTGCCAGGGCACCGCCCACCACCACCCGGACTGCTGCCCGGGTCTTCGACCCGCCGCCAATCCAGGCACCCAGCGTGCCTGTCAGCGCGAGTGCCACCAGGACAGCCGCGAAGGTCAGGGGAACCCGGATCCCGGGCGGGGGGAGAAGGATCGCCAGCATCGGCAGTATGGCGCCGATGACAAAAGCCACGGCCGAGGCGAAGGCTGCGTGCCAGGGGCTCACGATGTCCGTCTCGTCGATGTTGAGTTCGGCGGAGAGGTGCGCTGCCAGGGCGTCGTGGGCTGTGAGCTCTTCAGCGACCTTGCCGGCCGTTTCCGGGCTAAGGCCCTTGGCCTGGTAGATGGCGGTGAGTTCGGCGAGTTCCTCCTCCGGTTCCTCGGCCAGCTCCCGGCGTTCCTTCTCGATCAGGGCCCGCTGGCTGTCGCTTTGGCTGCTCACGGAGACGTACTCGCCAAGTGCCATGGACACCGCTCCGCCCACCAGCCCGGCAGCGCCGGCGGCGAGGATGGGACCCGTTTCGGAGGTAGCTCCTGCCACGCCCACCACAATCGCCGCGACGGAGACGATGCCGTCGTTTGCGCCCAGGACACCCGCCCGGAGCCAGTTCAGCCGTTGGGCAATGTCCGTTCCATGCGGTTCGGTCTCCATATGGCGGCGCAGTTCGGGGCTCGCAGCGTCCGTGCCTGCAGGCTGGGACTGGTCGTGTGCATCCATTCCTTCAGCAAACCATTAGAAGCCCCGCCGGGCCACCCTTTCCGGCAGGCCGCCGCCATTGCTTGGCGAGGTCACGTCCCGGCGGACGCGGGTGCGGGGCTGGCTGGAAGCTCCGGGAGCTGGTCCTGGTCCAGCAGGAGGCCGGGAACCGGCCCCACACCGCCGTTCCAGTGGGCAGCGCGCCGCGTGGCGGACTGCAGGGCAGCGATCGCCCAGCTCCGCAGCCCGCCGTCGGCCTGCGCAATGACGTCCCCGTAGGCGGGCAGAGCCGCTACTTCCAGGCGGGCCAGCCCGTCGCGGGGTGCCGCGAGGAAGCCAGGGTCCAGCACGAAGCCCGGCGGCTGCGCCGGCGGGGCACTGCAGGCGGCACGGGAGTGTGCCGCGGCCTGGGCAGCGAGTTCCCGGTGCTGCCCCAGGAAGGCCTCCGCTGCTGGAGCATCGCCCGCGCCAAGCCGGGGGAGCGCCGCCTGGTAGGCGTACAGGCTTTGCTGCTCGGTGGCCACAGCTGCGGACAACGCACTGCCCAGTACAGCCGACCTCCCCGCGGCAGATGGTTCCCGCCCTGCATCACCGGGCTCCGGAAGAGGAGACGGGCAGGAGGACGCCGTCGCATCGGGCGCCAGCGCGCCGGCGGCCGGAGGCGCTGCCGTGCCGGCATGGGGAAGCGTATCCTGGGCGACGCCCGCGGCGGCGGCTAGGTCCTCCGCTGCGAGCAGCTGGGCGGTGCCGGCACCGGCAAGCAACCGCGCCATCCCGCCGTCGGACTTTGCAGCATCGGTAAGGCGCTGAACGCCACTGGCCGAGAGCGCGGAAGCCAGCCCTGCAAGCGTGGGCTCCGCCGTCGTCGCAGCCTCGGCGGCTGGCCCGGACTGTCCGGACGGCAGGGGAGTGGCGGACCCCGGGGCATCCTCCTCCGGGGAAGAATCCGCCGGTGAAAGGAGGGCGCGGGCCTGCAGGGTCAGCAACGTCACAGTTTCGTCCGCTGCGGTTGGGTTTGCGTCGCCGTCCGCCTCGGCGCTGGCTGACAGCCGCCCGGCCGCAGCGCGCAGATCCAGCGAATCCTGCAGGGCGGCCACCCTGGCCTGCTCGGAGAACGGGGGATCCGCGGGCGCCGGCGGATCGGCGGGGATCAGCGAGAATCCCAGGCTGAGCACAATCAGGGCTGTGAACGAAATAACGGCGTACCGGAAATAGCGCAGCTTTGGGCGGTTTTCCGGATCGTCTTCTTTCACAACAGACCATGGTGTCACGCCGGCGGGGAATCTCCGCCCCACCGGACCGGTAAAATAGCTACGCTAGTACACACAACATCATCTATAAGGGAGGCGGCGCGGCATCGTGAGTAACGCAGAAGCCACGGCTTCATCGGACCAAACCGGAACGGGTAAGGCTGAAGCCGCCCCCGCACACAACCCGGAGGCCGACCGGCTCCGAGCACTCCTTGAACCCGCGGTCCAGGCCAACCGCCTTTACCTGGAGGACGTGGCCATCGTGGCTGGTTCCCACCGGGTGGTCCACGTCGTGGTGGACCTTCCGCAGGAAGAAACCGGCGGCGTCAGCCTTGACGCCATTGCCGACATCTCCAGGATTCTCTCAGACGTCCTGGACAACGATCCCGCAGACGACGGCAGGCCCTACGACCTTGAAGTGTCCTCACCCGGCGTCGGACGCCCGCTGACGGAACCGCGGCACTGGCACCGCGCCAAGGGCCGCATGGCCAGAATCAACGTTGTCCAGGGCGAGAATGTCATGGGCCGGATCACGTCAGTGGACGGTGACGGAGTCACCATCGTCCCGGAGATCGCGGTGAAAAAGGGCATGAAGCCCAAGCAGGGCGACCCCATGAAACTTCCTTTCGACAGGATCCGCAACGGAAAAGTCGAGATCGAATTCAGCCACCTCAATGGGGATGGTCTGGAACCTGGACACAATGGACCTTCTGAGGAGGCCTGATGGATATTGACATGAGCGCACTGAGACTTCTGGAGCGTGAGCGTGAAATCCCGCTGGACCTCCTGATCCCCACCATTGAGCAGGCGCTCCTGGTGGCGTACCACAAGTCGCCCGGCGCCTTCGAAAAGGCCCGTGCCGAGCTGGACCGCAAGAGCGGCCATGTGACCATCTGGGCTGTGGAGATTGACGACGACGGCGCCCCCATCGGCGAGTTCGAGCACACTCCCGAAGGCTTCGGCCGGATCGCCGCCAGCACCGCACGCCAGATCATCCTGCAGCGCCTGCGCGACGTTGAGGACGACAACGTCCTGGGCGAGTTCAAGGGCCGTGAAGGCGAGCTGGTCTCCGGCACCATCCAGCAGGGCAACAACCCGCATATGATCCAGGTCAACCTGGGTTCCGTGGAGGCGCTGCTGCCGCCGCCGGAGCAGGTTCCCGGGGAAAAGTACATCCACGGCAACCGGCTGCGTGCGTTGGTTATCGACGTCCACCGCGGCTCCAAGGGCCCGTCCGTCACCCTGTCCCGGTCCCATCCGGGCCTCGTCCGCAAGCTCTTCGAACTTGAAGTGCCGGAGATTGCGGACCGCTCCGTCGAGATCGTTGCCCTGGCCCGTGAAGCCGGCCACCGCACCAAGATCGCTGTCAAGGCAAACGTTCCCGGTATCAACGCCAAGGGCGCCTGCATTGGCGAAATGGGATCCCGGGTCCGCGCCGTGATGACCGAACTGAACGACGAAAAGATCGACATCGTCGACTTCAGCGAGAATCCGGCCACCTTCATCGCCAGCGCCCTCTCGCCATCGCGCGTGAATTCGGTCACAATCACCGATGAAGCCACTCGCTCGGCGCGCGTGGTGGTCCCGGACTACCAACTGTCCCTGGCCATCGGCAAAGAAGGCCAGAACGCCCGGCTGGCGGCCAAGCTCACCGGCTGGCGGATCGACATCGTGTCCGACGCCGCTGCTGCCCGCGACAACTGAACAGTTCCTGACGCCCTCCCGGCCTCGAATCGCCCGCGCAGTTTCGGGCAGACGGGCAGGGAGGGGCTAGAATAGTAAAGACCGCGCCTAACGGCCGGCAGCCGTGCGCCTTGGGCGTGCCCCATTCCGTTCACGCGGAGGAGGGCCGTCCGCGGCCAGCAGATATGAACGTCAGGAAGATGACCGTGCCAGTAGCAAGCGGGAATCAGCCGGAGCGTACCTGCATCGGATGCCGGAAGAAAGGCAAGCGGAATGAGTTACTCCGGCTCGTCGCCGAAGGCAGCGGATCAAACGCTGTCCTGGTGGATGAACGACGCCGGATGGCTGGCCGGGGTGCATGGCTGCACCCCAGCGAATCGTGCCTGGCTCTGGCGTTGAAGCGGCGAGCATTCGGACGCGCCCTGCGGGGAGCGGCCGGTACCTCCGCCGTAGAACGCCGGATCACATCAGGCCCGAGCGTTGCACGCGTTACGGCAACTGCAACACCAACCGTCCAACCTGAAAGCGGGTCAGAAAACTGATGGAAACCCGATGAGTTCCCAGCGATGAGTGCGCAACGATGACAACTTTGTTGCGCTCTGCAATGGGCCCTTCTGCAGCATTTGCGGCTTGGGCCCGCAGCAAGAAGTAGACGGTTCGTGCCTGGCTCGGTGCGGACCGAGACAGGAGAAATGTGGCCAAGGTCCGCGTACATGAGCTCGCCAAAGAGCTCGGTATTACTTCCAAAGATGCAGTGACAAAACTGCAGGAACTGGGCGAATTCGTTCGCTCTGCCTCTTCAACCATTGAGGCCCCCGTTGTGCGCAAGCTGCGCAACGCCTTCCCCGACGCCGCGCCCAAGGCTGCAGCACCGGCAGCAGCGCCCAAGGCGCCCGCCCCGGCGGCAGAGGCGCGTCCCTCAACACCCGCACCCGGTCCGGCAGCACCGAAAGCCCCGGCCCCCAAGGCTGAGGCCCCCGCGGCCGCCGCTCCGGCAGCACCGGCACAGGCAGCTGCTCCGGCAGCGCCCGCTGCCAGCGCCCCCGCAGCTCCGGCTGCACCGGCTCCGGCTGCTCCGTCCACTGGAGCGAAGCCCGGCGCACGCCCGGCACCCAAGGCTGAAACTCCCGCTGCACCTACCCGTTCCGGCGGCTCAGGGCAGGGTGGCTCCGCTCCCCGTCCCGGCGGTCCCCGTCCGGGCAACAACCCCTTCGCCACGTCCCAGGGCATGCCCCGCGGCCGCGGCGGCGACGGCGAGCGTGCTCCCCGTCCCGGGAACAACCCGTTTGCCACCTCGCAGGGCATGCCCCGTCCGGGTGGAAGCCGCACCGACGGCGACCGTCCCGGTGGTCCGCGTCCCGCAGCAGGTGCCGGTGGCCCCCGTCCCGGTGGTCCGCGCCCCGCAGCAGGTGCGGGCGGTCCCCGTCCCGCAGCAGGTGCCGGTGGCCCCCGCCCGGGTGCACCGCGCCCCGGTGGTGCCGGTGGAAACCGTCCTACTCCCGGCATGATGCCCAACCGCACTGAACGTCCCGCACCCGCTGGTGCAGGCCGTCCCGGTGCCGGTGGCCGTGGTCCCGGACGCCCCGGTGGCGCTCCCGGAACCGGCGGTCCCGGTGGCGGCGGCGGTGCTCCCGCCGGCGGTGGCTTCGGCAAGGGCGGCCGCGGCCGCGGCGGCACCCAGGGTGCCTTCGGCAAGGGCGGCGCCGGACGTGGCAAGCAGCGCAAGTCGAAGCGTGCAAAGCGCCAGGAACTTGAGCAGATGAGTGCCCCGTCGCTGGGTGGCGTGAGCGTACCCCGCGGCGACGGCAACACTGTCATCCGGCTGCGCCGCGGCTCGTCCATCACGGACTTCGCCGACAAGATCGAGGCAAACCCCGCCGCGCTGGTGACCGTCCTCTTCCACCTCGGCGAAATGGCCACGGCCACGCAGTCGCTGGATGAAGAGACCTTTGCCCTGCTGGGCGAGGAGCTTGGCTACAAGCTCCAGGTTGTGTCCCCGGAAGACGAGGAGCGTGAGCTGCTCTCCGGGTTCGACATCGACTTCGATGCCGAACTCGAAGCCGAAGGCGACGAAGAACTTGAGGCCCGTCCTCCGGTTGTCACCGTCATGGGCCACGTGGACCACGGTAAGACCCGCCTGCTCGATGCCATCCGCAAGTCCGACGTCATGGCCGGCGAACACGGCGGCATCACGCAGCACATCGGTGCCTACCAGGTCACCCACAACCACGAGGGCAACGACCGCAAGATCACCTTCATCGATACCCCGGGCCACGAGGCGTTCACCGCCATGCGTGCCCGTGGTGCGAAGGTCACCGACATCGCCATCCTGGTGGTCGCAGCGGACGACGGCGTTATGCCGCAGACCGTTGAAGCACTCAACCACGCGCAGGCGGCCAACGTGCCGATCGTCGTGGCTGTGAACAAGATCGACAAGGAAGGCGCCAACCCGGAGAAGGTCCGCGGCCAGCTGACCGAGTACGGACTGGTTCCCGAAGAGTACGGTGGCGACACCATGTTCGTTGAGGTCTCTGCCCGCCAGAACCTCAACATCGACGAGCTGCTCGAGGCCGTCCTGCTCACCGCGGACGCTGCCCTGGACATGCGCGCCAACCCGAACAAGGACGCCCGCGGTATCGCGATCGAAGCCAATCTGGACAAGGGCCGGGGAGCGGTTGCCACCGTCCTGGTGCAGTCCGGTACCTTGCGCGTCGGCGACACCATCGTTGCAGGCACGGCCCACGGCCGCGTCCGCGCAATGTTCGACGACGACGGCAGCGCCCTGACCGAGGCCGGCCCGTCCCGCCCCGTGCAGGTGCTGGGTCTGTCCAACGTCCCGCGTGCAGGCGACACCTTCTTCGTGACCGCTGACGAGCGCACCGCCCGCCAGATCGCCGAGAAGCGTGAAGCAGCCGACCGCAACGCCGCCCTGGCCAAGCGCCGCAAGCGCATCAGCCTGGAAGACTTCGACCAGGCAGTGGCCGACGGCAAGATCGACACCCTCAACCTCATCCTCAAGGGTGACGTGTCCGGTGCCGTGGAAGCCCTCGAAGACGCCCTGCTCAAGATCGACGTCGGCGAAGGCGTGCAGCTGCGCGTCATCCACCGCGGTGTTGGTGCCATCACGCAGAACGACGTCAACCTGGCAACAGTGGACAGCGCCGTCATCATCGGCTTCAACGTCAAGCCTGCCGAGCGCGTTGCCGAACTGGCAGACCGCGAAGGCGTGGACATGCGCTTCTACTCCGTCATCTACTCCGCAATCGATGACATCGAGGCGGCGCTCAAGGGCATGCTCAAGCCGGAATACGAAGAATTCCAGCTGGGCACCGCCGAGGTCCGCGAAGTCTTCCGCTCCTCCAAGTTCGGAAACATCGCAGGCTCGATCGTCCGCTCGGGCATCATCCGCCGTAACACCAAGGCACGCATCAGCCGCGACGGCAAGATCATCGGTGACAACCTCACCGTTGAGACGCTCAAGCGCTTCAAGGACGACGCCACCGAGGTCCGCACGGACTTCGAGTGTGGTATCGGCCTTGGCTCGTACAACGACATCAACGAAGGTGACATCATCGAGACCTTCGAGATGCGTGAGAAGCCGCGCGTTTAGGCTGTTCCAGCCTTAAAGGGTGCGGGGTCGTTGGGATTTTTCCGGCGGCCCCGCCCCTTCGCTGGGTGGCCAACGTCTTACGACGTCGGCCACCCAGCTTCGGCAGGCCCGATGCCACTCCCAGGCCGCCGGAAAAAATCCCAACGTGGGTCCGTCTTAGGCCCGCCTAGAGTGCGTGGCATCAATCGAACGTGGGTACGTCAGCTGCAACACGCCGTCGTACGTTCCAAATTTTTTAGGAGTTGTTCATGGCTGATCCGGCACGTGCTGCCAAGTTGGCGCAGCGGATTAAGGTTGTTGTTGCTGAGGCCCTGGGCCGGAAGGTTAAGGATCCCCGGCTGGAGGGCATTACTGTTACCGATGCCCGGGTGACCAATGATCTGCAGCATGCCACTGTCTATTACACCGTTTTTGGCGACCAGGCCGTGCAGGCCGATGCTGCCAAGGGGCTGGAGAAGGCCAAGGGTGTGCTTCGGCAGGAGGTGGGCCGGAACATCACCGTCCGGCTGACTCCCAGCCTCGAATTCGTGGCCGACCAGATTCCCGTGGTTGCCTCCAACCTCGAGGAACTGCTGCGGGAGGCCAAGAAGCGTGACGCCGAGGTGGCTGCCCTCGCCGCCAAGGCACAGCACGCCGGCGACGCCGATCCCTACAAGAGCGACGTTGCAGCAGAGGTGGACATCGACGAGGACGACTTCGACGAAGAGGACCTTGACCTCAGCGACGACGGGGAACTCGACGAAGACGGCCACAAGTAACCGTCAGCACAACAAAAGGCCCGGACCGCCGATGCGGTCCGGGCCTTCTGCTGTGCCGGTAACTGTCCTTTCGCGTTACAGGCCTATTTTGATGACACTTCCCTGAGTGGGATCAGCGAAACTGAAACCGGCCGTGGCATAGAGCGAGTTTCCGCGGATTTCCACTGCAGCCGGGCCGTCGATCGCGAGGAACTGTGACCTGTGGCGGCTGGAGGCATCAAACTCAATGATCTCGTTGCCGAACAGGGACGCCACGTAGACGTCGCCGTCGTCGGCAATGGCCAGGCCGGTGGGGCTCAGGATGCCCTCCGCCCACACCTTGGTGCTGCCGGTGGAAGGGTTCACGCGGAAGATGGCACCCCGGGCTCCCAGGGAAGGATCCTCAGGCCCACCCGGAAGTGACGTGACGTACAGCCGGCCGTCCGGGCCGAACTCCAGGTCCGTCGGCACAGGCTCAAAGGCGTATTCGTGCCCCACCACGCACGCAGGAACTTCTACAGTGGTCCCAGCCATATCCACGGGGATCCTGGTCCCCGCGGGGATCACTGCAGGCCGGGGCGGCAGGACTGCCAGCGTGTCAACGTCCCCTGATTCCAGGTCCACTTCCAGGATTGCGTTTGCTCCCGCATCCGCGATGTACGCCTTATCATCCCGTATTGCCACGGCGTAGGGATTCGAGTCCAGGCCGCCCTGGTACCGGGCCGGCGGGAAGGCGGGCCACTCGGCCAGGCATGAATCCGGTACGTCGGGTCCAAAACCGTAGTGCTGGGCGCCGTCAGGGTTCTTGTCCCGTTCATGGCTGGCGAGATCGGCAAGCGTATGCACCTCTCCCTCTGGGTCGAGGGACTTCAAGTAACCTTTGAGAGCGGCCGGATCACCTTCCCCGGCGCCTGCGTTCTCCACGAAGTACCTCGTGCCATGCCGGGTTTCAACGCCTCCGACGCTCCAACCCTGTTCCCCCTGGTAGAGGGCAGTAGTGGAGCCGTCGTCGTTGACGCGACTGAGCAGACCGGAGAAATTCTGGGACACCAGGACGGATTTATCGTAGGTTACGGTAAGGCTCAAAGGCGCGGTCAGGCCCTCAGCCAACGTCCGGGGCGTTGTGTGCTCGAGGGTGGAAACCGCGGCTGCGGCCCCGGCAGGAACAACTGTCGCCGCAGCAGCGAACAACGCGACGATCGAAAATTTCATCTTCATTGGGTACTCCGGTTTGGGGCCTTAACGTGGCGGATAAGGAGCCTCCCGGCAGGAGGCTAGAAATTCGGAACCCCCCGGCGCCAGATTATTCCTGCACAGTACGAATGTCGCGGGGATTTCCCCCTATCAGCCCCCTAATTCCACCCCCTAACGGCAGCCTGAGTGATTAGGATCTAGCTATGACTGAGCCGCATGACTCCGACCACACCGCGAAGTACCTCGAGCAGGCTGTGGAGCTGGCCACCCGGAACGTCGGCGCAGGAGGAGGACCGTTCGGCGCGCTGGTGGTGACTGCCGACGGGCGGGTGCATGAAGGCGTCAACCGCGTAACCCTGGATAACGATCCCACCGCCCACGCCGAAGTGGTGGCCATCCGGGCCGCAGCAACGGCGATAGCCAACTATGACCTGCAGGGAGCCGTCCTCTACGCGAGCTGCGAGCCCTGCCCGCTGTGCCTGGCGTCCGCACTGTGGGCAAGGATCGACCGCGTCTACTTCGCCGCCGACCGACACGGCGCCGCCGCCGCAGGTTTCGACGACGCAGTTTTCTACGAGTACTTCGACGGGACCCGGCCGGAACTGTTGCCCGTCACCCGGAGCGACATCCCGTCGTCGCACGCGCCGTTCCAGGCGTGGGGGGACTTCGTCGGCAGGAAGGAATACTAAGGAATGGAACCTGCACTCACCACGTGTCCAGCCTGCGGAAAGACCAACAGGGTCCCGGCCCAGGCGGCCGGCCGGCCGCGCTGCGGCAACTGCAAAGCGGACCTGCCCTGGATCGTGGCCGCAGGGGATGGTGACTTCGCGGCCGTCGCCGAGCAGTCACCCGTTCCCGTGATGGTGGACTTCTGGGCTGCCTGGTGCGGCCCGTGTCGGATGGTGAGCCCGGTGCTGGACAAGCTGGCCAGGGAACGGCCCGGCCGGATCAAGCTCGTCAAAGTGGACGTGGACAAGTCCCCGGGCCTGTCGCGCAGATTCGATGTACAGGCAATTCCCACGCTGATGGTGATGGTTGATGGCAAGGTGGCCGCCCGCCAGGCTGGGGCGGCCCCCGCGGAGGTACTCCGTTCGTGGTTGGACGGGGCACTGGCGGGAAAGGGAAACTAGCCCCTCCCCGGCGGCACTAACCCTGCCGGGACCGGCCCGGCAGCCGGCAGACACTGGCCTAATCAGCCCTGTCCGGCAGCCTACCCAGGCCCTCCACCAGGTCTTCCTGCCGTCCGCACAGGGCCACCCGGACCCACCCTTCGCCGATGGAACCGAAGGCAGTCCCCGGGGCCAGGGCAACACCCGAATCTGCGAGGAACCGCCGCACCCAGCTGCGGACGTCCCCGCCGGTGGCGTGGGAGACATCCGCCCACAGATAGAACGCCCCCTGCGCCTTGAGGTAGGGGATTCCCTTCGCGTCAAGCACGGCGGACGCCGCATCGCGGTTCGCCCGGTAGTGCCCGTGTGCGTGCTGCACATAGTCCTGCGGCCCGGTCAGGGCAGCGAGTGCAGCGTACTGGGACGGTGAAGCGACGCAGGAGACAATCGCCTCCATCACATTGTCCATCTTCTGCTTGATGCCGGGCGGGCAGATCAGCGCGCCGATGCGCAGCCCGGTGAGCCCGTAGGTCTTGGACAGGGTCAGGGAGGTGAAGACGCGCGCGTCACCCGGCGCATCGCCGTCGAACCTTGCGGGGCTGACGTGCGACACATCGTAGGTGAAGGCCTCATAGCATTCGTCGGAGATGACCCAGAGATCGTGACGGCGGGCCAGATCCATCAGTTCCCGGGTCAGGTCCTCGCCCAGCACGGCGCCGAGCGGGTTGGAGGGGGAGTTCAGGACCAGTACCCGCGTGCGGTCCGTGACGAGCGCCTCGATGTCCGCGGGCCTGGGCTGGAAACCGTGGTCCGGGTAGAGCGGGTAGCCCACGGGGACAGCGTTCAGCAACCGGGCGGTCATCGCAAAGGTGGGGTAGCCGGGGTTGGGGACCAGGATTTCGTCGCCGGGGGAGAGCAGCAGGCTCATGGCAAAGTGCAGGCCCTGCTGGGCGCCGTCCACCACGTACACCCGGTCGGCGCCGATGCTGTCGATGCCGCCGGGGCTGATGCCGGCGCGTTCACGGAACCGCGCCGCGAACGCTTCCCGCAGTGCCGGGATGCCGGCGTTCGGAGTGTAATTCGTCTCATCCCGGTCCAGGCACGCCATGGCTGCTTCCAGCACATGCCGGGGGACCGGAAAGCCCGGCTCGCCGATGCTGAGCACCAGGGCGCCGGGGGTGCGCCACGCGGCCTCGGTGATTTCGCGGATCTGGTTGACGGGCACGTCGCGGACATGGGCGGCAAGCTCAGGCATGCCTGCCATCCTAGCTGGCGCTGGAACCGCCTCCGGAGTGCCGGTGCCCGGGCGTGGGCAGGGGCCGGGACCAGCGCCGATATACTGGGAGGCGTGCTTTCTGGACTGGTGATAGTGGACAAGCCGCAGGGATGGACCAGCCATGATGTGGTTGGCCGGATGCGGCGCCTCGCAGGCACCCGGAAAGTAGGGCACGCCGGAACGCTTGACCCTATGGCCACCGGCGTCCTGGTGGTGGGTATCAACAAGGCAACCCGGCTGCTCACCTACATCGTGGGCACCTCCAAGACCTACACCGCCACCATCCGCCTGGGCCAGTCCACCGTGACGGACGACGCCGAAGGCGACGTCATTGCCGCGGCCGGCACGTCCGGGGTCAGTGAGCAGGGAATTCACGACGGCGTTGCGGCCCTGACGGGCGACATCCAGCAGGTGCCCAGCAGCGTCAGCGCCATCAAAGTCAACGGGGAACGCGCCTACGCGCGCGTGCGGTCCGGTGAAGACGTGAAACTGGCCGCCCGCCCTGTCACCATCCACAGGTTCGAGGTGCACGCCATCCGGCGGGACCCCGAGGCGGACGTCGTGGACCTGGACGTCACCGTGGAATGCTCCTCCGGCACGTACATCCGCGCCCTCGCCCGGGACCTGGGCAATGCACTGGGAGTAGGCGGACACCTCACCGCGCTCCGCAGGACCCACGTGGGCCCCTACTCACTGGACCAGGCGCGCACCCTGGACCAGCTGGCCGAGGAGCTCAACGTCCTGGAAATGTCGCAGGCTGCCCGGGCCCTGATGCCTAACCGCGAGCTCAGCGCAGAAGAAACCACCGAGATCTCCTTTGGCCGGCGCATCGCCGCCGGCGCCGTTCCCGGAAGCCCCGACGCTGCCACCGCCGACCACCCCGCAGCCGCTTTCGCGCCGGACGGAAGCCTGGTGGCACTCCTGGCCGATGCGGGCAGCTTCGCCAAACCCGTGCTGGTGTTCGCTCCCGGCAACGGCGCCCCGCCGGTCCGGAACCCCGTGGAGGGCTGACGGTGGACGCGTATTTCTACATCATCCTGGTTGTCGGGCTCCTGTCCACCGCGGTGTGCCTTGCGGCGGGCATCCTCAAGAAGGCGCCGAACGACGTCACGATCCTGTCCGTGGCCGCGGTGGAGGTCGCCCTCCTCGTCTACCTGGTGGGATCCGTCATCCGGGTGTTTGCCGGCGAGCCCATCGCCGGCGAGGCGTGGGAGTTCTGGGGCTACCTGGTCACCGCCATGCTCCTGCCCCCGGCCGCCGTCTACTGGTCCATCCTGGAACGGACCAGGTGGAGCAACTTTGTCCTGGCCGCCGTCGGCGTAACCGCGCTGGTCATGGCTGCCCGCATGAACCAGATCTGGTACTGAAGTGGAAGAAGCACGCAACGTGAAAGACCAGCACACCACAACCGCCGGGCAGGACCACGCCGGCAGCAGCGCCTCCAACAGCCGGAACACCGGCCCAGGGCGGCTGCTCATCGCCGTCTACGCCGTCTTCGCGATTTCTGCCTCCGCGCGGGCGGGCTACCAGATCCTCACCAAGTTCTCCGAGGCGCCGCTCGCGTACCTGCTCTCCGCCTTCGCCGCCGTCGTGTACGTGGTGGCCACCGTCTCACTGGCAAAGGCCGGAAGTACCTGGTTCAAGGTGTCGGTTGCCGCAGTGCTGGTGGAACTTGTCGGGGTGCTGGTGGTGGGCGCCCTGAGCCTCTTCGACCCCGTCCAGTTCCCGCATGAAACCGTATGGTCGCTGTTTGGCCGCGGCTATGCGTTTATCCCGCTGCTGCTGCCCATTTTGGGGCTGGTGTGGCTGTACCGCCGGCGCCCGGGGGCACGGACCTCCGCCTGAGGAACTTTCCTCCCGGACTGGCGCACCCTTGCCGGAACACATGAAATATGCTTCACTATTTTGTGTGGAGGGGAGTATCCCCCGAATGCCTCGTCGTCAGTCCGGCCGCCCCTGAGCGGCCCGGCGGGGCAGGCTCCCGCAGGGAGCCGGGAAAGACCTCCAGTTGGTACATCTGACTGGAAGCAGGTTCCCCCTGATGAACGTTCCCCTATGGGCCTGGCTGGCCGTACTTCTTTTCATTGTCCTGATGCTTGCCCTTGACCTCTTCGCGCACCGCAAAGCCCATGTGATCGGGGTGCGGGAGGCAGCATTGTGGTCCGCGGTCTGGGTGGCCTTCGGTGTCGGCTTCGGCGTGCTGGTCTGGCAGGTTTACGGCGCGGAGTTCGGCCAGCAATATTTTGCCGGCTACCTGATCGAGAAGTCCCTCGCCGTGGACAACGTCTTTATCTGGGCCATCATCTTCACCTACTTCGCGGTGCCCCGGGAGTACCAGCACCGGGTCCTATTCTTCGGTGTCCTGGGCGCCCTGGTGTTCCGGGGCATCTTCATCGCCGCAGGCGCCGCCATCATCGCCAGCGCAGGGTGGGTGCTCTACATTTTCGCGGCGTTCCTTTTTGTAACCGGCTACCGGATGATCCGGCACCGGGACGACCACCTGGACCCGGAAAAGTCCCGGGCGTTGAAGCTGTTCCGCCGGCACGTACCCATGACCAATGATTTCCACGGGCAGCGGTTCCTCATCCGGCGGCACGGCGTCCTCCTGGCCACCCCGCTGCTGGCGGTCCTGGTCCTCGTTGAGGTCACGGACATCATCTTCGCTGTTGACTCCATCCCCGCGATCTTCGCCGTCACCGATGACGTGTTCCTCGTGTTCACCGCAAACGCGTTCGCCATCCTGGGCCTCCGGGCCATGTACTTCCTCCTGGCGGACCTTATCCACCGGTTCATCTACCTCAAGACCGGCCTGGCGCTCGTCCTGATCTGGGTGGGCATTAAGATGTTCCTGAAGATCGACATCTACTACATCCCCACGCCCGTTTCCCTGGCCGTCATTGCCGCGATCCTCCTGGTATCGGTGGCAGCCAGCCTGTGGGCAACGCGCGGCCAGGGCCGCCGGCCGCTTCCCGCGCCGGAGCGTGCTCCGTTCGGGACAGCATCACCCGAGGAGATGGCAGCCCTTGAACCGCTGTGGCGCCGCCGCGAACCAAGCAGGACCAACTATCCATAACCCCGAAACAACGGAGCATCCATGACGGCTGAAAGTTCCATCGGCAGCGGCCAGGAAGCTCCACGTCCAGGCGGGCCCGCCCGGCCCGCCTGGACCTTCCTCACCAACCACGGGCACGTCCTGCTGTCCGTGGCAGCGGATCCGGACATCCTGGTGGCAGACATCGCCGAGCGGGTGGGCATCACCACCCGGGCCGCCCTCCAGATCCTCAAGGACCTTGAAACTGCGGGATACCTCCAGCGGGCAAGGGTGGGGCGCAGGACCCACTACACCATCCGGCCGCACCAGCATTTCCGGCATCCTGCAACTGCCGCGCAGGAAGTGGACGGGCTCATCCGCCTGTTTGCCGCACCGGCTCCGGACGGGCGGCCGGCAGCGGCGGCGGAAGAGTAACCGCCCGGCCCGTGCCGTTCCCGGCGTCCGGGCGGGCCCCCGAATGCAGGTAATCTTAGAGAGTTCCGCGGCCGGTACCAGGCCCGAACATTGATACTTGCAAGCGGTTAAGGCGAGGGTGATGGTCTACATCTGGAACGATCCGTCCGAGGTCCCGGCGGACTTCGGCCCATCTGTGGTCACCATTGGGAACTTCGACGGCGTTCACCGGGGGCACCAGCAGGTGCTGTCCGAACTGATCCGCACGGCCCGGATCACAAGGTCCAAAGCGGTTGTGGTCACCTTCGACCCGCACCCTGCCCAGGTCCACCGTCCCGAGTCCGCGCCTGAGCTGATCATGGGTTTGCAGGACAAGCTGGAGGCGCTGGGGGAGTTGGGCCTGGACGCCATCCTGGTCATGAAGTACTCGCTGGACCTGGCCAGCCTCACCCCCGAGGACTTCGTGGAGCAGTACCTGGTGGACTGCCTGCATGCCGGCCACGTTGTGATCGGCCACGATGTACGCTTCGGCCGCGGCAATTCCGGGGACCTGGACACCATGAAGGAGCTCGGCCGGAAGTTCGGGTTCGAGGTGCAGGTGATCAGCGAGTTCGGCTCCGAGGGCTACCCCCTGCATGACGACGACGGCACGGACCGCCGATGTTCCTCCACCTGGGTGCGGGAAGCCCTGCAGGAGGGTGACGTTGCAACGGCCTCCGCTGTCCTGGGACGTCCGCACCGGATGCGTGGCGAGGTTGTCCACGGCGCCGCACGCGGCCGTGCGCTCGGATTCCCCACCGCCAACCTGGCCAGCAACGCCAGTGGACTGATTCCTGCCGACGGCATTTACGCCGGATGGCTGGTGGACCAGGCAGGGACCCGGTGGCCCGCGGCTATTTCCGTGGGCTCAAACCCCACGTTCGACGGCGTCAGCCGCCAAGTGGAAGCCCACGTGATCGACCGGCCAAAAGAGGACGTGGAAGATTTCGATCTGTACGGCCAGACAGTAGTTGTGGAATTCGTTGCCCGCCTCCGGGGCATGGTGGCCTACCGTGGGCCGGAAGCACTCGTGGAGCAGATGCGCCTGGACGTCGTCCAGGCACACGAGCTGCTGGCCAGGCGCTAGGGGCGCCCACCAGGGAAAGGCAGCACCGTGTCCGTCGACAAGAACACCCGGAAGCTGGACAAAGGCATCGTCCGCGACTTCAGCTCACGGATGAGCTACTCCTCCTACCTCCAGCTGCCAACCCTCCTCAGCGCGCAGCAGCCGGTCAGTGAGCCCGAGCACCACGATGAAATGCTCTTCATCATCCAGCACCAGACCACCGAGCTGTGGCTCAAGCTGGTCCTGCATGAACTGCGCAGCGCCGCGGCGTGGCTCCGGGCCGATGACCTCGGATCAGCGCTGAAGGGCATTGCCCGGGTCAAACACATCCAGAAGACCCTGACCGAGCAGTGGTCGGTCCTGGCCACGCTGACCCCCACCGAGTATTCCCAGTTCCGCGGCTTCCTGGGCAACTCCTCGGGCTTCCAGTCGAGCCAGTACCGGGCGGTTGAGTTCGTACTGGGCAACAAGAACCGCAAGATGCTCCCGGTGTTCGAGTCGGACCCGGAAGCGCACGCCATGCTGGAGGAACTGCTGGCAGCCCCCAGCATCTACGACGAATTCCTGGCCTACCTCGCCCGGCAGGGCTTCGACGTTCCGGCGTCGGTCCTCCAGCGGGACGTGACCAGGGCCCACGAGTACACACCGGAACTGGTGCCACTGTTCAAGCACATCTACGAGAATGCCGCAGCCAACTGGGGCGCTTACGAGGCCTGCGAGGAGCTGGTGGACCTTGAGGACAATTTCCAGCTGTGGCGGTTCCGCCACCTCCGGACGGTCCAGCGGACCATCGGCATGAAAGCGGGCACCGGCGGCTCGAGCGGCGCGGCCTTCCTGCAGAAGGCCCTGGAACTGACGTTCTTCCCCGAACTGTTCGCAGTCCGGACGGAAATCGGCCAATGAGCACGCACCAGGGGACCTTCCGCACGGACACCAACCACCAGCCGGTCCACGGAAAGGCAGCCATGACTTTGCAGCAGCGCGCGGAAGAGCTGGACAGCCATGATCCGCTGGCCCACTACCGCCACCACTTCATCGGCTCGGACACCCCCGTGTCCTACCTGGACGGCAACTCCCTGGGCCGGCCCCTCAACCGGACCGCCGACGACGTCGCCGCCTTCATCCGCGAAGAATGGGGAGGCCGCCTCATCCGCAGCTGGGATGAACACTGGCTCGCGATGCCCCAGGCCATCGGTGACCAGCTGGGCCGGGCAGTGCTGGGAGCGGCTCCCGGCCAGACCATCATTGCGGACTCCACCACCGTGGTGCTGTACAAGCTGATCCGTGCCGCCCTCGCGGCTGTGGCCGACCCCGAGCGCAACGAGCTGGTCCTGGACACCGAAAACTTTCCCACGGACCGCTACCTGGTGGAAGGCATAGCGCTGGAAGAGGGGCTGACCCTCCGCTGGATCCAGGCGGATCCGGCCGCCGGGGTAACCGTTGAGCAGGTGCGGCAGGCAACCGGGCCACGCACCGCCGTCGTCCTCCTCAGCCAGATCGCCTACCGTTCCGGCCACCTGGCCGACCTTCCCGCCATCACGGCGGCAGTGCACGACGCCGGTGCGCTGGTGGTGTGGGACCTGTGCCATTCCGCGGGGTCGGTAGAGATCGGGCTGGATGCGGCGGGTGTGGACTTCGCCGCGGGCTGCACCTACAAATACCTCAACGGGGGACCGGGGTCGCCGGCGTTTGCCTACGTGAACCACCGGCACCTGCCGTCGCTCAACCAGCCGATCTGGGGGTGGATGGGCCGCAAGGACGCCTTTGAGATGGCGGCAGGATACGAGCCGGCCGCCGGGATCCGCGGCTTCCTCAGCGGAACGCCCGCCATCCTCGGAATGATCGCCATGCAGGGCACCCTTGACCTGATCGAGGAAGCGTCCATGGCAGCCATCCGGGAGAAATCGGAGAAGCTGACGGCCTTCGCCGTCGAGGTTTTTGACGCCCTGCTGGCTCCCCTCGGGGCGGAGCTGGCCACGCCGCGCGATCCCGCCCGGCGGGGCAGCCACATCACTGTGGACCACCCCGAATTCACCAAGGCAACCGTGGAGGCGCTCTGGGACGGGGACGTCATTCCGGACTTCCGAGCTCCGCACGGCATCCGCGTGGGCCTCTCCCCGCTGAGCACCAGTTTCCGGGAGGTCCTGCAGGGCATGGAGGCAATGCGGAACCGCCTCCAGGCATAACGCGGGCACTGTTTCGACAAGATTAGGCACCGGCCGGTAAACTGAACGATGGATCCGGCTGCAGTCCGTGGCGGCTGGTTCCTGTTGCGTACGGCGCTGACCGGTTTCCGGTTGCCCGCCGCGGCAGCAGACCCGGCAGTGAAGTACTGACCTGGGCCCTCACGGCACATCCCAAGGAGATATTGTGGCACTTGACGCCGCTGTAAAGCAGTCCATCATCAAGGAATACGCAACCGGCGAAGGTGACACCGGTTCACCCGAGGTCCAGGTTGCAGTCCTGACCCAGCGGATCAAGGATCTGACTGAGCACATGAAGGAGCACAAGCACGACTACCACACCCAGCGCGGTCTGCTGGCCATGGTTGGTCGTCGCAAGCGCATGCTGAGCTACCTCAAGAAGACTGACATCGCCCGCTACCGTTCGCTCATCGAGCGCCTCGGCCTGCGCCGCTAGTCACACTTTGGGGCGGCCCTTCCCTCCGTGGAACGGGCCGCCTTCTTCACCTGAATAACTAAACAGGAGGATCAACCGCATCACGCATTCGCGGTCCTCGGTAGTGATCCCCGGGAACGGCTTCCTTGACGGAAGCCCCGGCCCGTGGGTCTCGATCGATGACCGGGTGCAGGGCCAGTAGACAGATGCTGGCTGGGTTGATGCGGCTGGACTTCCGTAAAAACAGAAACGGAGGTGACTCTCTTGGAGGGTCCCGAAATCCAGTTCTCAGAAGCAGTCATTGACAACGGCCGATTCGGCAAGCGGGTCATCCGCTTTGAAACCGGCCGCCTTGCCAAGCAGGCAGCCGGCGCGGCAATGGTGTACATCGACGACGACACCGCACTGCTGTCCGCCACCACCGCCGGCAAGCACCCGCGTGAAGGCTTCGACTTCTTCCCGCTGACGGTCGACGTCGAAGAGCGCATGTACGCTGCCGGCCGCATCCCGGGCTCGTTCTTCCGCCGCGAAGGACGTCCGTCCACCGAAGCCATCCTGGCCTGCCGCCTGATGGACCGCCCGCTGCGCCCCGCCTTCATTAAGGGCCTGCGCAACGAGGTCCAGATCGTGGTGACCGTCCTGGCCATCAACCCGGACGAGCTCTACGACGTGGTGGCCATCAACGCCTCCTCCATGTCCACCCAGCTTTCCGGCCTGCCGTTCTCCGGCCCCATCGGCGGCGTCCGCGTTGCCCTGGTTGCCGACGAAAACGGTTCACAGTGGGTTGCTTTCCCCAAGCACTCCCAGCTGGAAAACTCCGTGTTCAACATGGTTGTTGCCGGCCGCATCGCCGGTGACGACGTCGCCATCATGATGGTGGAAGCCGAAGCCACGGACAACTCCTGGAACCTCATCAAGGAACAGGGCGCCACCGCCCCCACCGAAGAGGTTGTCTCCGAGGGCCTTGAGGCTGCGAAGCCGTTCATCAAGGCACTGTGCGACGCCCAGGCCGACCTCGCCGCCCGTGCAGCCAAGCCGACCGTCGAGTTCCCGGTCTTCCTCGACTACGAGGACGACGTCTACGCCGCCGTTGAGGCCGCTGCCGCTGAGAAGCTCACCGCTGTCTTCCAGATCGCTGACAAGCAGGAGCGCGACAACGCTTCGGACGCCCTGAAGGACGAGGTCACCTCTTCCCTGGCCGGCCAGTTCGAAGGCCGCGAGAAGGAGCTGTCCGCAGCGTTCCGCTCGGTCACCAAGCACGTTGTGCGCCAGCGCATCCTCAAGGACCAGATCCGCATCGACGGCCGTGGCCTGACGGACATCCGCCAGCTCACCGCCGAGGTTGAGGTCCTGCCGCGCGTCCACGGCTCGGCCATCTTCGAGCGCGGCGAGACCCAGATCATGGGTGTCACCACGCTGAACATGCTGAAGATGGAACAGCAGATCGACTCGCTGTCACCGGTCAAGACCAAGCGCTACATGCACAACTACAACTTCCCGCCGTACTCCACCGGCGAGACCGGCCGCGTCGGTTCGCCCAAGCGCCGCGAAATCGGCCACGGTGCCCTGGCAGAGCGCGCGCTCGTACCGGTCCTGCCGTCCCGCGAGGAGTTCCCGTACGCCATCCGCCAGGTGTCTGAGGCTCTCAGCTCCAACGGTTCGACGTCCATGGGTTCCGTCTGCGCCTCCACCCTGTCCATGCTGAACGCCGGTGTGCCCCTGAAGGCCGCCGTCGCCGGTATTGCCATGGGCCTGGTGTCCGACCAGGTTGACGGCCAGACCCGCTACGCGGCCCTGACCGATATCCTCGGCGCCGAAGACGCCTTCGGTGACATGGACTTCAAGGTAGCCGGCACGTCCGAGTTCGTCACGGCCATCCAGCTGGACACCAAGCTCGACGGCATCCCCGCGTCAGTGCTGGCAGCAGCCCTGAAGCAGGCCCGCGAGGCCCGCCTGCACATCCTCGAGGTCATCGACTCCGCCATTGACACCCCGGATGAGCTCTCCGAGTTCGCGCCGCGCGTCATCGCCGTGAAGATCCCCGTGGACAAGATCGGCGAGGTCATCGGCCCCAAGGGCAAGATGATCAACCAGATCCAGGAGGACACCGGCGCCGACATCTCCATCGAGGACGACGGCACGGTCTACATTGGCGCCACCAACGGTCCGTCTGCCGAGGCAGCACGCTCCGCCATCAACGCCATCGCCAACCCGCAGGTCCCGGAAATCGGCGAGCGCTACCTGGGTACGGTCGTCAAGACCACCACCTTCGGTGCCTTCGTTTCGCTGACCCCGGGCAAGGACGGCCTCCTGCACATCTCCGAACTGCGCAAGCTGGCCAACGGCAAGCGCGTGGACAACGTCGACGACGTCGTCTCTGTCGGCCAGAAGGTCCAGGTGGAAATCACCAAGATCGACGACCGTGGAAAGCTCTCGCTCGCCCCCGTAGTTGCCGAGGAAGAAGGCGCCGCGGATGAGACCGAGCGTGCCCACGCCACGGAACCTGCTGAAGGCGCTGACGTCTAGCATTCCGCCTTGCGGGCACGGCCTGCAGGTTGAAGTATGAATCGGCGGGGCCGGTGGATGATCCACCGGCCCCGCCGCTGTTACGATGGCAGCCAGATCCCGGCTGCCCCTTTTGAAAGGCCTCAATGACTGTTGTACCCCTGCCGCTTGAGCAGAACCACCCCGGCGACACCCTGGTCCACGGTTCCGACGGCGGCTCCGAAGTCCGGCGCTCGGTGCTGCCCGGGGGAGTGCGGGTACTCACCGAGGCGATGCCCGGGCAGCGGTCGGCCACCATTGGTTTCTGGGTGGGCGTCGGTTCGCGGGATGAGGCACCGGGACAGCACGGCTCCACCCACTTCCTGGAGCACCTCCTGTTCAAGGGCACCAGGCGCCGAACCGCGCTGGAAATCGCTTCGGCCTTCGACGAGGTGGGCGGCGAGTCAAACGCCGCTACGGCCAAGGAAAGCACGTGCTACTTCGCGCGTGTCCTGGATACTGACCTGCCCATGGCCATTGACGTCATCGCGGACATGATCACCGGAGCTGTCCTGGACCCCGCTGAGATGGAGCAGGAGCGCGACGTCATCCTGGAGGAAATCGCGATGGACAGCGATGACCCCACCGACGTCGCCCATGAGCACTTTGTGGCGGCCGTGCTTGGCAGCCACCCCCTGGGCCGCCCCATCGGCGGCACTCCCGACGCCATCAGGGCCGTGGCCCGCGACTCGGTGTGGGAACACTACCAGCGGTACTACCGGCCGGATGAGCTGGTCATCACTGCAGCCGGGGGACTGGACCACGACGTCGTCTGCAACCTCGTGGTGGATGCCCTCGAATCGGCCGGCTGGTCGCTGAAGTCCGACGCCGCGCCGGTGGAACGCAGGTCCACCGACCGCGCCCTCATTACGGGGACGGCAGGGCTGCACGTGGTCAAGCGCGCCGTGGAACAGGCCAACATCATCATGGGCTGCCCCACCATCGTTGCCACGGACCAGAGGCGCTACGTCATGAGCGTCCTGAATGCCGTGCTGGGCGGGGGCATGTCCTCACGCCTGTTCCAGGAGATCCGGGAGAAGCGGGGGCTCGTGTACTCCACGTACTCCTTCGCGTCCTCCTACGCTGATGCCGGCTATTTCGGCATGTACGCGGGGTGCACACCGTCGAAGGTGCGGCAGGTCCTGGAGTTGCTTACTGTTGAGCTGGACAAACTGGCGGAGCACGGGATTTCCGAGGACGAGCTCCGCAAGGCCGTGGGCCAGCTGGGTGGCGGAATCGTGCTGGCGCTGGAGGACACAGGTTCCCGGATGTCACGGCTGGGCCGCGCCGAGCTCGTCTCCGGCGAATACCAGGACATCGACGAAACGCTGCGCCTGATCAAGGCTGTCACCGCCGAACAGGTCCAGGAACTCGCGGCCGAACTGGCTGCTGCACCCCGGACCGTGACCGTGGTGGGACCGTTCGAGGAGACTGAAACTTTCGGCTTCTGACTTACGGGCCCCAGGCTTAGGATGAACCCGTGAGGGCAGGTCATTGCCCGGGTTAGGGGAGGACGAAACATGGACCGGCCCCGCACCGATCATGGCCACCCGGCCCTGGCGAACCTGCTGGGCCGGTGGCGGGGGACCACACGGCTCGAGTCCGGCCCCTGGGGCGCGGAACGGACCGTGGACGCCGAAATGACGTTCACCCTGGTTGCCGGAGGCTCAGCCGTGGTGCAGAGCTACCGTCACACAGAATCGGATGGAAGCCACTTCGAGGGCCACGGCATCTTCACGGTCGATCCCGTCCGCCGGGATGTCCTCTGGTACTACGTCGACAGCGTGAACCCCGCCCCGGATGCCCCCGTGCGCTGCACCTGGCATGACGGGGACCTCCAGGTGGAGCGCCACGCCGGAGCGGGTTCCATCCGCCACACCCTGCGCGTCACAGGCGGAGTCCTCTTTGACGTCGCCGAACTCCGCCGGGATGATTCTGCTGGCACGGATCTCCGTGACCGAAGCGCAGCTGACGGGGCAACAGCCTTATACAAGCCCTTCATGACCTCCCGGTACAGGCGTGATCCCGGCGTACCAGCTGAGTGACTCCCCGCGCCCTGGACCGGCCGGACAGGCGTTCCTTACCCCCCGGCGAAGGGAGGCAAAACGTCCACCACGTCGTCCGCTTTTAACACAACTGAGTGGTCACGCACCGCCACTTCATTAAGGAGGAAGCTGCTCCGGGAGAGAATACGTGGCAGCGGGGGAGTGCCGGCCGGAGGTTCAGGGCGCTGCACGGCCAGGACAGCCTCCAGAAGGTCCGCAACGGTGGCGCCCTCCGCCAGGTGGAAGCTCTCTTCCTCCAGGCCGGCAGCAGCGCGTGCGGCAGCGAAGTAACGTACGTCCATGAGATTCAGCCCCCGATGGCGCTCATGCTGCGGTCCGGCTGGACGAAGTCCGGAGCATCAAGTCCCACGTGGTCCATTCCGTGGGCCTTCGGCTTGAGCCACATTGCGTCCTGCCACCGCTGGGCGAGGGCTGCATCGCTTGCCCCCGAGCGCAGCAGTCCCAGCAAATCGAACTCCTCGCGGGAAAAGAGGCAGCTCATGATCTTGCCCTCTGCAGTGATCCGGGTCCGGCGGCAGTCGGAGCAGAAGGGTTCCGTCACGGACGCAATGATTCCCACGGTTCCCAGCACTGGACCGGACCCGCCATCGGACCCCGCCATCCGCCGTCTTACTTCAAAACGTTCCGCCGGCGCACCATCACGGGCCCGGGGATCGGCGCTGAGGACAAAGTCAGCGGAGAGCAGTTGGCGGATCTCGGCAGCCGTGATCATGTTCCGCCGTGTCCAGCCGTGGTCGGCATCCAGCGGCATCTGCTCGATGAATCGAAGCTCATAGCCGCGGCCGAGCGCCCAGTCCAGCAACGATGGCGCCTCGGCGTCGTTGATTCCACGCATCAGCACCGCGTTGAGCTTGACCGGCCCAAGACCCGCGGCCCACGCGGCGTCCACTCCCGCCAGCACCTGGTCCAGGAAGGGCCTGCGGGTCAGCTGGGTGAAGGTTTCCTCGTGCAGCGAGTCAAGGGACACGTTGATCCGGGTCAGCCCGGCGGCCTTCAGGGCGGCAGCCTTCTTCGCCAGGCCAACGCCGTTGGTGGTCATGGATATCGGCAGGTCCGGGTGGTTGCTGCGCAGGGCGGCAATGATGTCCACAAGGTCGTGCCGGACCAGCGGTTCGCCGCCGGTCAGCCGCAGCTCGCGGACCCCCAGCTGCCCGACCCCAATGCCGACGATGCGGACGATCTCCTCAGCGGTCATCACGGCCTGCTTCGAAAGCCACTCCAGGCCCTCCGCCGGCATGCAGTAGGTGCAGCGCAGGTTGCATTTGTCCGTCAGGGACAGCCTCATGTCCGTCGCCCGCCGTCCGTAACGGTCCGCGAGCCCGGCCGGCGCATCTCCGGGGCGGGCGGCAGGGACTGACGGCAGGGGTGCGTCTGCTTCCTCCCGTGGCTGCGGCATGCCAAGCTGGACACTCATGAATTCAGGCTACGCCACCTTGGGGCGCGCATCACACCCGGGGCGGAGCGAACGTCGGCAACAGAATCCCGGCAGGACCGGCGCAAGGCGTATTCCACGAATCTATGCTGGAGGTGTGAGCAGCTCCGAGCCAGGGCCGGCAACGCAATCAGGGCCGGTATCGCCATCACGGCCGCCAAGGCAGGCAACGCACGACGGCGGTCCGCGGCAGCCTGCGCGGGCAGCAGCCGCCGGCGCCGTCGCAGTGGGGAGCGCCGCCGTGCTGGGGGAACTGCTGGCCGGATTCTTCAGTCCATCGCTGTCACCCGTGACCGCTGTTGGCGGAGCGGTGATCGACGCCGTTCCCCCGGGCGTCAAGGACTGGGCGGTAGCCGTGTTCGGCACCGCGGACAAGGCGGCCCTCCTCGTGGGCATGGGCCTGGTGATGGCTGCAGGGGCCGCCCTGGCAGGAATCCTGGAATACCGGAAGCGCTTTGCCGGCGCTGCGCTGATCGGCGTCTTCGGCATGGTGGGCCTGGCCGCCGTCCTGACCCGGGCCCAGGCCAGCGCCAACGCGGCAGTGCTGGCGGTGCTCACCGCCGTCGTCGCCGTACTTCTGCTCAGGTTCCTCATTCGCAGGCTCCGGGAATGGGAGACCCAAGCGCTGGAGCCTGCCCCCGGTGCCCCGCCGGCACGCCGCCGTTTCCTTCAGGCTCTGGCCGGGGGAGCGGTGTTTACGGCGGCAGGAGGCCTGCTGGCGGGACTCTGGCGTGGTGCTGCTGCCGTGGCCAGCGAGGCCCGGAGCCGCGTGACCTTGCCTGTTCCCGCATCACCTGCACCGGCCATACCCGGGGACGCCGAGGCCGGAGTGGACGGCATGCAGCCGCTTGTCACCCCCAACAAGGACTTCTACCGCATCGACACCGCCCTGACGGTCCCCGCCGTGGACCCCGCGACGTGGGTCCTCAAAGTCACAGGACTGGTGGACCGGGAAGTGGAACTGACCTTCGCCGACCTCCTGGCCAAACCCCTGACCGAACGCCACATCACCATCGCCTGCGTGTCCAACACCGTGGGCGGAGACCTCATCGGCAACGCCCGCTGGCTCGGCTGGCCCGTCCGCGAACTGCTGGCACTGGCCGGGCCCCAGGCCGGCGCGGACATGGTGCTGTCAAGAAGTGCCGACGGCTGGACGGCCGGCACGCCGCTTGACGTGCTCAGCGACGGCCGGGACGCACTGCTCGCCGTCGCCATGAACGGCGAGCCGCTGCCCCTCGAGCACGGCTTCCCTGTGAGGCTGGTGGTGCCCGGGCTGTACGGGTACGTCTCGGCCACCAAGTGGGTCACGGAGCTGAAAGTCACCCGGTTCGCGGACGACGTTGCCTACTGGACGCCGCGGGGCTGGTCCGAGCGTGGGCCCATCAAGACCTCTTCGAGGATCGACGTGCCCCGCCCCGGACGGCAGGTGCAGGCCGGAACCATAATGTTCGGCGGTGTCGCCTGGGCGCAGCACACAGGCATCGGCAGGGTGGAACTGCGGCTGAACCGCGGACCCTGGCGCCAGGCAGACCTGGCCCAAGGTATCTCGGCGGACACCTGGTACCAATGGAAACTGGGAGTGGAGCTGACGGAGGGCCAGTATGAAGTCCAGGTCCGTGCCACGGACCTCGCGGGACGCATCCAGGACGAGCGGAGCCGGCCGGTTGTCCCGGACGGAGCCACCGGGCTCCACACGATTAGAGTGGACGTGACACCCTGAACGCTCGACCTGAAGGCGGAACCATGGCCAGCCCGCAACCGCATGGAACGCCTGCAGAGGCGGAGCACCGGACGGAGCACCAGCGGCATCACGCGAAGCACCAGGCGAGGTCCGTGGCAGACCATGCAGCAGCCGTCACTGCGTTGCTGGAGCCATTGCACTCGGTGCACAGGACGGAAACGCTGCCCCTGGCGGATGCCCTTGGCCGCGGCCTGGTAGCGGACGTGCGTGCCCCCATCAGCCTGCCGCCCTTCGCCAACTCCCAAATGGACGGGTATGCCATCCGTTCCGTGGACGTGCCCGACGGCGGTGCAGAGCTGGGCATCATGCCTCCCGTCCCAGCGGGCGCACGTCCTGCACCACTCCAACCCGGCATGGCTGCCCCGATCATGACCGGAGCCATGCTCCCCGCGGGGGCGGACGCCGTCGTCCCCATCGAGCGGGCCGTCCCGGACCGCTTCCTGCCGGCCGCCGCCCAGGCAAAGGAACACGCCACCGTGTGGCTGCCTCCGGCGGCAGCAGGCACGTTTGTCCGCGCTGCAGGCAGCGATGTGCAGGCCGGCGGGGCGGCCCTGGCGGCGGGCACCTTCCTTGGCCCGGCCCAGCTGGGACTCCTGGCCGCGCTGGGCATCCCGGACGTGACCGTGTACCAGGCCGTGACGGTCCTGCTGGTCACCACCGGCGACGAAGTGGTGGAGCCCGGCCGTGAGCTCCCGCCCGGCAAGATCTTCGACTCCAACGGGACCCTCCTGGAAGCCGCCATGAAACAGGCGGGACTGCACGTCCGCCGTGCAGGCATCGCCACCGACAACCCGGACGGGCTCAGGGCGCTGCTGCGGGAAGAGGGGGCAGGAGTGGACCTGATCGTGACCACCGGCGGGGTCAGCCAGGGCGCGTACGAAGTGGTCCGGCAGGCCATGGCGGACCAGCCGGTCGAGTTCCTGCATGTAGCCATGCAGCCGGGCGGGCCGCAGGGGATCGGCACCTTCGAAGGCCGGCCCTTCCTCGGGTTCCCCGGCAACCCGGTCAGCTGCCTCGTCTCATTTGAAATGTTCCTCCGCCCCGTCCTTGCCCGCCTGCAGGGCGCCCCGGCGCCCCGCCTGCCGGTCCGTGCCAGGCTCAGCCAGCCGCTCACCTCACCCGGGCACAAGCACCAGGTACGCCGCGGCACCCTCAAGTCGGACGGAACCGTGGAACTTCAGGGCGGCGAAAGCTCACACCTGATGCACGCGCTCGCCGGCTCCAACGTGCTGGTCCATGTTCCGGAAGGAGTGGCCGCGCTCGCGGCAGGGGCGGAGGTGGAAGTATGGACGCTGTGAATGCAGAACAGACCCCGGCCGCGCTGACGCACCTGCGCCAGGACGGCAGCGCCCAGATGGTGGACGTCTCCGCCAAAGCCGAAACCACCCGTGAGGCCACCGCCACCGCTACAGTCCGCACCACCGCAGAGGTCATGGGCCTGCTCGGCTCGGGCGGCCTGCCCAAGGGGGACGCCCTGGCCGTGGCACGGGTGGCCGGGATCATGGCCGCCAAAAAGACCCCCGAACTGATTCCGCTGTGCCATCCGCTTCCCCTGTCCAAGGTCACCGTGGACTTCGAACTGGCACCGGACTCCGTCTCCATCCTCGCCACCGTGAAGACGCGCGGCGTTACCGGCGTGGAGATGGAAGCACTCACGGCTGCCTCCGTGGCGGCGCTCAGCGTTTACGACATGGTCAAGGCAGTGGACAAGCACGCCGTCCTCACCGACATCAAGGTGCTGGCCAAAAGCGGTGGCAAGAGCGGGGACTGGACACTGTGAGCAGCCCCGGCACCCTGAACGCCCCCGAACCGCACCGCCACGGCGACGTGCAGGGCAGGAAGGCGGGCGTCGTCATTGCCTCCACCCGTGCCGCGGCCGGGATCTACGACGACGAAACCGGTCCCGTCATCACCGACTGGCTCACCGAACACGGCTTTGACGTGTTTCCCGTTATGGTAGTTCCCGACGGCGAGCCGGTAGGCGCAGCCATCCGTGCGCTCCTGACCCAGCACACCGCCGTCGTCATCACCAGCGGCGGCACGGGCCTCAGCCCGGACGACCGGACCCCCGACGTCACCCGCCCGCTGCTGGACCGCGAAATTCCCGGCATCATGGAAGCGGTCCGCCGTGCCGGAGCCGCGAAAACCCCGCTTGCGGCGCTCAGCCGCGGTTATGCCGGTGCGGCCGGGACCACGTTCATCATCAACCTGCCCGGATCACCCAAGGGGGTCATGGACGGACTGACCGTCCTTGACCCGGTCATCGGGCACCTTTGCGACCAGCTGGAAGGCGGACATGGGCACTGAGGCAGCATTCGAGGTAGTCAACGCCGTGCTGAGCGCGGAACCCATCTCCGTTGACCAGGCCATCGCCGCGGTGGAAAGTGACACCGCCGGTGCGGTGGTCAGCTTCAGCGGCGTGGTGCGCAATCACGACGGCGGCAAGGCAGTTGAGCGGCTCAGCTACAGTGCGCATCCTACCGCCCACCAGGTGATGGCCGACGTCGTGGCCCGCCTGGCGTCCGAACAGCAGGCAGCCCGCGGCAGCGGCGATGGCGACGGCGCCGCCTCTGGCCCGTCCCCGCAGCCCGTGCGGATCTGGGCAGCGCACCGGATCGGCATGCTGGACATCGGTGATCCCGCTCTGGTGTGCGCCGTGTCCGCGGCTCACCGCGGGCAGGCCTTTGCCGTGTGTTCGGAGCTGGTGGACAGGATCAAGGAGCAGGTGCCCATCTGGAAGGAACAGTTCTTCGCTGACGGCACCGTGGAATGGGTGGGTGCGGGCAGCTGACGCTGCGCTCCGGTTCCACTGCCAGCCACAGCCAGGCCTGCTCCTGCGAGGTAACGCACAGTCCACGGTTCCCCTGCCTCCCGGCCCCGCCGGTAGGGTTAACGGCATGACCCAACAACTCTCCGATCCCAAGCTGGTGGCCGTCCTTGGCGCCAATGGCCGCATGGGCGCCGAAGCCGTAAAAGCCGTTGAAGCCGCGCCCGACATGAAACTTGTTGCGGCCCTGGGTCGGGGTGATTCGCTGGACCAGATCACCGCTGCCGGCGCCCAGTACGTCGTGGACCTGACAGTTCCCGAAAGCACCGAAGCGAACGTCCGCTTCGCCGTCGAGCATGGCATCCACGCCGTGGTGGGCACTACCGGCTGGGATGCCGACCGCCTGGCCGGGCTGGAAAGCCTGCTGGCAGGCCACCTGGATACTGGCGTCCTGATCGCCCCGAACTTTGCGCTTGGTTCGGTGCTCGCCTCGGCCTTTGCCGCCAAGGCATCCAAGTATTTTGAATCCGTGGAGATCATCGAGCTCCACCACCCGGACAAGGTGGATGCCCCCTCCGGCACGGCAGTCCGCACCGCGCAGCTGATCGCGGCCGAACGCAAGGCCGCAGGGGTGCCGCCGAGCCCGGACGCCACCACCAGTGAGCTGGCAGGAGCGCGTGGCTGCGAGGTTGACGGCATCCGGGTCCACAGTGTCCGCCTCCGCGGACTGGTGGCACACCAGGAAGTCCTGCTGGGCGGTTCGGGCGAGCAGCTGACACTGCGCCACGACTCCTTTGACCGTGCATCCTTCATGCCGGGCGTGCTTCTTGGCGTGCGCAACGTGGCTGCCCACCCCGGGCTGACGGTGGGCCTGGACGGCTACCTGGACCTGGGTTTCTAGGCCATGGGCGGACTGCTGGCAGGGTTCCGGAAGAACCGCACCAAGATCTGGGTGGGGGCGGTAACGCTGCTGCTGGTCTTCTATCTGGTGGTGTCCTTCCAGCGTTCCATCCTGCTCCTGACGGACAGCAACCTGGCGGCCCAGGCAATCGGGGCTGCGTACCTGGTCCTGCCGGTCATTGGTGCATGGGCCCTGATCCGGGAACTGATGTTCGGGGCCCGGACCGAGCAGATGGCAAAGGTCCTGGAGGCCGAGGGCGGTCTTCCGGTCGACGAGCTGCCCCGCACTCCCGCGGGACGGATCGTCCGCTCGGCAGCGGATGCGGAATTCGAGAAGTACAAGGCCGAGGCCGAGGCCGCTCCGGACGACTGGCGTTCCTGGTTCCGGCTGAGCTGTGCCTATGACGCCGCGGGGGACCGCAAGCGTGCCCGGGCCTCCATGCGCGACGCCATCAGGCTTTTCCAGGGCAACGCCCCTGCCTAGGAGGGCAGCACTTTAGCCAGGAGCCGCGGCTCTGCCCTGCTACTCACCGGACAGCAACTACCGGACAGCCCTGACCTGGCCCCGGCCCACCTGGTTTGCCGCGTGCCCCAGCCATTCGAGGGGGCCGCGCCACTTGAGCAGCACGAACACCATGCCCACAATGACGGCCGTGGCGGCCTGGGCAAAGTACATCCCGTCCTCGGTCCAGCCGGCGGGCAGGGGCTGGAGGTAGAACCCGGAAACCACCCAAACGTGGACGGTGTAAAGGCTCAGGGTCATCGCACCCGCGCCGCGCAGCGGCAGCAGCAGGTCCAGGTCCACCCACTCGGCCAGCCGGCCCAGCAGGAGGCAGGCCCCGATCACGGCCACGGCCACGGCCGATGTGTGCAGCAGGTCCAGGGTGGTTGCCGAGTGCGGCGCGGCAGACGCCAGCCACCACCAGGAACCCTCCTGTGGAATACCCGTCAGGTTCACCTGCAGCACGCTGTCCAGCGGATACCCGGGGGAATTCAGCACATCCTCCAGGGCAGCGCGGCCGCCCCAGCTTTCCATGGCGGTGACCCCCAGGGTCTTGGCCAGGACGGCAACCACCGAACCGGCCACCAGCAGGACTACCGGAACCATCGCCCTGCCCAGCACCAGCCGGCCCACGATGAGCCCCACCAGCAGGTACGAGAGCCACTGGAACACGGGGTAATAGCCGGTGAAGAACAGGTCAGCCAGTAGCCGTGACGGGGTGGCGAGGTCCTCCCAGGACGGGTTGTGACCCAGTTTGAGTGGAGGCTCGGCCGCCAGGAGCCACGGGCGCAGGAGATACGCCAGGACGGGGGAGCCCAGGATCCAGCCGCCGGCCCAGGCGCAGAGCCGCTTCAGGCCCATCCCGAGGAAGGGCAGGACGCACAGGAACAGCACCGCGTAATGGACCAGGATGATGGCAAGGTTGACTTCCAGCCCGCCCAGGGTAAGTCCGACGGCGGCAATCACCAGGGCGCGGAGCGCGATGCCGCGGCGGGCGGCGGAGAGCTCCGGGCCCTGCACCGGCTTGTGCTTTCCCGTGGACAACGCCAGGCCCACCCCGGCCAGTACGGCGAACAGCGCCGCCGCCCTGCCCGAAAACGTGAGACCGATCCACGTGGGGGTGAGGTCGGCGTTGGATTCGAAGGTGGGAAGCAAATGGGTGGCCATCATCCCCAGCAGCGCGAGGCCACGGGCCGCGTCGATGCCGTGGAGGCGCCCCGTGGCGGGCTGCCCGCCGGATTTCCGGGACGTTCTGGCCGTATTACGGGACGTCATGACCAGATCGTCTCACACCTCCCTGCGCCGGAGTGGCTGGCCCAACCTCCTTGTATTCGAATATATGTTCGAATAGGATTGCCGCCATGTACACTCCATCATCCGGAAGCCCGGCCGATCAGCCCGGCGGTGACGGGCTCGCCAAGGCCATGAGCCCGGGGGTTGTCGACTACCTGTTCCGCCAACTGGTGGCCGGCCGGCCGGCCGAGGATGTCCAGTGGGAGCAGGAGGGCATCAGCCTCGCCGCCCAGCCCGAGGGGGCGGAACTGGCCCGGCGCCTCGCCGAGACGGACATCGATGCCCTGACCCCTGTTGAGCTCTTCCACTACGTCAGGGCCGCCCAGCGGCTGTCGTCCTGGGCCGAGGACCTCCGCCAGGCCGCCGTCGGACGGTATTGCCACCCGCCGGCCTACCACCCGCCGGCGGAGCCATCCCGCCCCCGGCATCCCGCCTCCTGACCGGCGGTGCACCGCACCTCCTGGCTGGCAGGGCACCCCACCTCATGACCGGCAGCAGCTCCGGCTGCTGGGTAGGTGCCGGGCCGGTGCCCGGAAGATGGGTGGCGGAAGAGGGCGCGGCGGACGTTACGGTGGTTGGGCCAGTCTGTTATTTGACGTGCATCACGCCCCCGGCATTGTCCTAACCAGCCGCGGACAGGGTAACGTTTTTTCCATGGCTGACACATCCGCGCATCTCCCTGCCCTTGGTACTCTCCTGACCGCCATGGTCACACCGTTCACCAAGGACGGCGCAGTGGATTATGAGCAGGCTGCAGCACTGGCCAGCAAACTGGTGGACGATGGCTGCGACGGGCTGGTAGTCACTGGAACCACTGGCGAAACCTCCACCCTCACCGACGAGGAAAACCTCGGCATGTTCCGCGCCGTCAAAGACGCGGTGGGCGGCCGGGCCGCCATCATCGCCGGCACAGGCACCAACGACACCGCCCACTCAGTCCACCTGTCCCGGCAGGCAGCAGCCCTCGGCGTCGACGGCCTCCTCCTGGTGACGCCGTACTACAACAAGCCCAGCCAGGCCGGTGTCCGCGCGCACTTCGAGACCGTTGCCAACGCCGTGGATGTTCCCGTCATGCTGTACGACATTCCCGGACGCTCCTCCATCCCCATCGAGCCCGACACCATGATCCGGCTGGCACAGCACCCGAACATCGTGGCGGTCAAGGATGCCAAGGCCGACTTCGTCGCTGCCACCCGCGTCATGGCCGAGACGGATCTCCTGTTCTATTCAGGCGACGACGGCCTGACCCTTCCGTGGATGGCCCTGGGCGCCGTCGGCCTTGTCGGCGTTACGACGCACGTGGCCACGCGCCGCTTCCGTGAGCTCATCGACGCCGTCAACGCGAACGACCTCAGCACCGCCCGGAAGATCAACTTTGAACTCCTGCCCGTGGTGCGTGCCACCATGACGCGGGTCCAGGGTGCCGTTGCGGCCAAGCAGATTCTTAAATGGCAGGGAGTCCTGCCCAACTCGATTGTCCGTTTGCCCCTCGTGGAGCCGGACGAAGCCGAGATCGAAACCATCCGCGGGGATTTGGCGGAAGCGGGGCTGGTCTTTTCCTGAGGAGTAAGACCAGCACCCTTCCGCCTGGAAAGTAGTGCAATATGACCCAAACTGCCCTTACCGGCCTTGTCACCCCTCCCCGCCTGCCGCAGGGAACGCTCCGGATTGTTCCGCTGGGCGGACTGGGGGAAATCGGCCGGAACATGGCCGTGTTCGAGATCGACGGCAAGCTGCTGATCGTGGACTGCGGCGTCCTCTTCCCCGAGGAAACCCAGCCCGGCGTTGACCTGATCCTGCCCGATTTCTCGTACATCGAGAATCGCATGGATGACATCGTGGCCGTGGTCCTGACCCACGGGCACGAGGACCACATCGGTGCTGTTCCGTACCTGCTGCGGCTCCGGAACGACATCCCGCTGGTGGGTTCGCAGCTCACCCTCGCCCTGATTGAGGCGAAACTGCAGGAGCACCGCATCCGGCCTTACACGCTCACTGTTGAGGAAGGGCAGGTGGAGAAGTTCGGCCCCTTCGAATGTGAGTTCGTGGCGGTCAACCACTCCATCCCTGACGCCCTGGCGGTGTTCATCCGGACCGCCGGCGGCACTGTGCTGCATACCGGCGACTTCAAGATGGACCAGCTGCCGCTGGACGGACGCATCACGGACCTCCGGCACTTCGCCAAGCTCGGCGAAGAGGGCGTGGACCTCTTTATGTCGGACTCCACCAACGCTGATGTCCCGGGCTTCACCACCGCGGAAAAGGAAATCGGCCCCACGCTGGAGCGCCTCTTCGGCCAAGCTACAAAGCGGATCATTGTCGCTTCCTTCTCGTCCCACGTCCACCGGGTCCAGCAGGTCCTGGACGCCGCCGCCAAGCACAACCGCAAAGTGGCCTTTGTTGGCCGCTCCATGGTCCGCAACATGGCGATTGCCGAAAAACTCGGCTACCTGGACGTCCCGCCGGGCCTCATCG
Source organism: Pseudarthrobacter sp. GQ63 (assembly GCF_059758765.1). NCBI lineage: Bacteria > Bacillati > Actinomycetota > Actinomycetes > Micrococcales > Micrococcaceae > Pseudarthrobacter > Pseudarthrobacter sp. GQ63. The sequence continues at coordinate 116,525 of NZ_JCAXEF010000009.1, forward strand.
TCGACATCAAGAACATCGACAACCTGCCGGACAACCGCGTGGTGCTGATGTCCACCGGGTCCCAGGGCGAGCCCATGGCAGCCCTGTCCCGCATGGCCAACGGAGACCACCGCGTGGTGGTGGGCGACGGCGACACCGTCATCCTGGCCTCCAGCCTTATCCCCGGCAACGAGAACGCTGTCTTCCGGATCATCAACGGATTGCTCAAGCTGGGTGCCGACGTGATCCACAAGGGCAACGCCAAAGTGCACGTCTCGGGCCACGCCGCGGCCGGCGAGCTCCTGTACTGCTACAACATCCTTGAGCCGCTGAACGCCATGCCGGTGCACGGTGAAACCCGCCACCTGATCGCCAACGGCAAGATCGCCATCGAATCCGGCGTCCCGGAAGCGAGCGTCATCCTCGCCGACAACGGCACCGTAATCGACCTTAAGGACCATCGGGCAGACGTGGTGGGCCAGGTTGAAGTCGGCTTTGTCTACGTGGATGGATCCAGCGTTGGCGAGGTCACCGAGGCCGACCTGAAGGACCGCCAGACCCTGGGCGATGAAGGCTTCATCTCCATCATCACGGTCATCCACCGCGCTACCGGCAAGGTTGTGTCCGGCCCGGAGATCCACGCCCGCGGCGTGGCAGAAGATGATTCCGTGTTTGACGAGATCATCCCCAAGATCAACGCTGCGCTGGAGGAAGCCGTCCTCAACCACGCGGACCACACCAGCCACCAGCTCCAGCAGGTAGTCCGCCGGGTGGTGGGCACGTGGGTAAACCGCAAGCTGCGCCGCAAGCCCATGATCATTCCGGTGGTGCTCGAGGCCTAACACCGGCCGCCGCTACCGGCCCGCGTTCCCGTGTCCAACGGGACCGCGGGCCGGAGGCCTTTAAGGGCCGCGAACCGGGGACCGGCGGCACCCAAATCCCCGGAAATCCGGCCCAACTCGGGTACCGTGGCTAGTATGGCCACTCGTACTACTTCCGCGCCCAATGGATCCAGCAGGGGCCGCGCCGGCAGCAAAACCGGCAGCTCCTCCGGCCGCGGCGCTGGCTCCACGGCCGCCAAAACCGGACGTGCCGGTGGCTCCACGAGCACCGCACGCACCCGCCAGCTTCCCGCCGTCGAGCACCACCAGCCGTGGCTGCTGCGCGTGGTGGGCGGGGCCTGGCTGGGCCTTGGCCACCTGGTGGGCGGAGGGGTGCGGCGCATCGGCCATGACGTCAGCGACCTGCCGGCAGAGGACCGCCGGGACGGCGCGGCCCTGTTCAACCTGGCCCTCGGGATCTTCATCGCCACCTTCGCCTGGTGGGGCCTCACCGGCTGGTTCCCGGACGCCGTGTATGCCGTGGTCAACGGGACCTTCGGCTGGATATCACTCCTGCTTCCGCTCATGCTGTTTGTCTGCGCGTTCCGGCTCTTCCGCCAGCCGTCCGACGGCCGGGGCAACAACAGGGTGGGCATCGGCTTCCTGATCATGACCTTTGCCGGCTGCGGGCTTGCACACATCCTGGGCGGGCAGCCCACCGTTGCCCAGGGCTTTGACGGCCTCCGCCAGGCCGGCGGCATGCTGGGGTTCCTTGCAGCGTCGCCCCTGGCCGCCATCCATTCCGCTGTTCCGTTGGTGCTCTACTCCCTGCTGGCGTTCGTCTCACTGCTGATCATCACCGCCACGCCGTTCACTGCAATCCCGCGCAGGCTGCACGCCGCCTACGAGCACCTCATGGGCATCGACCTGCTGGATGAACAGGACCGGGACAAGCACGACCGCAGCTACCTGGAACGCACCCCCGCCGCCGCACCCCCCAAGAATGCCAGGAAGAAGAAGCGCCGCTTCTTCGGCAAGGATGAGGAGGACGGCGACGCCGGCCTGGAAGGCTACGTGGGCGACGAAGCGTTCGAGCACGCCGTGATCGACGACGACGACCCGAAGCCGCCGCGCCCGGCCCCCGGTGTCCGCCGCCCCACCCAGGCGGAGATCGCCGTCGAAAAGATCAAGGCAGCCCAGGGACTCGGGGCAGGCGCCCCCTCTTCCCCCGGGGAGAACGCCACCGAAGCCATCCCTATGATCACCCCCGGCATGGCCCCGCCCGCCGCAAAGCCAACTGCCGCGCCCACCGTGCCCTCCAACCCGGTGGCACCCGCGCCGCCGCCGGTTCCCATCCCGCAGCGCACCGAGCAGCTGTCCCTCGCCGGCGACGTCACCTACACGCTCCCGGCCTCGGACTACCTGACCCCCGGTTCCATCCCGAAGGAGCGCACGGAAGCGAACGACGCCGTCGTCGCTGCCCTGACCGACACCCTCCAGCAGTTCAACGTCGATGCCACGGTCACCGGCTTCAGCCGCGGCCCCACCGTGACCCGGTACGAGATCGAGCTGGCCCCGGGCACCAAGGTGGAACGCGTCACCGCACTGTCCAAGAACATCTCCTACGCCGTGGCATCCAGCGACGTGCGCATCCTCAGCCCCATCCCGGGCAAGTCCGCCATCGGCATCGAGATCCCCAACACTGACCGCGAAACCGTCTCCCTGGGCGACGTCCTCCGCAGCCAGAACGCCCGCCGCACGGACCACCCGATGGTGATGGGCGTTGGCAAGGACGTGGAGGGCGGCTATGTGGTGGCCAACCTCGCCAAGATGCCCCACCTGCTGGTGGCCGGTGCCACCGGTGCCGGTAAATCCTCCTTCGTGAACTCGATGATCACCTCCATCCTGATGCGCGCCACCCCCGACGAGGTGCGCATGGTCATGGTCGACCCCAAGCGCGTGGAGCTCACCGCCTACGAGGGCGTCCCACACCTCATCACGCCCATCATCACCAACCCGAAGAAGGCAGCCGAGGCGCTCCAGTGGGTGGTCCGCGAGATGGACGCCCGGTATGACGACCTCGCCAACTACGGCTTCAAGCACATCGACGACTTCAACAAGGCTGTCCGCGCCGGCAAGGTGCAGCCGCCGGTGGACTCCAAGCGCGTCATCCGGCCCTACCCGTACCTGCTGGTGATCGTGGACGAGCTCGCCGACCTGATGATGGTGGCTCCCCGCGATGTTGAAGACTCGATTGTCCGCATCACCCAGCTCGCCCGCGCCGCCGGCATCCACCTGGTCCTGGCCACGCAGCGGCCGTCCGTGGACGTGGTGACCGGCCTCATCAAGGCCAACGTGCCCTCACGCATGGCGTTCGCGACCTCCTCGGTGACCGACTCGCGCGTGGTCCTGGACCAGCCGGGGGCCGAAAAGCTTATCGGCCAGGGTGACGCCCTGTTCCTGCCCATGGGTGCCTCCAAGGCCATGCGCGTCCAGGGCGCATGGGTCACCGAATCGGAAATCCACAAGGTGGTTGAGCACGTCAAGGGACAGCTCCAGGCCACCTACCGCGACGACGTCGCCGCCGAAGCGCCCAAGAAGCAGATCGACGACGACATCGGGGACGACCTCGAAGTCCTGCTGCAGGCAACTGAGCTTGTGGTCACCACGCAGTTCGGCTCCACGTCGATGCTGCAGCGCAAGCTGCGTGTCGGCTTTGCCAAGGCCGGACGGCTGATGGACCTGCTCGAATCACGCGGAGTCGTGGGACCCTCGGAAGGCTCCAAGGCCAGGGACGTCCTGGTGAAACCGGACGACCTCGCACCCGTCCTTGCCGCCATGAAGGGCCAGGAAGCCCCGGCAGCACCCGATTCGCAGACCGCCGCGCTGAGCGAGAACGCCAACGCCAACATCGCCCAGGGCGGCTACGCCGAAGACCTGGTGGCGGCAGACCTGGACCAGCGGAAGCAGAACGTCGAATATTACGACGGCTCGGATTCCCCGCCTGGCGGCTATGACGACGAGGACGGCTCCGAAGACGCCTGGTCCCTGACCGGGCGTTAGCCCGGGGACTGTAGCCTAGAAACGTGACTAGCACCGATGCAACCGCCGCCGGCCCAGGCCGTGCCGGGGTCTGGAACCTTCCCAACATCCTGACCATGATCCGCATCGCACTGGTGCCGTTTTTTGTCTGGTTCCTCATCGCGGACGCCCCCGGGCTGCGCAGTGAGGCAGGCGTGTGGCGCTGGGCGGCGGTCCTTGTGTTCGCCGTCGCCATCTACACGGACAAGCTCGACGGCGATATCGCCAGGAGCCGGAACCTCGTCACTGACTTCGGCAAGATCGCCGATCCCATTGCGGACAAGCTCCTCATCGGTTCGGCGCTGGTGATGCTCTCGGTGCTCAGCGAACTGCCATGGTGGGTTACCGTGCTGATCCTGGTCCGTGAATGGGGCGTCACGGCCCTGCGCTTCTTTGTGATCCGCTACGGCGTTATCCCGGCCTCCCGCGGCGGCAAGCTCAAGACCGTTGTCCAGACCGCGGCGATCTTCCTGTACCTCCTGCCGCTGGGCTCGTTTGCCCCGTGGCTAGTGTGGGTGGCGTTCGCGGTGATGATGGCCGCTATGGTGATCACGGTGTGGACCGGCGTGGAGTACGTGGTGGAAGCCCTGCGAATCCGGGCCAAGGGAAAGCTGCAGGCACGCAACGATAAAGGCCAGGAGCCGGCATGACCAATCTCCACCATTTGTCCGCTGAAGCGGTCCGCAAAGCACTCGACGCAGGGCGGACGGTGGCCACCGCCGAATCGCTGACCGCCGGCATGGTGTCCGCAGTCCTCGCGGACACTCCCGGCGCCTCCGGCATCCTGCAGGGCGGGGTGGTTGCTTACCAGAACTCTGTTAAGGAAAAGGTCCTGGATGTCCCGTCCGTACTCCTGGCGCGCGTCGGATCCGTGGACCCGGACGTTGCCGCGGCCATGGCGGCAGGAGCCCGGACCGTCCTCAGCGCTGACATCGGCATCTCCACCACAGGCGTTGCCGGGCCGGAGGCGCACGACGGAAAGCCCGTGGGCACCGTTTACGTCGGCGTAGCCACCGCAGACGGAACGGCGGCGTTCGAATACGCGTTTTCGGGAAGCCGTGCAGAGATCCGCGGACAGGCGTGCGGGGCGGCCCTCGAGAGGCTCCTCGAAGCCCTGTCCGCGTAGGGTCCGTGCCCCCGAAGTTACTGGGCGTAAAGTTGCCGGGAACAAAAGCCGGTACCGATTAGTTATTACATTGTGTCGCTTCCGGAGAGCGGAGGCGCCTAGGATGAAATGACCACGACGGTTCGCCTTAGGGCGGACCTGACCAATGAGGGAGCAAGGCGATACAGATGGTAAAGCAGCCCGTATCCGTAAACGGCGTTGTCCGCTGGAAGGATGTGGGCCTCGCCGATCAGGGCAAGAGCGAACAGAAGGAGCGCAAGATGGTTGTACTTCGTCACGAAATTGGTGATGTCCTGCGCGATGTCCGCCAGCGTCAGGGGCGTACGCTCCGTGAAGTTTCGCACAGCGCCCGTGTCTCCCTGGGTTACCTCAGTGAAGTGGAGCGCGGCCAGAAGGAAGCATCATCCGAGCTTCTGTCCTCGATCTGCTCGGCCTTGGACGTTCCTTTGTCCAGCATGCTTCGCGAGGTGAGCGACAGGGTGGCGGTTGCAGAAGGCGTTGCCGTTCCGGACACCGTTCCCCAGGAATTCTCCCAGCGTTATGGCCGCGACCTTGAGCGCGACCTCAACACTGAACTTAACGACGAACTTTCCACGGGCCTTCTTTCAGGCGCCCGGTAGGGTCCCGCCGGAAGGCGGCTCCCGGAATGTAACAAGCACAGAAGCCCCCGGCCGCGGCCGGGGGCTTCTGTGCGTTTCGGCTACTGGTTTTCCACGGCGGTCGCCGGGCCATCCTTCGGGAAGCCGTCACGTTCGTAGGTGGAGTTCAGCTTGGCCATGCAGCGGGCCAGTTCCTCCAGTTCCTCAACCGGCCATTCGCCGAGGCGTTCCCGGAACACCTGCCGCCGGGCGTCCTGGACCTGGTGCATCTTTTCCTCGCCCTTGGGTGTCAGCCGGATCGCCTGCGCCCGTCCGTCCAGGGGGTCAGCCTCCTTGGACACAAGCCCCAGGCTCTCCAGGAAAGCGATTTGCCGGCTGACGGACGGCTTGCCCACGCCGATGTTCATCGCCAGGTCGGTCAGGCGGATCGGCCCCTCCCTGCGGATCACCGTCAGGAGGCCGTACGCCGCCGGTTCCATGTCCGGATGGACCTCGCGGGAAAGCTGGTTGGAGATCGACCGTGCGCGCCGCCAGAAGAGACTGATCTGGTGTTCCACGTTCTGCACCGCGGCGTCCACGGTCGCCTCGTCGTGGCGGCCCTGCGGGGAGGGGACGTCAGGGGAGTTGCTCATGGCAACAATTCTAGTGCGCGGGATCGTGAGAGACTTTTCTGGTGCGAATCAGCGACTATTGGCGACTCATGGACGACGAATTCGGCGCCGGGTACTCGCGGGTCCTCAGCAGCAGCCTTGTCCTGGCAGGGGTGGGCGGGCGCACCGCGGACCAGGCGCTTGCCGCCGGCATAGAGCCCCGCAGGGTGTGGCTGGCCGTCTGCGACGTGCAGGATGTTCCCGCCGAGCGCCGTCTGGGCCGGGACATCAAGCCCCGCACGGACTAGCCCGGTTTCTCCTGACACGCCGTGCGATTGTTCGAATACCTGTTCGGGTAAAGCTATGCTTTTCATAGCGGGTTATCCACATAGCCGCCCTCACCCGGCCGGAATGTCAGTGGGTCCCAGTAGCGTCAGAGATGACCAATAAACGGCCGCTGAGGCCACTCCAAAGCGAGAAAGCATTAGAGGTGTGAACCATGGCGGCAGCCCCGGATCGTGCAAAAGCGCTCGAAGCAGCGCTGGCCCAGATCGACAAGCAGTTCGGTAAAGGCTCGGTCATGCGGCTCGGCGATGAAGTCCGGGCCCCGATCGAGGTCATCCCCACCGGATCCATTGCCCTGGATGTTGCTTTGGGAATTGGCGGCCTTCCCCGTGGCCGCGTTGTTGAAATCTATGGGCCGGAATCGTCCGGTAAGACCACCGTGGCGCTCCACGCCGTGGCCAACGCCCAGCGCCTCGGCGGCATCGCCGCGTTCATCGACGCCGAGCACGCCCTTGACCCCGAGTACGCCGCAAAGCTCGGTGTGGACACGGACGCGCTCCTCGTCTCCCAGCCGGACACCGGCGAGCAGGCCCTGGAAATCATGGACATGCTGGTGGGCTCCGGCTCCCTGGACGTCATCGTGATCGACTCCGTCGCAGCGCTGGTGCCGCGCGCCGAAATCGAGGGCGACATGGGTGACAGCCACGTTGGCCTCCAGGCCCGCCTCATGAGCCAGGCCCTGCGTAAGATCACCGGCCGGCTGAGCCAGACCAAGACCACGGCGATCTTCATCAACCAGCTTCGCGAGAAGATCGGCGTCTTCTTCGGCTCCCCGGAAACTACCACCGGCGGTAAGGCCCTGAAGTTCTACGCCTCCATCCGTATCGACGTCCGGCGCATCCAGACCCTGAAGGAAGGTGCCGATTCCGTTGGCAACCGGACCAAGGCGAAGATCGTGAAGAACAAGATGGCCCCGCCCTTCAAGGTGGCCGAATTCGACATCATCTACGGCCAGGGCATTTCCCGTGAGGGCGGCATCATCGACATGGGTGTCGAACATGGCATCATCAAGAAGTCCGGCTCCTGGTTCACCTACGACGGCGACCAGCTCGGCCAGGGCATGGAGAACTCCCGCAGGTTCCTCCGTGACAACCCTGAGCTTGCTGCCGAACTCGAGCGCCTGATCAAGGAAAAGCTCGGCGTCGGCGTCAAGCCTGCCGAGCCGGAGTCCAAAGACTCCCCAAAGCTGAAGGCCGTTGACGGGTTCTAGCCGTTGACCGGTTTTGACAATCCGCGTCCCCGCCGGACGAAAGCCGGCGGGCGGCGCGGAGCTTCACATGACGGCGCATTCCAGGACGGCCCGGATCCCGGCTCTTCCGTTGCCGGGGACGCAGAGCCGGATCCGGTGTCCGTTGCGCAGAATATCGTGTACCGGCAATTGACCGCGTCGGCCAAAAGCAGGCTGCAGCTCGCCCGGAAACTCGCCGAACGGAACATCCCGGAGGACGTCGCTGAGGCAGTCCTGGACCGGTTCCAGGAAGCACGCCTGATCAACGACGCCGAATTCGCGGACATGTGGGTGAGGAGCCGCTCCCAGTCGCGCAAACTGGCAAAAGGCGCGCTCCGCCGCGAACTCGCGGAGAAGGGCATCGACCAGGAAACCGCCGCCGCAGCATTGGACCAGCTGACAGACGCGGATGAGGAAGCCGCCGCCCGGCAGCTCGTGGAGCGGAAGCTCCGCCCGGGAACGGATCTGCAGGACCGGGCCGCAAGGGACAAGGCAACCCGGCGGTTGGCCTCCATGCTGGCGCGCAAGGGGTATCAGCCCTCGCAGGCGTTCCGGATTGTCAACGAGGTCCTGGACTCCTCGGCTGGAGCCGACGGCGCCAACCCGTAAAACCGTTACCCTTAACAGGTGAGTTTGACCATCCCTTCCCCTTTTTCCGGTACGGCCCCCTCTGCAGAAGCTGGAGGTGCTCCGCAATCCGGTGCCCCCAAGCCCCGCACCTACCAGGTGCGGACGTTTGGCTGCCAGATGAACGTCCACGACTCGGAGCGGATGGCCGGGATGCTGGAGGACGCAGGGTACGTGCCGGCAAACGGTGAGCAGGCCGACGTCGTGGTGTTCAACACCTGCGCGGTCCGGGAAAACGCTGACAACAAGCTCTACGGCAACCTTGGCATCCTGGCTCCGGTGAAGGCAGCAAACCCCGGCATGCAGATTGCTGTGGGCGGCTGCCTCGCCCAGAAGGACAGGGAAACCATCCTTAAGAAGGCACCGTGGGTGGACGCCGTTTTCGGCACCCATAACGTTGGCGCCCTGCCTGCCCTGCTGGACCGTGCCCGGCACAACAACGAGGCGCAGCTGGAAATCCTCGAGTCGCTGGATGTCTTCCCGTCCACGCTTCCCACCAAGAGGGACTCCGTCTACTCAGGCTGGGTATCCATCTCCGTCGGCTGCAACAACACCTGCACTTTCTGCATCGTGCCCGCCCTCCGCGGAAAAGAGAAAGACCGCCGGCCGGGAGACATCCTGGCGGAGATCCAGGCTTTGGTGGACGACGGCGCCATCGAGGTCACGCTCCTGGGCCAGAACGTCAACTCCTATGGTGTGGAGTTCGGCGACCGGCAGGCATTCTCCAAGCTCCTCCGGGCCTGCGGGGACATCGAAGGCCTCGAGCGTGTCCGCTTTACGAGCCCGCACCCAGCCGCCTTCACCGACGACGTCATTGACGCCATGGCCGAGACCCCCAACGTGATGCCGCAGCTGCACATGCCGCTGCAGTCGGGGTCGGACAAGGTGCTTCGGGACATGCGGCGTTCCTACCGGTCCAGCAAGTTCCTGGGGATCCTGGACAAAGTGCGCGAAAAGATCCCGCACGCGGCAATCTCTACCGACATCATTGTGGGGTTCCCCGGCGAAACCGAGGAGGACTTCCAGGCAACATTGGATGTCGTGGAGAAGTCACGCTTTGCCACCGCCTTCACGTTCCAGTACTCCAAGCGCCCAGGAACCCCTGCCGCTGACCTGCCGGATCAGCTGCCCAAGGCAGTGGTCCAGGAACGGTTCGAACGCCTGACCGCCCTTCAGGACCGGATAGCGGCAGAGGAGAACCGGCGCCAGCTCGGCCGCCGCGTTGAGGTCATGGTCACGGCGCAGTCCGGACGGAAGGCAGGGGAGACGCACAGGCTGTCCGGCCGTTCGCAGGACCAGCGGCTGGTGCACTTCTCGGTCCCTGAGGGTGCGCCCGCTCCGCGGCCGGGAGACCTGGTCACGGTGACCATCACCGAGGCCGCCGCTTTCCACCTCGTCGCCGATCCCACCCCGGAGGATTACAGCCTCCGGCGTTCCCGGGCCGGCGACGCCTGGGACAGGTCGCAGGCGGACTCCTGCGGAGCACCCGCACCCGGGGCCGGGGCCGGCGGCAAGGGCGTTTCGCTGGGCATGCCCTCCTTGCCCGTCCGCACGCGCTGACCGGTGGGCGCACCGCCTGTCATCGCCGTCGTTGGCCCCACAGGGTCCGGCAAGTCAGACCTCGCCGTCAGCCTTGCCCTTGAACTCGGCGGGGAAGTCATTAACGCCGACGCCATGCAGTTCTACCGCGGCATGGACATCGGCACGGCAAAAATCACGGACGCTGAACGCAGGGGAGTTCCCCACCACCTGCTGGACATCCTGGAGGTAACCCAGGAGGCCAGCGTGTCGCAGTTCCAGCAGCAGGCCCGGGAGCTCATCTCGGACATCCACGGCCGCGGCAAGCGGGCCATCCTGGCCGGCGGGTCCGGCCTCTACGTGCGGGCCGCGCTGGACGTCCTTGAGTTCCCGGGCACTGATCCGCTGGTGCGGGAACGGCTGGAAGCCGAACTCGCTGCGCAGGGGACCGCGGTGCTGCTGGAACGGCTGCGGGAGGTGGACCCTGTGTCCGCCGGCAGGCTCTCGGATGACCGGCGGATCATCCGGGCCCTGGAGGTCCACCAGCTCACCGGACGGCCGTTCAGCTCCTTCATGCCGCAGCGCGAGTACTTCCAGCCTGCCGTCCAGATCGGCCTGGCAGTGGACCGCGAGGCGCTTCGGGACCGGCTCGCCCAACGCGTCCACCGCATGGTGGACGCCGGCCTGCCCGCCGAGGTCCAACGGCTGGACGCCTGCGGGCTGCGGCAGGGAAAGACCGCCCCCCGCGCGCTGGGGTACTCACAGTTCCTGCGGGTTATCGACGGCGAATGGACCGTTCCCGAGGCCGCGGAGGCCACCATCGTGGCCACCCGGCAATTCGCCCGGCGCCAGCTCACCTGGTTCCGCGCCGATCCGCGCATCCACTGGCTGGACTGGCAGGATCCGGCCCTGGTGGCCAAAGCGGCGGGGCTGTCCCGTTTTTAGGGCTGCACCGCCCGGCCGGTACCCTTGGAACCATGGACACAACCCTCGCAGAAACCACCGAGCCGGCCTTCCGCACCCTGAGCGGGCTCCGCTTTTCCAAGGGGCACGGCACCGGCAATGACTTCGTCCTGGTGGCTGATCCCGAGGGCGTCCACACCATCACTGCCGAAGCCGTGGCCGCCCTGTGCGACCGGCACCGGGGGATCGGCGGGGACGGGCTCATCCGGGCGGTCCCGTCGCGCTTCCTTCCGGAGGGCCGCGAGTTGCTGGCCGCCGCCCCTGACGCCGAGTGGTTCATGGACTACCGCAACGGCGATGGCTCGCTGTCCGAAATGTGCGGCAACGGCGTCCGCGTGTTCGTCCATTTCCTCCGGACCGAGGGCCTGATCGAACTGCCCGACGGCGGCGCCCTGGCCATCGGCACCCGCGCCGGGGTCAAGACCGTGGTGCGCACGGGCGACGACTATGCCGTGGACATGGGGCCGTGGGAGTTCATCTTCCCCGGGGAAGCTACGGCAAAGGCCATGGATTCACTGGTGACCGCCGAGGGCCTGGAGGTTCCCCGCCCCGCCCTGTCCGTCAGCATGGGCAACCCGCACACCGTTGTTGCCCTCGCCGAGCTTTCCGAACTCGCCGGAACCCGCCTGTTCACCCCGCCCGTGGTGGACCCCGTACCTGCCAACGGGACCAACGTGGAATTCGTCGTGCCGTCCGAGCCCCTGGTGCATGACGGCGTCGGCTCGGTGACAATGCGGGTGCATGAACGCGGCGTGGGGGAGACCCAGTCCTGCGGAACAGGTGCCTGCGCCGCCGCAGTGGCCATCCGCCACTGGGCAGGAGCGGAAGCCCCGGACTCCTGGCGGGTCCACGTCCCCGGAGGCGTCGTGGGAGTGAAGTTCTTCGCTGGTCCCGCAGGCCACGAACACGTGGAGCTCAGCGGTCCGGCAGTTATTGTGGCAACCGGGACGCTTTCCTGACCTTGAGGATCCGGAACGACTTCGACGTCGCTTCCCGGCTGACGCTGAACGATTCGTCCAGCTCAGCTGCGAGCCACCGCTGAAGCGAGTCCGCCCCCAGGTTTTTCTGCACCACCAGCCAGGCCGTCCCGCCCGGAGCCAGGCGGGGCAGCCACAGTTTCAGCAGGGAGTGCAGTTCGTCCTTGCCGATCCGGATGGGCGGATTGGACCAGATCGTGTCAAAGCGCAGGTCGGGGTCCACTGCGTCAGGGGTGCTGGCCGTAACGTTGGCCAGCCCCAATGCTGCGGCGTTCTCGTTTGTCAGCGCGATGCAGCGCTCGTTGACGTCCACCGCGTAGACCCGGGCGGACGGCGCCTTGAGGGCCATGGTCAGGGCAATCGGACCCCAGCCGCAGCCGATGTCCAGAAGGTTTCCCTGCGGCGCCGGCGCGGGCACCTCGGTGAGCAGGATGGCCGTGCCTTTGTCGATCCCGTCAGGGCTGAAGATGCCGGAGGAAGTCTGCAGCCTGCGCGTTTGCCCCGCCAGTTCAACAGTCAGGGGCTTGCGGGTGAAAGGGCCGGCGGGTGTTGCGCTGAAATAATGTGCGGACTCCATAACTGGCCAGAGTAGTTCCCCTTGCAGCGTAAAGGGAAACCGCAGGCAGGGCCCTCTGCTACGCTGGAGGGCATGTTCCTGATCTTCGAGTAACCGGCACGGGCCACGCCCGTGCCGAAGCCTGCCCTCCAGCGGCAGCATGTCCCACCCAGCGACGCAGGTCCTCCGACCCTTCCGCTGCGTGCACCGGGCCAAGCGGATATCCCTTTGTTCCGGTCGCCGGACCACACTCGAAAGTCAGCCTCCTGCTGAACTTATCGCCGTTCTCCGGCTGCCTTTTTTCGCCGCGTAAGTGTACGTGGCACGTCTGCCGGCGCCGCCATCACCGGTGCCGGCCCAGCAAGCCAGGAGGCTTGGATGACCGCAGGCCGTCAGCCCAGCGCGAATACTTCCCCCACCACCAGCAATCGGCACTATTCTGGAACTGCCGAATCTTCAAAGGAGACCATGACCAGCCAGCCCAACACCGGATCAGATCCAGCCGCCCAGGACATGAGTCCCGAGGAAATCCAGGCTGTGATCGACCGGATTCTCTCCAAGGACGTACCTGCCAGGAACCCCAGCACGCAAAGCGGCGATGGGAAGGGCAGCGACGGAAAGGCAGTGTTCGGCAAGGCCCAGGCAATTTCCCGCCTGGACGAAGAACATTCAACGTACGACGGCGACCAGCAGGACCTTGAGGAACGGCGCGCCCTGCGCCGTACCGCAGGACTGTCCACCGAACTGGAAGACGTCACCGAGGTCGAGTACCGCCAGCTGCGCCTTGAACGGGTGGTCCTGGCTGGGCTCTGGTCCGAAGGCACGCTGGCCGACGCAGAGAACTCGCTCCGGGAGCTCGCTGCCCTTGCGGAAACAGCCGGCTCCGAGGTCCTTGACGGACTGGTCCAGCGCCGGGACAAGCCGGACCCCGGAACATTCCTTGGCTCGGGCAAGGCGCTTGAGCTTCGGGACATCGTGATGTCCACCGGGGCGGACACCGTGGTGGTGGATGCCGAGCTTGCACCTTCCCAGCGCCGAGGCCTGGAGGACATCGTCAAGGTCAAGGTCATCGACCGGACAGCCCTGATCCTTGATATCTTCGCCCAGCATGCCAAGAGCCGCGAAGGCAAGGCCCAGGTGGAGCTGGCGCAGCTTGAGTACCTCCTGCCGCGCCTCCGTGGCTGGGGCGAGTCGATGTCCCGCCAGGCCGGCGGCCAGGTGGGCGGCGCCGCGGCCGGCATGGGTTCGCGCGGTCCCGGTGAAACGAAGATCGAGCTGGACCGCCGTCGCATCCGCACCCGCATGGCCAAGCTGCGGCGGGAGATCGCCGCGATGAAGCCGGCCCGCGAGACCAAGCGGGCCAACCGCCGTCGTAATTCCGTGCCGTCCGTAGCGATCGCCGGGTACACCAACGCGGGCAAGTCCTCGCTGCTCAACCGCCTGACCGACGCCGGCGTCCTGGTGGAGAACGCCCTGTTCGCCACCCTGGACCCGACTGTCCGCAAGGCGGAAACCGCGGACGGGCTGGGCTACACGCTCGCGGACACTGTGGGCTTCGTCCGCTCCCTGCCGACGCAGCTGGTGGAGGCGTTCCGCTCCACGCTGGAGGAAGTTGCCGACGCCGACCTGATCCTCCACGTGGTGGACGTTTCGCACCCGGACCCTGAGGGCCAGATCGCTGCGGTTCGGAAGGTCTTCAGCGAGGTGGATGCCCGCAAGGTGCCCGAAATCATCGTGCTCAACAAAGCCGACGCCGCTGATCCCTTTGTGGTGGAACGGCTCCGGCAGCGCGAACCGCGGCATGTGGTGGTGTCCGCCCGCACGGGGCAGGGCATCGCGGAACTGCTGAAGGCAATCAGTGACGCCATTCCCAGGCCAAGCGTCAAGCTGGAGCTGCTCATCCCGTACGACCGCGGAGACCTGGTCAGCAAACTCCACGAGTCCGACGCCGAGATCATCAGCGTGGACCACGTGGAGCAAGGCACGCGGGCCGTGGTAATGGTCCGTGAAGGCTTTGCGGCCGAACTGGAACCCTTCGTCAGCAATGACTGACCTCGTGGCCACGGAAGCCACGGAGACGGCCGGCGAGCAGTTCGTGATCGAACTGCTCGACCGGGCCGTTGCCGGCATGGGCGGGCAAAGCCGTGACGGCCAGCATGAGATGGCCAGGCAGGTGGCCCGTGCCCTGGAAACGGGGGACCACCTCCTGGTCCAGGCAGGCACGGGCACCGGAAAGTCGCTGGCCTACCTGATACCCCTCATCGCGCACGCCCTGGAAAGCAACAAGCCTGCCTTGGTCTCCACGGCCACGCTTGCGCTCCAGACGCAGATCGTGGGCAGGGACCTGCCCCGGCTGCTCAAGGCCATCACTCCCGCCCTGGACAGGCCCGTCAAGGTGGCCCTGGTCAAGGGGCGGTCCAACTACGTCTGCCGGCACAAGCTGGAAGGCGGCTTCCCGAGCGAGGAACCGGCGGAAGGCCAGCTGTTCAGCCTGGGTGAGGACACCAGCGTCCCGCACTTTGCCGCAGCCGTGGGCGGGCCCTCGTCCCAGCTCGGCAAGGAAGTGGTGCGGCTGAGGGAGTGGGCGGAGAAGACCGCCACGGGCGACAGGGATGAGCTCCTGCCGGGCGTCACGGACCGCGCCTGGCGCCAGGTGTCCGTGACGTCCATGGAATGCCTGGGCGCCCAAAAGTGCCCCATGGCAGCAGAGTGCTTCAGTGAACTCGCCCGCCAGGACGCTGCTGAGGCCGATGTCGTGGTCACGAACCACGCCATGCTTGCAGTCAGCGCCTTTGAGGGGCTGGCGGTCCTGCCCGAGTATGACGTGGTGGTGGTGGACGAGGCGCACGAACTCCAGGACAGGGTTACCGGTGCGGTGTCCGGCCAGCTGTCGGTGGCCATGGTGCACGCCGCTGCCGCCGGCGCCCGCAAGCACACCGCCATCACCGTTGACGCGCTCAACGCCGCGGCCGCCAACCTGGAGCTCGCCCTCGCCGGCGTGCCGAACGGGCTGCTGCCCAACGGACTGAATGACGAACAGCTGGACTGCGTGGACCAGTTGCGCGACGCCTGCCGGGCCGCCCTCTCGGATTCGAAGGGGGACAGCACTGCAACGCCCGACGGCGGCCGGCAGCTTGCGCGGTCCCGCCTGATGCTCATCCTGGAACTTTGCGAACGGCTCCTCGCTGCCCGGGAAAACCGCGAAGTAGTGTGGTTTTCCCGCGCCAGCTCCTTTGATCCCGCGCAGGGATTCTCCCCGCCGGATGACACAGCGCCGGCGTTGATCAATATTGCGCCCCTCTCCGTGGCCGGGCGGCTGCGGGAAGGCCTGTTCGCCGGACACACCGTTGTGCTGACCTCCGCCACACTGGCCATCGGTTCAGCATTTGAACCTGCCGCCGGCGGGCTGGGCCTCGTGGGTGAGGGTGCTCCCCGCTGGAAGGGCGTGGACGTGGGCTCGCCGTTCGACTACCCCAAACAAGGCATCCTCTATGTGGCAGGGCACCTGCCGAAGCCCGGCAGGGGCGCATCCCCTGAAGCGCTGGACGAACTCGAGGCCCTGATCCGTGCTTCCGGCGGCGGCGCACTGTGCCTGTTTTCTTCCCGGCGCGCCGCAGAGGAAGCCGCCGAGGCCCTGCGCCCAAAGCTGGACATGACGGTCCTGTGCCAGGGCGACTCCACCATGACCGCACTGGTGAAGCAGTTCGCCGACGAGCCCGACACCTGCCTGTTCGGAACCATGTCCCTGTGGCAGGGCGTGGATGTTCCGGGCGGTTCGTGCCGGCTTGTGGTGATAGACCGGATTCCCTTTCCGCGGCCGGACGATCCGCTCATGACGGCGCGCTCCCGTGCCGTGGCACAGGCCGGCGGAAACGGCTTCATGTCGGTGTCGGCCACCCATGCTGCCATCCGGCTCGCCCAGGGCGCAGGCCGGCTGATCCGCTCCACCGGGGACAAGGGAGTAGTGGCAGTCCTGGACTCCAGGCTGGCCACCGAGCGCTACGCCGGGTTCCTTCGGGGAGCGCTGCCGCCGTTCTGGTCCACAACGGACCGGAAGACGGCAATCGCGGCCTTGGAGAGGCTGGCCGGGGAGAACGCCTGACGCCCTGGACATGCTGGGGCTCCGCGAAGCCGGCCCTGGGCACGGCCGGATCTGCCCAAGGTGGATCCGGCCACGCACTGCGCAGGGCCGGATCTGCCCCGGGCTAATTGTGCTGTGGGTTGGTTCTGCCTGGGCCAGGAGCGGGCGGCTACAGCGAGCGGAGGACTGACACGACCTTGCCCATGATGGTGGCGTGGTCCCCGAGGATGGGCTCGTACTGGGTGTTCTGGGGGAGCAGCCAGGTGTGGCCGTCACGCTGCCTGAACGTTTTCACGGTGGCCTCGTCGTCGAGGAGGGCAGCGACGATGTCGCCGTTGGCGGCGTCCGCCTGGCGGCGGACCACCACCCAGTCGCCATCACAGATGGCTGCATCCACCATGGAATCCCCGGCCACCCTAAGCATGAACAGTTCGCCCTGGCCCACCAGCTGCCGGGGGAGCGGCATAACATCCTCCACCTGCTGGTCGGCAAGGATGGGGCCACCAGCAGCGATGCGGCCAACGAGTGGGACCATCGCGGTGTCCAAGGCCGTGGGCAGCTCCGTGACGGTGGCCCCGCCTGCGGAGATTCCCGCTGATGGCTGGCTGGCCGGCTTGGCCGCGCCGCCGTCCAGGGTCAGGGGCATGAGGACTTCCATGGCGCGCGGACGCTTCGGGTCACGGCGGAGGTAGCCGAGTTTCTCCAGCTGGGCCAGCTGGTGCGTGACGCTTGAAAGGCTGGCCAGTCCCACCGTGTCACCGATCTCCCGCATGGACGGGGGGTAGCCGTTCTCATTGACGGAGCGCTGGATGGTTTCGAGGATCTTTTTCTGCCGTGGCGTCAGGCCCTTGGCGGTCCTCTTCGGTTGCGCGGTTGCCCTGCCCCCGGCGGCTGCTGCTGCCATATTCGCCAATGCCTTTCGGTGTCCGCGGGGCCCCTCCACGGCCAAGCCCTGGAGGATCCCGCCCCATAATGTCAGACCCTGCTGATCGACTGTCCGGGTGGTTGTTCTTTCGTTCAAAGCTAGGCCAGCCACACTGCTTTTTCAAACATTTGTTCTAGCGAGTCTCGACAATGTTCGTTGATAGGTGCTAAAACTGAAGAAGCAAAGTTCGAACATATGTTCTACTGCGAACTCGGGCCATTCGAAGACGGCGCCGGAATGCCCCTGCCGGGGCGCGGAGCAGAACATCCGGGCAGCACAGTATGGTCCAGGAGGGCTCAGTTCATGTCAGCTTCATCTGTTTCGCGGGGTTCACGTCCACAGCTGCTCTCAGTGCAGCAACTCTTGTCCGGGCCTGAAGAGCGGAAGCCGGAACGGCCGGCACCCCTTCCGCCCCTGCGGCTGACCCGCCGCGGCCGCATCGTGCTGATCGGGATTCCCCTGGTGCTGCTGGCCGCCCTGCTGCTCTCCCTGGCAGGCTTCTTCAACTCCCCGGCGAAAGCCTCCGACTCTGCTGCGGACCTTGAGACGACGTCCGCGGTCAGCGTGACGGTCCAGCCCGGCCAGTCGCTGTGGGGCATCGCGGCCACCGTGGCGCCGGAGCGCGACGCACGTGATGTTGTGGCGGACATCGTGCAGCTGAACAACCTGTCCGCAGGCACGGTCTTCCCGGGGCAGCAGCTGTTCGTACCCGCCGGCTAATGCGGCACATGCCGAGGGCGAACAGGATGCCGTCACATTTTCCGGCACCCGGCACGGGCACTAAACTGTTCAGGTGAATGACCAGCTAGAACGCCTGAACCGGCTTCCCCTCCGCAGCAACCTCCGCGGGCTTACCCCTTATGGTGCGCCGCAGCTGGACGTCCCCATCCTCCTCAACGTCAACGAGAACACCCATGGTGTTCCGGCTGACGTGCGGGCTGCCATCAGCGCGGCGGTGTCCGAGGCTGCCGCAGGGCTGAACCGCTACCCGGACCGGGAGTTTACGGAACTGCGGAAAGCGCTGGCGGAATACCTGGGCCATGGATTGGACGAGACCAACCTCTGGGCCGCCAACGGCTCCAACGAGGTGCTCCAGCAGATCCTGCAGGCCTTCGGCGGCCCTGGACGCACAGCGCTCGGCTTTCCGCCCACGTACTCCATGTACCCGCTGCTGGCCAGTGGAACGGACACCGAGTACATCGTCGGTGAGCGCGCCGAGGGCTACGGCCTCAGCGCCGAATCCGCGGCGCGGCAGGTCAAGGAACTGCAGCCCAACATCGTGTTCCTCTGTTCACCCAACAACCCCACGGGGACGGGACTGGGGCTGGACGTCGTGGAGGCCGTCTACGAGGCCGGTGAAGCGAGCCAGACCATCGTCATTGTGGACGAGGCCTACCACGAGTTCGCACACGACGGGACGCCCAGTGCACTGACCTTGCTGCCAGGCCGGGAGCGGCTGATCGTGTCCAGGACCATGAGCAAGGCCTTCGCGCTGGCGGGAGCCCGCCTGGGCTACATGGCTGCAGCACCCGAAGTTGCCGATGCGCTGCGCCTGGTAAGGCTGCCGTACCACCTCTCCGCCATCACGCAGGCCACCGCATTGGCCGCCCTCCAGCACCGTGAGGCGCTGATGGCGGATGTGGAAGACATCAAGAAGCAGCGGGACCGCATCGTGTCGGAGCTGACGCGCATGGGCCTCAAGCCCGCCGCGTCCGACTCCAACTACGTCTTTTTCGGCGGACTGGAGAACCCGCACCGGGTCTGGCAGGAACTGCTGGATGCGGGCGTACTGATCCGGGACGTGGGGATTCCGGGCCATCTTCGCGTCACGGCCGGAACTGAGACCGAAACCACAGCCTTCCTCACATCCCTGGAAAGCATCCTTGCAAGCCAGGCCTCGCTTCCCGCCTAGACTGGAAGCAGCGGCGCTGGACGCCCTGAACCGCCCCTTCTGCCCAAAAGGACCCAACGCATGAGTACCACCGGATCGAACGTGGCTGCGGCCCGCACTGCGCGCATGGAACGTGCCACCAGTGAGTCGTCCGTGCTCGTGGAAATCAACCTGGACGGCACCGGCACCTCGGACATCGACACGTCGGTACCGTTCTACGACCACATGCTCACGGCGCTGTGCAAGCACTCGCTGATCGACATGACCGTCAAAGCCACAGGCGACATCCACATCGACGTCCACCACACGGTGGAGGACGTCGCCATCACCTTCGGAGAGGTGCTGCGCACCGCGCTAGGGAACAAAGCCGGCATCCGCCGGTTTGGCGAGGCCACCGTCCCCCTTGACGAGGCCTTGGCCCACGCCGTCGTCGATGTTTCCGGGCGTCCCTACCTGGTGCACGGCGGCGAGCCCGCAGGCCAGGAATACCACCTGATCGGCGGCCACTTCACCGGGTCACTTACCCGCCACGTGTTCGAGGCCATCACGCTGCACGCGGGCATCTGCCTCCACATGAACGTCATCGCAGGCCGCGATCCGCACCACATCGTCGAGGCCCAGTTCAAGGCGTTCGCGCGGGCGCTCCGTGCTGCTGTGGAACCGGATCCCCGTGTTGAGGGGATCCCCTCCACCAAGGGTGCGCTGTGAGCGGCCAGGTCCTGCGGGACGGTGCCATCGTGGATCCCTCGGCCTCCCGGAAGCTGCCCTCACCCGAGGGCAAGCCCACCGTCACTGTCCTGGATTACGGCTCCGGAAACGTCCGGTCCGCCGTGCGGGCGCTGGAACGGGCCGGTGCGGAAGTCATCCTGAGCTCAAAGCCGGAGGACGTCCTGAACGCCGACGGCCTGGTGGTCCCCGGAGTCGGGGCCTTCGAAACCGTGATGCGTGAGCTCAAAGCCGTGGACGGTATCCGCCTCATTGGCAGGCGGGTGGCCGGCGGACGGCCGGTCCTGGGCATCTGCGTGGGCCTCCAGGTCCTCTTTGAGGCTGGAGTGGAGCATGGCACCGAAGCTGAAGGCATGGGTGAATGGCCCGGCAAGGTGGAACTCCTGCCGGCGGACGTCGTGCCGCACATGGGCTGGAACACCGTCAAGGTACCCGAGGGCTCAAAGCTGTTTGCCGGCATCGAAAACGAGCGGTTCTACTTTGTGCACTCCTATGGGGTCCAGGAATGGAACTTCGATGTCATTCAGCCACGGATGGCAGCGCCCCTGGTCACGTGGTCCGAGCACGGCGCTCCGTTCATTGCCGCCGTCGAGAACGGTCCGCTCTGCGCCACCCAGTTCCACCCCGAGAAATCCGGTGATGCGGGCGCGCGCCTGCTCCACAACTGGGTGGAAGCCCTGCGCAGGCCCGCTGCCGCCGGCCAGCCCGACAGCACCCAGGCCAACAGCACCCAGGCCGGCGGTGCCCCGGCCAACGGCGGGGTGCCGGATTCGGAAGACGGCACCGCCTAGATGTGGTCCGTTCTCCTGATGGGGCTTGCCGGCGTCCTCGTCGGCGGCGCCCTGTCCTTCAGGCAGCAGCACAAGCCGCTCTGGACCCAGATTTCGTTTTATGTTCTTGCGGGCATGTCGCTGCTCGCCGCCTACCTGCTGACGCTGCCGGGCAACTGACCGCGGCAGGCCATCCTGCCCCCACCCTGAGGATTCACCATGACCACTGCAACTGACCTTCCCGTTCTCGAACTGCTGCCCGCCGTCGACGTCGTCAACGGCCAGGCCGTCCGGCTGGTGCAAGGGGAAGCGGGCAGTGAGACCAGCTACGGGACCCCGCTCGAAGCAGCGCTGAACTGGCAGCAGCAGGGAGCTGAATGGGTTCACCTGGTGGACCTGGATGCAGCCTTCGGCCGCGGCTCAAACGCCGAGCTGCTCCGCGAAGTGGTGGGCCGGCTGGACATCAACGTGGAGCTGTCCGGCGGGCTGCGTGACGATGCAACCCTCGAAGCGGCGCTGGACCTCGGAGTTGCCCGCGTGAACCTGGGAACTGCCGCGCTGGAAAACCCCGAATGGACCCGCCGGGCCATCGAGCGCTTTGGTGACAAAATCGCCGTCGGGCTCGATGTCCGCGGAACCACGCTGGCCGGCCGCGGCTGGACGAAGGAAGGCGGAGACCTCTGGGAGGTCCTGGGCCGCCTCGAGGAAGCCGGCTGCAGCCGCTATGTGGTCACTGACGTGACAAAGGACGGCACCCTGCAAGGGCCCAACGTGGAACTCCTCCGCCAGATGGTGGAGAAAACCGGCAAGCCCGTGGTGGCCTCCGGCGGTATCTCCAGCCTCGACGACCTGAAGGTCCTGCGCTCCCTGGTGCCCCTGGGTGTTGAAGGTGCCATCGTGGGCAAGGCCCTTTACGCCGGCGCCTTCACGTTGCCCGAAGCCCTCGACGTGGCCGGCCGCCGCTAAGGGCGCACGCCGGCATGGCCAGCAACGAATCAGGCACCCCGTCACCCCGCCAGCTGCCGGGGCATATCGCTGCGGCGCTGGCAGGGGCCGGCGGCGCCACGGACTCCGCAGGGCAGCCCTGGACAGGCCGGAGTCTGGCGGGCGACGACGCCAGGATCCACAACTTCGAGAACGACGACGGGACGGCAAGCGGCGCCTATCTTGCCGCCATAGCGGCACTCCGGGACGGAACCGGGGACGAGGCGGCCGTCGTCGCCTCGCTCGCCACCGCACGGGTGTTCATCCCGATCGTGGCCCAGCTCGCGGAGGAAGCGGAAGGCCAGGACGGCCTGCAGGCCGACAAGCAGGCCGACATGGCGCTGGTCACGCTCAAAGCCGCCGACGGCAGGACAGCAATGCCAGCCTTCACCTCCACAGCGGCGCTGTCCGCCTGGCATCCCGGAGCCAGACCCGTTGCTGTGTACGCCGCACGCGCCGCGCTCTCTGCCGTCGCCGAAGGCGCAGAGTTGCTGGTCCTTGACCCGGGCTCTGCCTTCACGTTTGTGGTGCGGCGCCCTGCCGTGTGGGCGCTGGCCCAGCAGCAGCAGTGGACGCCGTCCTACAAGGACCAGGAACTTGCCGCCGAGATGGGCAGTGCGGCCGCCGCTTTTCCCGCCGTCCGGAACCTCGAACTGGTACAGGGCAGGGGAGTGGCCGCCCGTGCCGCCGACGGGACCGTGGCAGCAGGCGGAGGCGCCGGGCCGGAACTGCAGGTGGTGCTTTACCTGGAGGACGGGCTGGATGCCGCGGGGGTCCAGGAACTGGTGGGCGGACTCCAGGCCCAATGGTCCCGGAATGTATTGTTTGGGGAGCGCGTCGACTCGATCGACATCAAGTTGAGGCGTGCAGACCACTAGCCGGCAGCCAGCGGGGTGATCCCCAGCCACTGCGGCAGGACTTAAGGATCACTCAGTGAATTTCGCTCTCTACAGGGAGTTGCTCGCCGTCCGGCCTATCCGCCGGCTGTTGCTGGTGGGCATGGTCGCCCGCATTCCCCACTCCGCTGCCGGGGTACTGCTGACCCTCCACATCGTCCTGACCCTGGACCAGGGGTACGCCGCCGCGGGCGCTGCCGCCGCCGTCATGACCATCGGCATTGCCGTGGGTGCACCGTGGCGCGGGAGGCGGGTAGACACTGTGGGCCTCCGGACAGCACTCATCCCCTCCGTGATCTCGGAAGCGGTTATCTGGTCCGTTGTTCCGCACGTGTCCTACCAGTGGCTCCTTCCGCTGGTGTTCGTGGGCGGCCTGCTCACGCTTCCCATCTTCAGCGTGGTGCGCCAGTCCCTGGGCGTGCTGGCCGACGGCGACCAGCGCCGTACCGCCTTCGCCCTCGATGCGATCACCACTGAGGTGGTGTTCATGATCGGTCCCGCTGCGGGCGCCATCGTTGCCACCAGCGGCTTCACGGTGCTGGGCCTCACCATTGTGGGGGTCTCCACGTCGCTGGCCGGGCTGTTCCTGATGTGGTTCAACCCGCCCACCCGAAGCCCGGCGCAGGATGAGGAACGCAGCGTAGATGAGCGCCACGCCGCCGAGGCCGCCGTGGTGTCAGCCGCCCCTGCCCACCTGCAGGAGGCTGCGGCCGAACTGGTGCCTGCGGGCGCAACACACCGCGGACCGGGTCTGCGCGGCAAGGTAGCCCACAACTTCGCCTGGTTCACCGCCACCGTGGCGGCAGTCTTCGCCGTGGCGGCGGGCGCGGGCATGGTGCTGAGCGGAACCGACGTCGGCATCGTCGCCGCCCTGGAAACCGGGGGGCGGCAGGCCGAAATCGGCATCGTCTTCCTCTTCTGGTGCGCCGCGTCCGTGGTGGGAGGCCTGATCTACGGGGCCATGCACCGCCCGGTCTCACCGATCCTCCTGCTGCTCGGAATGGCCGCGCTGACAATCCCCATGGGGTTCGCGCACGATACGTGGTCGCTCGCGCTCGTCTCAATCCTGCCGGGACTGCTCTGCGCACCCGTGCTGTCCTCCGCATCGGAAAAAGTTGCGGACCTGGTGGCTGAGGAACGCCGCGGGGAGGCCATGGGCTGGTACGGCTCGGCACTGACAGGCGGTGTGGCGCTGGGTGCACCGCTCGCGGGGGTGTTCATCGACGTGACGGGGCCATCCGGAGGCTTCGTTTCGGTGGGTGTTGCGGGCGTCGTGCTCTGCTTCGCAGGCCTTGTCCTCCAGCAGCGCCGCCGGGGCAAAATCGGGGCCCAGTAATTTCCAGCCCGGCAGGCCGGGTTTTTGTCCAGATATGCCGGCTTCCGAGGCGCTAAAGTCTGCATATCTGGACAAAAAATCCATTAAATGCGCGACGGCGGGACGACCTGTGAAGCCGTCCCGCCGTCGTCGGGGGTTCAGAAAAGGGTGTTGCGGTCCGGTCAGTTAACTGCCCCGGTGTACTTCTCGCCCGGGCCCTTGCCCGGGGCATCGGGGATCAAAGACTCTTCGCGGAACGCCAGCTGCAGGGACCGCAGCCCGTCACGCAAGGGTCCGGCATGCTGGGAACCGATCTCCGGGGCGGCGGCGGTCACCAGGCCGGCCAGAGCGGTGATCAGTTTCCGGGCCTCGTCCAGGTCCTTCAGTTCTTCCGCGTTGTCCTCGGCTGCGAGTCCCAGCTTCACTGCGGCTGCACTCATCAGGTGGACGGCGGCCGTGGTAATGACCTCGATCGCCGGCACCTCGGAAATGTCGCGGACGTGCTGCGAGACGTCGCCAGCGGCACCTGCCTCATCCGCCGCAGGCTCGAAAACGTATGAATTAC
The DNA here is from genome assembly GCF_059758765.1 of Pseudarthrobacter sp. GQ63. Lineage (NCBI taxonomy): Bacteria > Bacillati > Actinomycetota > Actinomycetes > Micrococcales > Micrococcaceae > Pseudarthrobacter > Pseudarthrobacter sp. GQ63. Next base: position 141,088 of record NZ_JCAXEF010000009.1, read on the forward strand.
TGTCTGGGGTGCTCATACTGGTAAGCTTGACACAGACCGACTGGATGTCGTTATTTCAGAGATTGTTCCAAACGATCAAGGTTCCCACCGGCGCTGCACAGCGTTGACGGGAATTTTTTCTGTAAGATGGCATGCAGTTTGCAAGCGGAGTTCTCTCCCACCCGCGCCAGCCGCTGTTCCAACACTTTGGAACTCAAGGTTGCCGGGTACCTGGTTGGGCATGGAGCCGGCATGAGCCGGAGCCATGTGCGCAGTCCCTTCGCGGGACCTGCATCCGATCTTTCAGAGGCCTTCGATTGCTCCGGCAATTGGGGGCCTTCTCTATTTGCCGGATTCCACAACAAAAACAGGAGCTTTAACATTAGCGAGCCAAGAATCAATGAGCGTATCCGCGTCCCCGAGGTGCGGCTGGTCGGCCCTGCAGGTGAACAGGTAGGAATCGTCCGTATTGAGGATGCCCTGCGTCTGGCTGCCGAGTCCGACCTTGATCTCGTTGAAGTTGCACCTCAGGCGAAGCCTCCGGTGTGCAAGCTGATGGACTTCGGCAAGTACAAGTACGAGGCCGCGGTTAAGGCACGTGAAGCACGGAAGAACCAGACGAACACCGTTCTGAAGGAAATCCGCTTCCGCCTGAAGATCGACACCCACGACTACGAGACCAAGCGCGGGCACGCACTGCGCTTCCTCGGCGCCGGGGACAAAGTCAAGGCCATGATCCAGTTCCGTGGTCGCGAGCAGCAGCGTCCGGAAATGGGCATCCGCCTGCTCCAGCGCTTCGCCGACGACGTTGCGGAAGTTGGCGTTGTTGAGTCCAGCCCCCGCATCGACGGCCGCAACATGGTCATGGTGGTTGGTCCGCTGAAGAACAAGGCAGAGGCCAAGGCCGAAGCCCGCCGCGCCACGCAGCGAGCCGAGGCAAAGGCGGAGAACGAAGCCAAGGCTTCGGGCCGCGTTGACACCTCCGGTGATGATCAGGCGCCCCTGACCCAGTCGCTCGCGGATCTGCTCCCGGAGGGGTTCGCCATCACCACCGAGCCGGAAACCGAAGCACCTGTGCAGGAGCCGGCCGCCGTCGTCGAATCCGCCGAAGCCCCTGCCAAGGCCACTGAGGCACCGATGCAGGAAGCACCCAAGGCCGAAGCCCCGAAGCAGGAGGCCCCCAAGGCCGAAGCGCCGAAGGCTCCTGCTGCACCCAAGGCGGCTGCTGCTCCCAAGGCAGCAGAGCCCAAGGCTGCACCGGCACCGAAGGCCGCAGCGGAGAAGCCTGCTGCTGCTCCAGCCGCCGCGCCGAAGCCCGCAGCAGTGCCTGCTCCGCCGAAGCCGGTGGCCAGGCCCGCTGCACCGAAGCCTGCCGCACGGCCCGCCCCCAAGGCAGCGCCCAAGCCGGCCGGCAAGAAGACCACTTAGTCCACAGCTGCCGGAGGTCGCCCTCCGGCAGTCAGCAACCAGCACGCCGCCCTGAGGGGCAGCTGCGCGATAGAGCTGCAGGCCCAGCCTGCGGAACGTAAGGAGATCGGTTCCCATGCCGAAGATGAAGACCCACAGTGGTGCCAAGAAGCGCTTCAAGCTGACCGGCAGCGGCAAGCTGCGCCGCCAGCAGGCCAACCGCCGCCACTACCTCGAGCACAAGTCCTCCAGGCTGACCCGCCGCCTCGCCGGCGACAAGATTGTCTTCAAGGGCGACGCCAAGGTCATCCGGAAGATGCTCGGCATCTAGTTTCCAAGTTCTTAGACTGACCACCACCTGGTGTAAGTCACCTACCAAAAAGCCTTCTCAGGCCGCCGGGACTACCGGCAGTAGATGCTTGGGAGCAGAATTTTCGAAGGAGTACGCACGTGGCACGTGTGAAGAGGGCGGTCAACGCCCACAAGAAGCGCCGGGTTATCCTTGAACGCGCAAAGGGCTACCGTGGACAGCGTTCACGTCTGTACCGCAAGGCCAAAGAGCAGCTGCTGCACTCGTTTGTGTACAGCTACGGTGACCGCAAGAAGAAGAAGGGCGACTTCCGCCGCCTGTGGATCCAGCGCATCAACGCTGCATCCCGCGCCAACGGACTCACCTACAACCGCCTGATCCAGGGCCTGAAGGCCGCTGAGGTTGAGGTTGACCGCCGTATGCTGGCCGAGCTGGCCGTTTCCGACGCCAACGCTTTCGCAGCGCTGGTCAAGGTTGCCAAGGATTCCCTGCCTGCCGACACCTCCGCCAAGAAGGCTGTCGCCTAGCAAACGGTTGTTCCCGTCAGGGACAGTTCAAGAACCGGTGGCAGCAGCCACTAAAGTTCTTATATGAACGAAACCGGGCGCCCGCAAGATTTTCCACTGTCCAATCCCCGAGCTGATCGGGTGAGGGACGTGGCAAAACTTGCCGGGCGCCCGGCCCGTTTAAAGCGCGGACAGTTCCTTGCCGAGGGGCCGCAGGCAGTGCGGGAAGCGCTCAGGCTCCATCAGCAGCGTCTTGCCGCGGGCCAGCCTGGCGTGGTCACCGAGGTGTTCGCCAGTGAAAGCTGCCTGGACCGGCATCCGGAATTCGAGGAACTGTCCCAGGGAGTCAATGCCCGCCTGGCCACGGACGAGGTCCTGGCAGCCATGGCGGACACCGTCAACCCGCAGGGGATCGTCGCCGTCTGCCGTTTCCTTGACGTGACGCTGCAGGAAGTGCTCGACGCCGGCCCCCGCCTGGTTGCCGTGCTCTGCCAGGTCCGCGACCCCGGCAACGCCGGAACGGTCCTCCGCGCGGCGGATTCAGCGGGAGCCGACGCCGTTATCCTCACAGCGTCCAGCGTTGACATCTACAACCCCAAGGCCGTCAGGTCCACGGCCGGTTCGCTTTTCCACCTACCGGTGGTGCTGGGGGCGGACATTGACGAACTGTCGGCTGCCTGCCGAGCCAGGGGTATCGGCGTCCTGGCGGCCGACGGCTACGGGCCCCTCAACCTCGACACCCTGCAGGACGAGAACGCCCGGCGCCGACTGACCGGCGAAGGGCCGCAGTCCGAGTACGCACTGGAGCAGCCCACGGCCTGGCTGTTCGGCAACGAGGCCCAGGGCCTGTCCCCGGAGGAGCTCGCGCTGGCGGACCACCGGGTCGCCGTGCCGGTGTATGGTTCCGCGGAAAGCCTCAATTTGGGGACAGCGGCTACGGTCTGCCTCTATGCCAGCGCGCGCTCCCAGCACCTGCCGGTCCCGGTAACCGCCTAGCATTGGACGCCCCGCACTGCCTATGCCTCAGGCAGTGCGCGCCTCAACAGACAGGCGGGATTAAACATATAAGGGCTCCGGTTCGCCGGAGCCCTTGCTGTTGATGTTGTCCTGCGAGCGGATCAGGGTGCGCGGGTGGCCTTGCCGCGACCGGTGATAGCTCCGTAGATGCCGGCCACAACCAGGCCGCCGACGATAGCGAGAATCCAGGTGCCGAGGTCGAAGAAGGCAAGATCGCCCCTGTTGAACAGGAGGCTTCCGATCCAGCCGCCGACGATGGCGCCTACGACACCCAGTACCAGGCTGGTCACCCAGCCGCCGCCAACCCGTCCGGGCATGACAGCCTTAACAATGGCCCCTACGATGAGGCCCAGAATAATCCAAGCAAGAAAACCCATGTCTCCTCCTTATACTGACCGGGATCTCATGGTCCCGATGTGGCTCAAGCTAACATACGGGTCCCCTGATGTCAGCAGGCTTACAGGCAGTTGACCCGGTAGGCCGGCGGGCAGGGCCGCCGGGTGCCGGGCCACGAGTGAATCATCACTCCAGGGATCAGGCGGCCAGCGGCCTCTTTCGCTCCAGCAGTCCGCTGGTGATGGCGACGCCGAGACCCAGCAGGGCGAGGACGGCACCTACCAATGCGGGGGCTGTGTAGCCCCAGCCCAAGGCGATCACCAGCCCGCCCAGGAATGCCCCGAGGGCGTTGGCGACGTTCAGCGCCGCGTGGTTCAGTGATGATGCGAGGGAGGGGGCATCCGGGGACGCGTCCAGGAGCCGGGTCTGCAGTGCGGGGATCAGCATGGACCCGGAAGCACCCACCACGAACACCATGACAAAGGCGGACCACGGCCACTGGACGGCCACGGCGTACACCACCAGGCCAACGGCGATGCCGGGCAGCACCTTGTAGAGGGTGCCCATCACGGACCTGTCCGCAATCCGGCCGCCCACAATGTTGCCGGCCACCATCCCCAGCCCATACAGGGCCACCACCAGGGGAATCAGTGAGGACGGGATGCCTGCCACCAGGGTCATGGTGTGGGCGATGTAGGTGTAGGTGGCAAAGAAGCCGCCAAAGCCGACAATACCGATCAGGATGGCCAGCCACACCTGCAGGCGTTTGAGGGCGCCCAGTTCGCGCCGGATGCTCGCATCCGGGTGGGCTTCGTGGAAGGGGACGAATTTCCATACCAGGGCAATGGTCAGCAGGCCGATCAGTCCCACCAGGACAAACAGGAGCCGCCAGCCGTACGTCTGGCCCATCCAGGTGGCAAACGGAACTCCCACCACGTTGGAAATGCTCAGGCCGGCCATCACCATTGAGATGGCCCAGCCCCGCCGGGTGGGTGGAACCAAGGAAGCGGCGATGACGGCTGCCACCCCGAAGAATGCGCCATGCGGCAGCCCGGCGGCGAAGCGCGACACCAGCATTGTTCCGTAATCCGGGGCGAGGAAGGACGCCAGGTTGGCCACTGTGAAGAACACCATCAGTCCGAGCGCCAGGTGCTTGCGGGGGAGCTTGGCACCCACCGCGGCCAGCAGCGGGGCTCCCACCACGACTCCCAGGGCATAGGCGGAGATGAGGTGGCCGGCTTCCGGCGTGGAAACCCCAAGGCCCTGCTCGACTTCCCGCAGCAGGCCCATCATGGTGAATTCCGTAACCCCGATGCCCACCCCGCCCATGGCGAGGGCGAGGATGGCCATGGCCAGGTTGCTGGATCGGGCGGGGGCTGCCGTGGACGTTTGGAGGACGCTGCTCATAAGCCTGCTTTTCGAAGGAGGAAAGTGATGGTGGACCAATGCCACGGCAGTGGGGCTGATGAGGTCCGGACCCTGCAAACAACCCGGAAAGGGGAACCAGTATTCCCCTGGCAGAAGGATATTTGCAGCTGGTCCATTCATTGTCCCCCATAGAATGGGGCGGTGAACGGACAGATACAGGTGGTAGGCGGAGCCGTCGTGGACAGCCTGGCGGAACCCTCCATGCTGCTGGTGGCGCGGCGCAGCGCTCCGGAGCAGTTGGCAGGACTCTGGGAGTTCCCCGGTGGAAAAGTGGAGCCCGGCGAGGAGCCGGAGGCGGCGCTGGCCCGCGAACTGCTCGAGGAGCTGGGGATAGGGGTTCGGCTCGGCGCTGAGCTCCCGTCGCAGGTTCCGGGCGGCTGGCCACTGAACCACCGGGCCAGCATGCGGGTGTGGTTTGCGGAGATTGCCCACGGGGAGCCGAAGGCGCTCGAGGACCACGATGAACTTCGGTGGATGGCGCTGGAGAATCACAGGGGTGTCCTTGACCTGCCGTGGATTCCCGCGGATTTTCCGATAGTCCGGGCCCTGCTTGGCGCCGTCAGGGCAGAAGGCGCACGGTCCTAGAAGAGCGTTGCCTGTCCCTCGGAAGCTTGCTTTTTTCCGGACAGTTCCTGGCCGGGTGCGGCCGCCTGGGGGATGATGCCTGCGGGATATTCGGCTTCCTCACCCCGGGGATCGTCCTCCAGATCCCTGTGGCTGAAGCCGGACGTGTTGGTAAACCCGTGGCGGGCTTTGAAGTACCGGACTTTGCCCGCAAGCCACGAGCGGTATTCCTTGGACGCGTACGAACCTGTCCCGTAGAGCCGCCGGTAGCGGCCCGCCAGCCCGGGATGGTTGGCGGCAATCCACTTCATGAACCACTCCCTGGTCCCTGGCTTGAGGTACAGGGCTCCGGCCGTGACGCCGGTTGCGCCCGCAGCCGCCAGGGACGCAAACAGCGCGTCGAGGGCCTCATCGCTGTCCGAAAGCCACGGCAGGATGGGCATGGCCATGACACCGCAGGGCAGGCCGGCTTCACGGAGGCGGGAAACGAGCTTGAGTCGCGCCCGGGGTCCGGGCGTTCCAGGCTCAATGGCCTCGGACAGGGCTTCGTCTGTCATGGCCAGGGAGATGCCAATGCCCACGGGCACCTGGGCGGCCGCGCTCTTGAGTAGGGGAATGTCGCGGGCAAGCAGGGTTCCCTTGGTGAGGATGGACAGGGGAGTGCCGGACTCGGCAAGTGCGGTGATGATGCCGGGCATGAGCTGGTAGCGGCCCTCAGCCCGCTGGTAAGGATCCGTGTTGGTACCCAGGGCAACCTGCGGACGCGTCCACGATGGCTTGGCCAGTTCCTTCCGGAGAACCTCAGCCGCGTTGACTTTCACCACCACCTGGCTGTCAAAGTCCAGCCCGGCGTCAAAATCAAGGTAGGTGTGGCTCTTGCGGGCAAAGCAGTACACGCAGGCGTGGCTGCAGCCCCGGTAGGGGTTGATGGTCCACTCGAAGGGCATCCGTGAACCGGCAGGCACCTTGTTGAGCACCGATTTGGCGGTGACCTCATGGAAGGTGATGCCAGCGAACTCGGGGGTCGTGATGGAACGGACCAGGCCGGCCAGGGGAAGCAATGCGGGGGATGGGGTTTGCGCAGCCGTTTCCGCTGGCCGGGGCATCAGTGCTTGGGCGTCCCATCTCATGCCGTCCATTCGAATCTATGTTCGAACCAATGTCAAGCATGCGCGGCGTGGAGCGGCCGGCTGGTGCCAGTGCGGCGTGCGCCTAGGTGCCGGCCAGGAGCTCCCACTCCACGCTGACTGCCGCGTCCACCACGGAATCGCCAGCCTCCACGCTGAGGGATTCCACGGCAGCCGCCCGCTGCATCCGGGGCAGCGGCACCGGGCCCCGGCCCGGTCCGTCCTCGGCTATGGAAAGCACCCGTCCCAGCCGGGCAGAGGCAAGCTGCGCGTACTGCGTGGCGGTGCTGAGGGCGTCCAGCCAGGCGGCCTCCCGGGCGCGTGCCCGCACAGCCGCGTCATCGCTGAAGGTGAGTTCCACGCCGTTCAGCCGGACATCGTTTCCGCCCGCGTCAACTGCCTCCGAAGTGGCGGCTGAGGCGGAACCCAGGTCCCGCAGCTTCACGGTGAGGGTGCTGGCTGCCACGTATCCGGTGACCCGCTGTCCTTCGCCGTCCCGCCAGGCGAGTTCCGCGCGGACGTTAAGGCCCGACGTGCGGATGTCGGAGTCGGCCACCCCATGCCTGCGGAAAGAGGCCGTCACGGCGTCCGAGCCGGCTCCCGCCCGCGCGTAGGCGTGCCCCACCGAATCGGCCCGGCACTCCACCCCGATCGAAACCACCGCAAGGTCAGGCGCGGCTTCCGCCGAGCCCGCGCCCGACACGCGGACTGTGCCGGGCGAGGCATTGCCACGGGTGGCACCGCCACCGGCTTCATCGGCGTCGTACGCAGTGGCCATGGGTCAAACCTCCACTTCAGACGGGCGGCGGCGCGGAGGCCGGCGCCGGGTTTTGCCCGTAGGGTAACCGCCGGCTTCAAGGCCGGCGTGGCGCTCGAAGATGTTGCGCGTCCCCGGGTTGCCGGAGCGCACCAGCGACCAGCCTGCGGCCAGCAAATACAGGGGAAGGAACGGCGCGCCCAGGCACCAGGCGTACTGCGTGCAGTGCTTCTCCTCGTGGCCCAGCAGGGCCGGGCGGGACAATAACTCGGCGGCGGTGCCTCGGCACAACACCACGTTGCCCAGGGTAAAAGCTCCGGCGAAAGGCAGCCGCGGCCTGTACCCGGACGCAAGGATCAGGCCGCGGGGGCCGCTGCTGATCCGTGTGCGCGCGGCAAGGGCCACGGCCAGGCCAAGGGCAGTGCTGCCGTTAGCCAGGTTCGCCGCCTGCCGCAGTCTCTGCGCAGCCGTGAGGCGCTTCTGGGCTCCCGGGCGCCGGCGCACTGTCATGAGGCTATGGTAGCCGGAGCCTTCAATTAGACTGGAGGGCAGTGGCCGCCGGCTCAACCGGTGTGCCCTGACCTGGTCATTGAATGAACCGGAATGCACAGTTGGCATTGGGGACATTCATCCATGACCTGCCAGTGACGGACGCGCCGCCGGGAAACCGTGCAGGGCTGCCCCGTTCACCGGCAGCCACGACTCGTAGCTAAGAACAGTAGATGACTGAAACTTTGCCGGGCGCCGCCATCCCGAACCCCACGGATGAAGCCGCCATCACTGCCGCTGTAGACCAGGCCGTCGCCGCCATTGCCGGCGCGGGCACCCTTGATGAGCTGAAGGCGGTGCGGCTCGCCCATACCGGCGAGAAGTCCCCGCTCAGCCTCGCCAACCGTGAGATAGGCAAGCTGCCCAAGGACCAGAAGGCCCTCGCCGGAAAGCTGATGGGCGCATCTCGCGGACGGGTCAACAAGGCGCTCGCCGACCGCACAGCAGAGCTGGAAGCGGAAAACGACGCCCGCATCCTCCTGGAAGAGACCGTGGACGTCACCGCCGCGCCGCGCCGCCGTCGTGCCGGTGCACGGCACCCGCTCTCCACGCTCCAGGACCGCGTGGCGGACATTTTTGTGGGCATGGGCTGGGAGATCGCCGAGGGGCCGGAAGTCGAATCGGAATGGTTCAACTTCGACGCCCTGAACTTCAAGCCGGACCACCCTGCCCGCGAAATGCAGGACACCTTCTTCGTGGAACCGCCCGAGGCGCACCTGCTGATGCGCACGCACACCTCGCCGGTGCAGGTACGCTCCATGCTCGAACGCGAGCTGCCCATCTATGTGCTGTGCCCGGGCAAGGTGTTCCGCACCGATGAACTGGACGCCACCCACACTCCGGTGTTCCACCAGTTCGAAGGCCTTGCCATCGACAAGCACCTGAGCATGGCAGACCTCCGCGGCACGCTTGAGCACTTCGCACGGCAGATGTTCGGCGACGAGGCCCAGATCCGGCTGCGTCCCAACTACTTCCCGTTCACGGAACCGTCGGCGGAGCTGGACATCTGGCACCCCGGCGCCAAAGGCGGCCCGCGCTGGATCGAGTGGGGCGGCTGCGGCATGGTCAACCCCAACGTGCTCCGCGCCGCCGGCATCGATCCGGACGTCTATTCAGGTTTTGCCTTCGGCATGGGCATCGAGCGCACCCTTATGTTCCGCAACGAAGTGGGGGACATGCGCGACATGATCGAAGGCGATGTACGTTTCAGCGAGCACTTCGGGATGGAGATCTAACAGTGCGTATCCCACTTTCCTGGCTGCGTGAATTCGCAGAGGTACCAGCCGGAGCAACGGCAGAAGACGTCATGACCGAGCTGGTCAAGGTCGGCTTTGAAGAAGAGAACGTCCACCGCCCCACAGACACCCTGCAGGGGCCCATCGTGGTGGGCCAGGTCCTGAGCCTGGTCAAGGAACCCCAGACCAACGGCAAAACCATCAACTGGTGCCAGGTCCGGGTGGTTCCCGAAGGCCAGGAGCAGACCCTCACCGGCGACGGCATTGACCCCTCCGGTGTGCAGGGCATCATCTGCGGCGCCCACAACTTCGTTGAGGGGGACAAGGTGGTGGTCACCCTGCCGGGCGCCGTGCTGCCGGGCAACTTCCACATCTCTGCCCGGAAGACCTACGGGCACCTGTCCGCAGGCATGATCGCCTCCGTCCGCGAACTCGGCATCGGCGAGGACCACGACGGCATCCTGGTGCTGTCCCGCATCGGGCTGGACCCCGAAATTGGTACTGACGCCATGGAGCTCCTGGGCCTCTACGACCAGGCTGCCGAGATCAACGTGACGCCGGACCGCGGCTACGCGTTCTCCATCCGAGGGGTTGCCCGCGAGTACGCCCACGCCACCGGCACCACCTTCACGGACCCCGCTTCCCGCGTCACCGCTCCTGCGGAGCTGTCCGGCGGGTACGGCGTCAAGATCAATGACGATGCCCCCATCTACGGCAAGCCCGGATGCGACAGGTTCGTGGCCCGAACCGTCCGCGGCGTGGACGCCACAAAGCCCACCCCGCCGTGGATGGTTTCGCGGCTGCGCCTCTCCGGCATCCGTTCCATCTCCCTGCCGGTGGATATTTCCAACTACGTGATGCTGGAACTCGGCCAGCCCACGCACTGCTACGACCAGGACACGCTGTCCGGGGACATCGTAGTGCGCCGGGCCCTGGCCGGCGAGAAGATCACCACCCTCGATGGCAAGGAACGCACGCTCGACGCCGAGGACCTCCTGATCACGGACGCCTCCGGACCGATCGGCATCGCCGGAGTGATGGGTGGCGCCGCCACTGAGGTGGGCGACTCGACGTCGACCGTTCTGGTGGAAGCCGCGCACTTCGACGAGGTGTCCATTGCCCGTTCCCGGCGCCGCCACAAGCTGCCGTCTGAAGCGTCCAAGCGGTTTGAGCGCGGCGTGGACTGGCACGTGGCCGGCATCGCCGCCCAGCGGGTGGTCGACCTGCTCGTCGAGCTGGCCGGCGGAACGGCGGACCAGGCCGGAACCGATGTGGGGACCGCTCCGGACTCCGTCAGCATCGAACTTCCGGAGGCCTTCGCTGCCGCCCGCATTGGCATCGACTTCACCGAAGAGCAGATTGTCACGTCCCTGCAGGACCTCGGCGCCGCGGTGGAGAAGAACGACGGCGGCTGGACCGTTACGGCCCCCAGCTGGCGGAACGATCTGGAAACCAAGGAGGATCTCTCCGAGGAGATTGCCCGGCTGGTGGGCTACGACAAGATTCCCGCCACGCTTCCCGTGGCGCCTCCCGGGCGCGGCCTGACGCGGGTGCAGCAGCAGCGCCGCCGCCTGATCCAGGCCCTGGCGGATGCAGGCCTCACCGAAGTCCTGTCCTACCCCTTCGTGTCCAAGGCAGCCAATGACACGTTTGGGGTGGCCGAACAGGGCGCCGACCGGACCGCGGTCAAGCTGGCGAACCCGATCAGCGAAGAGCAGGGCTTCCTGCGCACGTCCATCCTGCCGGGGCTCATCGAGGTGGCCAAGCGGAACCATTCGCGCGGTTTCCGCGACCTGGCACTCTTCGAGTCAGGCCTGGTGTTCCTGCCCGGCGGCACGGTGGGCACTGCCTCCATCCCGCCGCTTGGGGCCAAGCCTTCCGATGAGGTGCTGGACGGACTGTACGACGGCGTCCCGGACCAGCCATTCCACCTCGCCGCAGTGCTCACGGGACACGATTCCCCGGCAGCCGCCGGCCATACGCCGCGGCCCTGGGACTGGGCTGACGCGCTGGATCTTGCCCGCATTGCCGGCGACGTCCTGGGCGTGGAGGTCCTGGTCAGCCAGGGCAGCCACCAGGCTTTCCATCCCGGCCGTGCGGCCCGGCTGTCGCTCCGCAACGGGGACGTGGTGGGCTACGCCGGTGAGCTGCATCCCAAGCTGCTGGCGGCATCGGACATGCCTGCACGCTCGGTGGCCCTGGAGCTCAATGCTGACGCGCTGTTCGACGCCGCGCCGGACGTGATCGTGGCGCGCCACATCTCCACGTTCCCCGTGGCCACCCAGGATGTGGCGCTGGTGGTTCCTGCTGCAGTCCCCGCCGACGACGTCCTGGCGGCCCTGCGCGAAGGTGCCGGCGAACTGCTGGAGGACGTTGCGCTCTTCGACGTCTACGCAGGCAAGGGCATCGAGGAAGGCAAGAAGTCCCTCGCGTTCGGGCTTCGGTTCCGTGCCAACGACCGCACCCTCACGGCGGACGAGGCATCAGCGGCACGGGAAGGCGCGGTGGCCCTGGCGGCCGAGCGCTTCGGCGCCGTCCAGCGCTGACCGCAAGCACGCATCAACAGGGAAGGTCCCCGCAGCCGCACGGCTAGGGGACCTTTCCTGTCTCCCGTTGCTGTCCGTCCTACGGAACCAGGATGACCTTTCCGGTGGTTTTCCGCCCCTCAAGGTCGCGGTGTGCCTGGGCGGCCTGCACCAAGGGGTACCGCGCGCCGATCCGGACCTTCAGGCTGCCGTCCGCCGCGGCCGCGAACACTTCGCCGGAGCGCCAGCGCCGCTCCGCAGCGTCCCTCAGGTAGTGCCCCATGGTGGGCCTGGTCAGGAACAACGAACCGCCGGCATTCAGGCGCTGGGGATCCACGGGAGGGACCGGGCCGGAGGCAGCGCCGAAAAGCACCAGCATCCCCCTGACGCGCAAAGCGGCCAGTGAGCCGTCGAACGTGTCCTTCCCAACGCCGTCGTACACCACGTCGGCGCCGGTGCCGCTGGTGATCTCCCTGACCCGCTCCGCGAAGCCTTCATACCGCAGCACGTGGTCGGCGCCGGCCCCGCGCGCGAGCTGCTCCTTCCCGTCCGTGGAGACCGTGGTGATGACTTCCGCCCCCCGGGCCTTGAGCAGCTGGATCAGCAGCAGGCCCACGCCCCCCGCACCCGCGTGCAGCAGGACGGTGTGGCCCGGTTCCACCTTGAAGGTGGAGTTCATCAGGTAATGGGCGGTGATGCCCTGCAGGGGAAGCGCAGCCGCCGTCAGGTCGTCCAGGCCGCGCGGGACCGGCAGGGCGGCGGCCTCATCAACGAGCGCGTAGTCCGCGTAGCAGTTGATGCCCTCCGCCGTGGCCACCCGGTCGCCGGCGACGAACCCCGTGACGCCATCGCCCACCGCTTCAACGGTGCCGGCGGCTTCGGACCCGGGGGTGAACGGGAAAGGGACCTTGTAGGTGCCGCTGCGCTTGTACGTGTCAATGAAGTTGACGCCCGCTGCCCCCACCTTCACCAGGAGCTGGCCGGGCCCCGGGACAGGGCGTTCGATGTCCTCGTAGGTAAGGACTTCCGGTCCGCCTGCCTGACGTGCGACGATTGCGTGGGTCATTGCTCACCTTTCCCGGTCCCGGCGTTTCCGGCTCCGGCTGCTGCCACCATCCTAGGGACAGTCCGCGGAAGCCCCATAACGGGCACCCTCCCCTGCATGCATAAATATCGGCATCAGTGAATACTTTTGCTGTATGGTGGTGGTCATGACTATTTCTGTTGCAGTGTCCGGTGCCAGCGGATACGCCGGGGGAGAGGTCCTGCGCCTCCTGGCCGGGCATCCTGGCGTCACCATTGGAGCCATCACAGCCCACAGCAATGCCGGATCCCGGCTCGGCGAACTGCAGCCCCACCTGCACGGGCTCGCAAGCCGCATCCTCGAGGACACCTCGGTGGAGAACCTGTCCGGCCACGACGTCGTCTTCCTGGCCCTGCCGCACGGCGCCTCCGCGGAGATAGCAGCCCAGCTGCCGGCGGGGACCGTCGTCATCGACGCCGGCGCAGACCACCGGCTGGAGGACCCGGCGGCGTGGGAAAAGTTCTACGGTTCCGCCCACGCCGGCACCTGGCCCTACGGCCTGCCGGAGCTCCCGGGCCAGCGCGAGGCCCTCAAAGGTGCCAACCGCATCGCCGTGCCCGGCTGCTACCCGACGTCGGCCCTGCTGGCCCTTGCGCCCGGCTTCGCCGCCGGGCTCCTCCAGCCCGACGACGTCGTCATCGTTGCTGCCTCCGGCACCTCCGGTGCAGGCAAGGCCGCCAAAGTGAACCTCATCGGTTCAGAGGTCATGGGTTCCATGAGCCCGTATGGCGTTGGCGGCGGACACCGCCACACACCCGAGATCGAACAGGGCCTGTCCAACGCCGCGGGCGAACAGGTCACCGTGTCCTTCACGCCCACCCTGGCGCCCATGAGCCGGGGTATCCTCACGACGGCGACGGCGAAGGTCAAGGCCGGCACCACGGGGGAGCAGCTCCGCCAGGCCTGGACCGATGCCTATGACGACGAACCGTTCGTGCACGTCCTCCCGGAAGGCCAGTGGCCCGCCACGAAATCCGTGCAGGGGTCGAACCATGCTGCCATGCAGCTGGCGTTCGATTCCCACACCGGCCGGGTGATCGTCACCTGCGCCATCGACAACCTCACCAAAGGGACCGCCGGCGGCGCCGTCCAGTCCATGAACATTGCCCTCGGCCTCGCGGAAACCGCCGGCCTTGACCTGCAGGGAGTTGCCCCGTGACCGTTACCGCCCCCCGTGGATTCCGGGCCGCCGGCGTCACCGCCGGACTCAAGGCCTCCGGCAAACCGGACCTTGCCCTGGTGGTGAATGACGGCCCGTCCAAAGCCGCCGCTGCCGTCTTCACCAGCAACCGCGTCGCCGCAGCGCCCGTGCACTGGTCCCGCCAGGTTGTCTCGGACGGCCGCGTGGACGCGGTTGTCCTCAACTCCGGCGGAGCGAACGCCTGCACGGGGCCGGCCGGCTTCCAGAACACGCATAGCACCGCCGAAAAGGTGGCCAAGGTCCTGGACATTTCCGCCACGGACGTGTTCGTGTGTTCCACCGGCCTGATCGGCGAGCAGTTGCCCATGGACAAAATCCTTCCCGGCGTGGAGGCTGCTGCTGCCGCGCTGAGCGCCGACGGCGGCCCCGAGGCAGCGACCGCCATCATGACCACCGACTCCGTTCCCAAGGCAGCGCTGTTTATCGGCACCGATGCGGACGGCGAGGAATTCGCCATCGGCGGGATCGCCAAGGGTGCGGGCATGCTGGCTCCGGGCCTGGCTACCATGCTGGTGGTCCTCACCACTGATGCGGCCGTGGACGCGGAACTGCTCGACGTCGTCCTCCGCGACGCCACCCGGGTCACGTTCGACCGGGCAGACTCGGACGGCTGCATGTCCACCAACGACACCGTGGTCCTGCTGTCCTCCGGTGCCTCCGGCGCCGTGCCGTCGGCAGAGGCCTTCGGTGCCGGCCTGACCCAGGTCTGCGCCGAACTTGCCCGGAAGCTCATCGCCGACGCCGAGGGTGCCAGCCACGACATCGCCATCCGCACCTTCAACGCTGCCAGCGAAGCGGACGCCGAAACCGTCAGCCGTTCCGTGGCCCGCTCCAACCTCTTCAAGGCCGCTATTTTCGGCAAGGATCCCAACTGGGGACGGGTACTGTCGGCCGTCGGCACTACTGACGCCGTCTTCGAACCCGACCAGCTCAACGTGGCCATGAACGGTGTCCAGATCTGCCGCAACGGCAGCATCGGCGACGACCGCGGCCTGGTGGACCTGGAACCGCGCGAGGTCCTGGTGGAAATCGACCTTCAGGCCGGCGACGCCGAGGCCACCATCTGGACGAACGACCTGACCCACGACTACGTGCACGAGAACAGCGCCTACTCAAGCTGACGCACCACCTGAGCCGGCCCCTTCCGGCGCCCGGCAACCTTGGAGAAACTGCCTGATGAACACCCGCACCCGCGAAACCACGTCCACGCTTGATGCCCAAAGCAAGGCCGGCACCCTGATCGAGGCGCTGCCCTGGATCCAGCGCTTTGCCGGCACCACCATGGTGATCAAGTATGGCGGCAACGCCATGGTCAACGACGAGCTGCGCCGTGCCTTCGCCGAGGACGTTGTGTTCCTGCACCACGTGGGCATCCACCCTGTGGTGGTGCACGGGGGCGGGCCCCAGATCAACTCCATGCTGGCCCGGCTGGGCATCGAGTCCGAGTTCAAGGGAGGCCTGCGGGTCACCACTCCGGAAGCCATGGACGTGGTCCGCATGGTCCTCACCGGCCAGGTGGGCCGCGAACTCGTGGGCCTGATCAACTCCCACGGCCCCTACGCCGTGGGCATGTCCGGTGAAGACGGCGGACTGCTGCGCGCCGTGCGCACCGGCACCGTCATCGACGGCGAGGAAGTGGACCTGGGGCTCGTGGGTGAAGTGGTGGGCGTAAACCCGGAAGGCATCCTGGACATCCTCGCCGCCGGACGCATTCCCGTGATCTCCACGGTGGCCCCGGAGATCGACGTCGAGGGGTTCGCAGCAGACGGCAGCGTCCAGACCACGGGACAGGTGCTCAACGTCAATGCGGACACCGCGGCGGCAGCCCTGGCCGAAGCCCTCGGTGCCTCCAAACTGGTGATCCTCACCGACGTCGAAGGCCTGTATGCCAACTGGCCGGACAAGACCTCGCTGATCTCCTCCCTGAAAGCATCGGACCTGCGGGAGCTCCTGCCCTCGCTGGAATCCGGCATGATCCCCAAGATGGAGGCGTGCCTCAAGGCGATCGACGGCGGCGTGGAGCGTGCGCACATCGTGGACGGACGCCTGGCCCACTCCATGCTGCTGGAAACCTTCACCACCGCGGGCATCGGCACGCAGGTGGTCCCCGACGAGGAGACGAACGCATGAACGAAACTGTTGACGTGAGTCCAGTCAGCGACCGGGACGCCAAAGCTTCCGTGATGACCGGCAGCGGCAGCGGCCCAGAGTGGCTCGCCCGGTACTCCAGCTCCCTCATGGGCGTCTTCGGCACCCCGCAGCGCGTCCTGGTCCGCGGCGCCGGCTGCCTGGTCTGGGACGCCGACGGCAAGGAGTACCTCGACCTGCTCGGAGGCATCGCCGTCAACGCGCTGGGCCATGCCAACCCGTTCGTTACGTCCGTGATCTCCAGCCAGCTGGCCACCCTCGGCCATGTCTCCAACTTCTTCACCAGCCCCACGCAGATCGCGCTGGCCGAAAAGCTCCTGGCCCTCACCGACGCCCCTGCCGGTTCCAAGGTGTTCTTCACCAACTCCGGCACCGAGGCCAACGAGGCCGCCTTCAAGCTGGCCCGCCGCAATACGGGCGGCAGCGGCGCCAAACGGACCACGATCATCGCCCTCGAGGGGGCCTTCCACGGCCGGACCATGGGCGCCCTTGCGCTGACCGCCAAGGAGGCCTACCGCGAGCCGTTCGAGCCGCTGCCCGCCGGCGTCGTGCACATCCCCTTCGGCGACGTGGAGGCACTCAAGGACGCCGTTGACGAGACCGTGGCCGCCGTCTTCCTTGAGCCCATCCAGGGCGAGGCGGGCGTGCGCCCCCTGCCGCCCGGATACCTTCGGGCCGCCCGCGAGCTGACCGCCAGGGTGGGAGCACTGCTGATCCTCGACGAAGTCCAGACCGGCATCGGCCGCACCGGGAAATGGCTTGCCAGCGAGGATGCCGGGATCATGCCCGACGCCGTCACCCTGGCCAAAGGCCTGGGCGGCGGCTTCCCGATCGGTGCCCTGATCACCTACGGTCCGGAAACGTCGTCGTTGTTGGCTGCGGGCCAGCACGGCACCACGTTCGGCGGGAACCCGGTGGCGACGGCGGCCGCCCTCGCCACCCTGCACGCCATCGAAAGCCAGCACGTGCTGGCCAACGCCTCAGCCGTGGGTGGGCACCTGCGCGCCGGACTGGCACGCCTGCCGGGCGTCACCGAAGTCCGCGGCGAAGGCCTCCTCATCGGCTTCGACCTAGACGCGGACGTCGCCCCCGCCGTGGTGCAGGCCGGCCTTGACGCCGGGTTCATCGTCAACAGTCCCGGCCCCCGCACCATCCGCCTTGCGCCGCCGCTGGTCCTGACCACGGCGCAGGCAGACACCTTCCTCGACGCCTTCCCGGCAATCCTCCAAGCAGCTAAGGACGCCCAGTGACACCAGCAGCCAGCGCTACCCGGCACTTCCTCAAGGACACGGACCTCAGCCCCGCCGAACAGGCCGAGGTCCTCGGCCTCGCAGCCCGGATGAAGGCGGCGCCCTACAGCGTCCAGCCGTACGCCGCCGAGGGCAGCGGCCGCAAGACGGTGGCCGTGATCTTCGACAAAACCTCCACCCGGACCAGGGTCTCGTTCGCCACAGGGATCGCGGACCTGGGCGGCAACGCCCTGATCATCAACCCTGGAGAGGCACAGATCGGGCACAAGGAATCCGTGGAGGACACCGCCAAGGTCCTGGAGCGGATGGTGTCCACCATCGTCTGGCGGACCGGCGCCCACTCCGGCCTGGTGGCCATGGCGGAGAACTCCAGGGTTCCTGTGATCAACGCCCTGTGCGACGATTACCACCCCTGCCAGCTGCTGGCGGACCTGCTGGCCGTGAAAGAGCACAAGGGCGAACTCAAAGGCCTCACCATGAGCTACCTGGGGGACGCCGCCAACAACATGGCCAACTCCTACCTGCTGGCCGGAGTCACGGCCGGGATGCACGTGCGGATCGCCGGGCCGGAAGGCTACCTGCCGGCAGCAGACATCGTGGCCGCAGCCGAGGAACGCGCTGCGGAGACGGGCGGCTCGGTGCTCATCACCACTGACGCGGCGGAGGCCTTGAAAGGCGCCGACGTCGTTGCCACGGACACGTGGGTGTCCATGGGGCAGGAGACGGAAAAGGAAGCCCGGATGCAGCTGTTCCGGGAGTACGCCGTGGACGAGGCCGCCCTGGCACAGGCTGCGGAAGACGCCGTCGTGCTTCACTGCCTGCCCGCCTACCGCGGCTACGAAATCTCTCCCGGCGTCATCGACGGACCGCAGTCCATCGTCTGGGACGAGGCCGAAAACCGGCTGCACGCACAGAAGGCCCTGATGGCCTGGCTGATGCACCGGTCGGGCCTGGCCTTCGTCGACGGACTCGCACCTGTTGAAGGCACAGGGGAGAGCACGTTCTAGTGTCCGCCCAACCGGCGTCGCCGGGCTCCAGCCCGGCGACCAAGACAGCCCGCCAGGCGCGCATCACCGCCATCCTGACGGGGGAGTCCGTGCGATCCCAGGCGGAGCTGGCAGCACTGCTGGCGGACGACGGCGTGCAGGTCACCCAGGCAACGCTGTCGCGGGACCTCGTGGAACTCGGCGCGGTCCGGGTCCGCGGCAAGGAGGGCGTGCTGGTGTACGCCGTACCCGGCGAAGGCGGCGAACGGGCTGCCCGGAGCGGCGTGAGCCAGGAGATCCTGGACGCCCGGCTGGCCCGGCTGTGCAGCGAACTGCTGGTCACCGCGGAGGCTTCGGCCAATATCGCCGTGCTCCGCACCCCGCCGGGGGCCGCGAACTTCCTGGCACTGGCCATTGACCACTCGGTGATGCCGTCCATCCTGGGCACCATTGCCGGGGACGACACCGTGCTGCTGGTGGCCCGGGACCCGCAGGGCGGCCAGGACCTCGCCGCCAGGTTCCTGCAGCTGGCTGAAGAAGCCGGGCAATAAGCTTGAAGACAACATCAACCAACCCCAATTACAAGGAGCATTCGAAGTGACTGAACGCATTGTGCTCGCCTACTCGGGCGGCCTGGACACCTCAGTAGCCATCGGCTGGATCGGTGAAGCCACCGGCGCCGAGGTCATCGCCGTGGCGGTTGACGTCGGACAGGGCGGCGAGTCCCTGGAAACCATCCGCCAGCGCGCCCTCGGCTGCGGCGCCGTCGAAGCCTACGTGGCCGACGCCTCCGACGAGTTCGCCAACGAATACTGCATGCCCACGCTGAAGGCCAACGGCCTCTACCAGGGCCACTACCCGCTGGTGTCCGCCATCTCCCGTCCGGTCATCGTCAAGCACCTGGTCAAGGCTGCCCGCGAATTCGGCGCCACCACCGTGGCCCACGGCTGCACCGGCAAGGGCAACGACCAGGTCCGCTTCGAAGTGGGCATCCAGACCCTCGGCCCGGACCTGAAGTGCATCGCCCCGGTCCGTGACCTGGCGCTCACCCGCGATAAGGCCATTGCCTTCGCCGAGGAGAAGGGCCTGCCGATCGAGACCACCAAGAAGAACCCGTACTCCATTGACCAGAATGTCTGGGGCCGCGCCGTGGAAACCGGCTACCTCGAGGACATCTGGAACGCCCCCACCAAGGACATCTACGACTACACCGCCACCCCGGAGTTCCCCCCGGCACCGGACGAGGTCGTCATTTCCTTCGAAGCCGGCATTCCTGTGGCGATCGACGGCGTCAAGGTCACCCCGCTGCAGGCCATCAAGGAGCTCAACCGCCGTGCCGGCGCCCAGGGCGTAGGCCGCATCGACGTCGTCGAGGACCGCCTGGTGGGCATCAAGTCCCGCGAAATCTACGAGGCCCCCGGCGCCATGGCCCTCATCACGGCCCACAAGCACCTCGAGGACATCACCGTGGAGCGCGAGCAGGCCCGCTTCAAGGCCACGGTTGGCCAGCGCTGGTCCGAGCTGGTGTACGACGGCCAGTGGTTCTCCCCGCTGAAGCGCTCCCTGGACGCGTTCATCGAGGACACCCAGAAATACGTCTCGGGCGATATCCGCATGACCCTGCACGGTGGCCAGGCCATCGTCAACGGCCGCCGGTCCGACACCTCGCTCTACGACTTCAACCTCGCCACCTACGACACCGGCGACACCTTCGACCAGTCCATGGCGCGCGGCTTCATCGAGCTGTGGGGCATGTCCGCCAAGGTTGCGTCCGGCCGCGACATCCGCGTCGCAGGACAGTAATGGCCTCGGCAACAAACGAAGGTGCACTGTGGGGCGGCCGGTTCGCCGGCGGCCCCGCGGATGCACTGGCGGCGCTGAGCAAGTCCACCCACTTTGACTGGCGGCTTGCCCGCTACGACATTGCCGGATCCAAGGCCCACGCCCGCGTGCTGCACAAGGCCGGCCTGCTGGACGACGCTGAACTGGAAGGCATGCTGGCCGCCCTCACGCAGCTGGATGAGGACGTGGCCTCCGGCGCCTATGTGCCGGCGGAGTCCGACGAGGACGTGCACGGCTCGCTGGAGCGGGGCCTGATCGAGCGCGCCGGAACCCAGCTGGGCGGCAAGCTCCGCGCCGGCCGGTCCCGCAACGACCAGGTGGCCACGCTGGGCCGCATGTTCCTGCGGGACCACGCCCGGATCATCGCCCGCGGCGTGCTGGCCACGGTGGATGCGCTCGTGGAGCAGGCCAAGGCGCACCACGGTGTTGCCATGCCCGGCCGCACCCACCTGCAGCACGCCCAGCCGGTCCTCCTCAGCCACCACCTGCTGGCCCACGCCTGGGCGCTGCTGCGCGACGTGCAAAGGCTCCAGGACTGGGACAAGCGCGCCGGCGTCTCGCCCTACGGTTCGGGCGCCCTGGCCGGCTCCTCGCTGGGGCTGGACCCGGAGGCGGTGGCCGCGGACCTGGGCTTCTTCTCCGCCTCCCACAACTCGATCGACGGCACCGCCTCCCGCGACGTCTTCGCCGAGTTCGCCTGGGTGTGTTCCATGATCGGCGTGGACCTCTCGCGGGTGTCGGAGGAAGTCATCCTCTGGGCCACCAAGGAGTTCTCCTTCGTCACGCTGCACGACTCCTACTCCACGGGTTCGTCCATCATGCCGCAGAAGAAAAACCCGGATGTGGCGGAACTGGCCCGCGGCAAGGCAGGCCGGCTCATCGGCAACCTGACCGGGCTGCTGGCCACGCTCAAGGGCCTTCCGCTGGCGTACAACCGCGACCTGCAGGAAGACAAGGAGCCGGTGTTCGACGCCGCAGACACCCTGGAGCTCCTGCTTCCGGCGGTCTCCGGCATGATCGCCACCCTGAAGTTCAACACTGAACGGATGGAGTCGCTGGCACCGCAGGGCTTCGCGCTGGCCACTGACATTGCTGAGTGGCTCGTCCGGCAGGGTGTTCCGTTCCGGGAAGCGCACGAGCTGTCCGGTGCCGCGGTGAAGCAGGCCGAATCCCGCGGCGTGGAGCTGTGGGACCTGACGGACGGGGAATACGCTGCCATCTCGGAGCACCTGACGCCGGAGGTCCGCACCGTCCTGTCCACGGAAGGCTCGCTGAACAGCCGCAACTCCCAGGGCGGAACTGCGCCCGCCGCCGTCGAACGCCAGCTGGTTGCGCTGGAGGCGGAGCTGAAGGAAGCGCGGCACTACGCCGGGTAGAACGCTCTCTCACTTGATGCAACGTTTCCGGCAACGCTCCTGCACCGGGTGCAGGAGCGTTGCCGGTTTTCCTGCATCAAGTGAGAGAGCGTTAGGCGCCGGACGCTCCCCGCTAGCATGGTGCAATGAGCGAACCGTTCCGCAGGCAACTCCGCGCGCTTCCCGATTTCCCGGACACGCTGCCGGGCTTTGACCCGGAGGGCGCCCCCACGGATCCTGCCGAGCTGTTCAGGCACTGGCTGGGGGAGGCGCTGGCAGCGGGGGAGCGGCAGCCGCATGCGTGCAGCCTGGCCACGGCGGGCGGCGACGGCAAACCGTCGTCCAGGATGCTGATCCTGAAGAACATCGACGACGACGGCTGGCACTTCGCCACGTCCCGCACCTCACGCAAGGGCAGGGAACTCAGCGCCAACCCGCATGCCGCCATGACCTTCTACTGGCCGTCCCAGGGCCGGCAGGTCCGCGTGGCAGGGGCCGTCGTCGAACTGTCCGCCGAGGCCTCCGCGCAGGACTGGGCGGAGCGGCCCCGTGCCGACGGCAGCACCAACCCGCACTGGCAGCTTTACGCCCTCCGGCCCGCCGAGATCGAGTTCTGGCAGGCCAGCAACGACGGCAACCATGTCCGGCACCGTGTGGCCCCCGACGGTTCGCCCCTGGGTTAGGCTGTCGCCATGACAGCTCCCGCACCAGACGAACTGCTTCCGGCGCTCCACAAGGCCGCAGCTGACGTGGCAGCCGACGCTGCAAAGTTCAGCGATTCCGACGTGCAGGCGCCCTCCGCCCTGCCCGGCTGGACGAGGGGGCACGTTCTGGCCCATCTCACGGGCATCTCCAACGCCATGGCCCGGCAGCTTGAGTACGCTGCGCGCGGAGAGACCGTGGAGCTTTACGACGGCGGCATGGAAGGCCGGAACAAAGCCATCGACATGGCAGCGGGTCACGACGCCGCCACCCACCGCGCGGACCTCACCGCCGCGCTGGACCGGGCACTCAGGTCCTTCGACGCCCTGCCCGGCGTGAAGGATTCCGCCGCGAACCGGACCGGCTGGTACGCCCCCATCACGTATCGCGGCGGCGTGGTCCTGGACGGCGGACTGGCGCTGTGGCGGGAACTGGTCATCCACACGTCGGACCTGCTGGCGGGGAGGGGACCCGAAACCTGGAGCCGGCCGTTCTGCGAGCACCTTTTTGATTTCCTGGCGGCCAGGGTCCAGCCCGACGACAGGCTCGTGCTGCAGCCACTGGGGCTCCAGCCGCTGGCCATCGGCAGCGGCACCCGGTCCACCGTCATTAGCGGCATGATCACCGACATCGCAGCCTGGCTTGCCGGCCGCGAGCCGACGCTTGGCAGCCTCAGGGCCTCCGCCGCGGCCGACGGCGTGGACCTGCCGGTGCTGCTGCCGTGGCCGTCCGGAACCCCCGCCGCCACACAGGGCTGACCGGAAGGGCTAACCGGCTTCGCGTGCCAGGAGGCTCCGCTTAACTGGAAGCCCCCAGCGGAAACCGCCCAGCGAACCGTCCGTGCGGATCACCCGGTGGCAGGGGACAAACAGCGCGGCAGCGTTGAAGGCGCAGGCGCTGGCCGCTGCCCGCACGGCCCTGGGGTTGCCGGCAAGCTCCGCGTACCGGGCGTACGTGACGGGCTGTCCCGGCTGCACCAGCCGCAGGACGTCCCAGGCGTGGACCCGGAAAGGTCCGGACACCTGCCGCACCGGAACGTTCATCACCGGCGCCGGGTCACCGGCATAGAAGGCTTCGACGGCGGACGAGATGTCCCCCAGCCCGGTGACCGGCTCCAGCGCACCCGGCCGGAGGGACGGATGGATCTGCCCGGTCAGCTCACCAGGATTGTCTGTCCATCCGCTGGAGAGCACGACGCCGTCCTGGGCCAGGATGGTGAACGGACCGTCCGGGGTGGTCATCTGAAGCAGCTGGGCCTTCATCGGTTCGCTTCCTCTGCTGGTCTGGTGCCTTGGTTTGTGTGTGCTGCTGTGCGCCTGCGGGTACCGGACGCCGGCCGGGCTGCCGCCCGCCACAGGTGCATGGTGGCGTATGAGCGCCAGGGGCTGGCTTCCCGGAAGTCCGCGCTGGACGCCGCGGTACCCTCCCCGAGGGCACGGATCCCGTTCCGTACCGCTGCGTCGTTGGCCAGGAAAACGTCCGGGGCGCCGAGGATGCGCATGGCCAGGTATCCCGTGGTCCATGGTCCCACGCCGGGAAGCGGAAGCAGTTTGGCGGCCAGGCTTTCCGGGGTGTCGCCATAGCCAAAGTCGAGTCCGCCGTCCGCCATGGCGGCAGCTGCCGCGAGGAGGGCCCCGATCCGCCGTTGCGGTCCGCGCAGGACCGCGGGGCCGCCGCCGGCGATTTCGGCCGGGGTGGGAAACATCCGCTCCAGGCCCTCGCCGGGGCTTCGGCTTGGACGTCCGACGGCGGCCAGCTGGGTGAGGGCGGTCCGCGCCGCGGCAACGGTGATCTGCTGCCCGGCCATGGCCCGGACCAGCATTTCCGCCGGATCCATGGCACCGGGCATCCTGATCCCGGGAGTGCCCGCCACTGCGGCAGCGAGCCTGGCATCCCCTGCCAGTGCACTGTCGATCGCCACAGGATCCGCATCGAGGTCAAAGAGCCGCCGTACCCGGCTCAACAGGGCCGGCAGGTCCCTAAGGTCCACCGCGCCGATGGTGAGGGTCAGCGGCCGGCCCGGAGCACCGGCGTCGTACTCCACCCGGAACCTCGCATCACCCTGGGGCAGCCGCAGCGTTCGGGCGTAGGACGTGGGCGTTCCCGCTTCGATCCCGGGGATGGCGCGGACGGCCAGGAAGGTGAAGACACCGGGGTCGAAAGGTTCCCGGTAGGGGAGGTTGAGGGTGAGGGCGGTGGAGCCGGCGGCGGCCTTGGGATGCCTTGCGGTGCGGAGCGCGGTGGGCGTCATGCCAAAAACTTCCGCCATGGTTTCGTTGAACTGGCGGACGCTGCTGAACCCGGCCGCAAAGGCGACGTCGGCGAGCTTCATGGAGGTGGAGACCAGCAGGGTACGGGCAGTCTGCGCGCGGCCGGCCCGTGCAAGCGAGAGGGGGCCCGCCCCGAGCTCCTGGCTGAGGATGCGGTTGAGCTGGCGGGAGGAATAGCCCAGGCGGGCGGCCAGGCCGTCGACGCCGTCCCTGGTGACCACGCCGTCACTGATCAGCCGCATGGCGCGCCCGGCAATATCCTGGCGAAGGTTCCAGGCGGGTGTGCCGGGAACCGCCTCCGGAAGGCAGCGCTTGCAGGCCCGGTAGCCGGCGTCGTGCGCTGCTGCGGAGGTTTCATAGAAGGTGACGTTGGAGGCCTTCGGAGTCCGGGCCGGGCAGGACGGGCGGCAATAGATGCCCGTGGTCCGGACGGCAGTGTAGAACTGCCCGTCGAACCGGGTGTCCCGGGCGTCGATCGCCCGGTAGCGCTGCCAGAAGTCCATTCCTCCATCGTGCCAGCCCTCCCACGCCCCGGCTAGCGGAAATCGGACACGGCCGTGGCGCCTCCACCACGTGAATGGCGGGGCGGCGGCGCCGGCGTTGGATAGAGTCTGGCCATGAGCAGAAATCCGCTGACGGCCGGTGAGCCGCTGCGGGAGTTCCTTTCCGGAGACGCCCGCCAGCTGGCGCCCCTGCTGCTGGGCGCCGTCCTGACCCATGACTCCAAGGATGGTGCAGTGTCGGTGCGGCTTACCGAAGTGGAGGCCTACCTGGGGCCAGAGGATTCCCTGCACCCGGATCCCGGATCACATACCTACCGCGGTCCCACACCCCGCAACGCACCCATGTTCGGCCCGGCTGGCCACCTGTACGTCTACTTCACCTACGGGATGCACCACTGCACGAACATCGTGTGCGGGCCGGAAGGAACGGCGTCGGCCCTGCTGTTGAGGGCAGGGGAGATCGTGGACGGTGTTGAACTCGCCCGGCACCGGCGGACCACCTCCAAAAGCCCCGCCGACCTGGCAAGGGGGCCTGCCCGGCTGGCCAAGGCCCTGGGACTGACGACGGCGGACAGCGGCCGCGATGCGCTCGCGCCGCCGTTCGGGCTGGTCCTTCCCTCCCGGCCGGCAGTGCCGGTGAGCTCCGGACCAAGGGTTGGGGTCTCCGGCGCAGGAGGGACGGACCGGTACGCATGGCGCTTCTGGATCACCGGCGACCCCACAGTCTCCCAGTACAAGCCGGCCAAACCCAGGGGAGCCAAACCGGATCCGGCAACGTTTCACGGGCGTTAACGGAAATGGTTGTAGAATGGTAGGTCTGTCTTTTGCGATAGGGGAACGTTAAATGCTTGACGCCGATTTGGCCCATGAACGCGACTATGTAGCCGGCCTGTACGCACGGCTGGAAGAGCTGCGCGAGGAAAAGCGCCGCCAGCTGGCGCAGGTCCGCCGGGCCGGGGCTGTGGGCACCATGCAGAACGTCTCCGAGCGCGACGCGTTCGCTGCTCTCTACGAGGACCGGCTTGCCCAGCTGGACGCGGTGGACGACCGGCTGGTCTTCGGCCGGCTGGACCTGGACTCCGGCGAAGCCCAGTACATTGGCCGCATCGGCCTCACCACCGAGGACCTGCAGCGGCTCATGGTGGACTGGCGTGCGCCCGAGGCCGGCCACTTCTACCAGGCCACGGCCTTTGACCGGCAGGGTGTGCGCCGCCGCCGGCACCTGATCCTGCAGGGCCGTGAGGTCAAGGCCATCGAGGATGACGTCCTTGACGCCGGGATGCTCGCGGACAACGAATCGCTGCAGGGGGAAGGCGCCCTGCTCGCCGCCCTGAATTCCAAGCGTACCGGCCGGATGTCCGACATTGTCAGCACCATCCAGTCCGAGCAGGACCGCATCATCCGGTCATCCATCTCCGGGGCGCTCGTGGTGCAGGGCGGACCCGGCACCGGAAAGACCGCCGTGGCCCTCCACCGGGCTGCCTACCTGCTCTATACCCACCGCGACCGCCTCAAGACCGCAGGTGTGCTGCTCGTGGGCCCGTCGTCGTCGTTCATGAAGTACATCGAAAGGGTGCTGCCCTCCCTGGGCGAGACCGGCGTGGTGATGGCCAGCGTGGGCCGCCTGATGCCCGGCATCCACGCCGTGCCGGAACCGGACGCCGACGTCGCTGCCATCAAGGGCCGCCTGGACATGGCCACCGTGGTGGCCAACGCCGTGGCCAACCGCCAACGGATTCCCGCTGAAGACCGGATCCTGGAGGTGGACGGCCGCAAACTGGTGCTGACGCCGCGCCAGGTTCGCCGTGCCCGCGAGCGTGCCCGCTCCACCGGCAAGCCGCACAACGAGGCGCGCGTGACGTTCGTCAAAATCCTGCTCCGCGAACTCACGGAACAGATGACCGAACTGGTGGAAGCCGGGAACATCGGCAACAACGCAGACCGCTCCTACCTTGCCGAGGATGTCCGTTCCGCACGCGATGTACGGATTGCCCTGAACCTCTGCTGGATGCCCATGACGCCGGAGAAGCTGATCTCCGAGCTCTTCAGCAAGCCGGCCATCCTGGAATTCTGTACCCCCACCATGTCTCCGGCTGAACGGGCGCTCCTGCAGCGCCCGGCCGACGCCCCCTGGACCGAGTCGGATGTGCCGCTGCTGGACGAGGCCGCCGAGCTGCTCGGCGAACTGGACCCGGCCGCAGGACGCGGGCTCGCGCAGCAGGAGCACGACCGTGCCCGCGACCTTGCCAACGCCAAGCAGACCCTGGTGAACATGCAGGCGGCAGGGGTGGATCCCCTGATGTCTGCCGAGGAACTGGCCGAGCAGAACCAGGAACAGGAAACGCGGCAAACCGCCGCAGAGCGCGCCACCAGCGACCGCACATGGGCCTTCGGCCACATCGTGGTTGATGAGGCGCAGGAGCTTTCACCCATGCAGTGGCGCCTGCTGGTCCGCCGCTGCCCCCTGAAGTCCTTCACCATCGTGGGGGACATCGCGCAGACCAGTTCGGTGGCCGGTGCCAACTCCTGGCAGGGCGCGCTCGCACCCATGTTCGGGGACCGCTGGCAGCTGGAGGAGCTGACGGTGAACTACCGCACGCCGTCCCAGATCGCCGAAGCCGCCGTCCGGATGGCCAACGCGGCCGGATTGGTGGTCTCGGCGCCCAAGGCTGTCCGCGAAGGACGCTGGTCGCCGGTCATCGACGAGGTGGATCCTGGCCAGGTGGTCAGCCGCCTGGTTGAGGTCCTGCCGGAGGAACTGGATGCGCTCGACGGCGGCCTGCTCGCCGTCATTGCCGACGGACACTTCCTGCCGGAAGCCACCGCCGCCCTGCGAGCCGCCCATGGACGCCGGGTGGGCACGGGTGCCGGCAGCTACGAGCAGGACATCGTGGTGATCAGCCCCCGTGAAGCCAAGGGCCTGGAGTTCGACGGCGTGGTGGTGCTTGAGCCGTCCATGATGCTGAACCATGAGCACGGCAAAGTGGGGGACCTGTACGTCGCGATGACCCGGGCCACCCAGCGGCTCCGGCTGATTGCTTCAGAACCGGTGCCGGCAGGGATCAAGCGCTGATCAGGCGCGCCGCATACTGCTAACTTAGAAGGCGTGCCAGAACTCATCAGCCTCGAATCGCAGCAGAACGACCCCACTTTTGCCAACATTTGGCAGGAACTGAAGTGGCGTGGCCTGGTCCACGTCTCCACCGACGAGGCGGAGCTTGAAAAACTCCTCGCCGGCGGACCGGTGACGTACTATTGCGGGTTCGATCCCACCGCGCCGAGCCTGCACCTGGGTAACCTGGTCCAGCTGCTCGTGATGCGGCGGCTGCAGCTGGCCGGCCACAAGCCCCTCGGACTGGTGGGTGGGTCAACCGGTATGATCGGCGACCCCCGTCCCACGGCCGAGCGCACGCTGAACACCAAGGACACCGTGGCCGAGTGGGTGGGCTACCTTCAGGCGCAGGTCCGCCGTTTCCTCAGCTTCGAGGGCGGCAACGCAGCGCAGATGGTCAACAACCTTGACTGGACGGCGCCGCTGAGCGCCATCGATTTCCTGCGTGACGTTGGGAAGCACTTCCGTGTGGGAACCATGCTGCGCAAGGACGCCGTGGCCTCACGGCTGAGCTCGGATGAGGGCATCAGCTACACCGAGTTCAGCTACCAGATCCTGCAGGGGATGGATTACCTCCAGCTCTACCGTGATTACGGCTGCGTGCTGCAGACCGGCGGCTCGGACCAGTGGGGCAACCTCACCAGCGGTACGGAATTGATCCGCAAGGTGGAGGGCAAGAGCGTCCACGCCCTGGGGACCCCATTGATTACCAATGCGGACGGGACGAAGTTCGGCAAGAGCGAGGGCAACGCCATCTGGCTGGACGCCGGCATGTGCAGCCCCTACGCCTTTTACCAGTTCTGGGTCAACACGGCGGATGCCGACGTTGTGGACCGGCTGAAGGTCTTCACCTTCCTTACCAAGGCGGAGATCGAGGAGCTTTCCGTTGCTGTGGCTGAACGGCCGTTCGCCCGTGAAGGCCAGCGGAAGCTTGCCTACGAAGTGACCTCCCTTGTTCACGGTGTGGAAGCCACGGAGAAGGTCATTGCGGCATCCGCCGCACTTTTCGGGAACGGTGACTTGACCGCCCTGGACAAGCCCACGCTCCAGGCGGCAACTTCCGAGCTTCCCTTCGCCACTGTGCAGGTGGACGAGATGGGGATCGTGGACCTGCTCGTTGCTTCCGGGCTGTCCGACAGCAAGTCGGCGGCAAGGCGTACCGTTGGCGAAGGCGGGGCCTACGTCAACAACGAGAAGGTGTCCGACCCCGAGGCAGTCATTCCGGAGTCCGAACTGCTGCATGGGCAGTACCTGCTCCTGCGCCGCGGAAAGAAGAACCTGGCAACCGTGGAGGTCCTGGTTCCCTAGGCTCTTCCCCCGCTTCATAGAGCACCTGCACGCTCCTCCGCAGCCGATTTGCACGGCCGCGGCGGAGCGTGTAATGTTTTCTGAGTCGCCGCCGCTGAAGCGGAAAAATAGCGACAAACCCCCACCAAAAAGTGAAGCAACTTCACCATGTGCGGAAGCGCAAAACGAAGAAATGCTTCACTTTATGATGGGCGGATTCATTCCACCGAGTGAATTCCGGGAAAACAACCGGATTTGCAAAGTGAAAATGAATGAAATAAGATTGAAACATCGCAGCGAAGAAATACGGAATAAGAATTCATGAAAATGAATTGTTTCGGGAATATTTGAA